>NZ_JBPKBI010000006.1:203857-244084 GCF_051388935.1 Yinghuangia sp. YIM S10712
CGCGGCGGTGCCGGTCCGGCCGCGCTTGCGTGCCGCGCGGCCGGACCGGCGCGGCGCGGTCAGGTCCGGAACGGTCCCGTCACGCAGTAGGTGATGCCGCCGGTGGACGACCCGCTCGTGCCGCGTTGCGAGGAGAAGTAGAGCCGGTTCCCGGCGGGTGTGAAGGCCGGGCCGGTGATCTCCGAGGAGCTTTGGCCGTTGATGCGGAGGAACACCGAGATCTTGTCGTCGGGAGTGATCATGCAGATCTCCATGTTGCCGCCGTCCTCGGCCACGTACAGGTCGCCGGCGGAGGAGCCCGTGATGTTGTCGACGCCGGTGAGCGGTGCCGGGCCGGGGTTGACCAGGCCGTCGTCGTAGGCGAGTTCGTACGTGTTGCTGCTCAGGTTGAGCTGCCACACGCGGTTGTCGCCCTTGGTGGTGAACCACACCGCGTCGTTCGCGTAGTGCAGTCCCTCACCGCCGTTGAAGCGCTTGGCTCCGGAGACCTGGTTGCGGGTCGCCGTCGGCGAGCCGTCCGGGTCGGGCACGTTGGCCCAGGTGAAGGAGCCCGAGGTGGCGGTGCCGGCGACGAGCACCTGGAGCTGCCCGGCGGACAGGTTGCCCCACGTGGTCGGCACGAAGCGGTACAGGCAGCCGTCCGACTGGTCCTCGGTCAGGTACACCACCTGCCGGACCGGGTCGGCCGCCGCCGCCTCGTGCTGGAAGCGGCCCATCGCGGGCCGCGCGACGGCGGTGCCGCCGAAGGGGTACGTCTCCCAGACGCGGCCCGTGGACGTCTCCTCACACGACAGCCACGTGTTCCACGGCGTCTTGCCGCCCGCGCAGTTGTTGTTCGTGCCGGACAGGATGCGGGATGCGGCGACGGGAGTGCCGCCGGAGTTGAACCGGATCATCGACGCGCCGCCGCCGGACGAGCTGCTCGCCTCGGAGTTGGAGACGTAGATCCACCCCGTGCCGTCCGCGAAGCACGCGCCGCCGTCGGGCGCGCGGTGCCACGTGTAGGACGTGCCCGGCACGACCTGCCCGGTGCGGGCGACCACCTGGCTGGTGAATCCGGCGGGGAGTTGAATGCCGTTGGCGTCGGCCGCGAGCAGCGAACCGTACGGCCCTGCCGCGTTCTGGGCGGGTGCAGCGAAGGACGCCGCGCCGTGCCACAGGCTTCCGGAGAAGGCCAGGGCACCGGCGCCGACGACTGATCCACGAAGGAAGTTACGGCGTTCCATCGACGAGCTCCTTGTCGGTTGCGCAGGACACTCTCGTTGACGCGTCGTCGAAACCGTAGGGGAGCGCGGGCAAACTCCAGAGGGATGCGGCAGTGAACGCGAGAAGCTCACGAAGTCCCGGTTGGGAGCTTGTTGTTCAGCTTTCGGTCAACTGCTTCTTCTGTACCTTTCCCATGGCATTGCGCGGTAGGTCCTCGCGCAGCAGCACGCGGCGCGGGCGCTTGTGCACCGACAGCGACTCCGCGACGAACGCCGTGAGTTCGGGACCGGTCACACCATCGGCGACGACGAACGCCACGATCTCCTGGCCCAGATCGTCATGCGGCACACCGACGACGGCGGCCTCGCGCACCGCCGGGTGGGCCAGCAGCGCGCCTTCCACCTCGCCCGCGCCGACGCGGTATCCGCCGCTCTTGATCAGGTCGGTCGAGGCGCGGCCGACGATGCGGTGCCGGCCGTCGGCGCCGATCACCGCGACGTCGCCCGTACGGAACCACCCGTCGGCCGTGAAGGATTCGGCCGTCGCGTCGGGCCGGTTGAGGTAGCCGTCGAACAACGTCCGTCCGCGCACCTGGAGTTCACCGACCGTTTCGCCGTCGCGCGGGGCGGGGGTGCCGTCTTCGCCCACAAGCCGCGTCTCGACCCCGTCGACGGGCAGGCCCACCCAGCCCGCGCGCTTGTCGCCGTCGGCGCGCGCACTGACCGTGATCAGCGTCTCCGTCATGCCGTAGCGCTCGACCGGCACGATCCCGGTCAGCCCGGCCAGGCGCTCGAACACCGGAACCGGCAGCGGCGCGCTGCCCGAGACCAGCAGCCGCGCCCCGGCGAGCGCGCGGGCCGACGCGGCGTCCTCGGTGACGCGCGACCACACCGTGGGCACGCCGAAGTACATGCTGCCGCCGGCTTTCGCGTACGCCTCCGGCGTGGGCCGCCGGGTGTGGACGACGCGCGAACCGACCCGCAGCGCGCCCAGCACGCCCAGCACCAGGCCGTGCACGTGAAACAGCGGGAGACCGTGTACGAGCACGTCGTCCGGCGTCCACGCCCACGCGTCGGCGAGCGCGTCGAGGTCGGCGGCCAGCGCGGCGTGCGACAACTGCACGCCCTTCGGCGGCCCGGTCGTGCCGCTCGTGTAGAGGATGAGCCCGACGGAGTCGGGTGCGGGCACCGCCGAGGCGGATGCGGCGGAGCGTCCGGAAGGTGCCGCGAGCGCGGCGGCGATCTCCTCGTCGGCGAGCAGGCGGGCCCCGGAGTCGCCCAGGATGTGGTCGACCTCGCGCGGCCCGGCGTCCGGCGGCACCGGGACGACGGGAACACCGTGCGTGAGACCGGCGAGCACGGTGGCCACGGTGCCGAGGCTCGGCGTCGCGCGGACGGCCACCGCGGACTCCCCGTCGTCGAACCGGGCCGCGACCGCCGCAGCCGCGCCGAACAACTCTTCCCGGCTCGCCGGCGTGCCGTCGACCACCACGGCGTCCCGCCGGTCCGGAAGGCCGACTGATTCAGGCACGAGCGGTGTCACGGCGGGGCCTCCACGGTGCGGCGGTTCGGGCGGGTCAGACACGGAGAATACGTGGTCACCGGCCGCCGGCCGAGGCGCGGGATGGTTCCCGGCAGGTTACGGCCGCAGCCTCGCTCCCGCAGCCTCGGCCCCGCGCACGGGCCGCGCGGCGCCTCGCAGCAGGCCCCGCCTCAGGCACGGAGAACGCCCGGCGAAAGTCACACGCAAGATCGGAAACCGAGGCCCTACGCTATGCGCCTGCCCATCCCGCCCTCCACTTGCGGGATGCCGATCCCACGGGGGAACTCCCATGCTGCGCCGTCCGATACGCGTTGTCTCCGCGACCGTCGCAGGTATGACAATCGCCACAGCACTCACGGCCTGCGGCCAACTCGACTCACGGCGCCACGCGTTCCCCGACTCCGTGTACGACCCGGCCCCCACGCCGGCCGCGACCGGGATCGCCGCCGATTCGGGCCCCGCCGACGCGAGTCCGCGGCCGAGTCAGAGCGGCGCCGTCGACCCGGGCGAGCCGTACGCCGACCTGAGCGCGGCCGAGCTTCTGGACCGGAGCGAGACGGCGTCGCATGCGCTGAGGACCGTGCGCATGGTCGCGGACCTCACCGCGGACGACGGCCGGACGATGCGGATCGACCTCGTCATCGACCTGGAGGAGGAGGCGTACACCGGCACCGTCACCGTGGGGGGCGTCAACGTCGAGGTCCGCCTGCGCGGCGCGGACGCGTGGCTGCGCGGCGGCAAGGCCTATTGGCAGGGCACCGGAGCGCCGGCCGACGTCGCGCGCCGCCTCGCCGACAAATACGTCCACTTCCCGGAAACCCACCAGCGGTACGAGTTCTTCGCCGACCTCCTCAGCGTCGGTGATCCCACGTTCGCGACAGGCGAGTTCAGCCGGCCGCGGCGGCTCCCCGTGCGGGACCACGACGGCGAGACCGTGATACCGGTCGAAGCGCGCTCGGGCGCCGCGGTGATCACGATCCTTTTGTCCGTCGACCGCGGCCTGGTCCCGGTGTCGGTCGCCGATGACGAGGGCACCGGCTTCGAATACAGCGAGCACGACCGCCCGGTGACCGTCGCCCGCCCTCCGGCCGCCCAGGTGGTGTCCGCCGACGAGCTGAGCGGGGACGTGGATCTGCCCGGCGTATGACGGGTTTTCGGTCGCGGCGCCCGCTTCCGCACCCGCACATCCCGCGGCGCCCCCGCGCCGGGTGAAGCCCCCGGCGCGGCGTGCGACGGTGCCGCGTACGGTGAGACGCGCGGATCCCGCCCGTGATCCGCGTCCGGCACCACCAGGGAACCGCTATGGTGCCTCGGCCGTCAAAGTGGCCACACGGGGGGCACGTCTTCACGGAGGGGACGGAACAGGTGCGTCGGATCACCGGCATTGCTGTGGCGGGGCTTGTGCTGACCGGGTCGTTGACCGCCTGCGGAAAGCTCGACGGCCCCGCGGGGTCGATCAAGGAGGCGGCGTCGGAGACGACGCCGTCCGCGAGCACGACGGCCGACCCGGACCCAAGTACCAGTCCGTCGCCGTCGAACACCACACGCAAACCCACGAGCACGAGCACCACCCGGCGCCCCACCTCGGCGTCGCCGACGCGCGGCCCGATCACGGCCGCCGACGTGCCGAAGTTGACGGTGTCGGAACTGCTGGCGCAGGCCCGCACGGCGGCGGAGTCGGTGCGGACGGTGCACGTGCGGGCCACGGTCAAGCTCGACACCGAGAAGCTGCTCATCGACATGTGGGTCGACCGCGAGACCGAGGACTTCTACGGCAGCGTGAACTTCCCGACGTACGCGTCGCACATGGTCCGCATCGGCGAGAGCGTGTGGACGCGCCTGGACGAGCGGTACTGGCTCAGCGGCGAAGCCGGCCGCCAGTACACCCCACAGCAAGCACAGCTGCTGGCGACGAAGTACGTCCGGCAGACCACCGCCGACCCCGACACCGCTGATCTTGTCGAGGGCATCATCGACGTCGCGGACCCGTCGTACGTCCTGTCCGGGCTCAGCGACCGGTCGACCAAACTGCCGGTGCAGACCTTCGAGGGCTGGCAGGTCATCCCGGTGCGGGCGGCGAACGGTGACACCGGCTACCTCAACGCGGGCCTGCCCGTTTACCCGATCCGGCTGGTGACCGGCGGCCCGGAGCCGGAGGCGGACAACTACGACAAGTTCAACGAACCGGTGACCGTCGAGGAGCCGCCTGCCGGCGATGTCGTCAACGCCGACGCGTAGTTCGGCCGCCGCGACCGGCACGGCGGCTCACCGTCCGCCGAACCTCCGCGCGAACCGCGCCAGATCCGCCTCCCGCTCCTCCGGCCGCCTTCCCGGGCAACTCGTGCACATGGCCTGCCCGGGGGCCCGGTAAATGAGGCAGCAGGACGCTCGGCGCACGAACCGCGTGCCCGCGACGTCCACATAGCGCGGCAACGGCAGCTTCTCGCCCAGGTGTTCCGCCGCAGCGGCGACCAACTCCCCGGCCAGCGCGGTCGCGTGGGGCGTCTCCGCGACCGTCGTTCCGGCGCGCAGCAGTACGCCGGCGACCGAGTCCACCGCGACCGCCCACGCCGCGCGCGGTCGTACCGGGGCCACCTCGGCGAGCGCCGAGATGTACGACGCCAGCGCGACTCCCAGCAGCGAACCGACCTCTGACACGTCGTCACTGATCGCCGCCGCGGACCGCGCCCCCGACGGCAGCCCGTCGGGGCGCATGTGCATCGTGGTCGCCTCCGGGCGCGGGTCGACGGCGTGGCGGGTGACGACGTACGTGACGAGCGCGGGAGTGACCAGCACCGTGCTCGCCGAGTACCACCACAGGACGGCCGCCACGCGCTCGTCGGCGGTGCGGTAGCGGCGCCCGGACTCGGTGACGCGGTCGGCCAGCCAGACCGGATCCAGGACGGCCGTCGCCGGCACCGGCCGCTCGCCCGGCGGCAGCACGAGCTGCGCCCGGTACTCCGGACACCAGTCGGTCACCGCCGTCTGTGCCTTCTCGGCAGCCGCGGCGGAACTCGCCCCGGAACTCGCCCCGGAACCCGCCCTGCGGCCTGCCGCGGCATCCGCGGCCGCATTCGTACCGGTCATCGCCCCGACACCCCGTCCACCCCGTCCACCCCGAGCTCCATCACAAACCCACACAATTCACTGACGAACCGTCACAACGCTGATCAACTATGACACGCGCCTGTAACAGGCGGCCCGTACGCTGCCGCCATGGGCAGCGGCAGTGCTGGTGCGACACGCGCGGTCACCGTCGGCGTCGAGGAGGAGTTCCACCTCGTCGGGCTCGACACCCGGCACCTCGTGCCGGGTGCCCGCGACGTGCTGGACAGACTGCCGGGCAGCGGATTCACCACCGAATTACAGCAGTCGGTCGTGGAGACGAACAGCGCCCCGCACACCGGCCTGGCCGGGCTGCGCGACGACCTGATCCGCTCCCGCCGCGCGCTCGCCGACGCCGCCGAGCGCTCCGGGCTCGCCGTCGCCGCCGCCGGGACGGTGCCACTCGCAAGCGTCGAGGAGATCTCGGTCACCCCCGACGCCCGCTACCTGCACATGGTCGACGCGTACCAGCGCGTCGCCCACGAACAACTCATCTGCGGCGCCCAGGTCCACGTCGGCGTCGACGACCGCGAACTGGCCGTGCGCGCGCTTCCGTGGCTCGCGCCGTGGCTGCCGGTCCTCCTCGCGATGTCGGCCAGCTCGCCGTACTGGCTCGGCGGCGACACCGGCTACGCGAGCTGGCGCACCAGCGTGTGGCAGCGCTGGCCCACCACCGGCCCGATCGGCAGCTTCGCCTCGGCCGCGGAGTACGACGCCATGGTGGACGGCCTGCTGCGCTCCGGAGTCATCAGCGACCCGGGCATGCTCTACTACGACGTCCGCCCCGCACGGCGCCTCCCGACCCTCGAACTGCGCATCACCGACGCGTGCCCGCACGTCGACGACGTCCTGCTCATCGCGGGCCTGTTCCGCGCCCTGGTCGTACGCGCCTGCGCCCACGCGACCCGGGGCGACCGCCCGCCGGACCGGCGCGACGAATGGCTCCGCGCCGCGACCTGGCGCGCGGCGCGGTCCGGGCTGGAAGGCGAACTCGTCGACCCGGCAAGCCTGGACGCCGCCCCCGCCGCCGACGTCGTCCACCATCTCCTCGACACGCTCCGCCCCCACCTCGAAGACCTCGGCGACTGGGACCAGGTCTCCGGAGCCGCCACCGCCCTTCTCGCCCAAGGCAGTTCCGCGGCCCGCCAGCGCGCCGCCGTCGCCCGCGGCGGGGCCCTCGCCGACGCGGTCGACCTCGTCGTCGCCGAGACCCGGACCCGACCGGTCGGACCGCTCGGCGGCACCATCCCCGCCCAGCGCGTCCCCGGCCTCTTCGAGGGCTACACCGCGCCCGCCGACGAAGCCGTGGCCCCCGACGGCCGGGTCCGCCCCGACTACGTCGGAACCGTCGCCGCCCTCACCCGCCTCGGCGCCGCCCGACTGCGCGTCCGCGCCCGCGCCCGCGACGAGACCCAGCGCCTGCAAGGCACCCTCTACCGCCCCGAAGGCGCCGACGAGCCAAGGCTGTTCCCCTACGACCTGCTTCCGCGCATCGTCCCCGGCGAGGACTGGGCCCGACTGCGCGGCGGCCTCGCGCAGCGCGTCGCCGCGCTGGAGGCGTTCCTGCACGACGTGCACGGCGAACGCCTCGTGATCCGCGACCGCATCGTGCCGCCGTGGGTCGTCGAAGACGCGCCCGGCCTGCGCGACACCGGCGCGCGCCTGCCCGCCGACACCGTGCGCACCACACTCGCCGCGATCGACCTGGTCCGCGACGGGACCGGCGACTGGAGGGTTCTGGAGGACAACCTCCGCGCCCCGTCCGGCATCGCCTACGCCCTCGCCGCACGCCGCCTCGCCGCCGCCGCGCTGCCCGAGATGCACCCCGGCGACCGCGTCCTGACACCCGATCAGGTCCCCTCGCTGCTCAAGAGCGCGCTCGTGGCCGCCGCCCCGCGCCGCTCCGAACGCGACCCCGTCGTCGCCTTGCTGAGCGAGGGCCCGGACAGCCCCGCCTGGTACGAGCACACCACGCTCGCCAAGGAGATGGCCGTCCCCGTCGTCACCCCGTCCGACCTGCGCCTGGTCGACGACCGCGTGGTGGTGATGGGCGGTCGCTACGGCGCGTACCCCGTCGACGTCCTGTACCGCCGCATCGACGAGGACCGCCTGAACGCCGCGACCGGCGCCGACGGCCGCCCGCTCGGTCCGCCCCTGCTGCACGCGGTCCGGTCCGGCACCGTCGCGATCGCCAACGCACTCGGCAACGGCGTCGCCGACGACAAGGTCCTGTACGCCTTCGTCCCGAGCCTGATCGAGTACTACCTCGGCGAACGCCCCCTGCTGCCCTCGGTCCGCACCTACCTGTGCGGCGACCCGGAGGACTGCGCGTACGTCCTCGACCACCTCGGCGAGCTCGTCGTGAAACCCGTCGACGGCCACGGCGGCGGGGGGGGGGGGGGTGGGCGCAGCAGGCGTGGAGAGCGACGCCACCNGTACGTCCTCGACCACCTCGGCGAGCTCGTCGTGAAACCCGTCGACGGCCACGGCGGCGCCGGCGTCGTGATCGGCCCCGACGCCGGCGACGCCGAACTCAAGCAGGCCCGCATCGAGATCGCCACCGCGCCGCGCCGCTGGGTCGCCCAGGAGACCGTGGCGCTGTCCACGCACCCCACCTTCACCGGCGAACGCTTCGAGCCCCGTGCCGTCGACCTGCGCGCCTTCGTCTGCCATTCGGCAGGCGGCCCAACGGTGCTGCCCGTCGCGCTGACCCGGTCCGCGCCGAGCGGCAGCCTGCTCGTCGACGCGCTGCGCGGCGGCGGCGCCAAGGACACCTGGATCATGCGGTGACGCCCCAACACGCGGGAATTGCCCGGCAATACGCTGGCCCGCCACACCGTGTCCCGTTGAGATCAACCTCACAGACCGGTTTCGGTACTGTGAAAGAACAACGTTCCGGCTGGTCAGCGAAGTTGGGTGGGAAACACGCGCGGTGCCCGGCATATGGGACCGAGCTGCGGGGGACCACTACGCGTGTCCTATGGTTCGGGGCAATCCGACCGGAAACCCCGGACGGCAGGGCAAGGAGGGCAGGTAGCTGTGATCCGCAAGTTGCTGGTGGCCAACCGCGGCGAGATCGCTGTACGGGCGCTGCGTGCCGCAACCGAGCTGGACATCACCACGGTGGCCGTCTACGCATACGAGGACCGCCACTCGCTCCACCGCCAAAAAGCCGACGAGAGCTACGAGATCGGCGAACGCGGCCACCCGCTGCGCGCCTACCTCGACGTCGACACCATCGTGAACGCCGCCCTCGCATGCGGCGCCGACGCGATCTACCCGGGCTACGGATTCCTCTCCGAGAACCCCCTTCTCGCCGAGGCGTGCGAAGCCAACGGCATCACCTTCGTCGGCCCGAACGCCGCCGTGCTCTCACTGGCCGGCAACAAGGTGCGCGCCCTGGAGGCCGCCAAGAGCGCGGGCCTGCCCACGCTTCGCACCGCCGACCCGCAAGACGACATCGACGCGCTGCTGGCCGCCGCCGACGAAATCGGCTTCCCGATCTTCGTGAAGGCCGCGGCGGGCGGCGGCGGCCGCGGACTGCGGCGCGTCGACCGGCGCGAGGACCTGCGCGCCTCGATCGAGACCGCGATGCGCGAGGCGCAGACTGCGTTCGGCGACCCGACCGTGTTCCTCGAAGAAGCCGTCGTCCGACCCCGGCACATCGAAGTGCAGGTCCTCGCCGACGCGTCCGGCAGTGTCGTGCACCTCTTCGAACGCGACTGCTCCGTGCAGCGCCGCCACCAGAAGGTCGTCGAGATCGCCCCGGCGCCCCACCTGGACCCCGAACTGCGCGCCCGCATCTGCGCCGACGCCGTGCGCTTCGCCGAGACGATCGGCTACCGCAACGCCGGCACCGTGGAGTTCCTGCTCGACGAACGCGGCCGGTACGTCTTCATCGAGATGAACCCGCGCATCCAGGTCGAGCACACCGTCACCGAGGAAGTCACCGGCGTCGACCTCGTGCAGGCGCAACTGCGCATCGCCTCGGGCGCGACGTTCGCCGACCTCGGCCTCGCGCAGGAGAACATCCGCGTCCAAGGCGCCGCGCTCCAGTGCCGCATCACCACCGAGGACCCCGCGCACGAGTTCCGCCCCGACACCGGCACGGTCTCCGCGTACCGCTCGCCGGGCGGCGCCGGCGTACGCCTCGACGGCGGCACGTTCACCGGCGCCGAAGTGCTGCCCTACTTCGACTCGATGCTGGTCAAACTGACGTGTCGCGGACGCACGTTCGCGGACGCGGTCGCCCGCGCCCGGCGCGCCGTCGCGGAGTTTCGCATCCGCGGCGTCGCCACCAACATCCCGTTCCTCCAAGCGGTGCTCGACGACCCGGAGTTCCGCGACGGCAAGGTCACCACGTCCTTCATCGACGACCGGCCGGACCTCGTGCGCGCCCGCGCCGGCGCCGACCGCGGCACGCGCCTGCTGGCCTACCTCGCCGACGTCACCGTCAACCGCCCGCACGGCCCCGCACCCGCGCTCGCGCTGCCGCGCACCAAACTCCCCGAACTGCCGGGCAATTCCCGGAACGTCCCGCCCGGCAGCCGGCAGAAGCTCCTCGAACTCGGCGCCAAGGGATTCGCGGAGGCCCTGCGCGCACAGACCGCACTCGCGGTCACCGACACGACCTTCCGCGACGCACACCAGTCGCTGCTGGCGACCCGCGTCCGCACCTACGACCTCGTCGCGGCGGCTCCGCACATCGCGCGGCTCACCCCGCAGTTGCTCAGCGTCGAGGCATGGGGCGGCGCGACGTACGACGTGGCGCTGCGCTTCCTGACCGAGGACCCCTGGGAACGCCTCGCGACGCTGCGCGACGCGATGCCCAACCTCGGCATCCAGATGCTGCTGCGCGGCCGCAACACCGTCGGGTACACCCCGTACCCGGACAAAGTGTGCGTGAAGTTCGTCGAAGAGGCTGCGCGCACCGGCATCGACATCTTCCGCATCTTCGACGCACTCAACGACATCGACGCGATGCGCCCCGCCATCGAGGCGACACTCGGCACGCACGCCATCGCCGAGGGCACGCTCTGCTACACCGGCGACCTGTCGAACCCCGGCGAGACGCTCTACACGCTCGACTACTACCTCCGGCTCGCCGAACAACTGGTCGAGGCGGGTGTGCACATTCTGTGCATCAAGGACATGGCCGGCCTGCTGCGCGCCCCCGCCGCACGCACACTCGTGAGTGCGCTGCGCGAGCGCTTCGACCTGCCCGTCCACCTGCACACGCACGACACCGCGGGCGGCCAGCTCGCCACCTACCTCGCGGCCATCGAGGCCGGCGTCGACGCCATCGACGGCGCCTCCGCGGCACTGGCCGGCACGACGAGCCAGCCGCCGCTGTCGGCGATCGTCGCGGCCACCGACCACACCGACCGCTCGACCGGGCTGTCGCTGGACGCGCTGTGCGACCTGGAGCCGTACTGGGCGGCCGTGCGCGAGGTGTACGCGCCGTTCGAGTCGGGCCTGCCCGCACCGACCGGGCGCGTGTACCGGCACGAGATCCCGGGCGGGCAGTTGTCGAACCTGCGGCAGCAGGCCATCGCCCTCGGCCTCGGGCACAAGTTCGAGGAGATCGAGGACGCGTACACCGCCGCCAACCGGATCCTCGGCAACATCGTCAAGGTCACCCCGTCGTCCAAGGTCGTCGGCGACCTGGCCCTGCACCTGAGCGCGGTCGGCGCCGACCCGGCGAAGTTCGAGGACGACCCCGCGTCGTTCGACATCCCCGACAGCGTCATCGCGTTCCTGCAAGGCGAACTCGGCACGCCCCCCGGCGGCTGGCCCGAGCCGTTCCGCACCCGCGCGCTCGCCGGACGCAGCACGACGGTCCCGCGCACGGTCGAGCTGACCGAGGAGCAGGACGCGGCACTCGACGGCGCCGACGTACGCGGCACCCTCAACCGCCTGCTGTTCCCCGGCCCGGCCCGCGACTACGAGGAGGCCCGCCGGCTGTACGGCGACGTCTCGGTCGTCCCGACCCGGGCGTTCCTGCACGGCCTCAAGCCGGGCGAGGAGCTGACCGTCGAGTTGTCCCCCGGCGTCGCGCTCTACCTCGCTGTCGAGGCGATCGGCGAAGCCGACGAACGCGGCTACCGGACCGTCTACTGCCGCATGAACGGCCAACCGCGCGTCCTGTCGGTCCGCGACCGCTCGGTCAAGCCGGCCCGCCCGGAAAGCGAGCGCGCCGACGCGGACAACCCCAAGCACGTCGCCGCGCCCTTCAGCGGCGTCGTCACCCTCCAGGTCGGCGTCGGCGACACGGTCGAGGCGGGTCAGGCGGTCGCGACGATCGAGGCCATGAAGATGGAGGCGTCGATCACCACACCGACCGGCGGCACCGTCGAACGCCTCGCGATCGACAAGGTGGCCTCCGTGGAGGCAGGCGACCTGCTGGTGGTCGTCGGCTGAGACCGTCCGGCCCGTGACCGACGGGCACAAACGAGAGGGAGGGCGGCCACCGAACCACGGCCGCCCTCCCTCAACGCACCGAGACCGCGATCAAGGCGCCCCACACCCCAGGCGAGCCGTCGCACGCCGTCTCCCGCCGCCGCTTCGGCATCGGCCGCGCGGGCCCGTGATCGTCTTCGCATCGGCAGCTCGGCGCGGGCGCCTCGCTTTGATCGAATTGGGCCAAAAGGACGGCTTCTCGTGAGTATTTCCGACTCCACCCGCGCGCGTTTACGCCCGTAGAAGGAGGGTTTGTGGTGTTTTGGGGTCTTCCGTAACCCTTCGGGCCGCTTGCCCTTACTTATCCGTCGGCACAGACTCGGTGTCCGCTCGGGGTTTCGGTGTCTGTCCGTTCCGGTTTTGGAGACCTGCATGGCTGTGCGCCTCGACGAGTACGACGCCGCCGTCACCCGGGGCGCACGTTCCCCAGGCCCGGCGACCGAGCCCGAGAGCGTACCCGCCGCCGACGATCTCACCGACCTGCCAGCCGAACCCGCCGACGACATCGACGCCGACAACCCCGCCGACACCCCGGCCGACCCGGCCGACGAAGCCGACGTCCTCACCGATGAGGCCGCCGAGGCGCCCGCGGCGGCGACCATCGACATCGACGAACTCCTCGCGTACCCCCAACTGCTTCACCACCTCCCCACCCCGCTGGCCCGCGAGGTCGGCGACGGCCTCCTCGCCCGCCTCGCCGGCCTCGAACCGGGAACCTCCGAGCACAGCTACGTGCGCGGCCTGCTGGTCGAGCTCAACCTCCCGATGGTCCGCCACGCGGCCGGTCGCTACCGGCGCCGCGGCGAACCGGTGGAGGACATCGTCCAGGTCGGCACGATCGGCCTCATCAAAGCCATCGACCGGTACGAGGCCGACCGCGGCAGCAGCTTCATGGCGTACGCGATGCCGACCATCATCGGTGAGATCAAACGTTTCTTCCGTGACACGTCGTGGTCGGTGCGCGTGCCGCGCCGGCTGCGCGAGCTGCGTACCGAACTGCTGCGGGCCACCGACGAGTTGACCGCCTCACTCGGCCGCACGCCGACCCCCCGCGAACTCGCCGAACGCATCGGCATCACCGAGGAAGAGGTCGTCGAAGGCCTCGACGCGTGCACCGTCTACACCGCGACCTCGCTCGACGAGACCGCGTACGGCGACGCCGACGGGCAGGAGACCGTCGGCGACCGCCTCGGCGCGGAGGACCACGAGCTCGACCTGGTCGAATACCGCGAGGCGCTGCGCCCGCTCCTCGCCGAACTGCCCGGACGCGAGCGCGCGATCCTCGTCATGCGCTTCTACGGCAACCTCACCCAGGCGCAGATCGGCGAGCGGGTCGGCATCAGCCAGATGCACGTCTCCCGGCTGCTCGCGCGCACGCTCGCGTCGTTGCGGGAGCGCCTGATGGTGCCGAGCTGACACAGGCGTCGACGCGGGAACACGCCGCCGACGCAGACCGATACCGAGGGGCGAAGCATGCCGGCGGATGGCGTGTTCCGCCCCTCGGTGCGTCTTCCGTTCAGGCTCCGGCCGGGCTCGGCTCCGACTTGGGCGCGTCAACCGCGCCGGTGACGCCGGAGGCCGGCGCCCGGCGGCGGCCCGGGATCATGAGGGAGACGAGGGCGGCGGCCGTCGCCGCGGCGCAGCCGATCCACAGACCGGCCTTGAGGCCGTTGAGCGAGGGGATCGAGGAGCCGCCGAACGACGTCGTCATGCTGGCGAGGATCATGCTGGTCACGGCCGCCGAGGTCGAGGTGCCGATGGACCGCATCAGGGTGTTGAGGCCGGTCGCGGCGCCCGTCTGACGGGTCGGGACGGCCTGCATGATCAGGGCGGGCATCGCCGCGTACGCGAGGGCGGTGCCGGCCGCGGAGACCGACGCGGCGATGACGATCTTCCACACCGCGTCGAGCATGAACACCGTCAGCACGTACCCCACCGCGGTCACGGCCGCGCCCAGGAACAGCGACACCTTGGGGCCGCGGGCCGCCGACAGCTTCGCCGACAGCGGCGAGACCACCATCATCACCAGGCCCCCGGGGGCCATCACCAGGCCGGCGACCACCATCGACCTGCCGAGTCCGTAGCCGGTCTCCTCGGGCAGCATCAGGACCTGCGGCAGGACGAGCGCCTGCGCGTACATCGAGAAGCCCACGACCACGGACGCCAGGTTCGTGAACAGCACCTGCGGGCGGGCGCTCACGCGGAGGTCGACGAGCGGATGCGTGGTGCGCAGCTCGCAGAGGCCCCACAGCGGAAGTATCACCGCGGCGGCGGCGAACAGGCCGAGTGTGAGGCCGCTGCCCCAGCCCCAGTCGTCACCTTTCGAGATCGCCAGCAGCAGGGCCAGCAGGCCCGCGGACAGACCGATCGTCCCGACGACGTCGAAGCGGGCGGGCGCGCGCATCGGCGATTCGGGGACGAGCAGGAGGATGAGGAGGATGTCGAGCGCGCCGAGTGCCGCCGTGCCCCAGAACAGGACGTGCCAGTCGGCGTGCTGCGCGACCAGGGCGGCGACCGGCAGGCCGATTGCGCCGCCGATGCCGAGGGTCGCGCTCATCAGCGCGACGGACGGACCGAGCCGGGCCGGCGGCAGCGCGTCGCGCATCAGGCTCATGCCGAGCGCGATGACGCCGAACGACGCGCCTTGCAGGACGCGTCCGATCAGCATCGGCAGCAGCGAATTGCTGAGTGCGCAGATCACCGCGCCCAGCGTCAGTACGGCGAGGCACAGGACGAGGATGCGGCGCTTGCCGTACATGTCGCCGAGTCGGCCCATCACCGGCGTGCTGACCGCGCCGGCCAGCAGGGTCGAGGTGACGACCCATGACGCGTTGGACGCAGAGGTGCCGAGCAGGCGTGGGAGCTCGGGGAGCAGGGGGACGAGGAGCGTCTGCATCAGCGCGACGACGATGCCGCAGAAGGCGAGTACGGGGACGATCAGTCCGGCGCGGTCGGCGCCGTGGCCCTCCTCGCGGTCCCGCTTCGCGGCGACGCGTGGTGCAGTGGGCATGTCCCCTCCGAGTCCCCTCCGAAGCCGCGCTGATGTCGAGCCGACGTCATGGCGTGATGACCGGGGCAGCCGGTCATTATATGCACATTACACACACTGTGTATCGTGCATACTCGCGGGGTGCGTCACAAGGCTGGAAAATGGGGGACGCAGCCGGATCTGTGGGTGTTCGGCGGCGGGCTGACTCAGGGAGGACGTCGTGGTGGACCACGTGCTGGCCCGGATCGAGCGAGAATGCATGCTCCTGGCACGGCATCAGGTGATGGCCAACCGCAATGCGGACGGGCAGACGCTGGAGCGGTCGGCGTACCTGCTCATCAGTCGCCTGGAAGTGGAGGGCCCGATGTCGATCGGGCAGCTCGCCGACGCCTTCCAGCTCGACACCTCGACCGTCAACCGCCAGGTCGCAGCCCTGCTCCGCGCCGGACTCGCGGAACGCATCGCCGACCCGGACGGCGGTCTCGCCCGCAAACTGCGGGCCACCGAGGAAGGCCGCCGCCGCCTCGCCGTGGACCGCGACCGACATCGGCACGGCCTCAACGGAGTCCTCGCGGATTGGGACGACGAGGAACGGCGCGTGCTGCTGGACGTGCTGACGCGCTTCAACCACTCGATCGAGGCGCGCATGGGCAATGCCTGGCCCCGGCCGGACCTGACGGCGGGCGTGGGGACGGGCGACTGAGCATCGGCGTAGCCGCCGAGACCGACGGGGTGCCGAAAGGGCAGTGCAGGGCCGACTTTCGGAACCCGAGGGGTGCGGCCATCGCTGCCACACCGCACTCGGAGGCCGACCCGTGATCACCCGCGTCGACAACTTTGCAGGTCAATACGCCTAGCGGTCGGGGTTCGGGGGAGGGTCGGTCTTGTCGCCCGGGGCGTCGGGGGTTTCGCTTTCCGGTGTCCTGGGGGTTGTGTTCGGGGTGGGCGCATCCGGTTCGCCCTTTGTGTCTTGCGCGTTGGTGTTCTCGGCTTTGTCCGTCTTGCTTGCCTCGTCGTGATCCGCTGCCGTGGCCGCCTCGTCGGGTTTGGTCGGCTTGCGGTCGGCGGGTGCTTCCTCGGTGTCGGGCGAGGTGCTGTCGGGCGGGGCGCCGGCGGACGTGGTGCCGGGGGGTGTGACCGCGGGTGGGGGCTCGGCTTCGGCGGTGGTCGGTCGTACGGCTGCCGCCGGCTCCGGATCGTCGTCCCACTCCTCGTCGTCCCAGTCGTCCTCCCACTCGTCTTCCTCGGCAGCCGCACGCTCCGCGCGGACCGCGCGGAAACGGGCCGCGCCGACGACGGCCGCTCCGCCGACGAGCATCGCCACGCCCGCGGTGAGGATCGCCGGCTCCTTGCCGGAGGCTCCGGTGTCCGCGAGTACCGGTGCGGGTTCGTCGTTCAACGCCGGGATCGCCCAGACCGCCACCGGCACGGCGGCGGTGAGCGCGCCGGCGGCGATGGCGACCGCGGCGGCGCGCCGAATCGTCCTGGACGAGGACTTCTGCTGCATGCGGGAGCTCTTCTGTCGGGGACTGCGGGGGACTGAGCTGGGACTGTTCGAGGAAGCGGCAAGGTCAAAGTGCCCGCGACCTTCCTAGCAGCACCGGCGCGTCGGCGGGAGCCCGGCCCGAAGACCCGGGCGCACGGCGGCGGTTCGCGCGGGGTGGACGGGGCCGGGCGGGCGGACTTGCCGGGCGCGCGGTCCGTACGAGAAGGTGACCGCTCCGGACCGGAGGCCGACGCGATGCCCGACCAACAGGCGCGGATACCCGCGCCGGCTCACCCCCACGACCCCTCGCCGGACGCCGCGCACGGGCATTCCCAAGGGCACTCCCAAGGGCACGGCCACGGCCACGCGCACGGGCCGGCCGTGCCGGCTTCGGCGCGGGTCCGGCGGTTGCTGGCACTGATCCTGGTGCCGTTCGCGGTGGCGGTCGCGGTCGGCATGGTCGTGTTGTGGCCGAGCGACCACGATCCCGAGGTGGCGCCCAACCACGCCAACGTCCATGTCGCGTACGGCGAAGTCGTCGAGACGGCGGCGGTCTCGTGCGACCCGGCGGTGTCGGGGACGGACGGCTCCGGGCCCGACGGCTCGGCGGCCGGGGGCCTCGGGGCGCCCGGCGCGGAAGCCGGTCCGGCCGCGGGCACCGACCGCGACTGCATATCCGTGGCCGTCGACGTCACCGAAGGCCCCGGCCGGGGCACGACAATCCGCCAGCTCATCAACGAGGGCGCCGGGTTGGCCGGGCTCAAGGTCGGTGACGAAGTCGTCCTCGACTTCGCGGCCGACGCGCCGCCCGAGGCGCAGTGGACCATCGTCGACTACCAGCGCGACAAGCCGATGCTGTGGCTCGCCGCGATCTTCGCGGTCGCCGTCGTCGTTGTGGGCCGACTGCGCGGGCTCATGGCGCTCGTGGGTCTCGCGGTGAGCTTCGCGGTGCTGGTGGGGTTCGTCCTTCCGGCGATTCTGGAGGGCAGCTCGCCGCTGCCGGTGGCGGTGGTCGGGGCGTCGGCGATCATGCTGGTGACGCTGTACCTGTGCCACGGCTTCAGCGCCCGCACATCCATCGCGGTGCTCGGCACCCTGGTGAGTCTCGCGCTGATCGGCGTGCTCGGAGAACTGTTCCTCGACCTGACCAGGCTGACCGGCATGGCCTCCGAAGAGGCCTCGATGGTCCAGGCGCTGCACTCCGAGGTGGACGTACGCGGGCTTCTGCTCGCCGGCATCGTCATCGGATCACTGGGCGTACTCGACGATGTGACGGTCACTCAGACGTCGGCGGTGTGGGAGCTCAAGCACGCCAACCCCGCGCTGCGGGCCCGCGACCTGTATCGCGCGGGCGTGCGCATCGGCCGCGACCACATCGCGTCGACCGTCAACACGCTGGTGTTGGCGTACGCGGGTGCCGCGCTGCCGCTGCTGCTGCTCTTCTCGGCGTCCCAACAGCCGTTCGGGAGCGTGGTGACGACCGAGATCGTCGCGGAGGAGGTCGTGCGGACCCTGGTCGGCAGCATCGGCCTGGTCGCCTCGGTCCCGGTGACGACGGCACTGGCCGCGGCGGTCGCGGCGCGCGAGCGCACCCCGAAGGCCGGCGAACACCAGGGCGGACGCCGCGCCGCGCCGAAGCGCGGCGGGCGTCGGCGTCGGCAGGCGGCGTCCGTCTGAGAGGCGTTACGCGTTGGCGCCCGCGTCGACGAGGATTCCCGTGCCGGTGATGTTGCGGCCGCCGGGGCCGGCGAGGAAGGCCACGGTTGCGGCGATGTCGTCCGCGTCCAGGAAGCGGCCCAGCGCGGTGCGTTCGCGCTGCGCTTCGGCGTGTGGGGACGCGGCCGGGTTCATGTCGGTGTCGGTCGAGCCCGGGTGCACGACCGTCGCGGTGATGCCGCGCGGGCCCAGTTCGCGGGCCAGGCCGCGCGTGAGGCCGTCGAGGGCGGCCTTGCTCATCGAGTACAGCGCGATTCCGGGGTGCGGGACCCGCCCGGCGAGGTTGCTGCCGATGCTGATGATGCGTCCGCCGTCCGGCAGGTGCCGGCTCGCGGCCTGAGCGGCGAGGAACGCCGCGCGGACGTGGATCGCGAGGGTGCGGTCGATCTCCTCGACGGTCACGTCTTCGATCGGGCCGCTGCCGAAGATCCCGGCGTTGTTGACCAGGATGTCGAGGCGTCCCAGGGCTGCCGCCGCGTCGTCGACCGCGCCGAGGATGGCGTCCGCGTCGGCGGAGTCCGCGCGCAGCGCGACGGCCCGCCGCCCGGCGGCCTCGATGTCGGCCACGACGGCGTCGGCCTTCTCCTTGCCCGCGGCGCTGACGTACGTGAACGCCACGTCGGCGCCGTCGTGCGCGAGCCTGCGGGCGATCGCCGCCCCGATGCCGCGGCTGCCGCCGGTGACCAGTGCGGCCTTGCCGGCCAGGCCGGCGAGACCGCCGTCGGTCGTTTGCCGTATGCCGCTCATGTCGCTCATATCGCTCCCTGGAAGTGTCGCCGTCGTCGCGGTGCGGACGCTGGAAAGTAATTCTGTGCCGATCGGCATAGAAACGTTCCACGGCTGCCACGGCAGGTCAAGGCCTATATTTGAACGATCGACACAGAAAGGTGGGTGGGCATGGCAGGCCCCGGCCGCCCGCGGGCCTTCGACCGCGACGAGGCGCTCGCGCGCGCGATGCGTGTTTTCTGGGAGCGCGGTTACGAGGCGACCTCGATGACCGATCTCACCTCGGCGATGGGGATCAGCTCGCCGAGCCTGTACGCGGCGTACGGCTCGAAGGAGGAGCTGTTCCGCGAAGCCGTCGCGTTGTACGGCGAGTCGGAAGGCGCACCGATCGCCCGCGCCCTCGCCGAGGTGCCGACCGTGCGGGAGGCGGTCGACGCCGCGCTCCGGGCGAGCGCACGGTCCGGTACTCAACAGGACGCACCGAGCGGGTGCATGATCGTGCTCGCCGCGACGAACTGTTCGGCCGCGAACGCCCCCGTACGCGACTTCCTCGCCGAGCGGCGCCGCACCAACGCCGACGACCTCGCCGCCCGCCTGGCCCGAGGGGTCGAGGACGGCGAACTGTCCGCCGACACCGACGTGCGCGCGGTCGCGGCCTTCTACACCGCGGTGATCCAGGGCATGGCCGTCCAGGCACGTGACGGTGCGTCGCGCGCGGATCTGGAGGGTCTGGTGGACCGCGCGATGGCGGCGTGGGAAGCGGTCGTCGGCTGCCGGACGAAGGCCGACGCCGACTGACGGAGCGCGCCGTGCGGCTGACGGACGGGTCAGACCACGCGGAACCCGACGATGCAGGTGTCGTCGTCGGTGTCCGCCGCACTGTGGGTGAGCAGCCGGTCGAGGTACAGGTCGAGGGACTGGGCGGTGCCCCGCGCGTTGGCGAGGAGTTGGGCGAGGGAGTCCTGCACGGTGCGGTCCCGGCGTTCGATGAGGCCGTCGGTGAACATCAGCACGGTGTCCCCGGTCCGGAGCTGGACCTCGTCCTCGACGTAGGCGGCGTCGGCCAGCGCGCCGAGGAGGATGCCGTCGATGAACGGCAGCGCCTTCGCGTCGTGTTCGCGGACCTGGACCGGGGGGAGGTGTCCTGCGCGTGCCCAGCGCAGCACCCGCCGCCGGGGGTCGTAGAGGCCGCAGACCACGGTCGCGGTGACCTGCCCGGCGAGGCTGTGGGTGACGATGTTCAGCCAGGTCAGCAGTTGCGCGGGTCCGGCCCCGGTGACCGCGAGGCCGCGCAGGGCGTTGCGGAGGACGACCATGCTGGTGGCGGCGCCGATGCCGTGACCCGCGACGTCGCCGACGCTGATCAGGATTTGTTTGTCGGGCAGGACGACGGCGTCGTACCAGTCGCCGCCCACCGCGGACTCGGACTCGGCGGGCCGGTAGCGCACCGCGAGTTCGAGAGCGGGGGTGTCGAGCGGGGCCGTCTCCGGCGGCATGATGGCGTGCTGGAGTTGCAGCGTGAGGCGGTTGCGCGCGGCGGCCTGCTGCTCGGTGTGGGCGAGCTGGTCGCGGGTCGCGGCCAGGGCGACCTCGGTCCAGTGCTGGGCGGAGATGTCCTGCAAGGCACCGCGTATGGCATGCAGGCGTCCGTCGGGGCCGAGCACGGGTTCGGCGACGACGCGGATGTGCCGGGTGACGCCGTCGGGGCGCTGGAGCCGGAACGCGGCCGAGCCCGGGCGCCAGTGGTGCATGACCCCGCGCAGGAAGCGCCGCAGTGACGCCGCGTCGTCGGGATGGGCACGTCCGGGGAGTTCTTCGAGCCGGATGGGGGAAGCCGTCGGGGTGAGGCCGTGCAGGTCGAACATCTGGGAGTTCCAGGTGATTTCGCCGGTGGCGAGGTTCTCCTCGAAGCCGCCGAGCCGGCCCAGCCGCTGGGCGTGCTGGAGCAGGCCGGCCAGGCGTACGACTTCGTCTTCGAGGCGCCAGACAAGCAGCACGGCCCCGCCGAGCCGGCTCACCCCGATGTCGGCGACGGCGGTGAGCCGGACTTCGTCGACCAATGCGGTCAGGGGCATTCCGTCGCGCTGGAACTGCTCGCCGGTCGCGTACACGCGTTCGATGTGCCCGAACAACGCGCCGTCGCCGGCCGCCAGCGGGTACGCCTCCAGGAACAGCGCCCCTTCCAGCGCGCGGGAGGTGCGTCCGGCGGGGTCGGCGAAGTTGCGGTTGGCGTGGTGGATGCGGAAGTCGTCGAGGTTCCCGTCGGGCCCCACGTGCGGCACCAGGACCAGCGCCGAGTCGCGGAGCCCGTCGGCGAAGCGCGCGAGTTCCGCGAGGGCCGGCACAGGGCCGTCCCGGAGGTCGCCGTGCGGCACGGTGGCTTCGAGGGTGTGCGCGCACAGTTCCGCCAGCGCCTCGAACTGCCGGTGGATTCTCGGCGGTTGGGAGGCCTTGGGGTGGGGCCAGCAGATTTCGAGTACGCCGTGGATTCGCCCTCCGGTGCCGGCGAGGACGGCCGCCCGGCCGCCGGGGTGTTCGTGGAGGCCGACCGAGGGGATGCCCGCCTCGGCGAGGGAGCGAAGCCATACGCTCGCGCGTCGGCCGAGGGCGCTGCGGGCCACAGTGGCGACACCGGGCGGGACGTACCGCCACCGGACGGCCTCGTCGGGAGAGAAACCGGCATGGCCGCACAGGGTCAGCGAGCCGTCGGCGTCCGCGGCCCACACCGCGACGGCGGTGGCTCCCAGCGGCGCGAGTGCGTGCTGGAGCAGCGATTGGGCGACCGCCTGCGTGTCGTTCGCGGCCAGGGCACCGCTCTCGGCGATGCGCAGCCGGACGGCGAGCGGCGGGTCGGGTTTCGAGGCGTCGGTCGAGCCGCTGGTGCGGGCGACGAAGTCGCGGGCGACCTCGGCGATGCGGTCCTGGGCGGCCTGGTCGACGATGTCGGCGGCGAGTTCGAGTTGCGAGACCCCGGCCCGGTCGGCGAGTTCGGACAACTGCCGGGCGGCGTGCACCGGGCCGCATCCCAGCCGCTCGATCAGGACGCCTTTGGCCATCTCGACGAGCGCGCGCCCCTCGGCCGCGGCGTGGGCGGCGCGTACCTCGCCCGCGAGCCGGTCCACGGTGGCGGCCAGGCGGCCGAGCGACGAGGCGGCGGGCTCGGGTGCGACGGGCTCGGGTGCGGCGGACTCCGGCGAGATGGGCTCGGGTGCGGCGGGCTCGGGTGCGGCGGGCTCCGGTGCCACGGGCGGGCCGTCGGCTGCGCCGAGCAGGCCGTCGGCCGGGGGCTGCTTTCCGGTGCTCACGGTGCTCCGGCTCCTTGAGGGGGTTTTCATGGCACCCATCTCTGTCGGGCGGCGGGCCGCGGATTGCGCGGTCGGCCGCGCCGATGCGGGTTCTCCGGCCGTGTCACTGGCTCAGCCAGCGGCGTACGCAGGCGATGAGGTCGTCGGCGTCCACGGGTTTGGTGACGTACGCGGACGCGCCGGACAGCAGGCTCTTCTCCCGGTCGCCGGGCATGGCCTTGGCGGTGACGGCGATGACGGGAAGCCGGCTGTGGGCGGGTGTGCGGCGGATCTCCTCGGTGGCCGCGTAGCCGTCCATCTCGGGCATCATCACGTCCATCAGCACCAGGTCGATCTCCGGGTGGGTGCCCAGGACTTCGATGCCTTCGCGGCCGTTCTCGGCGTGCAGCACGCGGATGCCGTGCAATTCCAGGATGCCGCTGATCGCATACAGGTTGCGGGCGTCGTCGTCGACGACCAGGACGGTATGCCCGGCCAGTTGGTCGTCGACGGGCCTCGGCTGGAGGGTGCGCGCGTCGTCGGCGCGGACGAGGGGCAGCACGTCGTCGGGCTGGTCCGCGGTCAGGTGCAGCGAGATGCGTTCACGCAACTCGTCCAGGCCGGCGGGCAGTTCCAGCGGACGGCGGTCGGCACGCGCCTGGAGCGCCTGCTCCTGGTCACCGGGCAGGCGGCGCCCGATGTGGGCGAGCACGGGTACGGCGGCCAGCGCGCGGTCGCCGTCGAGGGCGTCGAGCAGGCGGATCGCCGCGCCGTCGGGCAGGCCCATGTCCAGCACGATGCAGTGGCACGGCTCGGTGGCGAGCGCGTCGGCGGCGTCCTCGGCTCCGGTCGCGGTGACGACTTCGACCGTCGCGCGCGGGCCGACGAGATCGCGGCTGCGGGCGAGGTCGGCGACGGCGTTCTCCGCCACGAGGGTCAGCAGTCCGCGCTGATCCTCCTCGATCACCAGCAGGCGCCGCTTCCGCGGCGGCGCCGCGTCGTGGCGGGAGCCCGGCCGCTTTCGGGCGCCCTGACGCGCGGCGTCGTCGTCGGACGCCGCGGGCGGGGCGCCCACGGCGCCGTTGCCGGCGGCGAGGTCGGCCCGGGCGACGGGCAGGTACAGGGTGAAGGTGCTGCCGCGGCCGGGAGCGCTGACCGCGGTGACGGCCCCGCCGAGGAGGTAGGCGATCTCGCGGCTGATGGACAGGCCCAGCCCGGTGCCGCCGTACCTGCGGCTGGTGGTGCCGTCGGCCTGCTGGAACGCGCCGAAGATGGCCTCGAGTTGCTCCTCGGCGATGCCGATGCCGGTGTCCTTGACCCGGAACGCCACCACGCCGCCGCCCCGGTGCACCTCGGCGGGCAGTTCGTCGTCGGACGCCGGTTCGATGCGCAGCTCCACGCCGCCGCGCTCGGTGAACTTGACCGCGTTGGACAGCAGGTTGCGCAGCACCTGGCGCAGGCGCGCGTCGTCGGTGAGCAGGTCGGCGGGAACGCCCGGCGCGGTGGCGACCGTGAAGTCGAGGCTCTTCTGCGTCGTCATGGGACGGAAGGTGGCCTCGACATACTCCAACAGCGGGCCCAGCGGCACCCGTTCGGGGTTGAGCTCCATCTTCCCGGCCTCGACCTTGGACAGGTCCAGGATGTCGTTGATGAGCTGGAGCAGGTCGGAGCCGGCCGAGTGGATGATGCCGGCGTACTCGACCTGTTTGGGCGTCAGGTTCCTGGTCGGGTTCTGGGCGAGCAACTGCGCCAGGATGAGCAGGCTGTTGAGCGGGGTGCGCAGCTCGTGGCTCATGTTGGCGAGGAACTCGGACTTGTACGTCGAGGCGAGCGTCAACTGCTGTGCGCGCTCTTCGAGTTCCTGGCGGGCCTGCTCGATCTGGAGGTTCTTCGCCTCGATGTCGCGGTTCTGTGCCGCCAACAGCGCGGCCTTCTCCTCCAGTTCGTTGTTGGAGCGCTGCAACTCCTCCTGCTGCGTCTGGAGTTCAGCGGAACGCGCCTGCAATTCGGCGGTCAACCGCTGGGACTCGCCGAGGAGTTCGTCCGTGCGCGCGTTGGAGACGATGGAGTTGACGTTGACGCCGATGGTCTCCATGAGCTGGTCGAGGAAGTCGAGGTGGATCGCACTGAAGTCGGTGACGGAGGCCAGCTCGATGACGCCGAGGACGTGGTCCTCCACCATGATGGGCAGCACGAGCAGCGCGGTGGGGGCGATGCTGCCGGTGCCGGAGGAGATGACGTAGCCGTCGGGCAGGTTGTCGACGGCGATGGTGCGGCGGCTGCGCGCGGCCTGCCCGACCAGGGAGCGTCCGACGGGGATCCGGTCGGCCCGCTCGCCGTCGAGGGGGAATCCGTACGAGCCGATCAGCGCGAGTTCGGTGCCGCCGTCCTGCTCCTCGGCGAGGTAGAAGGCGCCGTACTGCGCGGAGACCAGCGGCGTCAGCTCCTCCATGACCAGCTCGGCGACGGCGGCCAGGTCGCGGTGGCCCTGCATCAGGCCGGACACGCGCGCCAGGTTGGACTTGAGCCAGTCCTGCTCCTGGTTGGCGCGCGTGGTCTCGCGCAGCGAGCCGACCATGGCGTTGATGTTGTCCTTGAGCTCGGCGACCTCGCCGGAGGCGTCGACCGTGATCGAGCGGGTCAGGTCGCCCTCGGCGACCGCGCTGGCGACTTCGGCGATCGCGCGCACCTGACGCGTGAGGTTGCCGGCGAGCTCGTTGACGTTCTCGGTGAGCCGCTTCCAGGTGCCGGAGACTCCGGCGACCTCGGCCTGTCCGCCGAGCCGGCCCTCGCTGCCGACCTCGCGGGCCACGCGGGTGACCTCGGCGGCGAACGACGAGAGCTGGTCGACCATCGTGTTGATGGTCGTCTTCAGTTCGAGGATCTCGCCGCGCGCGTCGACGTCGATCTTCTTCGACAGGTCGCCGTTGGCGACCGCGGTGGTCACGAGGGCGATGTTGCGGACCTGGCCGGTGAGGTTGTTCGCCATCGAATTGACGTTGTCGGTCAGGTCCTTCCAGGTCCCCGCCACGTTGGGGACGCGGGCCTGTCCGCCGAGCCGGCCCTCGGTGCCGACCTCGCGGGCGACGCGGGTGACCTCGTCCGCGAACGCGGACAGCGTGTCGACCATCGTGTTGATCACTTCGGCGAGCGCGGCCACCTCGCCCTTGGCCTCGACGGTGATCTTCTGCGACAGGTCGCCGCGCGCGACGGCCGTCGCGACCTGGGCGATGGAGCGCACCTGGCCGGTGAGGTTGGACGCCATGACGTTGACGTTGTCGGTGAGGTCCTTCCACGTCCCCGACGCGCCGCGTACCGTCGCCTGTCCGCCGAGGTTGCCCTCGGTGCCGACCTCGCGGGCGACGCGGGTGACCTCGTCCGCGAACGCCGAGAGCTGGTCGACCATCGTGTTGATGGTCTCCTTGAGCTCCAGGATCTCGCCGCGCGCGTCCACCCGGATCTTCTGCGTCAGGTCGCCCTGCGCGACCGCGGTCGCGACCTGGGCGATGGAGCGCACCTGGCCGGTGAGGTTGCCGGCCATGAAGTTCACCGAGTCGGTCAGGTCGCGCCACGCCCCGCCGACACCGGGCACCTGCGCCTGTCCGCCGAGCCGTCCTTCGCTGCCCACTTCGCGGGAGACCCGGGTGACCTCGGAGGTGAACAGCGCGAGCTGGTCGACGGTGCCGTTGAAGACGGTGGCGATCTCGCCGAGCAGCCCGTCCACGCCGTCGGGCAGCCGTGTCCCGAAGTCACCGTCGCGTACGGCGGTCAGCCCGGTCAGCAACTGCCGCAGCTCGGCTTCACCTATCCCGGCGACCGCCCGGGTCGCCCGCGTACGGGTGCCGGCTGCCTGATCGTTGCCTCGCGATGCCATGTACACCTCGTTGTTGTGCGGGCAAGGCACGGGACACGGGGGCCGAGAACCCGGCCGGGGGCCGACGCCTGCGCTCCACCGCCTGATCGTTGCCCAATGGCAACAATCTTCGGAGGCTACCACGCGGGTGCTCAAAGGCCCCGGGCTGCCCAACCGCCTTTACGGGCACTTCGCCGTACTTGTCCTGACCAGGGCGGACGGCATGCGACACCGCTTCACTGTTGCCCTATGGCAACGGTAGAGTCGCGCTGTGGACATCAGGCGAAACGACGCGACGACGGTGCCTGCGGGATGCCCGCCGCCCGGCGGCCACCGGCGTTCTCGGCCTGCGTGTGCCCCGCCGCGTGCCGGAAGGCCAGGATGCCGGTGACCAACGCAGCGCGGTCGGGCCCCGACATCGCGGACAACGCGGCCGTCAGATCCCGCGCACGTCGCTCCCGGATGGCGGCCATCAGCGCCTCACCCTCCGCCGTCAGCTCCAGGACCACCTTGCGACGGTTGTCGGCGTCCAGCTCGCGGGACACCAGCCCGGCGGAGTCCATCCGGTCGCACAGCCGACTGGCCACCGAGGAGACCGTGCCCATCTCCTGGGCAAGTCCGTGCAGCGAGATACCGGACGTCCGGGAGATGATCGTAAGAGCGCGCAACTGCGTGGGGGAGACTGTGGTGCCGAACGCCTCCTGAGCCCTCCCCCAGACCGTGATCAGCGACTCCAACGCCTCGGCCAGCACATCCGCCGCGCCGTCGGCATCGACCGCTCCCCCGGGCCCGCAGCCGGAGGAGGGGTCGCGTGCCGACTCCCGACTCTGCTGTCCGTGCGCCTTGTCCATGGTTCCTCTCACTCTCTCATGACGCCTCGCGGACAGGTACCGCGATGCCAGAAGGAAGACCCCGGTGACTGCCGCCGACCGCCTCCTCGCGCTCCACCGCACCCTGCGTGCTGCGCCTCCGCACGACATCGTCCACGCCCTCGCCCGGGTTCTGGCGGACCGGTTCCGAGTGACCTCGTGCACCCTGCTGCTGGCGGACTACGCCGTCAGCAGCCTCCGGCCGTTCGGCCGGGAGGCGACCGAGGACTCCGTCGTCCCCGTCGTCGGGACACCCGCCGGGCGGGCGTTCGTCGCCCAGGAGCCGGTCGTCGTCACCGACGGCCACCCCGGCGCCGAGGAGACGTTGTACCTGCCCGTCTCGGCACGCGGCGACCGCATCGGCGTCCTGCGGATCGGATACCCCGAACAAGGGGCGAAACCGTCGGTCGCCGAACTGTCCGAGGCCGCCGAGGCCCTGGCCCACGAAATCCTCGCGGCCGCGCCCGCCACCGACGTCTACCGGCAGAGCCGGCGCCTGCGGCGCCTCACCCTCGCCGCCGAGATGCAGTGGGACCTGCTGCCGGGCCACTCGTGCGAACGCCCCGAGTTCATCCTCGGCGCCCAACTGGAGCCCGCCTACTCCGTACGCGGCGACAACTTCGACTGGTCGGTCAGCGCCGACACCCTCACGGTCAGCGTCACCAACGGGATGGGGCACGGAGTGCAGGCGGCGACCCTGACCGCGCTGGCGGTCGGTGCGCTGCGCAACGCCCGGCGGTCCGGGGCCGACCTGGCCCTCCAGGCGGAACTGGCCAGCCAGGCCGTGTGGTCCGTGCACACCGGCAGCGCCTACCTCGCCAGTGTGCTGCTGGAGATCGACCTGGCCAGCGGCGAGGTCGACGGCATCGACGCCGGATCACCCGTCGTCATGCTGCTGCGCCAGGGCCGCGTCGAACGCGTCGACCTGGAGGCGCAGTTCGCACTCGGCATGCTGGAGGACACGCGGTACGTCCCCGAGCGCTTCACCCTGGAGGCAGGCGACCGCCTCCTCGTGGTCAGCGACGGCGTACACGGGTTCCGGTCGCACACCGGCGAAATCTTCGGCGAACGCCAACTCGCCGTCGTCATGCGCGACAACCGCCTGGCCCCCGCCCCCGAGGCCGCCCGGGCTGTCCTGCGCGAGCTCGCCCGGTTCCGCGGCGACAACCAGGCCGACGACGACGCGGTGGCCCTCTGCCTGGACTGGCGAGGCCGGGACACCTGACCGGGGGGAAGCGCCCGGGAAGCGAACCACCTTGCCGCGGAACCTCGTTCGTTCGACCGCGGCCGGTACGAGGACGGAAACGGAACCGAGCGACGGAATTTTCGTGTTTGTAACACGATGCCGACAGGCTCTCGGGGCGGGTGGTGCCGCGGGCGCGAGCCCGGGAGCCACGTCACCGACGAGAGGACCGCGATGAGCCTCATGGCTACCCAGGCGGCACCTGACTGGCAACGCGAGACCGACGACCTGCCCGCCGCGCTGGCGGTCTCGGGGGGCCTGTGTGCGGTGGCGGGCGCCCAGGGAGCCGTACGCCTTCTCGACGCGGCCGACGGGCGACTGCTGGCCCGGGTCGTCCTGCCCGGCGGTGCGACGTCCGTCGGTTTCTCTCCCGGCGGCGGGGCGGTCGCGCTCGCGGGGCCGCGCGGATACGCCCTGTGGCGGATCGCCGACGGCGCGCTGATGATGCGGACGACCGACGCTCCGTCCCGTTTCGCGTGGGCGCCGTCCAATCTTTGCGCGGTCGCCTCGGGTGGCACCGTGCGCGTCTTCGACGCGGACACCGGACTCGAACAATGGCGACCGGTCGACGGGGGAGTCACCGTGGACGACGTGGCCTGGTTCGACCGAGGGCGAACGGTCGCGATCGCCCTCGGCGGTGAAGTGCACGCATATTCCGCGCGCGGGCGCGTCGCGGCGTGGTCGTACCCGACCCCCGTGCGCGTGCTCGCCGGCGGCACGGACGGCGCGTGGCTGTGTTCGGCGGGGGACGGGCCGGGGGTGTTCATCCGGGGCATCGGCGGGACGTACGAGGACCTGCCGACCCACGGGCACGGACTCATCGACGGACTGTCGCTCGATGCGTCGGGCCACTGGCTCGCCGCCGAAGTCGACGGCGGGCTGACCGTTTGGGACCTCGCGGCCCGCGGCGGACGCGTGCGCCCGCGCCCGCGCCGGCTCGAAGCGCACGTCTCGACAGGCTCCGCGGCGTGGCGGCCCGACTCGCGCAACGCGGTCGTCGCGACGGGCGGCCGGGACGGCGCCGTCGTGCTGTGGGACATCCGCGCCGGGTCGGCTCGCCGGGGCGCGGCCCCTCTCGCCCGCCGTTTCGCCGGAGCCCCGATCGTCGCGGTGGCCTGGCTCGGGCGGGACGTCCTGCTGTATGCCGACCGCACGGGCAAGGTCACGGCCCAGCCGGTGCGGGAGTTGGCTGGGCGGTGAGCCCCGCGGAGCGAGGTGATCGCGTCCGGCTCGTTCTCCGGGTGGTCGCGAGTGGCGCAGGTCGGTGATGTGAGCCCCACAGTTGCTGCGGCATCGCGTGCTGCTTGTTCTTCGGGTGGTTGCGAGTGGTGCAAGTCGGTGATTCGAGCCCCCTACCCGTCGAACGGGAGAGGGGTGGGGGTGGTTCCGGGCTGTGTCGTGTGCCGTCGGGGGTGGGCGTTGCGCGTCGCGGGATCGTCACCTTGCGTTGTGTTCCCGTTCGTTGGGATGACCTGCGCCACGGCGTCGGTAGCCGCCGTCCGGTACGTTGCCCTGGCAATCCAACGGCGGTCCGCGCAGGCCGCCGTGTCCGTGTGGTGCGGGCGCCCGGTCCCGGTCGGCGGGGCGTGCGCGCCGGCGAAACGATGAGGTGGGCGATGTTCAGGAAGAAGGCGGCCTCGGCCGGCAAGGCGGCGGCCGACGGCACGGGCAAGGACGTCGCAGCGCTGGTGCTGCGTGCCACCCTTGGCCCGATGCTCTTCGCGCACGGCTACAACAAGGTCGCCGGACCGGGCGGACTCAAGGGAACGACCGGGTGGTTCGAGGCGCTCGGCCTCAAGCCCGCGGAGGTGCACGCCAAGATGGCGGCCGGGACGGAGATGGCCGCCGGCGTCGGACTCACGCTCGGCATAGCCAACCCGCTGCCGGCCGCGGCCACCGTCGGCCTCATGTCGGTCGCGGCCCGCACCGACCACCGCGGCAAGGGCTACTTCGTCTTCAAGGGCGGCTGGGAATACTGCGCGGTCGTCGGCGGTGCCGCCGTCGCGCTCGCCGGGCTCGGCAACGGCAAGTACTCCGTCGACCGGCTCTTCGGCCGCGAGTCGTCCGGCGCGAAGCCCGCGCTGGTCGCCGCGGGCCTCGGCATCGCGAACGCGGCGCTCCTGCTCAAGCTGTGCTACAAGCCCGAGGAGAAGAAGCAGGACGAAAACGCCTGACACGTTCGGGAGTTCCCGATTGCGGGGGTGTCACCTGCGGGCAAACCGCCAGGCGGCGCCCCCGCTGTCGGTCGGGGCGACTACGTTTGGGAACACACGAAGTCGCCGCGCCCCAGGGTCCGAAGGTGCCCGGCCGATCCGGCGGTCCTTACGTGCCAAGCCTGTTCCCAGCGTGGAGGTTGTTGCCGTGCAGACGTTGCCCGAGTCGTGGCGCCCGGTGCTCGCCGAAGAGCTCGCCGCGGACTACTACGCGGCGCTCACCGAGTTCGTGGACGCCGAGCGCGCCGCACACCAGGTCTTCCCGCCCGAGGACGAGGTGTTCGCGGCACTGGAGGCCACGCCGTACGACGACGTGAAGGTGCTGATCGTCGGGCAGGACCCGTACCACGACGACAACCAGGCGCACGGCATGTGTTTCTCGGTGCGGCCCGGGGTCAAGGTCCCGCCGTCGCTGCGCAACATCTACAAGGAGCTCGCGAGCGACCTCGGCCTGACCGTGCCCGACAACGGCTACCTGAAGCCGTGGGCCGACCAGGGCGTGCTGCTGCTCAACACCGTCCTCACCGTGCGCGCGCACGAGCCGGCCTCGCACAAGGGCCAGGGCTGGGAGCGCTTCACCGACGCGGTGATCAAGGCGGTCAACGACCGTGAGAAGCCCGTCGTGTTCGTGCTGTGGGGTGGTCACGCGAAGAAGAAGGCCGCGCTGATCGACACCGGGCGGCACGTCGTCATCGAGGGCGCCCACCCGTCGCCCCTGTCGGCCAAGAAGTTCTTCGGCAGCAAGCCGTTCTCGCAGATCGACGCCGCGCTGGAGAAGATGGGCCACAAGGCGATCGACTGGCAGATCCCGAACCTCGGCTGAGCCGCCCACGCACGTCGCGGTCCTGACACGATCACGGGAAGAAGAGCGCCGAGTACGGCACTTCCTCCCGTGATCGCCGCCGTCGGTCACGCCGGGACGAACCGAACCGGCATGTCCTTCACGCCGTTGAGGAAGTTCGACCGCATCCGCCGTGCCGGGGCCAGTTGTTCGACGCGCGACACCTTGGTCGCCAACGTCGTGAACATGATCTCCAGTTCGAGCTGCGCCAAGTGCCGCCCGAGGCAGAAGTGCGGGCCGCCGCCGCCGAATCCGAGCATCGGGTTCGGGTCCCGGGCGATGTCGAACACCTGCGGGTCGGCGAACACCTCCTCGTCGCGGTTCGCGGAGCTGTAGTAGACGACGACCTTGTCCCCGGCGGCGATCTTCCGGCCGCCGAGTTCCGTGTCCCGCACGGCGGTTCGCCGGAACGCGTTGACCGGGGACACCCACCGCACGATCTCGTCGGCCGCAGTCCGGGCCAGCCCTGCCGGATCCTCCCGCAGCCGCTCCCACTGCTCGGGGTGCTCGATCAGCGCCAGCATTCCGCCCGAAATCGCGTTGCGCGTCGTCTCGTTGCCCGCGACCGCCAGCATCATGAAGAACAAGTCGAATTCCAGCGCCGTCAGTTCGTTGCCGTCCCGGTCCGGCTGGACGAGCTTGGAGACGATGTCGTCCACCGGGCACGCGCGCTTCTCCGCGCCGAGGCGGTCGGCGTAAGCGAACATCTCCATCTGCACGCCCGCACTCGCCTGCGGCCCCTCGCCCAGGTCGGGATCGTCCGCGCCGACCAGCTTGTTCGACCAGTGGAACAGCCGGTGCCGGTCCTCCTGTGGCACCCCCATCAGGTCCGCGATCACGACCAGCGGCAGCTCCGCCGCGCACATCGTCACGAAGTCGCCGCTGCCCTCCTCGATCGCGGCCGACACGATCCGCTCGCACGCCTCGGTGACCTTGCCCTCCAGCGACAGCGTCGTCCGCGGAGTGAAGCCGCGGTTGACGATGTTGCGGAGCCGCGAATGCTCCGGCGGATCCATGTTCAGCATCATCATGCGCTGCGTGTCGAGCGACTCCCCGTCCGACTCGGGCAGCAGGCACAGCCGCTCGTACGACGAATACAGCTCCGGTCGGCGCGACACCGCCACCACGTCGGCGTGCCGGGTCACCGCCCAGAAGCCGTCGGGCACTTGCGGGTCCGGGTGGCGGTGGACGGGAGCCTCCCGGCGCAGCCTCGCGAACGCGGCGTGCGGCACGCCGTCCTCGTACGCGTCGGGGGAGTAGACGTCGATCTCGGCGAGGCCGGGGGAGGAGGCGGGCGCGGGCTCGGGCACGGCGGACCTTTCGTGGGCGGCGAAGGTACGGGCGGTGCGTTGCGGGGAGCATGGCACGCGGTTCCGCAGGCGGGAAGACAGATTTCCTGACTGTTCCGGCGTCCGAGTGGACTGCGGGGGACACGGGACGGCGTCGGAACAACACGCCGGTCACTCATGATCACAAATTGCTACTTTGTGGACACTTTCGACAGTCCCTCCGATGCCGTGCCGCGGACACGACCGAACCAGCACCGCGCGCACGGGAAGCCACCCCGTCCCCCGGTCGCGGCCGAGCGTGCCGTCCCCCGCGCGTCCCCTGCGCCCTCCTAGGAGTCCCCATGGCTTTGCACATCTCCGCGGTTCTGTTCTTCGGCGTCATCGTGTTTCTTCTCGTGCGCAAAGCCGGACTCAAGGTGTGGCACGCGGTGGTCTGCGTCATGCTCGGCTTCTACCTCGCGGGCAGCACGATCGCACCGAGCATCAGATCGAGCTGCGACAGCATCGCCAATATGGTTGCCGACCTGAACTTCTGAGCAGCCGCACGAGGGCGCCGTCGGGGTCACGGGGAGGAAAAAGCCACACTGTGGCCTTTTCCTCCCCGTGACCCCGACCGTCGTCTCACACCACCAGGCGCAGGTGCTTTCCGGCGATGCCGATGTCGACCCGCTCGCCCCAGGACAGTACGAGCCGGTCGGCCTCGATGCCGTCGCCGAACGCCACCAGGCCCTCCGACTCGACGGTCAGCGACAACACCGCGCCTTCGCCCAGCGTTCCGTGGACCAGCGTCGTCCCGGTCGCCGGGGACGGCCACGCCTCCCGGACGAACCACGCCAGTCGACGATCGGTCGGCTCGGGCAGCCCCGGCGCGTCCGGGCGTGCGCGGTGCACCGACGCGCACCACCCCGTGGAACCCGTACCCGTCCCCACCAACACGCCCGAGGAAGCCTGCTGTTCGTGGTTCCCCTCCGGCGTCGCGAGCCGGTAGCGGGCGGTCTGGTGGGAGGGGTGGCCGACGAAAATCTCGTTGAGCGCACACAGCGAACGGCCGTCATCCGTACGCGCCTCGACCATCGTGCGGGTCTCGTACCGCGCGCTTCCCTCCTCCACCGCGTGCAAGAGCCTCACGCAGTCGGCGGCCTGATGCCGCGTCAGCAGGCCTGCGCCGCCCGGGTCGGCGTTCACCCCGACGACCGGCTGCCCGTCCAGGTACTTCGCGACATTGGCCACCAGCCCGTCCTGGCCGACGATCACGACCACGTCGTGCTCCTCGAACAGGAAGCGGTCCAGGTCCCCGCGCTCGACCGCGCCGCGCCGCCAGTGCGCCGGCACCGCCGCCCCGGCCGCCGCCAGGGAATCCTGGACGATGTTCGCCCGGTCGACCATGCCCTTGGCATTCAGCCCGCGCTGCTTGAGGAAGAAGCTCCCCTGGTTGTAGGTCCCATGACGGTTGATCAGATCCTGGAGCGCGGACTGACGGTGCACGAACACCGCGCGCGGGACCTGTGCCACTACCGGCTCTGCTGAATCGGTGCGGGGATCTCCGGACCGCCGGGTCCGGCCGGGCCGCCGGAGCCCGGCCGCGTTTCGGTGAGTCTCGCGAGCGCGGTGCCCAGCAGGTCGGGCGTGATGTTCACGGTGCCGATGTTGGGCAGGTGTTCCGCGAGTTGCTGCACCGCGAGCGCGACCAGCACCGCCGGGTCGGCACCTGCGTACGCGGCCACATGCGCGGCATGCGCCTCGGCCTCGGCCGCGCCGATCAGGCGCCGGTTCTCCGCGGTCGTGGTCGCGGCCAGGCGGTCGCGCTCGGCCTGCCCCTCCGCCTGGATGCGGGCCGCTGCCGCCGCCTCCTCAGCGCGGCGGCGCTCGTTGAGGCCGTTGCGTTCGACCAACTGCTCCTCGCGCCTGGCCAGTTCGATCTGGTTCTGCAACTCGTTCTCCGCGATGGCGCGTTCGCGCTCGACGGCGAGCGCGCGGCGCTCGAATCCAGCGGCGTCCGCGGCCTGTTGCACGCGTTCGCGGGCCGGGGCCTGAAGCGCGCGTTCGAGGTCGCCGTCCGGGCGGATCGAGGTGATGCGTACGCCGATCACCGTGACACCGGTGTCGCTGATCCGCGTGTCCTCGGCAAGCCCGGCGGTCACGCGTGCGCGCACCTCGGTCAACCCGCGGGTCATCGCGTCGGTCAGGTCCAGGCCCGCGAGCGTCTCGACGGCGTGCTGCTGCGCGCTCTCGGTGAGCAGCGACGCGATCTGGTCGAGCGGCGTGGCGCTCCACCGGCCGGACGCCGGGTCGATGCCGAAGTCCAGTCGCGTCGCGGCCACGCCGGGGTCGGTGATCCGGTACGTGACCGTGCCCTGCACCGTGGCGAGCTGGAAGTCGCGGGTGCGCAGGTGGAACAGGATCGCCAGCTCGCGGTCGTCGACCGGGACCTCGCTGAGCGCGGCGGTGAGGGGACGGAACCAGAACGCGAGCCCGGAGCCTTCGTGGACGACCTTCCCCCGGCGCTGGTGGCGCACCCACTGGACCGGATCGGCGCGCAGGTGGCTCACGAAAGGGCGGCGCAATATGTGGACCATCGGACTCCCCTGGGAGCGCGGAGGGTTGGGAGGCTGATCAATTATCGTCGGAAGGACGATAATGGGTGGCGTGGCGACGCGTCAACCGGATTCAGCGGCTCCCCGGGCGTGGCGTCGGAGGCGATTCCCGCCCGCGATCGGAGCATCCGTGGCAGCGCACGCGGATGCCCCGTCGAGCGGCACGGTGTTCCCGTGCCCGGCGCTGTCCGGCGTCCCCCGAACGGCGGCGGAGCCGTTTGCTCCGGTGGCATCCAAGCCGAGCGTTCTCCGGGTTTGTCTGATATGTACTGATACGCCACGGAACGGGTACCCCCATCGCGACCCGCCCCGACCCGTGGAGGCGCACGTGAACACCGCAGTCGCGACCGTAGATCCCTTGCAGGCTTCCGGCGGCCCGCCGCTGGGGCTTGTGGTCGTCGGCACCGACGGCTCCGAGGCCGGCATGCGCGCCGTGATGCGGGCCGCCGCCGAAGCGGTGCGCCGCGGAGCCGCACTGCGCATCGTGCACGCCGTCGGCGTCCCGACCGCGCCGCCCACGTCGCACGGCGACCGGCCCCCCGTCATCCCCGCCCAGGCCGCCGCCGCGCGACTCGTCGAGGCCGCCGCCGCGCGGGTGTTGCGCCGCCACCCCGCCCTGTCGGTCGACGGGGACGTCGAGGTCGGGCTGCCCGGAGACGTGCTCCTCGACGCCGCCGGGCGGGCCGAACTGCTCGTCGTGTCCTCCCGTGGCCGCGGCGGATTCGCCAACCTGCTCCTCGGCTCCGTCGCCCGGTTCCTCGCCGCGCGCACGCCCTGCCCCATGCTCGTCGTGCGCGGCGAGCGCGGTGCGCCCACCGACGACGGCGACCTCGCGCTCGACGGTGACCGGGTCGTGGTCGGCATCGAGGGGGAGGCCGACGTCCCGACCGCCCGCGCGGCCTACGCCGAGGCCCGCCGGTGGGGGCTGCCGGTGTACGCCGTCCACGCCTTCGCCTGGCCCGGCTACCTCGGTCCGTCCGAACCCGCCCCGCACGAGCTGAAAGCCGTCACCGAGGCCCACAACGTCTGCCTCGACTCCGCCCTCGACCCCGTGCGCGAGGCGTTCCCCGACGTTTTCGCCACCGCCGAGGCCGTCCTCGGCGACGCCGCCGGTACCGTGGTCGCCGCCACCGGGGACGCCACCGTCGCCGTCGTCGGAGTACGCCGCCGCCACGGCCTGCTGCGCCACCTGGTCGGCCACGTCGCCCACTCCGTGATCGAGCACGCGGAATGCCCGGTGCTGGTCGTCCCGCACACGTGAGCCTGTGCCCGGCAAAATACCTGACCGGTCGTCTGTTCGTTTGCTGCATACGTCAATTGACGTTGTATCAGTTATGGCGCAGCCGGTTGCACGGCTCCGCCGGCGCTCATTGAAAACCCTCGTCGATCGTGCTCTCATGTGCGCCCACGGGCACCCGGCCCCACCTCGGCGCAAGCCCGCCGACCCGCCTTTCGAAGGGTGAGCACCGTGACGACGACCCCCGCGGCAGACCGCACACCGGTGCCGGACGTCTTCGCCCCCGCCAAACTCGGCCCTCTCACGCTGCGCAACCGGATCATCAAGGCCGCCACCTTCGAAGGCGCGACGCCGGACGCCCTGGTCACCGACGCGCTGATCGACTACCACGTCAAGCCCGCCGCGGGCGGCATCGGCATGACGACGGTCGCCTACTGCGCCGTCGCTCCCGAGGGACGCACCGACCGGCACCAGATCTGGATGCGGCCCGAGGCGGTCCCCGGCTTGCGGCGCCTCACCGACGCCGTCCACGCGGAAGGCGCCGCCGTCTCGGCGCAGATCGGCCACGCGGGCCCGGTCGCCAACGCCAAGTCCAACCGGCTGCCGGCCCTCGCCCCCGGCAGGTTGTTCAGCCCGCTCGGCATGAAGATGTGCAAGGCCGCGACCGCGGACGACATCCGGCGCGTCACCGAAGCCCACGCCCGCGCCGCGCGACTCGCCGTCGAGGCAGGCTTCGACGCGGTCGAAGTCCATCTGGGTCACAACTACTTGGCGAGCGCGTTCCTCAGCCCGAAGCTCAACCGCCGCGACGACGCGTACGGCGGGTCGCTGGAAAACCGCGCCAAGGTCGCACGCGGCGTCGTACGCGCGGTCCGCGAAGCCGTAGGCGACCGCATCGCCGTCACCGCGAAACTCAACATGGCCGACGGCGTGCCGGGCGGGATCTGGCTCACCGAGAGCATCCGAACCGCCCGGTGGCTGGAGGAGGACGGGTGCCTGGACGCACTCGAACTCACCGCCGGAAGCTCGCTGTTGAACCCCATGTACCTCTTCCGCGGGGACGCCCCCGTGCCCGAGTTCGCCGCCGCGTTCCCGCAGCCCGTCCAACTCGGCATCCGGCTCATGGGCAAGCGCTTCCTGATCCCCTATCCGTATCAGGAGGCGTATCTGCTGGAGTACGCACGGCAGTTCCGCGCCGAGCTCGACATGCCGCTGATTCTCCTCGGCGGCATCACCAACCGCACGACGATGGACCTCGCGATGGCCGAGGGCTTCGACTTCGTCGCGATGGGCCGCGCGATCCTGCGCGAACCCGACCTGGTGAACCGGATCGCCGCCGATGAGAGCCGACGCTCCGTCAAATCCCTGTGCATCCACTGCAACAAGTGCATGCCGACGATCTACAGCCGTACGCGCTGCGTGCTGGTGGACCCCGAACCACCGCGCTGGTGACGGCGGTTCGGGCCAGGCACCGCATCGTCAGGCGAGATAGCGGGTCAGCGCGTCGATGACGCAGGCCGGCTTCGTCTCGCCGTCGATCTCCACGGTGATCCGCATCGTCACCTGCACACCGCCGGGGATGTCGCGTACCGCTGCGATCTCCGCACCGCCCCGGATCCGCCGGCCGACCGTCACCGGGTGGGGGAACCGCACCTTGTCGACACCGTAGTTCACCCCCAGCGAGATGTTCCGCACCTCGACGATCTGCGGCAGGAACAGGTTCGACAGCGCCAGCGTCAGGAACCCGTGCGCGATCGGGGCACCGAACGGGCCCTGCCTCGCCCGGTCGACGTCGACGTGGATCCACTGCCGATCGCCCGTCGCGTCCGCGAACAGGTCGACGCGTTCCTGCGTCACCTCCAGCCACGTGCTGTACCCGAGATGCCGGCCTGCGGCGTCCTTGATCTGGCGGAGATCGGTGAACGTGGTGACAGCCATGAGAGCCCCCTTGCGGATATGCCGGACGTCCGGACGTGCCGGATGCGCCGGCGGCGAGCCGGAGCTCGGCATTATCTGACGGTCCGCCAGATAAAGCTCGCGGTACGGCACACCCATGTGACGCCGCCGTCACCGCGCGCGAGGCCACCGATGAGTTTGCCGTCCCCCGCCGGTCTCAACCCGTAGGGGTCGGGGACCACCCGGCCAGGGGGCACGCCGCGACCGCCTCGCGCGGGGCGGGCCGGTGGAAGGAGCACGTCGTGGCAGGGAACGCACAAGTGCGGGTCGCCTCGGGGGCGGTCGTGGTCGAGATCCGGGCGCCGCTGGCGCGCGGCGACACAGCCGGGCTGTGCGAGCGCGCGGACGAGTTCCTCGGCCGGGTCCCCGGAGCCGGACTGGTGTGCGAGGTGAAACCGGGGTGCCCGGCGGACCTGGTCCTCGTCGACGTCCTCGCCAGACTCCGGCTGCTCGCGCGGCGGCGCGGCCGCGCCTACCAGGTCCGGGACGCACCGGCCACGCTGCACGGCCTGCTGGGGCTGGTCGGCTTGTGCGAAGCCGTGCCGGTCGGCGACGTCGCGGGACTCTCAGGACTCCAGGCGCGGCGGCAGACCGAACAGTGGGAACAGGTGTTCGGTGTCGAGGAAGGAGTTGAGGCCGACGATCCGGCCCTCTGAGATCTCGATGACCTGAAGAGCCCACGGCTCGTGCAGGCCCGGACCCGCCGGGCGGTACTGCCCGAACGCCGGAGTGCCGTTCGCGGACACCACCGGGACCATGCGCGACCCCCGGCAGCCGTTCCCGACGCCGAGCATCCACGCACGGATCTCGTCGGCGCCGCGCAGCCACAGCTCGAACGGCGGCATCGACAGCACGACGTCCTCGTGCAGCAGCGACGCGAGCGATTCGAGGTCGTAGCTCTCGAACGCCTTGACGTACTTGGACAGCAGCTCGCGCTGCGCCTCGTCGTCGGGCTCGTCGAGGTCCGTCCCGGCGACGTCGATCGAGGCCAGCGTCGCGCGGGCGCGCTGCAGGGCGCTGTTGACCGAGGCCACCGAGGTGTCCAACAGCTCGGCGACCTCGGTCGCCTGCCACGCCAGCACCTCGCGCAGAATCAGCACCGCCCGCTGCCGGGCCGGCAGGTGGTGCAGGGCCGCGATGAACGCCAGGCGCACCGAGTCGCGTGAGACCACGACGTCCGCGGGGTCGCCGCCGACCAGGACCTTGTGGTCCGGTGTCGGTGCCAGCCAGGTGTTCTCCGGGTGCGTGGTCAGCGTCGGGTTCTCCGCCGATCCCACGGTCGTGAAGTCGGTGGGCCGAGCCTTGCGCTCCTTGCCCTTCAGCATGTCCAGGCACACGTTCGTGGCGATGCGGTACAGCCACGACCGCAGGGCCGAGCGGCCCTCGAACCGGTCGTAGCCGCGCCACGCGCGCACCATCGTGTCCTGCACGGCGTCCTCGGCCTCGAAGGGCGAGCCGAGCATGCGATAGCAGTAGCCGGTGAGCTCCACTCGGTGTTGTTCGAGTGCGAGTTCCAGCGTCGCGGGTCCGTCTGCATCGATCACGCGGTTCAGCTTAGGCGGGCCCTCCGACAATCGTCGGCCGATGGGCGTACGGCAACCGCTCGCGGGGGGGGGGGG
>NZ_JBPKBI010000006.1:244266-247019 GCF_051388935.1 Yinghuangia sp. YIM S10712
CGGGAGGCAGCTCACCGCCGCGGTCAGACGAACGGCACCCAGGCCCGCTGCGCCAGCGTCGCGAGGTCGCTGACCATCACGCCGCGCGTCGACACCGTCCACAGCGCGTCGCCGATCACGAGCGACCGCCGCATCTGGCCGCCCCCAGGGTGGGCGATCTTGCCGACCTCGGCGAACGCACCGCCCTCCAGCCTCAGGACCAGCGCCTGCGACGTTGGGGCGTACACGGGTGCGGACGTGCCGGGGGAGCTTCCGGAAGCGGTCGAGCTGCCGGTGCCGCCCGAGCTGCCCGAGCCGGGGGAGGCTCCGGTGCTTCCGGCGGTGCCGGATCCCCCGGACCCACCGGACCCGCCGGTGCTGCCGGGCGGCACGGCCGGCTGGACGACCGTGTGCGGGGTCTGGAGCGGGATCACCAGCGTTCCCGTCTGCGGCCAGTACAAGAACGCGTGCGGATCCATCTCCGCTTCCGAACCACCAAGCGCGACCGTGTAGTTCGCGATTCGGCGCGGGTCGGCGAGGTTGCCGACGTCGAACAGCGACACCTGCGTGCCGAGACGGCGCCCGGTGTCGGTGGCGTCCTGCCCCACACCGATCAACTTGCCGCCGTCGACGGGGTGCAGGTAGGCCGAGTAGCCGTTGATCTTGAGTTCGCCGACCACCTTGGGGGCGCGCGGGTCGGTGAGATCGAGCGTGTAGAGGGGGTCGGTCTGCCGGAACGTCACGACGTACCCGACGTTTCCGGTGAAGCGCACCGCGTAGATCCGCTCACCGCGCCCCAGGCCGCCCGCCCGGCCGACCTCGCGCAACTCCGCTCCGCCGAGCGCCAATACGGTCACCGCGCTCTCGGTGTTGCCGACCGGGGCGGCCATGTCCGGTACCACCGAGGTGACTTCCTCGCGGGCCGACGCGCCGTCGCCCCGACCCGACTTGGTGTCGACGGCCTTCTGGCTCGTGGTCGCGACGCGCAGGTGGTTGGCGTGTTCGGACAGCGAATACTGGTTGAGCAGCGTGCCGTCGACGTCGCCGGACGCGACGTGCCGGGGCGTACCGGTGCCGGAGATGTCGAACTGGTAGATCGCCGTGCGCGGTTGGTACACGCTTGGCTGCCTGCCCGAATCGGCGCGCAGCGGCTGGTAGTTCGCCGCGACGTACAGGTTCGACGCGGACGCGTACACGGTGTCGGCGTCCGCGGCGATCGTCACCGGGCTGCCCGTGTCGAGCTCGCGGTTCAGGTCGAACGACAGAACCGACAGCGTCGAGACACCGGTGTGCCCGGGCGTGCCGGGCTCGGTCTCCGGTCGACTCACGGCCGAACAGTCCACAAGGCGACCGGAGTTCGTGCTGCCGTTGGCCGTGAGGGTGTAGCTCGGCAGCCAGTCGTCCACGGTCGTCTTCTCGATGGCCTTGGTGTACCGGGACGAGTAGCTGCCGCCTCCGGTGTCCTTGACCACCGGCCCGCTCGGGTACGACCGGATGACGACGCGGGCCGTCGAGCCGATCTGACGGGCATCCACATAGCCGCCGTCGACGCTCAGTTCGCCGAGCGACGTGGGCGTGGGGCCGGACAGGTCGACCAGAACCAGCTTCGCGCGCCCGGCCGCCGGGGCAGGCATGTCCGCGGACGACTCCGGAGCGCGCGGCTGGGTCGGCCCCTCGTAGACGGTGTGGTCGCCTCCCGTCATGACCAGCAGCGCCCGGTTGCCGGACAGCAGCATCTCGCTCGCCGACGCGCCCGGCAGCGTCAGCTTGCCGGTCTGCGCCCGGGTGGCGACGTCGAGGACGCGCAGCTCGCCGTCCGCGACGGTGAACACGCGGCGGCCGTCGGTCTTGACCAGGTCCGGTTCGTCGACGCCCTGTTCGTGCACATTCGTTCCCGAGTAGCCGGGGCCCGCGGCGGGCTGCGCGGCGCCCTTGGCCGCCTCGTCGGCATTCTGCGGTGCGACGGGCGCGGCGGCGGCAGGTGCCTCCGCGTCGGCGCCGGACCGGTTGCCGTCCTCGGCCGAGCCCCCACCGGTCCAGCCCGGCGCACTGCCGGCGCCGGCCGCCTCGGGGCTGGGCTTGGTACGTGCCAACGCGGCGGCCCTGAAGTCGGCGAGCAGCGCGTCGCACGAGTTGAAGTTCGTCAACTTCAGCATTTTCGCCCGGACTTCGCCGGCCGCACCGGTCAGACTCCCGGGCGCGGTCGGCGAAGGTGTGGCTTCGGGCCCGTCGTCCGACCCGGACGTGCACGCGGTCGTGACCAGGCCCACCGAAAGAGCGAGCCCGACCCACGCGCGCCCGCGCGTCCGTCGGGCGCGCACATGTCCCCGCGTCGCAGTGGACCGGGTGGGGGACACACCGGCCGGTCCAAGGGTGCCGTCGTTTCGCATGGCGGTCTGACGGAGCCGCGCCTGCTTCGGTTCCGGCTGATTCCGTGCCTCGCCTCCGACCGCGTTCGCGCGGTGGTCGCCGCGTACGACACCGTGCCGTTTCGGGAGCGGTGCCCCTCAACCGCCTTCACGTTTCGCGGTCTGCGGATACGTCTTCGTCAGCGCCAGCAACTCCCGTGCCGGGCCCGTTGGATGCGTGCCCCGCGGCCACACCGCGCGCAGTGCGCGCCGCAGTTCGAGGTCCGCGACGTCGACCGCGATGAGACGGCCGGCGGCGAGATCGTCGGCGACCGCCAGCGAACTGAGCACCGCAGGGCCCGCCCCCGAGACCGCCGCCGCCTTCAAGGCCGTGGTGGACGCGAGTTCGAGCAGCGGCTCGGCGGG
>NZ_JBPKBI010000006.1:247179-263160 GCF_051388935.1 Yinghuangia sp. YIM S10712
CGAGCTTGGCCAGCGCTGCGGCCAGCACCTCGCGCGTACCGGACCCCGGCTCGCGCTGCACCAGCGGCGTCGCCGCGAGCTCCGCGGCCGGGACCGGGCCGCGCCGCCGCGACCACGGATGGCCCGGCGCCACCACGACGGTCAGCCGGTCGCGCGCCACCACCGCGGACGCCAGTCCGCCGGGCGCGCGGCGGCCCTCCGTGAACCCGAGATCCGCCTCACCGGCCAGCACGCGCGCGGCGACGTCCGCGGAGTTGCCGACCCGCAGCGACACAGCCACGCCCGGCCGGGCCCCGCGCAGCGCCACCAGCCAGCGCGGCAGCAGGTACTCGGCGACCGTGAGACTCGCCTCCACACGAAGACGCGTGTCGTGGTCCGCCCGCAGCGCCGTGATCCCCGTGTCCAACCGGTCGGCGGCATCGAGCAACGGCCGCGCCCAGTCGGTCACCAGCACCCCGGCCGGGGTCAACACCGAGCCGCGAGGCGTGCGTTCGAGCAGCGGAACACCCACCAGGCGCTCCAAGGTACGCATCCGCACACTCGCGGCCGGCTGCGAAATCCCGGCCTCCCGCGCCGCCCGCCCCAACGACCCCAACCGCGCGACCGCGAGCAACAGCTCCAGCGTGCGCAGGTCGGGCATCCGCGAGGACAACGGCATGCCCCCAGCGTACGAGACCGCTCATAAAGCGCTGTTATGGCCCCATCGCCTCATGCCCACTACCGGCGCCGCCGACCCCGCGGCGAGGCTGATTCCCATGAGTACCGGCACGCCGCGCACCAGGCTTCTCCACGAGCTCGACCGACCCGCCGACGCCTTCCGCGCCGTCGGTCCCAACTGGTTCGCCGTCGTCATGGGCACCGGCATCGTCGCCACCGCCGCGGTCACGCTGCCGCTCCATGTTCCCGGTCTGCACGCCGTCGCCGTGCTGGTGTGGCTCTTGGCCTCCGCGCTTCTGGTCGCCGCGACCGCCGCCACCGCCGTGCAATGGACACGCCACCGCGACATCGCGCGCGGCCACGCCGCGAACCCGGCGATGGTCCCCTTCTACGGCGCCCCGCCCATGGCACTGCTCGCCGTGGGCGCCGGCACCATCCGGCTCGGCCCCGACGTCCTCGGCGGAACCGCCGCACTCGCCGTCGGCGCGGTGCTGTGGACCCTCGGCGCCGCCACCGGACTCGCCTGCGCGGTGGCCGTGCCGTACCTGATGATCACGCGGCACCGGCTGCGCCTGGACAACGTGTTCCCGACGTGGCTCCTGCCCGTCGTCCCCCCGATGGTCGCGGCGGCCACCGGCCCGCTCCTCATCCCGCACCTGGGCGGGCACCAGGCTCGGCTCGCGCTGCTGGCCGCCTGCTACGCGATGTTCGGCATCAGCCTGCTGGCGACCCTCGCGCTGCTCCCGCTGATCTGGGCCCGTCTTCTGCTGCTTCGCACCGGCCCCCCGGTCATGGCCCCCACCCTGTTCATCGTCCTCGGTCCGCTCGGCCAGTCGGTCAGCGCGGCCCACACCCTCGGCACGGTGGCCGGCGACGCGGTCCCCGACCGGTACGCCGGGGCCTGCGAGGCGTTCGCACTGTTGTACGGCATGCCGGTGCTCGGCTTCGCGCTCGCGTGGTTCGCCCTGGCCGGGGCGCTCGTGTGGCGCGCCCACCGGCAGGGACTGCCGTTCGCGATGACCTGGTGGGCGTTCACCTTCCCGGTCGGCACATGCGTCAAGGGCGCCTCCGGGCTTGCCGCGCAGACCGACTCGGTCGCCCTGGGCTCCATCGCCGTCACGCTGTACGTGCTGCTCGTGGCCGCGTGGGCCGTGGTCGCCACACACACCGCGCGCGGTTGCCTCAGCGGCCGGCTCTTCCGCACCCCGGCACCTGCCGCCGCGCCCGGGACGAAGCCGGGGCCCGAGCCCGCGCCGAGCGCGCCCACCCACGCGACGAACCTGTCCGCGCTCGCGCCGCTGCCCGCACCAGCCGACGCGGCCCTCGTCCCGCGGTCGGCCTGAGGCGTCCCCCGTTGCGGTGCCCGTACCGGCGTCGGACGACGCGGTCTCAGTCCCGCGGTCGGCCTGAGGCGCCCGCCCCGGCGGTGCCCGAGCCGGGGAAGAAAACACGCCACTCGGGGCCACGTCTCCTCCCCGGGCCCGGCCCGCGTCCCGCGCCCCTCGGCACCGCCGTCGGCCGCCTGCCCCCGCATTAGGCTGACGTCCCATGAGGTCCCTCGTGCCGTCGCCGCCCGAGGGGTCGGCTTTGGCCCGCTCGGACACCCGCCGGGCGCTGCGCCGATACCGGCTGCGGGCCTGGTCGCTCATCCTGCTCGGCCTCGTGCTGTACGGCGGAGCCTGGTCGTTCGAACGCCACACCGGCCTCCCGCCGATCGTCACCCTGGCACTGATCCTCGCGGCCGGCTGCGCCGGAGTGTTCGGCCTCGTCACCCACTTCCAGGCGGCACGCATGCACCGGGTCCTGGTCCGGCATCCCTGGGTCGCGTGCGCGTGCCGCTTCCACGGCGCCGGAACGTACCCCGGCGGCGGAAACCAGCCGGTGCTCGTACTCATCGACCCGGCCCGCGACGGCGCGCAGCACGTGCTCGCGGTGATCGCCACCGCCCGGCGGGCCCGCAGACTGCGGCCCTGCGACGGCGTCGATGTGTGGTTCGCGGGCGACCCGGCGCGCGGCGGCGTCGTCTCGCCCCCCGGCGGCGGCCACCTGTTGTGGACCCGGCCGGTACTGCTGCGCCCGTGGTACGTCAAACAACAGGCCACCGGGACAAACCCCGCAGGTGCGTGAGCCCAGACCGGCGACCGCCACCTCTCTCCGCCGCGGCCGGCTCGGCCGGACCCCCGGACCACCGCAGGCCCACCTTCCGCGGCGCCCCGACTTCGGCCCCGCCAGAGCCGGTCGCAGCTCTCGCCGCGGCCGGACCCCCGGATCGCCGCAAGCCCCCTCCCGCGGCGCCCCGATTCCGGCCCCGCAACCCGCTTCCTACGCCCGGCGCTCGTCGGCGGGCGCCCGTACAATCGCTTGATCAGGAAAGCCGCGGCGCAGCAAGGGGTGGGCGCATGTTGGACGCCGTGCGGGACTTCCTGCACCACGGCGCCTGGACCGACTACCCGACCCCCGTCGTCGTCGGTGTCTTCATCGTCATCTGCGCCATCGGCGTCGCGTTCTTCGTGCCCAAAACCGTCCTGGCGCCGGCCGCAGGTGCGTTGTTCGGCGCCGTCAACGGGACCATCATCACGGTCACCGGCGCAACGCTCGGCAGCGTGCTGGCCCTCCATATCGGGCGCCGCCTCGGCCGTGAGCGGGTGCGTGCCTGGCTGCACCGCAAACAGTCCCTCGCCGACCTGGACGCCCGCCTCACCCGGCACGGAGTGCTGCCGGTCGCGGTGCTGCGCCTCGTCCCCGTCATTCCGGGCTTCGTGGTCAACTACGGTTCCGCCGCGACCGGCATACGCACGCTGCACTTCACCGTCGGGACCGCGGTCGGGCTCGTGCCGGTGACCATGTTCCAGGTGGCAGCGGGCGCGTCGGTCCGCAGCGGGCTCTCGACGCCGGTCGTCGTCACCGCGACCGCCGGTGGACTGCTGGTTCTCGCGGCGCCGCTGATCGTGCGCCGCCTCCAGGCCGGCAAACCCGTCTCGGGGACGGCGGCCCCGACCGGTGCGGGCGCGGCCGACGCACCAGGCGGGGCGAGCGAGCACACCGACGCCGGGTCCGCCGTGGACGCGGCCGACGGACCCTGCCACGCGCAGGTCAGTCCTCCGGCGGGGCAACGTCCCGACGGCGCTGCTTGATGCGCTCCAGGGCGACCGACGCCCCCGCGCCGATGAAGACGAGGTTGAAGACGATCTGCACCATCACCGCGATCCGGGCCGCCTGCCCCGTCGCGGTGATGTCGCCGTACCCCACGGTCGCCGTGGTCACCAGCGTGAAGTACAGCGCGTCGGTACGCGTGACCAGGCCTGCGAACTGGTCGCCCTGGCCCGCGAGTCGGTCGTACACGGACGCGAAGAACACCAGGCTCGCCACGACCGTGAGCAACAGGCCCTCGGCGCGGGCCGGAACGGTGCCGCGAGCCCCGCGCAGAATCAGCATCAGGATCAGCGCGGCAAACCCCACGACACACAGTGAAAAGGCACCGACGCGCACCACATCGGACACACCGTGCACATGGTCGGGCAGTATGTAGAAGGCGACCAGGAGCAGCGTCAGGGCTCCGACCGTCCGGACCGCGATCCAGACCGGCGCCTGGGACGCCGCCCCTGACCCTGACGCCCCCAAGGCCGCCGCACCCTCCGCAGGCTCCCGTCGCGCGTTCATACCACCCCGCCCTTCCACAGGCGCCCGGTTCGACGCAGTTCCTCACGCACCGGAGGAGTGGGCCCGTCAGCCTTCGTGGCCCAGGTTGAACGTGTCGGGGTCCGGGCCGGTGCGCCGCCCCCGGTCCAGGCCCGCGAGTGCGGCGAGGTCCGCGTCGTCCAGCGTGAAGTCGAAGACCGCGATGTTCTCCGCGATGCGCGCAGGCGTCACCGACTTCGGGATGACGATGTTGCCGAGTTGGACGTGCCAGCGCAGCACCACCTGGGCGGGCGTGCGCTCGTGCTTCGCGGCGATCTCGGTCACCGTCGAGTCCGACAGCAGCGCGCCGCCCTTCGCCAGTGGGCTCCAGGCCTCCGTACGAATGTCGAACTCACGGTGGAAGGACCGGAGTTCGCTTTGCTGGAGGTACGGGTGCAGCTCGATCTGGTTGACCGCCGGCACGACGCCGCTGCTGTCAAACAGCCGTTCCAGGTGCGGGATCTGGAAATTCGAGACGCCGATCACGCGGATCAGCCGGTCCGCGTACAGCTTTTCCAACGCCTGCCAGGTGTCGACATACCGGTCGGCGGCGGGCATCGGCCAATGGATCAGGTACATGTCGAGGTAGTCGAGACCGAGCCGGTCCAGGCTGCCCTCGAACGCGCGCAGCGCGGTGGCGTAGCCCTGGTCGTGGTTCCACAGCTTCGTGGTGACGAACAGCTCCTCGCGCGCGATCCCCGACGCGGCGATGGCCGCACCGACGCCGGTCTCGTTGCCGTACGCCGCCGCGGTGTCGATGCTGCGGTAGCCCGCCTGCAACGCGGCCCCCACCGCCGCCTCGGTTTCGTCCGGCGCCACCTGCCACACCCCGAAGCCGAGCTGCGGGACCGACACGCCGTTGTTCAGGGTGATGCTGGGAACGGTGCTCACGGGTGTGCTTCCTTCGAACGGACGGACCGACAAACGTGTGTGCCTGTGCCTCGGTTCGTGCCCGGGCCACACACGATCATCGCGAACCACACCCGCGAAGCGCCGTATTCCGTGCCGCGTCTCCCGGCCCAACCGGGCGCGGCTCAGCCGGTCAGCAACCCCATGCTGCGCGCACGGTTCAGCCAGTCGGGGTATTCCTCCATCATCAGGTCGAACAGCGCCTCGTCGGAGAGGTTCGCCGGGTCGGTGACCGCGAAGAACGCGGCGTTGTCGGTGTAGCGGCCCTGGAGGTTGTCGAGCTCCTCCAGGAACGCGAAGCCGCCGGTCAGCTTCTCGATCAGCTTGTTCTGCAGCCGCTCCGCGAGCTTGACCTTCTTCTTCGGACCGGCCTGGCCGCCCGCCGGGTCCTGCTTGTCGACCGCCTTGGGGGATGGTCCGATACCCATGAACTGCCAGAAGATCGGCTCGTAGCTGGAGTGGATGACCTGCTCGCGGGTCTGCTGCTCGGTGCTGGTCATGCCGTCGGTGATGAACATGACGTACACCGGCACCCGGTCGGCGAGCGGTGCGTGGCGCGGGCCCGAGGTCTTGAAGTAGTTCTCCCTGACCAGACGCATCGCGGCGGCGTAGTCGGTGCCGCCCTCAAGCGGGTACCGCTGGAGCATTTGGTTCGTCCAGCCCTGGTACTGCCGGATGTTCAGCGTCCCCGCCTCGTGGCCGTGCTGGCCGAACAGGAAGACGTCGACCTCGCCGTTGTCGTCGAACCGGAGACCCAGCGACAGCACGCGCTCGACGAGCGCCTGGACCTTGCCCGACTGGAACAGGCTGTTCATCGACCCGGAGATGTCCAGGCACAGCGCGACACGCGCGGTGTGCTCGCCGAGGCCCTTCTTCTCCAGGCTGACCGCGGCCTTCTTGGTGAGGTCGAGCAGCCGGCCGTGGCCCTCCTCGCCGAGCCGCTTCTCCATGTTGACGAGCTTTTGCTTCTTCAGGCTCACCGGGCCCGACGACGCGGCCGGCTGCGCGGGTGCGGGCGGCGGGGCCGTGGGGGCGGGGGGCGTCGCCGTACGCACGGCCGGGTTCGGCGCGGTCTGTACGGCCGAGGGCGGCAGCGGCGGAGGGGTGTACGTCGAGGGCGGCGGCGCCTGCATCGGGGTGGGCGGGGCGGGCGGCTCCGGCTCGGCGTCGACCGCGATGCCGAAGTCGGTCGCGAGGCCGGCGAGGCCGGACGCGTAGCCCTGGCCCACGGCGCGGAACTTCCACGCGCCGGCCCGCAGATACAGCTCCCCGAACAAGAACGCGGTCTCGGTCGTCGCGTCGGTGATGTCGAAGACCGCGTGCTCGCGCCCGGCCTCGTCGAGAAGCTTGAGCGCCAGGCCCGGCACCTGGCCAAACGTTCCTCCGTCGGCGGACGCACCGATCACGATGCGCACGACGTCGGACGGAACCCGGTTCAGGTCCACGCGCACGGCGTCCGTCGCGGTGCCGTCCGGCGAGGTCTGCTTGCCGGCGTGCGTGACCGCCCCCGAGGGGTGCGTCGGCTGGTTGTAGAAGACGAAGTCGTCCTCGCCGCGGACCTTGCCGTTGTCGGCGAGCAGCAGGGCGGAGACGTCCACGTCCGGTGCGCCGGCGGTCCGCCAGGAGACCACCGCGCGCAGCGACGTGGTCGGGGCTGGGATGTTCGCGCCTTTGGACATCGTGGTCATGCCGCAATCATGCCGCCTCGCGAACGCTGCCGGGCGGGCTGGTCCGGCATCCGCACCCGGGTCGTCCGCACGGCGGACCGGGGCCGCCCGGGGGTCCTACGCGAGGCGTACGCGCGGCCTACTTCCCTCGGTCGTGTGGGCAGGGCGCGCCCACGCGGGGCGGTTGCGTCCGGGTGTTCCGCGGGCGGCCGACACGCCCGGGCGCGACCGCCGCCACCTGGGATTTCCCACGAATTTCGCGGTTCGGACCAAGGCTGTGCTAACGTCGTAGGCGTTGCAGTTGTGGTTCCCAGCGAAATCTGTGTGCACCTGTCGAGTTGTAACAGACAGGTGCATTTTTGATTTCGGTGGATGTTTTCGGTGTCGGTGCTTGCGCCGTTTCCCGAATTCAGGGAGATCATCACGGCGACACCGGGTCCGCGAGGTGTGGATTCGGCACTTTCCCCTGAAGGAGAGAATTATGGCTACCGGCACTGTGAAGTGGTTCAACTCGGAAAAGGGCTTCGGCTTCATCGCGCAGGACGGCGGCGGCGAGGACGTTTTCGCCCACTTCTCGGCCATCCAGTCGACCGGCTTCCGTGAGCTCATCGAGGGCCAGCAGGTCGAGTTCGACGTGGTCCAGGGCCAGAAGGGCCTGCAGGCGGAGAACATCCGCACGAAGTAAGCCCTCCGCTTACTCACCCGCAGGGGTCCGCACCCGGCACATTCGCCGGGGCGGGCCCCTGCGGCGTTGCGTGCGGGGTTCCGCGGGGCTCACGCGCCCGCCGGGTCGGGCAGGACGAGCGCGGGGCGGTGCGGGTCGTCCCAGCGGACGACCCCGGTGCGCTCCGCACAGGTCAGCGCAGACGTCCGAGATGAATGACGGTCACGCGGATCTTTTGGTCGTTGATCTCGTACATCACGCGGTACACGCCGACGTGGATGCGAAGGACGCCGGAGCTGCCGAATGCTCCCCGAGGTTTCGGGTTGTCGGCGAGGCGATCGACGGCGGTGAACACCTGCCGCACGCCTTGCGGATCATCCTTGGCCAGCCGCTCCGCCTGCGCCAGTGCGTGCGGTTCCCAGATGACGTCGTACCTCACGCCTCGTCGCCGCCGAACACCCGGCGGTATGCCTCGGCGTGCGGGACGCCGGCTTCCTCGCCGCGGGCTTGGCGCGCGCGGTAAGCCTCCAGCGCCCGCATCTCCTGCAACTCCAGCGCGTCGGCGGGGCTGACCAGTATGGCGATGGTCTGCCCATGATCGGTGATGGCGACGGGTTCACGGGTGGCGCTGACCTCGCGTGCGATGGCGCCCAGGCGGGCGCGGGCTTCCACGATCGAGTAGGTCGTCTCTGTCATGCACACCACATTACTGAAGTGTGCACTTCTCGTCCCCCAAAACGGACCAATGTCACCCGTGCAGGAATCCCGCGCCGGGGCGCCCCGGCTCAGTCGACCCAGCTCGGCTTGCGGCGTTCGCGGAAGGCGGCCATGCCCTCGGCGGCCTCCTCGGAGCCGAAGAGCTCGGCGGACAGCTTCACGGTGGCCGGCCCCTCGGAGGTGACGCGTTCGGCCAGGGCGGCGGCGAGGAGTTTCTTGGTGGCGACGAGGCCCTGGCGGGACCCGAGGCGCAGGCCCGCGATCAGGTGCTCGGCGTGCGCGTCGGTGCCTTCGACGCCGTCCCCCGCGAGGGTGAGCAGGCCGATGCGCTCGGCCTCGGCGCCGTCGAACTGCTCGCCGGTGAGGAAGTAGCGCGAGGCCGCGCGCGGGTCGAGGCGCGGGAGGGTGGTCAGGGAGATGATCGCCGGGGCGAGGCCGAGGCGTACCTCGGAGAAGGCGAAGGTCGTCGACGCCGGCGCGACCGCCAGGTCGCACGCGCCGACCAGGCCGAGGCCGCCGGCGCGGGCGTTGCCGCGCAGGTGGGCGAGGACCGGCACCGGCAGTTCGATGATCTTCCGGAGGATCTCCAGCAGCCGGTGCGTGCCGCGCTCCATGCCGCCCTCGGCGGCTTCCCGCAGGTCCGCACCAGCGCAGAACGTCGGGCCGGTGTGCGTCAGGACGACCGCGCGTACGGCGGGGTCGCCGGCGACGGCGGACAGGTGCGCGTCGAGTTCGTCCATCAGCGCCGCCGAGAGCGCGTTGCGGTTGTCCGGTGAGTCGAGCGTGATCGTGGCGATCGCGGCGTCGTGGGCGAGCGTGACCAAGGCCATCGGGCGTCCTCAAGATCTGGTGCGGATTGGGGTACGGGGATTGTTCAGAGTGCGGCGGTCACCTTCCGGCCGCGGCGAAGGCGCCGAGGGCGAGGGTGCGCAGGAGTTCGGCCATCGCGTCAGGGCCCGGGGCGTGTGGTCCGCCGGGCGCGCTGTGCGGGGTCGAGTTCAGCAGGCCGAACACCGCGTGCACGGCCGCCCGCGCCCGCGCGTCGGCGGACTGCGGGGAGGCGTCGCCGTCCGTGTCGGCGGTCGCGCGGGCCCGGAACGCGGTCCGCTCCCGGCCCGCGGCCTGGGCGAAGCCGGGGTACGCGTCGACGACGACCCCGACCCAGATCTCCACGTAGGCGCGCTGCAACCGGCGTACGGTGCGCTGGTCTTCGTCGGGGAGGTTGGCCAGGTCCCGGTCGTGCAGCACGATCAGCGCGCGCTCGTTGAGGGCGAAGTCGATGTGGCCGCGCACGAGGGCGTCCAACCGGGCGGCGGGCGAGTCGTGTTCGGCGACACGCCGGCGGCCCTCGTCGAGGAGCTGTTCGCTGATGCCGACCAGCAGCTCGGCGAGCATCGCGTCCTTGCCGCGGAAGTGGCGGTAGAGCCCGGGCCCGGTGATGCCCGACGCGGCGCCGATCTCGTCCACGCTCACGCCGTGGAAGCCGCGCGCCGCGAAGAGCTGCGCGGCCTCGTGGAGGATCTGCGTGCGTCGCGGGCTTCTGACCTGGTCGACCGACATGGCCACCATGCTAGACAGGGATGTGAACGATCGCTAACGTCGGGGTCGATCCACTTTTGTTAACGATTGCTAACCTGCATGCAAGGACAGGCGAGCGACACACGCGGAGGCGGCGGCATGCGGGTGATCCCGATGGTTCCCGGCAGCGGTTCTGCCGCACGCCGCCACGCGGGCGAACATGGAACGGGCGAACGTGTGACCGGATCCACAGCACGCACGGCGACGCGGCCCCCGTCCGCCGCTGGTCTGGGCCCCCGGCTCGGGACCCGCGTGGACGCGAGCAGCGAGGCGTACCGGGCCAACACCCTCGCGCACATGGGCGCGGTCGCCGAGCTGCGGCGCCGACTGGCCACGGCCGCGCAGGGCGGCGGCGAGACGGCCCGCGCCCGGCATACCGCCCGCGGCAAGCTGCTGCCGCGCGAACGCGTCGACACCCTCCTCGACCCCGGCTCGCCGTTCCTGGAGATCGCCCCACTCGCCGCCGACGGCCTGTACGGCGGTGCCGCGCCCGCCGCGGGCGTCGTCGCCGGCATCGGCCGCGTCCGCGGGCGCGAGGTCCTGGTGATCGCGAACGACGCGACGGTCAAAGGCGGCACGTACTACCCGCTGACCGTCAAGAAGCACCTGCGTGCGCAGGAGATCGCGTTCGAGAACCGTCTCCCGTGCGTGTATCTCGTGGACTCCGGCGGGGCGTTCCTCCCCATGCAGGACGAAGTCTTCCCGGACCGCGACCACTTCGGCCGCATCTTCTACAACCAGGCGCGCATGTCCGCCGCCGGCATCCCGCAGATCAGTGCCGTCCTCGGCTCGTGCACGGCGGGCGGCGCGTACGTCCCGGCGATGAGCGACCAGACCGTGATCGTCCGGGGGCAGGGCACGATCTTCCTCGGCGGCCCGCCGCTGGTGAAGGCCGCGACCGGGGAGGTCGTCACCGCCGAGGAGCTGGGCGGCGGCGAGGTGCACGCGAAGATGTCCGGTGTCGTCGACCACCTGGCCGAGGACGACGGGCACGCGCTGCGCATCGTCCGCGACATCGTCGCGGGGCTCGGCCCGCGCGCCCCGCGGCCGTGGGACGTCGCCCCGGTCGAGGAGCCGGCCGTCGACCCGGACGGGTTGTACGGCGCCGTCCCGGCCGACAACCGCACCCCCTACGACGTCCGCGAGGTCATCGCCCGCCTCGTCGACGGTTCGCGTTTCCGCGAGTTCAAGGCCGATTACGGCACGACGCTGGTCACCGGTTTCGCGCGCATCCACGGGCACCCGGTCGGCATCGTCGCGAACAACGGCATTCTGTTCGCCGAATCCGCCCTGAAAGGCGCGCACTTCATCGAGTTGTGCGACCAACGGGCCGTCCCGCTCCTGTTCTTGCAGAACATCACCGGCTTCATGGTCGGAAAGGCCTACGAGAACGGCGGCATCGCCAAGCACGGCGCGAAGATGGTCACCGCGGTGGCCACCACCCGCGTGCCGAAATTGACTGTGGTCGTCGGCGGTTCGCACGGCGCGGGCAACTACTCGATGTGCGGGCGCGCTTATTCGCCGCGCTTCATGTGGATGTGGCCGGGTGCGAAGGTCTCGGTCATGGGCGGTGAACAGGCCGCGACGGTCCTCGCCACCGTCAAGCGGGACCAACTCGCCGCACGGGGCGAGGATTGGCCGGCCGAGGAGGAAGCCGCCTTCCGGCAGCCGATTCTCGACCAGTACGAGGAACAGGGCAGCGCGTACTACGCGAGCGCCCGCCTGTGGGACGACGGGGTCATCGACCCGCTCGACACCCGCACCGTCGTCGGCCTCGCGCTCACCGCGTGCGCCAACGCGCCCCTTGCCGACCCGGGCTTCGGCCTCTTCCGGATGTGAGGGCCGGACCCGCCATGTTCGACACCGTCCTCATCGCCAACCGCGGCGAGATCGCCTGCCGGGTCATCAGGACCCTGCGCGGCCACGGCATCCGCTCCGCGGTCGTGTTCACCGACGCCGACGCGGGGGCGCGGCACGTCCGCGACGCCGACACCGCCGTGCACGTCCCCGACTACCTCGACATCGACGCCGTCGTCCGCGCGGCCGTGCGCGCCGGCGCCGACGCGGTGCACCCCGGCTACGGATTCCTCGCGGAGAACGCGAAGTTCGCCCGCGCGGTCGCCGCCGCCGGCCTGGTGTTCATCGGACCGCCCGCGCAGGCCATCGAGTTGATGGGCGACAAGATCCGCGCCAAGCAGACCGTCGCCGCGTACGGCGTGCCCGTCGTGCCCGGCAGCAGCGGCGCGGGCCTGACCGACACCGAACTCGCCGCCGAGGCACGCAAGATCGGCTTCCCGGTGCTGCTGAAGCCCTCCGCGGGCGGCGGCGGCAAGGGCATGCACCTCGTCCGCGACGAGGACACCCTCGCCGACGAGATCGCCGCGGCCCGCCGCGAGGCGGCGGGGGCGTTCGGCGACGACACGCTGCTCGTGGAGCGCTGGATCGACCGGCCCCGGCACATCGAAGTACAGGTCCTCGCCGACGGACACGGCAACGTCGTGCACCTGGGCGAGCGCGAGTGCAGCCTCCAGCGCCGCCACCAGAAGATCGTCGAGGAAGCCCCGTCGGTGCTGCTCACCGAGGAGCGCCGCGCCGCGATGGGCGCCGCGGCCGTCGAGGCGGCCCGGTCGTGCGGCTATGTCGGTGCGGGGACCGTGGAGTTCATCGTCTCCTCCGACCGCCCCGACGAGTACTTCTTCATGGAGATGAACACCCGGCTCCAGGTCGAGCACCCCGTCACGGAGCTGATCACCGGGCTGGACCTCGTGTGGTGCCAGGTCACGGTCGCCGCCGGACGCGAACTCGGGTTCGCGCAAAGCGACATCACCCTCGACGGGCATGCGGTCGAGGCCCGCGTGTACGCCGAGGACCCCGGCCGGGGATTCCTGCCCAGCGGCGGGCGCGTCGTGCTGCTGCGCGAGCCCGACGGAAGCGGCCGCGTCCGCGTCGACTCCGGGCTCGTCGCGGGCGGCGAAGTCGGCAGCGCGTACGACCCGATGCTCGCGAAGGTCGTCGCGTGGGGCCACGACCGCGACGAGGCGCTGGCGACGCTGCGTACCGCGCTCGCCTCCACCACGGTGCTCGGCGTGCACACCAACATCGCCTTCCTGGACCGGCTGTTGGCCAACGCGGACGTTGCCGCCGGACGCCTCGACACCGGGCTCGTCGAGGCCCACCTCGCCGAACTCACCGAGCACGCCGCCCCGCCCGTCGTCGCGATCGCCGCCGCGCTCCTCGCCCACGCCGACCGGGAACCCGTGCCGGACGCGGACGGGTGGACCGATCCCTTCGCGGTGCCGTCCGGCTGGCGGCTCGGCGAATACGCCGCGACCGCCTACCGGTTCCGCATCGACGGCGCCGAACCGGTCGAGGTGCGCGTGCACGGGCGCGGCACCCACACCGAAGTCGCCTACGAGGGCGCGGAGATGCTCCCCGCGCACATCGCCGCGAGCGACGACGGCAGCGTGTCGCTGACCTACGACGGCCTGACCGAGACGTACCGCCACGCCGTCGCCGACGACGGCAGCCGCTGGATCGCGCGCGGCGCCGACACCTGGCGGGCCGTTCCCTTCGACCCGGTCGACGCCGGTCCGGGCGCGGGCGCCGCCGGCGACGGGACGCTCGTCGCACCGATGCCCGGCACCGTCACCGTCGTCAAGGCCGCCGCCGGCGACCGGGTGACGCAGGGCCAGGCGGTCGTGGTCGTCGAGGCGATGAAGATGGAGCACGCGGTGACGGCGCCGTTCGACGGGACACTGCGCGATCTGCGCGTGGACGTGGGAGCGCGCGTGGCACTCGACGAGGTCCTGGCGCTCGTCCACCCCGACGAGGCCGAAGAAGCGGGCGGTGCAGCAGCGACCGCCGAGGCGGCACAGGCCGCCGAAAAGAACCGGAACAACAAACGCGAGGACATGTCGTGAACGGGCTCCCCATGGTCGTCCCCGAGCCGGGACTCCCCACCGAGGTCACCATCTACGAAGTCGGTCCGCGCGACGGTCTCCAGAACGAGTCCGCCGTCGTATCCGCCGACGTCAAAACCGAGTTCATCCGGCGCCTCGCCGACGCGGGCCTGAAGACGGTCGAGGCAACGAGCTTCGTCTCGCCCAAGTGGGTGCCGCAACTCGCCGACGCCGCCGAGGTGTTCGCGGACGTCGTCAAGAACGTCGACGTTGACCTGCCGGTGCTCGTCCCCAACGAGCGCGGCCTGGACCGCGCCCTGGAACTCGGCGCCGACCACGTCGCGGTGTTCGCCAGCGCCACCGAGACGTTCGCGCAGAAGAACCTCAACCGCAGCCTCGAAGCGTCGCTGGAGATGTTCGCGCCGGTCGTCGCCCGCGCCACCGAAGCCGGGCTGCGGGTGCGCACGTACGTCTCGATGGCGTTCGGTGACCCGTGGGAGGGCCCGGTCGACCCCGCGCAGGTCGTCGACGTGAGCGTGCGGCTGATCGAGATGGGGTGTTGGCAGGTCAGCCTCGGCGACACCATCGGCGTCGCCACGGCCGGGCAGGTCACCTCGCTCATCGACCGGTTCGCCGCCGCGGGCGTCGGCGTCGACAAGCTCGCGGTGCACTTCCACGACACCTACGGCCAGGCGCTCGCCAACACCCTGGCCGCGCTCCGCCGCGGGATCACCACCGTCGACGCGTCGGCGGGCGGCCTGGGCGGATGCCCGTACGCCAAGAGCGCCACCGGCAACCTCGCCACCGAGGACCTGCTGTGGATGCTGGCCGGCCTCGGCATCGAAACCGGCGTCGACCTCGACAAGCTCGTCGGCACCAGCATGTGGATGGCCGACCGGCTGGGCCGCCCGTGCCCGTCCCGCACGGTCCGCGCACTCGCGGCCGAAAAGCAGTAGAGGCAGGCAGCCATGCTCGACCACCGGCTCAGCGAAGAGCACGAGCTTCTGCGCGCCACCGTACGCGAGTTCGCGAACGACGTGATCGCCCCCGTCATCGCGGACTACTACGAGCGCCACGCCTTCCCGTACCCGATCATCCGGGAGATGGGGAAGATGGGCCTGTTCGGGCTCCCGTTCCCCGAGGAGTACGGCGGCATGGGCGGGGACTACCTCGCCCTCGGCATCGCGCTGGAGGAGCTCGCCCGCGTCGACTCGTCGGTGGCGATCACCCTGGAGGCCGGGGTTTCCCTCGGCGCCATGCCCATCCACAGGTTCGGCACCGAGGAGCAGAAGAGGCGGTGGCTCCCGGCGCTGTGCGCGGGCGAGATGCTGGGCGCGTTCGGCCTCACCGAGCCCGACGGCGGCTCCGACGCGGGCGCCACCCGGACGACCGCGCGCCTCGACGAGGCGACGGGGGAGTGGGTGATCAACGGCGCCAAGTCGTTCATCACCAACTCCGGCACCGACATCACCGGACTGGTCACCGTCACGGCCGTCACCGGCACGAAGCCCGACGGCGGCAAGGAGATCTCCGCGATCATCGTCCCGTCGGGCACGCCCGGCTTCACCGTCGCCCCCGCCTACTCCAAGGTCGGCTGGAACGCGTCGGACACCCACGAACTGTCGTTCGCTGACTGCCGCGTTCCCGGCGCCAACCTGCTCGGCGAACGCGGCCGGGGCTACGCGCAGTTCCTCGGCATCCTCGACGAGGGCCGGGTCGCCATCGCCGCGCTCGCCACCGGCCTCGCGCAGGGCTGCGTCGACGAGTCGGTCCGGTACGCGGGCGAGCGCCACGCGTTCGGCAAACCCATCGGGGCGAACCAGGCCGTGTCGTTCAAGATCGCCGACATGGAGCTGCGCGCCCACATGTCCCGGCTGTCGTGGCGGCACGCGGCGGCGCGGCTCGTGCACGGCGAGCCGTTCAAGCACGAGGCCGCGCTCGCGAAGCTTTACACCTCCGAGGCCGCGGTCGACAACGCCCGGGAGGCGACCCAGATCCACGGCGGCTACGGCTTCATGAACGAGTACGCGGTCGCCCGTTTCTGGCGCGACTGCAAGATCCTGGAGATCGGCGAAGGGACCTCCGAGGTCCAGCGCATGCTGATCGCCCGCGAACTCGGTGTCGGGGAACCGTTCGGATCCCGCTGACCGCAGGGTCGACACCCTCGCCCGCCCGGGCCGAGACGGGCGTGCACCACGCGGGGGGGGGGCAT
>NZ_JBPKBI010000006.1:263315-281871 GCF_051388935.1 Yinghuangia sp. YIM S10712
CCCCGCGTTTTCGTCCTGCCGTTCGTGTTCTGCCGCGGCGACGGGGTCACGTGCGGGCGATCGTGCGGTGCAGGCGTGCACACACCACGGCGGTCAGCAGCGCGAGACCGCACAGGACCGCGGTGACGGCGACCGTGCCGTCGCGCCAGCCGTCCGAGCTCGGGTGGTCGCCGACGACGCCGAACAGGATCGAACCCATGATCGAGGCTCCGGCGGCCAGCCCGACCTGGAGCGCGGTCGTCAGGACACCCCCGGCCAGACCCGCCCGGTCGACCGGCAGCGCGGCGAGCGTCATACCCATCAGCGGGACGAGCACCAGCCCCCAGCCGATGCCGAGCACGAGCAGCGGCACCACGATGACACCGAACGGCAGCGACGCCCCGGCCGCCGCCGCGACCGCGCCCAGCGACGCCACACCGGCCGCGAAGATCACCGCGCCGACCGCCGGAACCGCGCTCCCGAACCGGGCCACCAGACGGGCCGAGAACAGCGCCATGCCCAAGAACCCGCCCGCGGCCACCGCCATCGCCAGGCCCGACCGGATCGGCGAGTAGCCGTGCCCGACCTGGAGCACGATCGCGAGAGAGAACATGAACCCGCCGACGGCGACGGGGAACACCAGCATCGTCCCGAGCGCCAGCCGCGCGGTCGGCAGCCGGATGAGGGACGGCGGCAGCAGCGGAGTCCCGCCCGCACGTTCCATACGCGACTGCGAGACCGCGAACCCGATCGCGGCAGGCGCCACCGCGGCCAGGCACACCCATGTCCACACCGGCCAGTCCTGCGCGCGGCCGAGCGTGAGCGGCACCAGCAGCAGGGCGATCGTCGCGGCCAGCGCGACGGCGCCGCGCACGTCGATCGACGAGGCGACCGGTGCGCGCGTCTCGGGGACGATCCGCGTCGCCAGCACCAGCGCGATGATGCCGATCGGCACGTTGACCAGGAAGATCGGCCGCCAGCCGAGCCCGAAGAGGTCGGCGGACAGCAGCGCGCCGCCCAGAATCTGGCCGATCGCCCCCGCCGAACCGACCACGAGACCGAAGATGCCGACCGCCTTCTGCCGGTCCGCGCCCTCGAGGCCGGACTGGATCGCGGCCAGGACCTGCGGGAACAGCATGGCCGCGGTGAGGCCTTGGAGCACCCGGAAGGCGATCAGCGTGGCGACGTTCGGCGCGAGACCGCACGCGGCGGACATCACGGTGAACGAGGCCAGCCCGATCAGGAACAGTTTGCGGCGTCCGTAGCGGTCGCCGAGCCGCCCGCCCATGACCAGGGTGCACGCGTACGCGACGCCGTAGCCGGAGACGGTGAGTTCGAGCTGCCCTTCACTCGCGGACAGGTCCGCGCCCAGGTCGGCGAGCGCGACGTTGACGATGAACGCGTCCAGGACGGGCAGGAACGCGCCGAGCAGGAGTACAGGGAGGGCCCGCCACCAGCGGGCCGTGTCGCGGCCTCCGGATGCCGGGGTGGGAGGTGCCGCCGGTCCGGCGGCGGTGACTGTGGGGTTTGCCATGGCCATCAGCATCGGCCGACCGTGACACCGGTACAGAGTGCCTGCTGATGCCGGTATTGGCAGAACCTGGCTACGGTGGGCGGGGCGGGGGAGGATGGACGCGAGGATCCCGCACCCTGGCCGGCCCCGCCAGGCGAGGCACGGACGCGGGAACAAGCACGGAAGCACGGCACGGAGGAAGCGGTATGACGAGCGAACCCGACCTCGGCGCGGCCCTCCTCGACGCCGCGCCCGTCGCGCGGGTCCGGCTCTCGCGCGCCCAGACAGCCGAACGACGCCGCGCGTTGGGAGAGTTCATCCGTTCACGCCGGGAACGCACCACCCCGGAGATGGTCGGCCTGCCGCCCGGGTCGCGCCGCCGCACACCGGGGCTGCGCCGCGAGGAAGTCGCGCTGCTCGCCGGGATCGGCATCACCTGGTACACGTGGCTCGAACAAGGCCGCTCGGTGAACGCCTCGGCGCAGGTGCTGCTGTCCGTCGTCCGCGTGCTCGGCATGAACGACACGGAGCGTGCGCACGTGTTCACGCTCGCGAACCTTCCCGACCCCGAACACCCGGTCGCCGCACCGGAGATCGGGCCGGCGGTACGCGTGGTGCTCGACCGGTTGAATCCGATCCCGGCCGTCGTCGTCGGGCCGCGCTGGCAGTTCCTCGCCGGCAACCGCGCGCACCACGCGCTGATCGGCGACTACATGAGCCTGCCGCCGTCCGACCGCAACCTGCCGTGGATGTACTTCACCGACCCCGAGTGGCGCCGCATGGCGGAGGACTGGCCGTCCACCGCGAAGACCATGGTGGCCAAGCTGCGTTCGGCGTCGGCCGCCGACGCCGGGGACCCGGAGTGGGAGTCGCTGATCGGCCGGGTGCGCGCGGTGTCACCGGAGTTCCGCGAGCTGTGGCAAACCCAGGATGTCGCCCGGCTCGGCGGGCAGCTGAAGGTCCTTCGACACGCCCAGGTCGGCGTCCTCAACGTCGAGGTGATCCATCTGACCATGGCCGATGCGGGCAGCCCCCGCATCACGGTCTACACGCCGCGCGACGACGAAACGCGCGAGCGCATGGAACGCCTCATGACCATCGAGCCGCGTGTGCTGCCGCGCGGCGACGAGGCCGAGATCCTCACCTCGGACAGCGCGTAGCCGCACGGTGACCGACCCCGGCGGGTGTCACCTGCGGTGCCCGCACAACGTGCACTTCCACTTGTACGTCAGGTAGTCCTCACGCTTCATGCTGTGCGGACCGTTGTTGTTCTTGGGGCACTTGCTGTCATCGGACACCCGCCGGGCCTCCGTGGGCAGCACACCCCGGCCCTCGCAGCCGAGGCACAGCGTCCAGACGTTGTCGGCGCCCTGCCTCTTTCCGCCGACTCCGCCGCAGCCGGGGCAGTTGTTCACCGAGTCGGGGCGAACCCGCCAAGTGTGGCCGCAGACGTGGCACTTGAAGGTGCCGTACTGGTTGGGCCGGACAAGCTGGGCCGCGCACTGGGGACACGTGTCGACGGGGGTCACACTCAAGGTCGCTCCCAGTTGGACGGGCCCGTACCCGAGGTACGTCGTACGACGGACCAGAATAACCTGAGTAGACGTACTCAGGCATTCCGGTTGACGCGGCGTCACGATGCTTGCATGACAACGCCTTTGAAGCCCAACAACACCGCGATGTTCCACATGCAGGCCTGGATCTCCTTCGTCGTCGCCATGACGGCCATGGGAATCGGCATCGCCTACCTGCCGGTTTCCGCGTGGATCCGCGCGTTCTTCGCCCTCGGTGCGTTGTTCCTGGTCACGTCGTCGTTCACGCTCGCCAAGGTGATCCGCGACCGGCAGGAGACCGAGAGCATGGTCAGCCGCGTCGACCAGGCGCGCCTGGAGAAACTGCTCGCCGACCACGACCTCTTCCGTCCCGAATCGGTGTGAAGGTCGGGGCGCGTGCCGACGACGTTCCACAAAGCCGTGGCCTGGCTGCCGAGCCATTGCCCAAGCCGGCCCCTCTCGCCACGTGTCACGTGAGGGTGTTGCCGGGTGACAGGGCGATGGCTCGTGCCGGGCAGGCGGCAGCCGCGCTGACGACGCGGTCGCGCAGGGCATCGTCGACCGCCGGCTCGTGATAAAGCTGTTCGTCGTCGAAGGAGAAGACCTCGGGCGCGGCGAAGACACATTGCCCGTGGCTCTCGCAGAGGTTCATGTCCACGGTGATCCGCATGATGACTCCATCCGTTGGTCTCGGGTGCTTTCCCGGCGCGGGTGTCATCCCACCGGTGGGTTGAAGCGTGAGAAGGCGGGACCGCTCCAGCGCAGGTCACAGGCCGCGGTGATCTCCCGGACGGCCGCGACCGTGAACTCGACGAGCCTTTGGGCGCCGGGCACTTGCGCTGTCTCGTCGGTGTCCCAGACCGTCCGGGCCGTCCCGGTGAGGTGCAGTGCGGTGCCCGTGTCCCAGTCCGGGACGAGGATCCCGGCGGCGGGATTCTGCACGAGGTTGCCGAGGGTGAGGAACATGGCGTTGCCGGTGTAGTCGGGCCAGCGCAGCAAGGTGGGGGACAGGACCCGAACGAAACCCGGGTTGCCGCCCCGGTGTGAGGCATCCGCGTCGCCGTCGCCGGAGGCGGTGGCGATGAAGAAGGTGTCCGCCGCACCGATCGCGCGCTGCTGGTCCGGGTTGAGCTCGGTGTCCTCGGTGACCACCCGCGGCCCGCTGCCCTTCGGCCGATCCTCCGGGACGACGCGCTCCCGTTTCTGTATGTACTTGGGGCAGTTGGCGATCACTTGGTCGACTGCGACCCGCAGTTGCCTTCGTTCCCGGACGACCCGGCCGTTGATCCGCATCCGGCGACGGGTGGCCGGTTCGATGGCGATCATTCCGACCCTGGCCGGCAGCCCTCCGGGACCGGTGTCGGTGAGGAGCTCGTGGAGGGGGTCGTCGGTTTCCGGCAGCGCCTCGATGACGAGGGTGCGGGGGTCGGGCACCCCGAGAAACCCCGGCTGCCCGACCAGTTGCGTGGCCCACATCCGGTCGCGGGCGTCCGCGCCTCCCAGCACGATCATGGGCTGTTCGGCGAGAAACGCCGCCGCGACATCGGGGATGCTGTCGTGAATGCCGCCGAGGGAGAACGCCGCCTGCCGCAGCAGGCCGGCCTGTCTCTGAACGGCGCTCTCACCACTGTGGTAGCCGGCCATGACCTTCCTTTTCTTTTAGAAGAAGCCGCAGGTGGGCGCACCGGCGACCGGGGCGTCGGACGGGTCGGCCCCGGTGGGCGCGTAGATCTCCAGGCGTGTGCCGTCCGGATCCGCGAAGAAGATGCCGCCCGAGGTGCCGTTCTCGCCGTGCGGGACCACGCCGTCGTAGGTGAATCGGGCGCCCAGATCGCGAAGGACCGCTTCCGTGGCGCGAACCTCCTCGACCGTGTCGACCTGGAACGAGAGGTGGTGCAGGCCGGGCCGGTCTGCCGCGAAGACGCCCTGGCTCTGCTGCCACAGGGCGACGAGCAGCCGGGAGTCTCGGCCGAGGAAGGCCCAGCGTCGTTCCTCCTCCTTGCCTTCGGCGAGGACCTCGAAGTCGAAGACCGCTCGGTAGAAAGCCAATGAGCGATCGAGGTCGGTGACATTGAGCCCAACGTGCCCGGTCTGGAGGTTCTTGGCCTTGCTCATCTTCATCCCATGCCTTCGGAGGTGGTCGCGAGCCGATCTCTTAACCGTTGAAGATGACGTTAATGGTTAGTCAAGAGGATCGTCAACCGCCGACGCGTGCTTGGCCGGTTAGACTGGGGCCGACCGGTCCGGCCACGCTCCGCTCCGCGTCCGAATCCGCTCCCAGTCGAAAGGGCCCGTACGTGTCGACGGCCACCGAGTCCGACCCCCGGCCGCTCATCGGCGAGCCGCTCGCGCTCGATCTGCTGAACACCCGGTGGATCGACGCCGCGGGGCGCCACGATCTGTTGGAGACCGTGGACGGGCTCGCCGTATGGCTGGGCAGCCCGGATGTGCGCGCTGTCGTCGGCGCCGATTCCGGGCTCGCCGACCGCGACACCCTCACCCATCTGCTCCGGGCACGTACCGCGCTCGATGCTCTCGTGGCAAATGTGGGCGATCCGGGTGCCGACGACGTTCAGGCTCTCAATGACGTGTTGGCACACGGTCGCCTGCGGCGGGAACTGGACGCGGGCGGGCAGCCGCGTTCGGTCGTGGAGGTCGACTCGCCGTCCTGGTTGCCTGCCTGGCACGCGGCCGAGAACTGGCTGTGGCTGATGAGCAGTCGCCCAGAGCGGGTCCGTTCGTGCGCGAACGACGCGTGTGTTCTGCACTTCTTCGACGTGTCCAAGAACGGCACCCGCCGATGGTGTTCGATGGCCGGCTGCGGCAACCGGGCCAAGGCCCAGCGGTACTACAACCGCCACCACCAGCCCTGATGCCCCCGACCGGGGCGGCGACCGGGTGTACGGAGGTCACCCGGGCACGCGTGTCCGTCCCGTTGCCGGCCGACGCGGACTGGTCGTACGCGGCATCGTCGGTTGTATGACGGCACCCGTCGAGGGGCCCGACGACCCCGGCGACGCGGACATCGACCGGCGTGACGCCCTGTCAGGCCTCGTAATTGGCTTTCACAAGCCGCTTGACCAGTTTCCCGGTCGGGGTGCGCGGCAACTGGGCGACGAAGTCGACGCTGCGCGGCGCCTTGTAGTGCGCGATCCGTGACCGGACGAAGTCGATGAGCTCCCTTTCGAGTTCGGGACCCGCCGCGACGCCGGGGGCGGGCTGCACGACCGCCTTGACCTGTTCGCCGAGATCGTCGTCGGGCACGCCGATGACCGCGACGTCGTTGACCTTGGGGTGCAGGGCCAGCGCGTTCTCGACCTCCTGCGGATAGATGTTGACCCCGCCCGAGATGATCATGAACGCCTTGCGGTCGGTGAGATGCAGGTAGCCGTCCGCGTCGAGGTAGCCGACATCGCCGGTCGTGGTCCATGCCGGGTGGTCCGGATGCTGCGCCTCGCGGGTCCGCTCGGGATCGCGGTGGTAGGCGAACGGCGGTTCGTCGCGCTCGAAGTAGATCGTGCCGATGCTGTCCGTCGGGAGCTCGGAGCCGTCGTCGCCGCACACGCGGATCACGCCGAGCACGGCGCGGCCGACCGAACCCGGCTTGGCGAGCCACTGGGCAGTGTCGATCATCGTCGTGCCGTTGGCCTCGGTCGCCGAGTAGTACTCGTACAGGATCGGGCCCCACCAGTCGATCATCGCGCGCTTGACGTCGACGGGGCAGGGGGCGGCGCCGTGGATGGCGACGCGCAGCGAGGACAGGTCGTACCGCGTGCGCACCTCGGGCGGTAGCTTCAGGGCGCGGACGAACATCGTGGGCACCCACTGGGTGTGTGTGACGCGGTGTCGTTCGATCGCGGCGAGTGCCGCCTCGGCGTCGAAGCGCTCCATGACCACCGCGGTTCCCCCGGTGCGGTGCACGAGGCTGAGGAAGCGCAGCGGCGCGGCGTGGTAGAAGGGCGCGGGGGAGAGGTAGACGGTGTCGGGGCCGAAGTCGTACGGCTCGGCGAAGACGTTGACGATCTGCTCGCCGGGTTCGTCGACGCTGCGGTCGGCCAGGGCTCGGCGAACACCCTTGGGGCGCCCGGTGGTTCCGGACGAGTAGAGCATGTCCGCGCCGTTGGGCTGGTGCTCCGGGGCGGTGACGGGGAACCGCTTGACGGCCTCGGCGTAGTCGCCGTGCCCGGCCACCGGCCCGTTGAACGCGAGCCGTGTCTCGACGTCCGGAGTCAGCGCGACGACGCTTTCGGCCAGCGGCCCGACGGCAGCCGAGGCGAGCACGACGCGTGCCCCGCAGTCGTTCACGATGTACGCGACCTCGTCGCGCGACAGGTGGTTGTTCACCGCGGTGATGTAGAGCCCCGACCGCAGCGCGGCCCAGTACACCTCGAAACAGTGGACGTCGTTGTCGGACAACAGTGCGATCGCGTCGCCTCGGCGCAGCCCGGCGTCGTGCAGCAGGTGGGCCAGCCGGGCGGAGTTCTCGTCCAGTTCGCGGTAGGTACGGGTGGCGCCCGAGCCGGCCATGATGACGGCGGGCTTGTCGGGCGTCGTACGGGCGTACGTTCCGGGGTACATCGGACTCCTCGCCTCCCGCGGACAAGACCATGCGAATACGGCCATGCGCACCGTACTGGGGGGTGCGCCGGAGGGCCAGACGGGGGCGGGGAGGCTGTGACCGACCACCGGGATCCCGCGTGATCCCGGAGCCGGTCGGTCATTCGCCACGTGCGCGGGATGCACCCGGGGCCAGGCTCAGGGGCCGTCGAACCGCCGGATCTGTCGGACCGGCTTGGGTTGCTGGTGCGGATCCACGGATCCGCCAGGCTCCGGGCCCAGGACCCGCCGGATCCGTCCGGGCCGGCGCGCCCGTCGGATCCGCCCGGGTTGCCCGGTCCGGAGCCGCGGAAGGCCGATGCGCTCCTCGTTATCGAACGCACGCCACACCCTCGTCGGACCGGGCTTCCGCACACGTTGGCCGACGTGCCCGGCCCGCAGGCCTCAGCGCTCGACGAAGACCAAGGACAGCGGGTCGACCTCCATCGTGACGGTGTTGCCGGACTGCTTGAGCAGCGTGTGGAGTGAGCGTGTGCGCTTCGCGTCGGCGACGTGGACGCGGTCGTTGCGGTCGGGGTCGGCGCGCAACCAGGCCGGCAACTTGGTTCGTGCGGCGCTCGCACGGGAGTTCGTGTCACCGATCCGGTTCTGGTTCTCGCTGCCGTTCGCGGATTGGGCCTCGCGCTTGGTCTCGTCCTTGGTCTCGCGGAGCCAGTCGGTGACGCGGCGGAAGATCTTGGGGAAGATCAAGTCCCCACCGGGACCGACGGATTGGTGGTCGACGACGCTGAAGCGTGCTGTTGCGTCGGCGGCGTACACGCCCAGTTTCGCCCCGCGTGCCTGCGACGCCGCCGCGATGACGGCGGCGCGCAGGTCGGGGGCGGTCGACGTGTAGAGCAGCGGGTACACGTCGCCCGACGCGAGGAGTTGCAGGTTGGCGCTGGGGGCGAGTCGGGCGGCGTCGACGTCGATGCGCTTGCCGTCGTGGGCGCGCAGTTCGTCGGCCGCGTTGCCGGTGAACAGGTAGGCGACGGGCCGGCCGTGTGCTTCGGCCATGCGGGCGACGATGACCGCGGGGATCGTCGCCGGTGTTGCCGCCGTGACGGTCATGTGGTTTGCGGCGTAGGCGACTTCGGTGAAGCCGAGGAGGCGGAGGAACACGTCGCGGGAGCGGTCGGCGAAGGGCTGGCCGTGTCCGGCGTAGTGGAGTTCCGGTGCGTCGATGCCGTCCAACCGCAGTTGCACGCTGCCGTCGGTGCCGGGTTCGATACGGTCGCCGTTCGCCAACTCACGCAGGATGTCGGGGCTTTGAGGTCGGAACCGGACGGAGTCACCGTCGGGCTGCTTGCCGACCACGAGGGCGTGCCCGGAGACGACGAGGTAGGAGGTCGGTGGGGGGTCGGCGGGCCGGGCGGGTGAGGGGATCCGTGCGGTGCGTGTCGTGGGGGCCGGTGGTGCTGTGGGGTTGGGGATTCGGACGCGTTCCGGTGCGGCGGAGGTGCCGGTCGGTGCGGGACCGCCGGGCGTGGACGGCTGGGGGGCGCCTGCGGTAGTCATATCGACACAGTGACATCGCACGGCGACGGCTGGAGCGATCCAACCAAAACTTTGCCAATCGCTCAGTCCCCGGTCCCGCTCGCCAGGTTGGGTGCCACCACGATCCTGTCGCAGCGTTCGCGGGATGCCTTGACCCTGGTGCCGTTGGGGCGGTCGCTACGGGCAACCCACGTCCGCGCGGTGAAGTCGTCCGCCCCGCCCGCTTTTTGACGGGCGATCAGTCGGAGCTCGCGGACGTCGTCGGGGGCGTCCACGTACCACAGCGCGTCGATGAAGCGCCGAGCCTCGCGCCAGCCCGGGGCGTCGGCGGCGAGGTAGTTGCCTTCGGTCACGATCAGTTGGGCGGACGGCGGTACGACGTGGCGTGCGGCGACAGGTTCGTGCAGGGTCCGGTCGTAATCCGGAACGAAAACGTCATGGTCTGTCTCGACAGCGAGTCGGTGCAGCAGCGCGGCGTAACCCCACACGTCGAAGGTGTCGGGGGCGCCTTTGCGGTCGAGCCTTCCGATGCGCAGGAGTTGCGCGTTGGACAGGTGGAAGCCGTCGAGCGGGACGTACGCCGCCGCGCCGTCGCCGAGGCGTTCGCGGACGGCTCGGACGAGGTGGCGGGCCAGGGTCGACTTGCCGGCGGCGGGCGGGCCCGCCAGGCCGAGCACGACGCGGGCGCCCGTGCCCGCGTGGTCCTCGGCGGGCAGCAGCCGGACGGCATCGGCCGCGAGGGCTTCGAGGGTGTCAGTCGCGTTCGCCACGCCTTGAGCTTGCCAGTCCGCTGGGGCGGGGTGGCGTGCGGTGGCCTGTTGTGTTCGGTTGGCTGGCTTGTTGCTCTGGTTCGTTGCGGTTTGGCGAACGGTTGATCGTCTTCCTCTGATCGAATCTGATCGATATCAGGCCCATGCTCAGCTCGCCGCAACGACGAAACAAACGGCCGCCAGCGGCGTCAGTCGCAAAAGCGCACGCCGGAGCGCGTATACGGCATGTGACGGAGAGCACTTTTGACGGCGAACGAGATCGGTCGGCGAGCGACCAAACCGGTGGTAAGCGGTCATTAGTGGTCACGGGTCGACGGGGGCTTGGGCGCTGTTCACCGCACGGTGAGAGCCACGTCACGGAGCGGACGCCAAGGTGACGTACCGTTAGCTGATGGCGTCAGACGTGTTGCGCCGGGCGTTGGTGGACACCAGGGACCCGGACCCTCGCCCACTTCCCGACAGGGTGGTCGACCTGCTGTGCCGGGTCGACGCCCCGCCCCGCCTTGCGGCCCATCTGAGACTCGTGCACGACGTCGCGTGGCGGATCGCCGGATGGGTCGAACGCGATTATCCGGACGTCGAGTTCGACCGCGAAGAGATGCTTTTCGGGGCGGCGACGCACGACATCGGCAAGGCCGTGCACCCGAACGAACTCTGCGGCCCGGGCCACGCGCACGAGCTCGCCGGCTACGAACTCCTCTACGACAACGGCGTGGAGGCACGTTTCGCGCGCTTCACGTGTACGCACGGCACATGGTCCGAACCCGGGCTGGCCCTTGAAGACCTCCTGGTCTGTCTCGCCGACAAGATCTGGAAGGGCGCCCGGGCCGACCGGCTCGACGACCTGATCGTCGGCCGGCTCGTGGCGGGCGGCACCCGGGGCCGGGAGCGCTGGGCGGTGTTCGCCGCCCTCGACGACCTGCTGACCGACCTCGCCGCCGACGCCGACCTCCGCCTGGAGTTCCAGGCCCGGCACCCGGTCCACACGGCTCCGCACGGGGCGCGCAGGGGAGCATGAAAGCCCTTTCGTAGCGGGATCGTTCGCGCTTCGTCGGTCTCGCGTACGGGAATCAGCGGGCGCGGTGGATCACCTGGAGCTCGGTGAACCCGTACAGCCCCCACGGGCCGTTCTCGACCCCGAGGCCGCTCCACTTCGCGCCGCCGAACGGCTGCGCGGGGGCGAGTGCGAGGTGCGTGTTGACCCAGGCCGTGCCGACGTCGAGGCGGGCCGCGACGTCACAGGCGCGGCCGGGGTCGGCGGACCACACGGATCCGCCGAGTCCGAAGTGCCCGGCGTTGACGCGCTCGACGGCGTCGTCCAGGTCGGTGTACGACAGGACCGGCAGCGCCGGGCCGAACTGCTCCTCGGCGACGACGCGCGTGTTCTCGTCCACTCCGGTGAGGATCGTCGGAGCGTAGAAGTACCCGCACCCGTCGCCGAGTTCGAGCGGGTGTCCGCCGGCGGCGGCGGTCGCGCCGTGGGCGAGGGCGTCGGTGACGAGGTCGCTGACGCGCTCGAACTGCGGACGGTTGTTGACCGGGCCGAGTCGGACGCCGTCGGCGGTGCCGTCGCCGACGCGTACGCTCGCGGCCCGCTCGGCGAGTGCGTCGACCAGGTCGTCGTGCAGCGGACGGGGCACATACACACGCTTGACCGCGGAGCACACCTGGCCGTTGTTGGCGAAGGCTCCCCAGAAGAGCTTGTCGGCGATCGCCGGGATGTCGGCGTCGTCGAGGACGATCGCGGCGTCGTTGCCGCCGAGTTCGAGGGTCAGGCGCTTGAGGTCGGGGGCCGCCGCCGCGGCGACGCGCTTCCCGGTCTCGACCGACCCGGTGAAGCTGATCTTGCGGGCCAGCGGGTGCGCGGTCATCCACGCGCCGAGGCGGTCGCCGCCGCTGACGGTGTTGACCACGCCGGGCGGCAGGACGTCGCGCAGGATCGCGCCGACGAGCAGGGTCGACAGGGGGGTGTAAGGCGACGGCTTGAGCACGACGGTGTTGCCCGCGCGCAGCGCCGGGGCGAGCTTCCAAAAGGCAAGTGTGAGCGGGTAGTTCCACGGCGTGATGGCGGCGACGGGCCCGATCGGGCGGCGTACGACCTCGGCGAAGCCGCGTTTGTCGTCGCGGATGACCTCGCGGGGGATGTCGAGGTCGGCGTAGTAGGTGAGCCACGCGGCGACGCTGCGGACCTCTCCGGCGGCCTCGGCGAGCGGCTTGCCCTGTTCGGTGGTGAGGAGGAGGGCGATGTCGTCGGTGCGGGCGGTGAGGGCCTTGGCGGCGGCGCGCAGCATGTCGCGCCGGGCGCCCTCGTCGCGGCGCCACGTCGCGAACGCCCGTGCCGCGGACGCGAAGGCGGCGTCGAGCTGCTCCGCGGAGCAGTCCGGGGCCTGGGCGAAGACCGCTCCGGTGGCCGGGTTGACGACGTCGAGCGTGGCGGCGGCGGTGTGCGCGGTGCCGTCGATGGTCATGGTCGCGTCGAGGGCGAGGCTGCCGGCCGGGCCGGTCGCGCCGGGGGCGCTTGGTGCCTGGGTCATGGTGGGCTCCGGTCGCTGAGGTACGTGGCGTGGCTTGGTGTGGGGTTGGTGGTGCGGTGCGTGGTGCGGCTCGTGTGACCTTCGCCGTCCGAAAGCGGGAAGTCCAGAGGGACAAACAGTGGCAGACGCTATGTTTGTGGTGTGATCCTCGCCGACTTGTGGGTTGAATTTTCGGCTTGTGCGTCGGTCCGGCGCCTTGACACGTGTCGTCGCGCGCCGGATAGGGTGACATTAGCGATCGTTCATTAACTCGTCGTCGGACCGCCCGGCCGGAGTCGGCGTGTAGCGGTCCGGCAGCGTCGCGCGACGGGAGACTCCGCTTCATGACCACCGCAGTGATCGTCGACGCCGTACGCAGCGCCTCCGGCAAGGGCAAGCCCGGTGGCGCGCTGTCCGGCACCCATCCCGTGGCGTTGCTCGGGGATGTCCTGCGCCAACTCGCCGCCCGCAACGACCTCGACCCCGCGCTGGTCGACGACGTCATCACCGGTTGTGTGTCGCAGGGCGGCGACCAGTCCCTCAACATCGCGCGAAACGCCGTGCTGGCGGCGGGTTTTCCCGAGTCCGTGCCGGGCACCACGGTCGACCGCCAGTGCGGATCCAGCCAGCAGGCCGCGCACTTCGCGGCCCAGGGGGTCATCGCGGGGGCGTACGACATCGTCATCGCGGCCGGCGTGGAGTCGATGAGCCGAGTGCCGATGGGGTCCACAACCCAGGGCAGCGACCCGTACGCGCCCTTGACCGCGCGGTATCCGGAGGGCTTGATCCTTCAGGGTTACTCCGCCGAACTCATCGCCGCACGCTGGAAGTTCGACCGTGAGGCGCTGGACGCGTTCTCGGCACGCTCGCACCGGCTCGCGGCCCAGGCGGCGGCGTCCGGTGCGTTCGACAGGGAGATCGTGCCGATCAACGTCGTCGGCACGGACGACACCAACGTCGAGTTCCGCGTCGACGAGACTGTGCGCGCGTCCACGACACCCGAGGGCCTGGCCGGGCTCAAGCCGGCGTTCGAGGACGCGGCGATGGGCGCGCGCTACCCCGAGATCAACTGGAGTATCACACCCGGGAATTCGTCGCCGCTCACGGACGGCGCCTCGGCGGTGCTGATCATGAGCGAGGAGAAGGCCAACGCGCTCGGCCTCACACCGCGCGCCCGGTTCCACGCCTTCGCGGTCACCGGCGACGACCCCGTGATCATGCTGACCGGCGTCATCCCGGCTACCCACAAGGTGCTGGAGCGTGCCGGGCTGACGATCGACGACATCGACGCGTTCGAGGTCAACGAGGCCTTCGCGTCGGTGCCGCTGGCGTGGGCCAAGGACACCGGTGCCGACCTGGACAAGACCAACATCCGCGGCGGCGCGATCGCCCTGGGGCATCCGCTCGGCGCCTCGGGAGGCAGGCTGACCTCGACGCTGCTCGGCGTCCTGGAGTCCACCGGCGGACGTTGGGGCCTGCAGACCATGTGCGAGGGCGGCGGCATGGCCAACGCCATGGTCATCGAACGGCTCTGACGCAGGTTCGGCTTCCGAGGCGGGCGATGCGGCGTACGCGTCGTCCGCCTCGGCGGCGTTGCGGGGCTGCGAACGCGGCGAATTCTCAGTCGGCGGCGGGTGGTTGCGGCGCGGAGCGGTAGCCGACGCAGGCGAGGGCGATCACGACGTACCGGTCCGCGATCTGCTGGGGCGTCAGGGGGCCTTCCCGGCGGTACCAGTTGGCGACGGCCTGAGACATCGTCAGGACCGCGCGGGCCGCGTCGACCGGGTAGGGCGCGGTGAACTCGCCCATCTCGACGGCCTCTCGGACGCTCGTTTGCACCAGCGCCTCCAACTCGTCGCGCATCGCGATGTATTGCGCGCGGTTCTCCGGCTCCAGACTGCGCATCTCGGTGTCGAGGAACGCCAGCGGCGCGCGGTTGGCCATGTACAGAACGATGCATTCCACCAGGGCGGAGAACCGGTCGACGGGGTGGTCCCCGGCGTCCGCGACCGCGGTGCGGCACCGGCCCAGAGCCGCCCTCATCGAACCGAGCAGCAGCTCGACGAGGAGCGCCTGTTTGTTCTGGTAGTGGTAATACAGCGCCGGCACGGTGACGCCGACCCGCCGGGCGATGTCACGCACGGTGGTTCCGTGGTAGCCGTGTTCGTCGAAGGCGTCGAGCGAGGCGGCCAGGATCGGCGGCAGCTTTATCGGTGCGTACGCACGCCAGTCGGTGTGCCCGTCGGGCTGAAGATCCGTCACCGGCTCGGCCATGGCACGCCTTTCGCATTTCTGTCACCCGCGCGGCGGGCCTGGTGCGGGGAGTCTAGCGAGCGCTCGTTACGTCCCGGCGGGCAGCGTTGCGGAGTTGCCGACCGCGGCTCGGTCACGCGCCCAAGAGGTCGGGAATCCCGGCGAGTTCGTTGCGGGACACGATGCCGAGCTTCGGATACGCCTTGTACAGGTGGTGTCCGACCGTGCGCGGGCTCAGGAACAACTGGGCGGCGATGTCGCGGTTGGACAGACCCTGCGCGGCGAGCCGGGTGATCTGGAGCTCCTGCGGCGTCAGTACCGCCGCGGCCCCGGTGGGGGAGGCGGTCGCCGGCCGTGCCGTCCCGGTTCCGGTCGCGTCGAGCTCGGAACGGGCCCGTTCCGCCCACGGTTTCGCCCCCAACCGCGTGAACTCCTCCCAGGCGTACCGCAGATGCTCCCGTGCGTCGGTCTTGCGCCGGCCGCGGCGCAGCCATTCGCCGTACAGCAGAGCGGTGCGGGCACGTTCCATCGGACGGCGCTCCGGGTCGTGCAGCGTGAGGGAACGCGTCCACAGGTCTTCGACGTTGTCGGGTGAAACAGCTTTGCTGTCGGCGCTGTTGCCGCTGCCTCCGGCCGCGAGCAGCGCGCGGCAGCGCAGCACCACCGCGTCCGCCCAAGGGCGCCGGACCCATTCCGCCCAGGCCTGGAACCTCGCGAACTGCTCGGCGACGCGCTCGGGTTCGCCGACGCGTACGGCCGCCTCAACCAAGTCGGGCGTGCTGCGGCTCGCGCAGATGTGGTGGCGCAGCGGTTCGCGGGTCAGTTGCTCCAGGCGGGCGAGTGCCGTGCCGGCACGGCCGAGGCCCAGGTCGAGCAGGCCGAGAGCCCAGTAGGTCCAGGGTGTTCCGGGGGCCATGGCGCCGCCGGCACTGCTGCCGAGCGCCGCGTCCGCCGCCTCGCGGCACGCCGCCTCCTCGCCTTCGACGGCGCGCAGGAGGGCGACGACGCTGTGGAACTGGCTGACCCATTGCTGCTGTCCGGTGTCCCGGGCGAACGCGAGGGCTTCGGTCGCGGTGGCGAGCGCGTCCGCGTACCGGTTGTCGAACACCTCCGCTTCCGCTTTGTAGAACAGCAGCGTGGGCAGGCGTCCGATGCCTCCCTGGCGGCGGCTGTCGGCGGCCAGTTCGGTGGCGAGGTCGTGGGCGTCGGTGTCATGCCCCTGCGTCAGGGCGATGCCGCACAGGAGTTGCAGCACGCGCGCGTCGACGCCGCCGGCCGCCCGTACCGCGGCCACTACTTCGGCGAGCCGCGGAGGATCGGCGCGGGCTTCGCTGCCGGTGCCGGGGCGTGTGGGGAACCGGCGCGGTCCTCGGTACAGGCAGTCGACGAGGTAGTGCGAAACCGGCGTGACCGGGTCCTGGTCGGACAGGTCAAGGGAGGCGAACCGGGCCAGGGTGGCATCGAGTTCGTGTTCACCGACGTACCAGGCCGCGTGTGTGGCCTCGACGAGGAGCCGCGCCGCGTGGCCGGGCGAGTGGGGCGCGACTTCGTCCGCGCCACCGACCAGCGTCTTGTGCGAGCTCGGGAACGCGCCCTGCCAGAAGTCGGCGAGGCCGTGGACCAGCGCCAGCGTCGCGCGTACCTCCGGATCACCCGCGCCCGATGCGCTGCGAATCGCCAACTCCCGCGCCTGGTCGAGATCTCCGGCCTCGGACGCCCACTGCGCGGCGAGTGCGAGGCGGCGTACGCGTTCGGACCGGTCGGTCGTCAGGCGGGCGGCGAATTCGTACGCGCGGGCCGCCGCCGCATAGCCGCCGCGTTCCCGGGCCCGGTCCGCGGTGCGTTCGAGTGCGTCCGCCGCCTGGTCGTCCGGGCCGGAGGCCGCCGCGGCGAGCTGCCACGCCCGGCGGTCGGCCTGGTCGGGGGAGTCGAGGGCGTCGGCGAGCGCCCGATGCGCGGCCAGGCGCCGGTCCAGCGGGGCGCGCTGGTGGACGGCGGCCCGGATCAGCGGGTGCCGGAAGACCGGTGCCGCCGCCCCGTGTGCGTCGGAATCGGTGGCATCGGGTGCGTTGAGGCGCACGAGACCGGCGGCGTGCGCCGGTTCGAGATCCGGCGCGGCAGCACCGAGTCGTGCTCCGGCGCGCAACACGACGCCGAGATCCCCCGAATCGTCGAGCGCGGCGAGCAACAGCAGTGTCTGGGTGGCCTCCGGCAGGCGGCTGACCTGGCCGTGGAAGGCGAGTTGCAGGCGGCTGGTCAACGGCAGCGCACCCGGGCGGAACACCGTCGAACCACCGTTCTCGGCGAGCGCGACGGGCAGTTCCAGCAGCGCAAGCGGGTTGCCGCGCGCCTCCGCGAGCACCCGGAACCGCGCGGACGGTGCGAGGTTCGGGGCGTGCGCGTCGAGCAGGGCCCCGGCCTCTGTCGGCGGCAGCCCGGCCAGACGCAGCTCGGTCAAGCCCGGGGCGGGAAAAGCCCCTTCGTCGTCGCGCGCGCCGAAGAGCATCACGATGCCCTCGGCATGCAGGCGCCGGGCCGCGAACACCAAGGCATCGGACGAGACACGGTCGAGCCACTGCGCGTCGTCGACGACACACAGGAGCGGCCCGTCGCCCGCGTACTCCGACAGCAGCGACAGCACGGCCAGGCCGACGAACATCGGCTCCGGCGCAGCGCCGGACGCCAACCCGAGCGCGGCGTCGAGCGCGCGGCGCTGCGGTTCGGGGAGCGCGCCGATGTGCGCGAGCGCGGGGCGCAGGAGGAGGCTCAGCCCGGCGTACGGCAGCTCGGCCTCGAACTCCGCGCTCGCGGCGCGCACGACAGGCACCCCCTGCGCCGCCGCGCCGGCCACCGCGTGGTCGAGGAGTTCGGTCTTCCCGATGCCGGGCTCCCCGCGTACGACGAGGACCCCGCTGATGCCGCCTTCGCGTGCGTCGGCGAGCAGGGACTCGACGGCGGACCGTTCCGCGGCTCTTCCGTGCAGCATGACCGGAACGTTACCCAGGCCCCCCGGCGACGGATTGCCCCGCCCACCGCTCGGCCGTCAGTACCTATGCACGACCGATTCCCTTTCCCCTGAACCCCCGTAGCTTTCTGACCAGCGGAAACGACCGCAACCCAGCACCTGGGACACCCGACAGGGGAGAGCCGCCATGACCACAACCACCCTCGACTACGCCGCCGCCGTCGAGCGCTACCTCGCCGTGTGGAACGAGCCCGCCGCGGACGCCCGGCGGTCCCTCGCCGAGGCGGCCTTCACCGAGGACGCCACCTACACCGACCCTCTTGCCGCGGTCACCGGCCGCGACGCGATCGACATGGTCGTCGGAGCCGTGCGCGGCGAGTTCCCCGGGCTCGTCTTCACCCTCGCCGGCGCCCTCGACGGCCACCACGACCTGGTCCGCTTCACCTGGCACCTCGGCCCGGCAGGCGGCGAGCCCCTGGCCATCGGCTTCGACGTCGCGGTACTGGCCGATGACGGCCGGATCCGCGCGGTCCACGGATTCCTCGACAAGGTTCCGTCCGGGCACTGACGACGGGGCCTGCCGGTCCGGCGGAGGAAGCGAAACCACCGGCCGTGCGGGACGGGACGGCCGAGCCCGCCGGTCCCGCCGGTCCCGCGGGGGAAGCGAACGACAGAACGTCCGGGAGGGGACGACTTCCGGTCCGGCGGACGGAGCGCATCGCAGGTCGCGCCTGCGATGTGGCGGTCGAATCCACTGGTCGCGGCAGCGGGAGCGCATCTCAGGCCGAGTCCGGCGCGTGACGCTCCGTCCGGCGTCCGGCGCCCGACAGCGGGAGCTGGGGGTGGAACCGAGAGTTGCGGCGAGAGGCGAAGCGAGCGACACCACTGCGCGTCGGAGGCGGGCCCGCGCCCGCCTG
>NZ_JBPKBI010000006.1:281992-306977 GCF_051388935.1 Yinghuangia sp. YIM S10712
CCTGCGATGCCATCCACGCGTGGCTTTTGCGGGGCGGTGCGTCCGCAGTGGCCACCAACTTCCTTCCGCAAGCCCGCGAACCGCGAGCCGGACGGCACTTGCGGCGGCCGGCGTCCCCTGACGCGCCCGGTTGTTGCCGGTCTCGTCTCCTGCCGCATCGCGCACCCCGCGCAACTGTCGGCAAGCCCGCAGCCCGCCGACTGCCCCCGTCAGACCGTCTCGCACGACGGCCCTTTGACGGCCCGGCGATCGGCCCCGCGCTCCACCCCACTCACCCCCGACCCACTCCATGCCCAGAAGGGAAGACCCACGGTGTCCACCACCACAACGCCCCGCGACGACATGCCAGTTGCCGCGGGTGCGCCGGCGCGTACCGACGCGTCGTCCGAACGCCCCTCGTGGGGAACCTTGTTGGTACTGCTCGCGGGCGTATTCATCACCACGCTCGACTTCTTCATCGTCAACGTCGCGATCCCGGCGACCCAGGCGGACCTCAAGGCGAGTGATGCCGCGATCCAGTGGGTGGTCGCCGGATACGGCCTCGCCCTCGCCGCGTTGCTGATCACCGCCGGTCGGCTCGGGGACATCGCGGGGCGCCGCCGGATGTTCATGATCGGCATGGCGCTGTTCACCGTCTCGTCCGCCGCGTGCGGGCTGGCCGGGACCCCGGAGACGCTGATCACCGCGCGCGTGGTGCAAGGCGCCTCGGCGGCCCTGCTGATGCCGCAGGTCCTCGGCATCGTGAACATCGTCTACACCGGGGCGACGCGGGCGCGGGCGTTCGTGGCGTACAGCCTGACCATCGGTCTCGCCGGGGTGTTCGGCCAGCTCATCGGCGGCGGACTGATCGAAATAAACCTCTTCGGCATGGATTGGCGAAGCATCTACTGGATCAACGTCCCGGTCGGCATCGTCGCGCTGCTGCTGACGCCGCGCCTCGTCCCCGAATCGCGCGGCAGCGGCGGCACCCGCCTTGATTTCGCCGGCGTGGTGCTCGTCACGGCGGCGCTGGTGGCGGTCGTCCTGCCCTTGGTGCAGGGCCGTGAGCAGGGATGGCCGCTGTGGACGTGGCTGTCGCTCGGCGCCGGCCCGCTGCTGCTGGCCGGATTCGCGTGGCACCAGCGCCGCCTGGGGCAGCGCGACGGTGCCCCGCTTGTCGACCTGGCGATGTTCCGCGAGCGGTCGTTCTCCGCCGGGCTCGGCGTGATGCTCGGCTACCAGTTGGCGATGGCGTCGTTCTTCCTGGTGCTCGCGCTGTACCTGCAAATGGGTCACGGGATGAGCGCACTCGACTCAGGGTTGCTGTTCGTGACCCTCGGTATCGGTTACTTCGTCGGTGCGACGCAAGCCGCCAAAATCGCCGTGCGGCTGGGGCGCCAGGTCCTCACGCTCGGTGCAGCGCTGACCGCGCTGGGCTTCGCGATCCTCGCGGAGACCGTCGCGGCGATCGGCGCCACGGGCACGGTCGGTTGGCTCGTGCCCGGCCTGACCGTCTCCGGCCTCGGCATGGGCGTCGCGCTGGCTCCGATGTCCGCGATCGTGCTGGCCGGTGTGACGGCCCGGTACGCGGCTGCCGCAGCAGGCGTGCTGAGCACCGCGCAGCAGGTCGGCAACGCGCTCGGCGTCGCGCTGATCGGGATCGTCTTCTACGAGCGACTTGGGGCCGGGGCGGTGCCCGACGACTACGCCCACGCGTTCACGTGGGCGCTGATCCCACTCGTGGCCTCCTGCGCGGGCACGGCGCTGCTGGTCCAGTTGCTGCCGAAGCCGGCGCGCAGCGAGACCGTCCAAACGTGACCGAATGGTCACCTAAAGATACTTATAGGGTGCGAATCGGGTGCGAGTTAGTCTGTATTTGATTCACCCACATCTCCAGCTCCTGAGATCCGTCCCAGGTCCGGCGGATCTCGCACTCCTCGTAGCCTTCGCATCCCCTCGCACGCCCGGGAGGTCCGGCATGGCGCGCACCGAAGTTCGTCGACTGATCCCGGTTGCCGGGTACCCCTTCCCGGTGCGGGCGAGCGCGGGCGCCGAATCGCGCGCCGATGAGCTCGCCGCCCGAACCGAACGCGCGCTGACCTGGATGACCGACGCGCTCCGGTTCACCCCCACCGTGCGCCTCAACGTCGTCGACGAACGGGACTGGCCGGGTGTCACCTCCATGCCGCTGTACGGCATGCCGCACGCCCACGCCGGCGACATCACCATCGGGGTCGGCGAAGCACCGTTCTACCGCGAGCAGTTGGACTCGTTCACGCCGTACCTCAGCGACACCACGCGGGCGAACCTCCGCGAGGAGTACGGCGAACCGGCTTCGTTGCTCCCGTACTACGAAACCATCCACGTCCACGAGCTCACGCACCTCTACCACCAGCAGGACTGGAACTCGTATCCCGACCTGTGGCTGGTCGAACTGCACGCCAACCTCGCCATGGTCGGCTATCTCAACGAGATGGAACCCGACATGCTGCCGGCGATGCAGGCGTTGACCACGGCGGTCTACGACCTGCCCGCCGAGTCACTGCGCCACCGCGACCTCGGTGACATGCAACACGCCCTGGAACGCAGCCTGTTCAACTACGCCTGGTACTTCTTCCACCTGACCCTCGCGGCCGACGAACTATGGGAGACGGGCGGAACACCACTCCTGCGGCGCCTGTACTCGTACGTGAGGGCCCGTCAGCACGCCGCGTCACCAGGCCCCGTGACACGGGATCAGATGTGGGCCGTGCACCCGGCGCTCGCACAGATCATGGACGAGTGGCCCAGCGGCGAACTCCCGGAACCGACAAGGCCGTCGGCGCCCGCAGACGTCACCCCCGAGCCCACAGCCTGACGAAACCTGCCGGGACCAGGACGACTTCGTTCGTCCCCCACATCATCGGATCGGGCCGGTTCCCCCACTCGCGGGGAACCGGCCCGTCACCCACGCCCGCTCCGTGAACCTCTCCCCGCCCCCACACGTTGTCCCTCCGACGACCGTGACAGCATGCCGCCGCCGCGCGTACCGTCACCGCAGCCCGATCCACAAGCGAGGGACGATGACCAACCTGGCCCCCGGCGCGAACCGCGCGCTGCCCGACGGCGGCGTGACGCTGCGCGTACCGGGCCCGTACGACCTGTCCCTCCTCGTCACCGACGACAGCGGGCGCGTGCGCGGCGACGCCGACTTCGTGTTCTTCAACCAGACGACAGCGCCCGGCGTACGCCTCACCGGCGACACCGCCTCGGTCACCCCGCGCGCCCTGCGCCCCGGCGCGACCCGCGTGACCCTGGTCGTCAGCCCCGCCGACCCCGCCGTCCGCCTCGGCACCCTGCCCACCCCGACACTCACCGTCACCGACCCGCGCGGCACCGTCCATGCCCGCTTCACCCCGCCGCCGGTCAACCACGAGCGCGTCCTCCTCCTCGCCGAGCTGTACGCCCGCAACAACATCTGGAAGATCCGCGCCCTCGGCCAGGGCTACGCCGAGGGCCTCGCCGGCATCGCACGCGACTTCGGCGTCGACGTCATCGACGAACCCGCCCCCGCGGTCGCCCCCGCCCCCCACCTCACCCCCGACGGCTCCAACCCCTTCAACACCCGCCCTTCGAACACCTCCCTCGCCCCACCGCCCACCCGCCCCTCAATCCCGCCACAAACCTCCCCAACCCCTTCCCATACCTCCGACCTCACCCGCCTCCGTACCGAGGTCATCGCCCTCACCAACGCCGAACGCGCCAGACACGGCCTCGGCCCCCTCACCGCCGAACCGCGCCTCACCCAGGCCGCCCAAGCCCACAGCGCCGACATGGCAGCCCGCGACTATTTCGACCACTCCAGCCCCGACGGCCGCCAACCCGCCGACCGCGTCCGCGCCGCCGGCTACGACTACAGCCGCGTCGCCGAGAACATCGCCGCAGGTCAGACCACCCCCGCCGAAGTCGTCGAAGGCTGGATGAACAGCCCCGGCCACCGCGCCAACATCCTCACCCCCGAACTCACCCAAATCGGCATCGGCCTCGCCCACGGCGGCACCTACACCACATACTGGACCCAAGTCTTCGGCACCCCCCTCACCCGCCTCCCCGGCTTCCGCTACACCTGACCGCCCCACCCACCCCAATACCGCGTCGCAGGCACCCCCCAAATCTTGCTATCGTTAACCCAGACAACGCGGCCCACCGCCGCAGTCACGTCCGGGTGGCGGAATAGGCAGACGCGCTAGCTTGAGGTGCTAGTGCCCGCAAGGGCATGGGGGTTCAAGTCCCCCCTCGGACACTTTCACTACGCACATAGTTGGTGCTGGCCGGGTCTCGGCCAGCACCTTTCGCGTTTCGTGCTCGTAGGTGAGATGCAGTCCGAGGGTCTTGTAGATCTCGGCTTTGCCGGTGGGGTCGGCGTGGCGGATCACGGTGAGCATGCCGCCGAGGGCGTCGATCAGGGCGCGGATCTCGTCGCGGCTCATGCGCCCGTGGTTCCGGTGCTCCCCGGTGATCCGGGCCAGTTCGTATTCGGCTGCTGCGCGTTCCTTCTGGACGTCGCGGCTCCAGGTGGTGACGAGGTGGGGGTCGGCGCCGGCTTCGAGGGCGGCGCGGTGGCGGGCGAGTTTGCGGTCGCAGTCGGCGAGAGTCTGGCGGGCGCCTTCGACGCGGAGGTCCCGGTCGGGTTGGGCGTCTTCGAGCGCGGTCAGGACGTGCCGGATCCGGTCGGGCGCGAACGCGGTCGCGAGCCAGGCGTCCAGCGGCGGGAGGACGGCGTCCTCGCGGACGTAGACGGTGCGGGGGTGGTCGAGCGTGTTGGCCAGGGCGTATTCGCTGGGGAAGCGGCAGCGGTAGTGGGCGGTGCCGTTGTTCCAGTTGCCCTGCATGCGCCGTCCGCACGAGGAGTGGAACATCCGTCCTTTGAGCGCGTAGGGGTGCCGGGTGCGCACCGCGCGGCCGGTGGAGGCCGCGTTGCGGGCGTGGAGCCGCTGTTGGACCTGCCGGAAGAGGTCTTGGCTGACGAGTGCAGGGTGGGCGGGGGTGTCGGAGTACACCCACGCTTCTTGGGGGTTCCAGGCGAGTTTGGTCTCGTGGCCGAGGGCGACGTCGTCGACGTCGAGGAGGCGTTCGTGTTTGCGTTGCTTGTTCCAGACTTCGTGGCCGGTGTAGCGGGGGTTGATGAGGATGGCCCGGACCGCGCCTTTGGCCCAGGCGACGCCGCTGCGGTGCGGGTTGCGCGCGCGGTCGTGGGCGGACGGTGAGGGGACGCCGTCGCGGGTCAGGCGCTCGGCGAGGGCGTGGATCCCGGTGCCGGAGAGGTAGTCGGCGAAGATCCGGGCGACGACGGGGGCGGTGACCGGGTCGGGTTCGAGGCGGTGCAGGCGGCGGCCGTCGGCGGCCTTGGCGGGGTTGGGGTGCGGCCCGGCGTCGGCGAGTCGGTAGCCGTAGGGCGGGCGCCCGCCGAGGTAGCGGCCCTCGATCTTGGCCTGCGCGGTCATGGCGGCGCGGACGCGGACCTTGATGCGCTGGCGTTCGGCTTTGCTCATGCCGCCGAAGACGGACATCACCAGGTCGTGCGCTTCGGACTCGGGGTCGATCGGGCCGCCGACCTCGGGGACCCACATCTCCACGCCGTAGTGCACGAACACCGGGTAGGTCAGGCCGAACTGGTTGCCGTAGAAGGCGCGTTGCGGTTCGCCGATCACGACGGCGTCGAATCCGCGGTTCGGGTCCTTGAGCGCTTCCAGCAGCGCTGCGGAGCGCGGGCGGCGTTTCCACGGGAGGGCGCGGGTGTGGGCGATGTCGAAGTACTCGGCGACGACGATGCCGCCGACGGGTTCGATGAGGGCTTGGGCGCGGTTGAGTTGCCAGTTGCGTGATGCGACGGGGTCTTGTTGGTCTTCGGTGGAGACCCTGCCGGCGAACGCGAATCGCTTCGTCATGCCGCGTTCCTTTCGGTGGAGTCGGGTGCGTCTTCGTCGTCGGCCCGCTGTTGCGCGTCGAGGAGGAGCCGCAGCAGCGCGGCGGCGACCGGGGGTGTGATGACGGGTGGCTGGTCGGGAGGGATGACGGTGACCTGGCGCTCGCCGGGCGGCGTGATGTCGCTTGCGTTGCGGGCGGCAGGGTTTGGGGGGATTGCCGGGTCGGGGTCCGGTGCGGGAACAGACGGGGTCATGGGAATCCTCCGGGCGAGGCGTACCTGACGTGCGGGGCGCCGCCTGCCGCTCGGTCAGCGGGTCCGGCCATCGCGTCGCATGACGCGCGGAGCCGGGAAAAGAGCTGGTCACAGCCCTGGAACCGCCGGTCGAGCTGCGAGTTTAGCGACGTGGGGGCTGAACTCAAGCGGATTGGGGCTGTGGGTGCGTGCCGGGCTGAACAAGCCCGTCGGGGCTGGCCATTGCCGTCACGCGGCCCGCAACTCGGGTCCGGCGAGGACCGGTTCCGGGCGTGGTTCGGCATCGGCGGGCCGGTTGGGGTGTCGGGTGATCTCCCAGCGGGTTCGGGCCACGGCCCGGTCCTGCGGTCGGCGGGGGCGTCCGGGGCGGGTCCACCCGTGGTGCGGCGCGAGTTCGGCGACGGGGACGAAGCCCGCCGCGCGCAGGCTGGCCCCGGACTCGCCGGCTTCGGTGTAGCTGATCAGCCGTTGGTAGCCCAGCGCACGTGCCGCGCGCCACGCGGCGCCGTACAGCTTCGAGTTGGCGTTGCGGGTGCCGTCCGTACACGTGCGTGTGACCTCCAGGGTGAGGCCGTCGTCCAGCAGCCGGGCCACCGGACGGCCGACCACCGCCACACCAACCACCGCCTCGGCTGTGGCAACGCCGACCGCGAACTTCATGCCCTGGGGCGGCCGGTGGTGCCGGTGGTGCGCGGCGATGAACGCGCACGCGTCACGGAAATGCATCGGAACGATCGTCAAAGCACTCATGCTGCCGCCAGCTCCCTCGCGTCCGCCGCGGACCACGAGACACCGCGACCAGCGATCGGTGGCCAGAACGGGAACAGCACCCGGCCTTCCGTGCCGGCGGTGTCCGCATGACGGAAGACGAACACGTCGCTGTGGGAGGCAAGGGCCACCGGATATCCGGTAGCGCGTTCCCGCCCGCTTGCGAATCGGCGCTGCTCCAGGGAGTTGTCGACGGCGCGGCGACGGCCGTGCGGTTCTGCGGTGAGCGCGACGATGCGCCGGTCCGGGCGGAACCCGGCGGCGCGGCCCGCACTCAGAACGCAGCCGGGGAGGTCCAGCAACTCGAAGCGGTGCCGCAGGGGTTGCGCGGCGACCACCACGTAACCGCCGGGCTGCACCAGGGGTTGGCACCACGTCAGCAGCCGGGTGAGATCGTCACGGATCCGCTCCTCGGCCGCCCCGCCCCGGGACGGATCCGGCGTGCCCGTTCCCGCCGGGCCCGGTTCATCACCTGCCCCCGGTCGCGGCGACAGGTCGGGGCGTACGGCGGTCAGGACCAGCGCGGCGCGCCCGGCCAGACCCTCCGTCGCGGCGTCGGCGATGTTGCGGGGCCCGGCGTCGAGGACCATGCCGTCTCCGTCGGCCGCGGCGCGTTTGGCGCCGGTCACGTTGGCGCGGGCAATCCTCCACCACCGGGGCTTTGCGGTCGCGCCCACTGCGTGACGTCCGGCATGCAGCGCCTCGACCAGGACGGCCCCGGCGCCGCAGTCCGGGTCCAGCACGGTGTCACCGGGCCGGGTGTACCGGGCGATTACGCGCGCGGCGACCGCCGGCGGGATCCCCGCCGTGTCGTCGGCGGCCCCGGCAACGCAGCCGCGTTCGGTGAACCAGCGGTGCCGGTCCCGTCGGCCGGTCGCCCACACCTCCAGATCAGGTGACATCACGCCACCTCGCGGCCGGTACGTCGCCACGTCGCCACGTCGCCGTGGCGAACAGCAGGAGTTCAGCGCGGACGTTCAACGTGGATTCGTCGCCCCCTCGGTCGCGTTTCGTGGCGCTGGTCGATACCGGGCCGGACACCGCGATCAGGCGTTCGTGGTAGGCGAGCCCGGTGCTGCGCAGCTCGGCGATCAGCCGTCCGAGGGGATCCGGCGGCAGCCCGGTGCGGTCACTGTGGGTGATGAGGACGAGAAGGCCGGGCTGCGCGAGCAGGTGGGCCCAGGACACGGATACGAACCACGCGGTCCGGTGCGGGTCCACGGCCGCGATCACCACGTCGAACCGGTCCGGACCGGTCGGAAACCGGGCCGGGTCCGGACCGACCACCGAGTCCGGACCCGGACTCGGCCCGGTCGGTCGACGGACCGGCCGAAGTCCGGGAACGGACTCCGGCACCGGAACTGACGGCGCGTCGGCGGCGGCGCCGGCCGCGTTGTCCGGGTCCAGGATCCACATGCGGACTGCCCGGTGGAGTCCGGGTACGGTTCCGGCCTCCTGGTGCAGTTCGTCGGCTCCGGGCGGCGCGGGGTGCGGAGAGATCACGAGAACGCGATCGTCGGAACGCGTGTACGTCGTCGCGATGTTCGCAAGCGTCTGGTGGAGCCATCCTGGGCCCGGGGTGACGGGGGTCGGGTGGTCGGGCTCGGGTGTCCACCACACGGTGGCCGTGCGGCGGGTGCGCGGGGACCGGGCGTGTCGGGGGCGGCGCGGGCCCGGGTCGTCGGGGCGGAAGTCGTCAGGGCGGGAACGCCGGTGTTGTGGTGGTGTCATGCGTTGCTCCGAGGTCTCGGCACGAGAAGGTCGGACACAACAGAAGGCGGGCTGTGGGCTCAAGTTGGACACACGAGTCCGCAGGGTTGGCCCGACACGCCGGCCGCGGTCGCCGTACGGCGAGCAGCGTTTCGCTGTTCACGCGCTTGCACCGCGCCGGATGCGAATGAATTCCGGGGGCCGCGCGCAGAATTCAACCTGCGGACGCCGCTTCACCTACTAAAAAGATCTCAAGCTGCTACCGGAATCACGTCACGCTGCCCGTGGGGAAAAATCTCGGGAGCGGTGATCAGGCATGACGGTCGGCCCACCGCCGGTCCCGCGCTGCCTCATTGTTGGAATTTTTGGCGAGTCGACGCGGCTGCGGAACAGGTGGTTCCTGATGCTTCTGTGCCCCGGTTCGGCTACTAAGAAGCACTCAAGGAACGACTAAAAGTGCAGGTCATAGGCTGATTCTCCAGCCTGGACAAGTTCCGTGGCACGTGGGGTCCGCCGTGCGTGCTGGCGTCGCTTCCACGGAACCTGGCGACCATTCTCGGATTTTCCCAGGGCGCCTTGAGAGTTCTTTGTTGTTTTCTTGTCTTTTTCTTGTGGCAGCCCTGCATTCCTGGGTGGGTCGTTTCCCCGAAGCCGAGGAGCTGCCTCCCGATGACCACACAAACCCCCCGCCCCATGGCGTATCCGCCGGGCGAACCCCAATCCCCGCTGGACATGGCCCGTATCGCCTTTGCGCTGCTGGTCACCGGGCCTGCGCCGCTCGCGGTGGACGGACGGGCCTTCCCCCACCTGCCGAGCCGGAAGATTCCCCTGGACGAGCTTCGGGACAGGCTGCTGCTGCGCCGCTGCCCGCTGGAGACCCGCGACGCGGCGTGGGCGCACCTGGTCACGCGGTCTCGGACGGAGGGTGCGGCGTGGACGGTGGCGTGCGTCGGGATGGCGCTGCCGGCGTTGATACCGCTGGGCCGGTGGATGGCTGACCGCTACCCCGGTGAGCCGTGGGACGTCCACGCCGAAGTGCTGACCGGGTTCCTGCGCGGCCTCGCGTCGGTGGATCTGGACCGTCCGGGGATCATGGTGCGGCTGCGGTGGGGCGCGTTCCGCGCCGGGCACGCCGCGTTGTACGAGGCGTTGGACGCGCCGACGCCGATCGCGCCGGGGTTCCGGTCGTTGCCGCCGCCCCCGCCGTGGGGGCACCCGGATCTGGTGCTGGCTCGCGCGGTCCGCTGGGGAGTCGTGACCCGGACCGAGGCGGACCTGATCGGGACCACGCGTCTGGATCAGGTCCCGATCGCGGACTGGGCAGCGACCCGGCGCACCACCACCGCCGCCGCGTACAAAGCGCGGAGCCGCGCCGAACGCCGGCTGGTCGCGTTCCTGCGCGACGAGGTCCGCGACGCGGACGCGGACGACCCGGTCGCCTCCCGCGTCCAGGCGGACCTCGCCCCCGCCGCGCAGTCCGCAACGCGCATCAGCCTGGCGCACGGGGCCCGGTCACGGTCTGTGACTCCCGGGCGGGCGTCGGGTCTCGCGGCGACGGCAGGTCGTGTGTCGAACGGAGCCCTCGAACCGGGCCTTTCTCTTCGCGGAGGATCCACAACCTCCGCACGGCCCACACCCGTTCCGGAGGCTCGCCGATGCGCGTGACACGTATCCGCCCCCTCGACCGCCTACGGCGCCGCACCGCCGAGAGGACCACCAGCCGTCGCCGTTGGGAAAAGCGCCGCCGCGGGGCTTGTTCCCGCCGGGGAGCCGTGGCCCGCGTCGCAGTCTTGACGGTGCTGCTGGTGTTCGCGAGTGCTGCTCCGGCGGTCGCCGCGAACGACATTCCCACCGTGATCAACAACACGAGGAACTGGATCGTCGGGATCCTCGCGGGCCTCGCCACGCTGTTCCTGACGATCGGCGGCCTGCGCTACGTGATGGCCGGCGGCGACCCCGGGGAGGTCGAGAAGGCCAAGGGCGCACTGCGCGCCGCGGCGATCGGCTACGCCTTGGCGATCCTTGCGCCTGTGCTGCTGGAGATCCTTCAGAGCATTGTCGGTACCGACCCGGCGCAAACCCCCGCGCCGCCACCGCAAGCGGACCTGGACGCGTGATGCGAGGCGGGCCAGGGAAGCGCCGCGCGCGGTCGCGATCGTGGCGCGTGATCTTGGTGCTGCTGGTCGCGGCCGTGGTGGCGGGTACGGTCGCAGCGGCGCCGTCGGCTGTCGCCACGTCGGTCACGTCCGGGCACACCGTGGTGGCCGCGCCGCAGGAACCGACCCCCGGCCCGCCCCCACCCTCCCCGTCCGGCGAGGCGCCGCCGGATCCGGGGGCATCCCCGTCCGCGCCTGCGACTGTGCCGCCGGGCGGTACGCCGCAGCTCCCGCCCGGGGTGTCGCCGTATGGTCCGGCGTCGTGGTGGAACCCGGCCGACTGGGACTGGAGTTGGACCCAGGACGCGTTCGGCTGGATCCCCGGGGTGCCGGGCGGCCCGGACATCCCCAACCCTCTGGATCTGCCGAAGCTGCTGTGGAACGCGCTCGGCATGATCCTGGGCATGCTGCTGCGGCAGATGACGCAGCCGCTGTTCGACATCCTCGGCAAAACCCTCCTCGCCACGCCGGATGTCGCGGCCAACGGGCCGATCCACGACCTGTGGCAGCGCAACCTCATCCTCGCGGTGAGCGTCTACGGCCTGCTGATCGTGGGTGGCGGTGTGCTGGTGATGTCTCATCAGACGGTCCAGACCCGGTACGCCGCCAAGGACATCGCCCCGCGGATCGCCATCGGTCTGATCGCCGCCGCCACTTCGCTGGAGGTGATGTCGCACCTGATCGCGTTGGCGAACGCGTTGAGCCAGGAGATCGTCGGCCCCGGCGTGGATGCCGCGGGTCTGGCGCAGGCGCTGATGGCGTCCATGATCAGAGTCGCTGGCGGGCCGCTCTACCTGGTGGTCATGGGCCTGGTCGGGCTCGTCCTGCTTGTCGGGGTGCTGCTCGGCTTCGTGGTCCGCGTCGCGTTGGTGATGCTCCTGGCCGCGAGCGCTCCGCTGGCGCTGGCGTGCCACGCAACTCCGCTCACCGATCCGCTGGCCAGGTTGTGGTGGAGGGCGTTCATCGGTGCGCTGGCGATCCAGGTCGCGCAGTCGATCACGTTGATCACCGCGCTGCGCGCGTTCTACGCCCAGGGGAACACGGTGTTCGGTTTCCCCACCATGGACGGTCTCGGGGCGATGCTCACGGGCTTGGCCTTGTTCTGGATCCTGCTGAAGATCCCCGGGTGGGCCGGGCGCATCATCCTCCAGGGAATACCTATCCAGGGCCCGCGGCTCGGCGGCTTTATGCTGCCGTTCCTCCTCGGCCGCCGCCTCGGGCCCGGCTTCCGGCCCCGCGGCGGCGGCCTGGGCGCTTTGCGCAGGTTTGCCTGGGGCGGACCCCGCGGAGGCGGAGCCCCGCAACCCCGGCGAGGCGGAAATCCCCGCCGAGGGCCGGGCGGTGGTGGCCGCAATCCCGGCGGCGGTGGAGGTCCGCGCCGCAGGCCCGGTGGTGGCGGTAGCCCCGGTGGCGGAGGTCCGCGCCGCGGGCCGGGCGGCGGGGGCCGGCCGGGGCCACAACCGGGACAGGGCGCGAACGGCCCGGTGCCGCAGCAGCGTTGGCAGCACCTGTGGGGCGGCGCAGGCCAACACCGGCGGCCTGGGCCCGGCGAGTGGGGGCACGGCGATCAGCGCCCGTGGGACCGCCCCAGCCGGCGCACGCTGCGCACCGGCGGTTCAGGTCCGGCCCGCCGTCGTACGCCCAACGGGCCGGCCACACCGCCGCAACCGCCACCACCCGTGCCCCCGGCGCCACCGCTCCCGCCCCCTACCGGCAACGGACCGCGGCGGACCGGCTCCGGTCCTGCCGCCGGCCCGCAGGGTGCCGGGCCGCCCTCCCGGGTCGGCAGCGGCGGCACCGCGAGCACCGGCACCGGACACGTCCGCACGCCGACCGGCAACACACAAGGCAGGAAGAGCGCCCAGCCCACCAGGCAAGGAACCCCCAGGCCACGCACGACGCCCACGCCACGGACCGGCGGACCCGGTCCGGGCAACCCGGCACCATGGACGGCGAATCCGCGGCCGGGGCCGCTCTTCGCGCCGCGGGGACAGGGCGCGGGGACCCCACCGCCTCCGACATCGGCAACAAGGCCGGGCCAGCGCAGCACCACCGGGCAACCGCGAACGGGCCCGGACCGGTCCCCGCGGGCGCAGCGCCCCATCCCGCCTACAGCGAACACGCCTCAAAGCGGCAGCAGTTCGCCGCCTCCGCCGCCCCCACCGCAGTGGCGTTCGCTGCCGCCGGCGCAGCGTCAGATCCTGCGGCGCCTGCGCTACACCGCGGCCGGTGTGCCGTTGTCGCCGCCGCCGAACTACCCGCTGCGCGGCCCGGTCCCGCGGACGTGGCTCTCGCCCGCCGCCGGCGGGCCGTCGATGCGGATCCGCCCATCGCTCGACAACGAGTGAGCCCCCCGAACGGAGGTGAAAGATGTCCCAGTCCTGGAGCGGCGACGCCGCCGACGGATACATGCCCGTACGAATCCCGGCCGACATCGACCGCGAGGACCGTGTCCTGCTGGGGCTGACCGCCCGCCAGTTGCTCATCCTCACCATCACCGCCCTCTTCCTGTACGGGAGTTGGTCGTTCGGCCGCCCGCTGATCCCCACGCTCGTCTGGGCGGCGATAGCGTTCCCGGTCGCGGTAGTCGGCGCCGGCCTGGCCTTGGGGCAGCGTGACGGACTGCCCCTGGACCGGCTGATCGTGGCGGCTTTGCGCCAGCGTGTGAATCCGCGGCGCCGCGTCACGGCACCTGAAGGTGTGGCCCCGGCCCCGTCCTGGCTCAGCCGCCGCGCTGTTGCGGCGCCCGGCGACGGCTCCGCTGATGCACCGCCCCCGGCTGAACTGCACCTTCCGGCCGAAGACGTCCGCGACACCGGCGTCGTCGACCTCGGCGCGGACGGCCTTGCCGTGGTCGCGGTATGCGGCACGGTGAACTTCGCGCTGCGCACCGTCACCGAGCAGGAATCCCTCGTCGCGTCATTCGGCCGGTACCTGCACTCCCTGACCGCCCCGGTCCAAGTGCTCGTGCGGGCCGAACGCGTCGACGTGTCCGCGCAGATCGCCGAACTCCGCGAGCAGGCCCAGGAACTGCCGCACCCCGCGCTGGCGGACGCCGCGCGCGAGCACGCCGATTTCCTGGCCCAACTCGGCAACGACAACGACCTGCTGCGGCGGCAGGTTCTCCTCATCCTGCGCGAACCGCTGCATCCGACTGGCCCGGCAGACGGACCCGGCGGAGCGTCCGTATTCGCGGCGCTGCGCCGCCGGTGGCCCCGGCGGACCAGCGGGGCGCGGCGCGGCGACGCCGTCGAACGCGCCGCCGAAGCGCGTTTGCGGCGCCGGGTCGCCGAGGCGCGGGAACTGCTGCACCCCGTCGGGATCGCGGTCACCGCGCTCGACGCAGGGCAGGCGACGGCCGTCCTGGCGTCGGCGTGCAACCCCGACAGTGTCCTGCCGCCGTCTGCGGACATCGCCGGCGCGGGGGACATCATCACGCGCCCCCAACCCGAACGAGGCGACACCAGCGAGGAGTCCTGGGCCGAGCGCGACGCCGGCGACTGGCCTCCACCGCAAACCGACGCATTCAGCTACTACCCGGACCCCGACGCGTGGGAACAGGAGCCGTACTCGTGAAGCCACGGCGAACCGAAACACGACATGAACCGTTCGGCACGGCCGGGGCGTTCGCACCCGATTCCCTGGTCGTCGGCCCGCGGCACGTCGAGGTCGGCGGCGAGTGGGTGGCCTCCTTCGCGGTCACCGGATACCCCCGCGAGGTCCACCCCGGATGGTTGCAGCCGCTACTGACCTACCCCGGCCGCGTGGACGTGTCCCTCCACATCGAACCGATCGACCCCGCGACCGCAGCGCACCGGCTCAAAAAGCAGTTGGCCAAACTCGAATCCGGGCGCCGCCACACCTACGAGCGCGGCCAACTCCTCGACCCCCAGGTCGAAGCCGCCACCGAGGACGCCTACGACCTGTCCTCCCGCGTCGCGCGCGGCGAAGGCAAGCTCTACCGCTTCGGCCTCTACCTGACCGTCCGCGCCGCCACCGAAGAAGCCCTCGCGAACGAGGTCGGTGCGGTCCGCGCTCTCGCGGCGAGCCTGCTCATGGACTGCAAACCAACCACCTACCGCAGCCTCCAAGGGTGGATCACCTGCCTGCCCATGGGCCTGGACCTCGTCCGGATGCGCCGCACCTTCGACACCAGCGCCCTGGCGTCGGCGTTCCCGTTCACGAGCCCGGACTTGGCCCCACCGGACCCTTCATCGTCGGCGGCCCCGAGCGGTGTTCTCTACGGGTACAACCTCGGCTCCCAGGGCCTCGTGCACTGGGACCGGTTCGCGCTCGACAACCACAACAGCGTCGTCCTCGGACGATCCGGAGCCGGCAAGTCCTACCTGGTCAAACTCGAACTCCTCCGCTCGCTGTACCGCGGCGTCCACGCCCACGTCATCGACCCGGAAGACGAATACGCACGCCTCGCCGCGGCGGTGGGCGGGGCCCACGTGCGCCTCGGCGCCGACGGCGTCCGCCTCAACCCCTTCGACCTGCCCATCCAGACCGCGCCCGACGGCCGCCGCATCGCCACCCGCGACGCCCTCGTCCGGCGCTCCCTCTTCCTCCACACGTTCCTCGCGGTACTGCTGGGCGAGCCACCGGCCCCGGCCGAGCGCGCCACGCTCGACGAAGCCATCACCTCGACCTACCAGCACGCCGGGATCACGAACGATCCGCGTAGCTGGAAGCGTCCCGCGCCGCAACTCACCGACCTGGCAACGACGTTGGGCAGCACCAAGAACCCCGTGGCCGAGAGCTTGTCCGCGCGGCTGCACCCGTTCATCCGCGGCGCCTTCGCCGACCTGTTCAACGGGCCCACGACCACCCACCCCGACAGCCACCTCGTGGTGTTCTCACTGCGCGACCTCGCCGAAGAACTCAAACCCCTCGGCACGCTGCTGGTGCTGGACACCATCTGGCGGCAGGTCTCCAACCCGAGGGCCCGCCGCCCGAGGCTCGTCGTGGTCGACGAAGCGTGGCTGCTCATGCAGCAGACCGCAGGCGCCGACTTCCTGTTCCGCATGGCCAAGGCATCCCGCAAGCACTGGGCCGGCCTCACCGTCGCGACGCAGGACACCGCCGACGTCCTCGCCACCAACCTCGGCCGAGCGGTCATCGCCAACGCCGCGACACAGATCCTGCTCAGGCAGGCCACGCAGGCGATAGACGAGGTCACCCACGTCTTCGACCTCTCCGACGGAGAAAGGCAGTTCCTGCTGTCCGCCGACCGCGGCGAGGGCCTGCTGTCCACCGGCACCCAACGCGTCGCCTTCCGCGCCGTCGCCTCACCCGCCGAACACGCCCTCGTCACCAGCGACCCCGCCGAACTCTCCGCCTACGCGGCGCCTCCGTACGAGGTCGGCAGCAGCGCATACGTCGACTTCGACGATCTCCGACCGCTCCACGACGACCTGGGTGACGACCCCGGTGAGCACATCGATCTCGGCGCGGCGTGATCCGACGTCGACCGCAAGCGCCGACCCAGACAAAAGGGGGTAACCATGGTTCGGCCTGACCCCACCCCGCCGTCGCAGCCGACGCGGCTGCTGCGGCAGAACCGGGAGCTGCGCGCCATCGGGGTGTGGAACTGGACGCTTCCCGCGTGGGCGGGACGCTTCCCCGCACCCGACGGCCGCACCTACAACACGTGCCCGTCCGCGGGCGTCTGCCGCCACGTGTGCTACGCCCGCCACGGCACCTACACGTGGCCGGCGGTCCGGGCAAGCCATCAGGCGAACCTGCGGTTCGTCCTCGACGACCTGCCCGACTGGCAACAGGCCATGACTGCCGAACTCGGCGCGACGCGGTTCCGCGGCGCGTGGGTGCGCATCCACGACAGCGGGGACTTCTTCTCGGACCGGTACTTGGGTGCGTGGCTTGATGTGATCCGGGCGCGGCCCTCAGTGAACTTCTACGCGTACACCAAGGAAGTCCGGCGGTTTCGCGCGCTGGTCGAGCCGCATGCGCCGGAGAACTTCTTGTGGGTGTACAGCTTCGGCGGAACCCAGGACGCCGAACTCGACCCCGCCCACGACCGCGTCGCCGACGTCTTCCCCGACACCGAGTCGATCGACGCCGCCGGCTGGCACTCGCAGGGCGCCAGCGACCTGCTTGCCGTCCTCGGCCCCCGCCTCGTCGGGATCCCCGCCAACCGCATCCCGCACTACCTCAAGCGGCTCCGCGGACGCACGTTCCGGTCGTGGCAGGCCGAAGTCGACGCGGAGCGCAGGACTCGACGCGGCCGAACGGCGCCGCGGCCGAGCAACGTCACCCCGCTTCGCCCAAGCCGCCCGGCCGACAACGGTGACCAAACCCGCGCCGCGTAAGGGTGACGGACTTCTGTCGATTCCCGGCACACCCGAAGGGATGCCTCCGTGATCCAACTGCCCGCCAGCGCACCGGTGTTCACAGCTTCCGAGGCGCTGCTGCGGTCCTTCATCCGCGACCCCGCAGGCGCGGTCGACGCCTTCGCACGGTGGGCGCTCGCGTGGGGACCGGTCATCGGTCCCCTCGCGGTGGCCATCGGGCTGCTCGTGTTCTGGGCACACCGGTGGTGGCGCAACCGCTGTCACGCCCGCCTCATCGCGGACGCGCACGTGATCACCGTGCTCGTGCCACCCACCGCGTCCAGCGACGGCGGCGCCGCACTGTGGGCGAACCTGGTCGGCCTACTGCATCCCCCGTGGAAACGCCGGCTCTTCGGTCAGCCGCACCTGGTCTGGGAGTACGTCTTCACCCGCGACGGCATCCGCATCCAGATCTGGGTCCCCGGCCCCGTCCCGCAGCACCTGGTCGAGCACGCCGTGCAGGCAGCCTGGCCGGGAGCCCAAACCGAAACCCGCCCCGCCACCGCACCCACACCATGGGCCGCGTCCTCAGACGGACACATCGAGACGCTCGGCGGTGAGGTGCGGCTTGCCCGCAGCGAAGCCCTGCCCATCCGCACCCAATTCCCCGACGACCCGCTGCGCGCCCTGCTCGGTGCCCCCGGCGACCTCGGCCGGACCGAGCAAACCGTCGTGCAGGTACTCGCGCGGCCGGTCACCGGGTGGCGGGTCACGAAGGCCCGGCGCAGCGCCCGCCTGACCCGCTCCGGCAGCCGAACCAACCCCGCGGGTGTGCTGCTGGACGTGATCACCCCGCGCACATCGCGCGCGTCCGCGGCCAAGCGGCGCCCGCCCGCGGCGAAGGCGGACCGGCAGACCTCACTGGAGGAGTCCGCGCAGGACCGCGTGATCGTCGCCAAGCTCCGCGGCGCCCTGTACGAGACGCGCGTGCGCTACGCGGTGTCCACCGAGATCAACGAACGCGCGATGCGGGACGCCGAGTTGCAGGCCAAGATTCGGAACCGCCTACGCGGCCGGGCTCACGCGGTCGCCGCAGCGTTCGCGGCGTACACCGACCACAACTACTACCGCCGCACGCGCCTGCGGCACTCGTACGCGGCGCTCGCCGAACGACGTCTCGGCCGCGGCGACCTGCTGTCCGTCCCCGAACTGTCGGTGCTTGCGCACGTGCCGTGGGACGAGTCCATCCCCGGGCTTCAGCGCGCCGGCGCACGCGCCGTGCCCCCGCCGCCGGGCATCCCCACCGCGGGTGCGGACATCCGGCCCGTCGGCACCACCGACAGCGGCAACCCCCGCCCGATCGGGCTGCGCGTCGCGGACGCCCGCCACCACGTGCACATCATCGGCGCCACCGGCTCCGGCAAATCCGAACTGATGGCCCGCATGATCCTCCACGACGCCGAAGCCGGACGCGGCGTCGTCGTGGTCGACCCCAAAGGCGACCTCGTCACCGACGTGATGATGCGTCTCCCCGAACACCTTGGCCGACCCGTCGTGCTCTTCGACGCGGACAGCCGCGCCAAACCACCGATCCTCAACCCGCTCGAAGGCGACGACGCCGCCCGCGCCGTCGACAACCTCGTGGGGATCTTCTCTCGGATCTACGCCTCGTCGTGGGGGCCGCGCACCGACGACATCCTGCGCGCCGGACTGCTCACGTTGCGCGCCATGTCCGGCCCGCCGCTCCTGTCCGGCCCCGCCACCTTGGCCGACCTGCCCAAGCTCCTCGCCGTCCCGTCCTTCCGCGCTCAGGCACTCGACCAGATCCACGACGACGTCCTGGCGGGATTCTGGACCTGGTACGACGCCCTCTCGGACCCCGCGCGGGCACAGATGACCGCCCCGCTGATGAACAAGGTCCGCGGCTTCCTACTGCGCCCCTTCGTCCGCGCGGCGATCGCCGGCGGCGCGTCGACCGTCGACATGAACGCGGTCCTCGACAACGCCGGGATCTGCCTGGTCCGCATCGCCCGCGACGCGCTGGGCACCGAAACCTCCCGCCTGGTCGGCTCGATCGTCGTCGCCCGGACCTGGCAGGCCGCCACCCGCCGCGCCCGCACCCCGCAATCCCAACGACGCGACGCGTCGCTGTACATCGACGAGGCCCACAACTTCCTCAACTTGCCGTACCCGCTGGAAGACATGCTCGCCGAAGCCCGGGGCTACCGGCTGTCGATGACGCTCGCCCACCAGTACCTCGGGCAACTCCCCAGCGACCTCGCCGAAGGCATCAGCGCCAACGCCCGCACCAAGATCTTCTTCAACGCTTCACCCGAGGACGCCCGCCACCTCGCCCGGCACACCGCGCCCCGCCTGACCGAGCACGACCTGTCCCACCTCGGCGCCTTCCAGGTCGCCATCCGGCCGGTCCTCCACGGCGCGGAAGCCCCCGCCTTCACGGGCACCACCGACAAGCTCCCTGCGCCGATCCCCGGACGCGCCAAGCAGATTCGCCTCGCAGCCCGCGCGAACGCTCAGCCGCGCCACGCGAACCGCGCCAAGCCGCAGCGGCCCGGCGCCGATCCGCGTCGTGCCGCCTGACGCCACGTCATGTCCCGAAGCCTGCCTGGAGGTATCACCGTCGTGATCTCCAAGAACCCGCCGCAGAACGCCCTGCGAGGCCCGATCGTCCCGCGCCCGACCACGCCGGCCGCGACCGGCGCCGACCACCTCGCCTACCTCGCCCGACGCCTCACCCCACGCGACCGGTGGCTGACCCGCATGCTCAACGAGCACCGCGTCTTCACCACCCGCCAGATCACCGAACTCGCCTGGACCACACCCCGCGTCGCCAACATGCGACTGCTCGACCTGTACCGGTGGCGCATCCTCGACCGATTCCAGCCACGCCGCTCCCACGGCACCGCACAGATGCACTACGTCCTCGACATCGCCGGAGCCACCGTCCTCGCCTACGAAGACGACCTCGACCCCAAACACGTCAGGTTCAGCCGCACCAACACCGTCGGCATCGCCCACTCACTGCGCCTGGCCCACACCCTCGGCGCCAACGCCTTCTTCACACCCATGGTCCAGCGCAGCCGCCAACCCGACAGCACCGCACGCCTGACCGCCTGGTGGTCCGAAACCCGCTGCGCCGACCACTTCGGCGACACCGTCAGGCCCGACGCCTACGGCCGATGGCACGAAAACGGCACGGAAGTGGAGTGGTTCCTCGAACACGACACCGGCAGCGAACGCCCCGCCCAAAGGCTCGGCAGCAAACTTCTCGGCTACGCCCGGCTCGCGATCTCCACCGGCATCACCACACCGGTGCTTATCTGGACGCCCACCATCTCTCGCGAGGCGACCGTCCGTCGCGCGCTCGCCGAGTTCGTGCCGCACCTCGCCGACCCGGCCCTCGTTCCCATCGCCACCGCGAGCGCCGAGCAAGCAGTCATGGACGAGGTCACCGACCCGTCGCGAGCCGCGTGGCTCCCGCTGGGACGGCGTTCCCTCGGCCGCCGGCGACTGGCGGACCTTCCCGAAGCCTGGCCTCACCTTCCGGCACCCCACACGACGCCACCCGAGAAGGCCGACGCACAGGCGAAGTCGCCCCGCGGCTCGGGCACCGCACGCGTCGCACCGCCGGACCCGGTCCCGCCGCCACCCGCGCAATTCGGCGCTGCGAAGTGAGGCGGGAATGATCGCGCGCATCGTCACGGCAATCTTCTCGACGTTCCTCCTGCTGCTGCTCCTCGCCGTTGCCGCGGCGGCAGCGCTGTTCAACGCCTTCGGAAAGGTCGTGAACCCGGCTGGCAGCGCCGCGGTCGCCGCCAGCGCGCAAGCCACCGCGGACATCCCCGCCGACTACCTGACCCTCTATCAACAAGCCGCCGCCACCTGCCCCGGACTCCCTTGGACCGTGCTCGCAGCCATCGGCAAAATCGAGTCCGACCACGGGCGGTCGGACCTGCCCGGCGTGAAATCCGGCGCCAACGGCAGCGGCGCCATGGGACCGATGCAGTTCATCGCCGACACGTGGACCGCCTACAACCCACCCGGCACCGTCGGCGCGGCCGGCGCACCGTCGCCCTACAACCCGGCAGATGCCATCCCCGCCGCCACCCGCAAACTCTGCGCCGAAGGCGCCCGCGACGGCAAAGACCTCCGAGGCGCGCTCTTCAGCTACAACCACGCCACCTGGTATGTCAACCAAGTACTTGATCAAGCCGACCAATACGCCGCACCGCCGGCCGTTAACGCTGCAACGGCGCCGACCGACGCCGCAGCCAAGGCAATCGCCTTCGCCCGTGGGCAACTCGGCGTGCCCTACCTCTGGGGAGGCGACGGCCCCAGCGAAGGCGGATACGACTGCTCAGGGCTCACCAAAGCCGCCTACGCCTCCGCGGGCATCACGCTGCCCCGCGTCGCCCAAGACCAGTACTACGCCACCACCCGCCTCCCGAACAGCGCGGACATCCAGCCCGGCGACCTGGTGTTCTTCGGCACACCCACCAACGTCCACCACGTCGGCATCGCCGTCGGCAACGGCCAGATGATCGAGGCTCCACGGCCAGGCGTCCCGGTACGCGTGGGCCCGATTCTGTACCCCGGAAACGACTATCTCGGTGTCACAAGGCCCCGCGCGGACGTGTAGGTTCCGGTTGAATCTGCCAGTCTCCAGCCGAGTTGTCATGAACGCGTCGCCGGTGACAAAGGGTTCGGAACTCGCAGGTCACGCCTACGGCGGCTCTCCGTCGGTGTAGCCCGCATCGCCGTTGCTGACAGACCGCTCGGACAAGTCCCAGGCGGGCTGTGTCGTGGGGGCGATCATTCTCGGGTCTGGTGGGTGTGCCAGGCGTGGCGCAGTTCGTGGTGGAGACGGGCGAGTTCGCGGGGGGCGTGGGCGGGCGCCTCGTGGAACACCTCGCCGTAGCGGGCGCGGTCGCCGGGCGGGGGGAGTTCCTCGCTGCCGCGGTTCATGGAGCCGTGGAGGAACGACGGTATCCAGCGGGCGGTGCCGTCGTGGAGGCGGAGGGCGATGCGCCAGCGGCCGGAGTGGGATCCGCCGGTGCGCAAGGCCAGTTCGACCTCGGCGATGTCCTGCCAGGCGACGCGGCGGGTGCGGAAGAACCCGACAACGGCGACACCTGCCCGGCGCAGGACGACGCCCCGAACGGCGGCTCGCACGCACAGCACGGCCGCAAGCACCAAGAAGGCGTAGTTGGCGTACTTTGCGGGGCCGGGCGCGGGGGGATCCGGCTGGAAAGAGGTACCCGCGGTGTCGTTCCAGACCGTGATCCCCAGCATCAGCAGCGCGAATCCGCAGGCCGCCCACCACACCGCGCTGCGCCACCGGTGGCACAGCGCCCGTGTGCTCCCCATGCTCTTTACTCCAGCCCGCGCTTATTGATCGATGAGTCGTCGTTGCCGCTGGTGTGGCCCCTGGTCCCTGAAGCAGGCCAAAGCCCTGATGCACTTCAGGATGAGCGGGTGGAGATGTCGGGGTCCTCACTGACGCCGACGACGGACTGTCGGCGACGATCGTACGTGTGCAGCCGGAGCTTGACGGCGGCACTGCCGAGCTTCGGGTGGACCTGCTTGGTGATCTCCTCGGGGAATCGGACGACGATTCCCGAACGCGAGTACAACGGCTCGCCGTCGGCGTGGCCGATCTCGACGATCTCGGCCTGCGGAGCGCGCTCCTTGACGCGGCCGACGAAATCCTGGAGCCGCTGTTCGAGACCACCCAACGGCACGGGATCGTCGTCTCCCAGGATTCGCTGAAACCGCGCCTCGGCAGCGGCAACATCGGGAACCTGCGGCTCGGACCAGAATGCCAGTTCGCGCACGGCGAGATGTCCCCCTTGCGGTTGCAGCGCGGTTTGCTGCCGATTCATGTGGTCGACGATCCTTGCTCCCTGCGTATGCCCGGATCACTGTTGGCTGTGCACGAGAGTCATTCGCGCGCAGCGTTCGATCCGCTCGCCGCGCGGGACCGGAGCCGGCCCTATGGCGCGCGGAGTGGCCGACGGTTTCAGGTTGCCGGGTGGTCGTCGTCTTCAAGAAAGTGCCGTAGCAGGGTACGGCCGGGGGCTTTGTCGTCCAGGCTTACGTTGAGTGTGACGATTTCGGTGTCGCCGAAGATCGGTTCGCCGTTGGGGCGTCGGGTGTAGGGCACGCGTCCGTAGTCGATGCCGTCCGCCTGGTCGAAGGCGATCCACAGGATGCTCTCTTGCTCGCCGTCGTGAAGCGGATCGTTCGATACCGCGCGGGCGGAAATTCCCGCCGGGGACTCGAACCAGATCATGGGGACGGCGAACACCCATCGACTGGCATTGATCTCGTGTGCCGCCGCGGCTGCACGCCGCTCGAATGCCTGCGCAGTCGCGCGGTCGCGCAAATAGTCGTAATCGGAGAGATACAGCTTCCGCCGACCGTCCAACGCGACGACCGCCGGACAATCACGACTGGTGATGGCGCGTTGCACGCGTTGCGCGACATCGTCGACCAAGTCAAGGATCTCATCGTTCACCGCAGGCTCAATCCTTCGGTGGTTCGCCGCGAGCCCGGTGCGCGTGCTGGTCGCCCCGCGCACGTGCCCAGTTCGGCAAGCGAGCGCTCCGCGGTCTTCGCCACCTCGGGCACGTCCACCCGCATACGTCACCTCCCAACTCGCTGCAAGTCTTCCTCAGATACCTACGCGAGGCACAGGTCCCTCTCATCAAGTGTGGGATGGCCGGACCGGGAACGACGGGGCGCGCCGTGGCCTACGTACTGCCGTGGCGCGCGCCCGAATTCCGACCTACGCGGCCAGCGTGACCTCCCCTCGCACCCGGTCGAGCGTGCTGAGGGTGTCGTGGTCGAGGTCGTCGACTCCGCCGGTGACGGCGCGGAGCATGTTGCGTTCGGCGCGCTGGGCGCCGCGGACGGTCTGCTCGTGGTGCGTGTAGGTGTTTACGGCCTGGAGCACGCCGTACGCCGTGCCCCGCCAGGGGGCGACGCGGATGTCGTGGTTCCACAGCCGGGTGAGGGTGTCGCGTTTGCGTTCGGCGATGGTGCGGGACCGGCCGGGCTGGTCCGGCAGTTCGACGTGCGCGTCGAGGAACGCCGCCCACTCCCGGTTCGTCACCGTGGTCTCGCACAGGCGCTTGACCTCAGCGGTGAAGTCGTCGGCGATCTCATAGACGATGTTCAGCGCGTCGCGGGCCTCGTCCAGGCGGAGCTGCGAGTGCCGGGAGTGCTTGATCTTGATCTGCTGCCCGTGCTCGGCGAGGCCAGCCGCCATCGTGTTGTCGCAGACGATGTTGGTCACCGCACGTTTGAACGTGGTGGCCAAGGATCCGTCGAACGAGGTGGCGCCGAACAAGTGGGGCCGGAACGCCACACCCTCCGGCGTCGTGATCGTCTCCGGCACCTCGACCGACACCCACGCCACCGCGCCGCCGCGCAGGAGCCCGGCCGAGCCGATGGACAGGTCGGCGTCGAGAAGCCGGCCGATGGTGTCGAGCAGCCACACCTCGTACGCGTGGGGCTCGTAGGCGTCGGTGAAGATGCCCATGACGTGGCCGGTGTCACTGCGCAGGATGGCCCGCCGACCGGGGACCTCGTCGAAGGTGCCCACGGTGTTGCCGGGGACGTAGATCGGGGTGGGGACGGCCTCCCAACCGAACAGACGCCGCTTGACGTCCTCGACCGGGATCGGGCCGGTGTAGTGATTGGGCTCGGTGCCTTGCAGGCCGGCACGGTAGTGCCACGCGTCGCCGCGCTTGTCGGTGAACCCGACCAGGACGTTCGCGTTCAGCCACTCCAAGGTTTCTCGGGACACGCTGATTCCTCCCTATGGGGATGGTGGTTTCCGGGTGCGTTGTGGGCGGATTCCGGTGCGGGGGGGGGGGGGGGGGGGGGGGGGGGGG
>NZ_JBPKBI010000006.1:307109-310797 GCF_051388935.1 Yinghuangia sp. YIM S10712
GCCTCAGGCCGTCGCGTCCGGGGAACTCGCGGCGGACGGCTCGGTGCTGTTCGCGCGGCTGAACTCGGAGACGAGAAACTGCGCGTGCCGGACGGCCGCGAGCATCCGGAGCTGCGAGAGCTGGGTGTCGCGTTCCGCGAGCCACGCCAGCGCCTCGGCACGGGCCTCTTCCATGCCGTCCGGGTCGGTCAGAGAGTCGAAACAACCGACCAGGCTGTCGGGACCGAGGTCCCACAGCATGACGTTCACGGCGCAGGTCCCGGCGGCGACGGGGTCGACGTCGTTGGCCCGCCACGCGCAGTCGGCGGGGTCGAGTCCGCGGTCGCGAAGCTCGTCAGCCGCCGCACGAAACAGGCCGCCGGACCCGGCAGCCGGGTCGGTGAACATCGCGCCGGCGCTTGCGTGACGCACCAACTCCCCGATGCTGTCCCGCACAAGAAGCGCGGCCAGCCCATCGGCGACCGGGCGCGGGGTGTAGAAATCGCCGCGGGCGCGCTTGTCCGCCTTGCCCCGCATCTGTTCGATCAACGCACCGAACAGATCCACGTCGTGCCGCAGGCGGTCGACGGACACCAGCTCCAAGATCCCCGCGCGGATCGCGGCGAGCGCGACGTGGTGCGCGGCTTTGAGGCGCCGGGGCGCGCCGCGGTCGTCGGCGTGGAGCCATTCGTGCAGGGGACGTGCGCGCTCGACGAGGTCGGGCCGTTCGAACCAGTACAAGCCCCACGCCAGTTGCAGCCACTTCCCGAAGTTCTCGGGAGTCATGGCCTCGATCTCGGCCCCGAGTTCGAGGCCCCCTCCGCCGTCGGTGAGCTGCGGCTGCCGGCGAACCAGGGCGAGCGCGGCGACGGTTCCGATCGGGACTGCGATGTCGCTGCCGGCCCGGGAACCCCACCAGGCGTCCATGACCTTGTCGTCGATGTGCTGGCCCCACCGCGCCGGATCGTCGTACCGGGCCCGGGAACCGTCGCCCGCCCGCCGGGCGGTCACGACGGCGGCCTTCCGCCGGGCGGCGGCGGGGTCTTGTCGCCGCCGAAGATGCGGACGCGGACCTCGTCATCCGCGTCCAGGACCACAACCGGCAGGGACGTGGATCCGTCGTCGCGCGCCCGCGCGATGCGGTGCCAGCCGTCGATGATCATCGGGCTGTTCCCTGCGTCGCCGATCCGCACGACGATGACCGGGCGTTCCCAGTCGCCCGGGTCGCCCGGGTCGTCGACGCGTACCGCGTCGAGCCAGCCGAACCACGGCCGCGGGTCGAACGCGGCAACCTCCCGCGTCGCGGCGAGCTGCCGCGCCAGCCCCACATCCCACCGGTAGGCGAGGAACTGAAACCACACGGCGGGGCTCTGACCGTCCCGGGCCGAGCACGGCGCGGTCAGGCGAGCGATGAGCAGCGGCAAGGCGGCCAGGTCGCCGATGCGGCGCGCGTAGTCGATCGCGTCCACAATCTCCTGCCGCTCGGCTTCGGTCGTCCAGTGCGCGATGACGTGCCGGCACTCACCCATCGACCTCACCGCCGATATCCCGCCCCATGCGGTCGAGTTCGGCCCGCGTGCGCTCATGGGTCGGATTGGGGACGGTGACCGGGATCGTCGTGTCGTGTCCGGCGCTGTAGATCACGGCGTCCTTGATCATCCACGAGAAGTAGATCTCCAGATCGGCCGTCACCCGGTCGTGAGCCCAGGACACCTCGGGTGCCGCGACGTCGGCGATGGCCACCGTGTGGCCGGCGCTGTTGCGAAACGCCACCCGCCATGCGCTGTTCGTGCCCTCGGCGCGCGGGACGGCCCAGCTTGCCGGGACGGGGGCACCGTGCCCGAGCAGGTGATCCAGTTCGGCGAACGCGTCCCGCAAGTCCTGCGCGGCCCGGTGTTGCGCGAACGGGTCGTGCGGGTTTTGGTCGTATGCGTGCATGGCCTGGCGTGCCCGGTGCAGGGCTTGGGTCGGGTCCACCTGTCTCCTTCCAAGGCGGGTATGCCTGATCTGTGTCGGGATTGGCCAGCCGGCCGACTGGCCGGGGGCGGGCTGCCACAACCGCGACAGCGCCACCCGGCGAGGCAGGAACCGGCACCCGTGAGGTGCGGCCCCGGCCCGGGACATGAGGACCGCCGCGCAGAAGTCCGCAGTGCGGCGGGCGGCGTCGGCCATAAACGTGAAAGCAAGAAAAGAAGTTCCGCCCGTTGAATTTCGCAAACACCATAGAAAGTGACCTCGTCTCGAATAATCGAGACGAGGTCACTTTTGAGAGGAGCAGCAGGTCTTCTAGTCCCGGCGCTTTGTCGCTTCCATGCGGTTCGCAAGGTAGCGCACGGCAGATTCGTCCAGACGGATCCAGGAACGGCCGATCCTGCCACCCTTTCCCTTTGTCCAGGCGACGAAAGCAGCCGTTCCGTCGGCGCCGATCTCGAAATTGAGCTTGTAGACGTCCCCGGTAATTTCGACGTCCGGAATGTCATTCATTCTGCTCTCTCCCTTTCTCTCAGGCCGGACCAGCCGAGGGAACCGGTCGCTGCCCCTCGCGCGCCTGCGATCCTGGGCCGGGGCACGGTAGGGAGGGGGTGCCCCGGCCCGGGGCAGCGCGGGCTATCGCCTGTGGGCCGCTTGTGTCCAGGCTTCGCTGTACGCCAGGTCGGGGGCGCCCTTCAGCGTTCGCGGGCCCTCGAAAGTCAGCTTCTCCGGGGGCTGCGCGTCAGCCTCGGCGAGGGCCTTGCGGATCCGGTCCAACACCGTTTCGGTTCGGGCGGCCCCGGGCCGGTCCTCGGTGGGGGCGTTCGTCTGAGCCGGTGTCGACGCTCGCGGCCAGTCCCACGACCCCGGTACCTGACTCGGCACCCATGTCCGACGCGGCGCATCCTCCGGAAACGCGCCGGGGGCCTGGTTCAGCGCATACAACAGCCCCTGGTGGCCGGTGGTGGTGAGCGAGTAGCGCACCGGCGGGATGACGACCGTCCCGTCGTCGAGCACCCACGCGATGGGCGTGACGTAGCTGTAGACGGTGTAGCGGATGCGTCCGTCCGGCACGTCACGGATCTTCGCCCACCACTCGTCGGGCAACCGACCCCGCGACGCCGGCCCACCGACCGCGGCACGGAACGCACCATAGGTCCGGAACGGTTCGCGGCCGGCCAGGGCACGGCGAACAGCCCAGCTCCGCGTCGCGAGTTTGGGCAGGGACATACATTCCTCCTTGCGCGGATGCCGCGGCTGTGCCGCCCGCAACTCCGGAACGGCAAATGCCGCGGGAGGGAACAACAGGGCCCGCGACGGCCGGTGCCGCCGCGGGCCGGTGGCGCTGAACTATCCGGTGCAGACCAGGCAGTTGCATTCGTGGGACTCGTGCGGGCACGGCCCGTCGGCGTCGTCGCCGTTGCAGGGGCGACCGCCGTCGGCCTGGCACGGCTGTTCGCCGTGGCACATGTCGGTGTCCCCGGTGCACGGCGTCGGGTCGTCGCCGTTCGCGGCGATGTAGTCGCCGCCGCCCGGGTCGTCGACACGCGGACGCAGCTCGAACACCGCGCCGCACGTCATGCACGACTCACACGAGGACCCGTCCTCGTGATCGCAGCCGGCCGAGTAGAACCGGTGCCCGAACGACGACCACACATGGGTGATCGGCTGCCAATCCGTGACGGTCAAAGCCACCTCCCAGGTGACAGCGCGCAGCCCCCCGCCGCGGGTGCGGCGG
>NZ_JBPKBI010000006.1:310936-311422 GCF_051388935.1 Yinghuangia sp. YIM S10712
TCTCGTTCGCCGGCGGCGACGCTGACGACGTGGAGCGTCGTGATGCCGTGCGGCGGCTCGAACTTCGCCGTCACGGTGCCGCCGTGTGCGTCGGCCAGGACGTCGAGAACCTCGGTCATGTCGCCGTTGTCGACGCTGGCGATCGCGGCGCGCACGTCGTCACGCACGCGGCACCACGGGCAGGGGCAGGCTCCGAGCCAACCGCCGATCGCGGCACCCTCGCACCGGCCGAACGCGCGGTAATGGCCGAGCAGTTCGTCAAGGTGCGCGGACCACGCCGCGATCCCGGCACGGATGCTGCCGTACGTCTCGCTCGACAGCGTCAGGTGCGACGTGCCGTAGTCGACCTGAATCACGCGTACGAGCACGGGTGGACCTCCCTCCTATGCGGGTCGGAGCCGCCTCGCCCCGGCGGACGGGGGGACGCGCGAGGCGAGGCGGCACCGGCCCGCACAGAGGAGCGGCCGGGCTGTGCGTCGGCGCGGG
>NZ_JBPKBI010000006.1:311550-312032 GCF_051388935.1 Yinghuangia sp. YIM S10712
TCGGCCGTGCGGCATCGAAGCACCGCGCGGCCGAACGACCGGGCGCAGGACGGGAAAATCAGCGGGAACCGACTTCGGCGAGCATGCATTGCTCGACGTCGTCGGCCAGGATCACCGCCCACACGCTGACGTCCGGCCCGTCCGGCGGACTCAGCGTCACCGACCACTCCCGCGGTTCGGCGCCCGACGCTTTCTTGAGCGCGTAGGCGACATCGCCGTCCGAGATCGCGGAAATCGCCATTTCCGCGTCACGCGCCACGCCGTACCACGCGCATTCGCACGTGCCACCCTCCGGATCCTCGGTAGCAGTCGCCAAGCACTCTGCCCAGTATTCTTCTTGACGATCTTTCAGTTCGTGCCGAAACGCGTCCATCGCACTGTCGAGATCGACAAAGCACATGGGCTCGGTGTCCGGCAGATAGCCCGGAACGTTGTACCCAACGTGAATGTGCACGGTTCGTCCTTCCCGGGGGGGGGTGCCC
>NZ_JBPKBI010000006.1:312165-335053 GCF_051388935.1 Yinghuangia sp. YIM S10712
CCCCGTTCGGATCACCTCCTGAAACCCGCCCGGCACGATGACCATCCGGGGATGGGTCCCCTGCCGGTACGCGTCAGGAGGTAAACGGCGAATTGCTCGATTGCTCGGCGGTGTCGCGCAGACGCACCGACGTACCGGATCCCGCCCATCGTGTATTCGGCGAAGATCCGGTTAACGTCGATCACTTCGCCGGTAGCGTGGAACACGTTGCCGGCGGACCCGGTGGCCGATCCGTCGACGTACCAACCGGCAATGGTTCTGGCGCACCCGTCACTGATCACCAAGCCGTACTTCCGCGCGGCCCGGCACTCCGTGAACACTGCCACTTCCTCGGCAGATTGCTGCACAACGCGCAATGTGACTCTCCCTCCACGCGGTGCCCGGGGACCCGTTCACCCCGGACGGGGGGAAACGGGGTGAACGGGCGCCCGGACACCGCATGTACCGCGTGACAGGCAAGACCCGGAACGTGCCGCGCGTCTGTGCGCCAAGCATCAGTTACCGCTTCTCGCCTGCGCCGACGGTTCGGAGCAGTCGTGCGCCGAGGGTCGGAACACGGAAAGAATACCGCGTTTCCGCCCTCACTTAAATACGGGCCGCAGGAGCCGTGAAATCCCGATCAAGGACGAATAATTCCTAGTCCCGGATTCACGACGTTGATTCCTACGCCCTCACATAAATACGGGCCGCGAAGTGCGCAAAATACCGATCACGGCGGCATCGGAACCTGTTGTGCTGGGAAACGACGGAGCGGCAGCATAGGCACTGTGGCCTATGCCGCCGCTCCAGAGAATCGCTATTCGGATGTCTTGCGTCGCGTGTCGTCATGGGCGAACGTGCCGCGCGCGTCGTCTAGCCGCGACTCCAGCTCCCGCCATTCGCGGCGCGCGGCATCGCTCGTACGCTGCACCTTCGATGACGAGTTGCGCGGACCACCGTGGATTTCCATAGCGGCGCGTGCGATGACGCCGGCCCGCTTGAGGTTGTCCGATGCGCCTGCGATAGGCAGGATCCTGGCAAGCGTCCGGAAGTCCGAGCCGTCCCCCCAGGCCATGCGGAAGATCACTTCGCTGTGGGCGGCATAGACCGGTCCCATGGCGAGTGCCGGGAGTACGTCCGCGTGCGGCACTCCGCGCATGAGCTGGGCTCCCGGTACCGCGTCGATCTCATCCGGCGCCACGTCCAGCCGGTAGCCGTTCTGTGCCGCAGCGTCGCGCACCGCCCAGTACATGATCTTGCCGCGTCCCACGATGGTCGTGGAACCGTCCTTGCGGACGTACTGCCACGACTCCGCCTCACGCGTCGCGACGCACACGGCGGACGCGTCGCACTTGTCGATGATCTGACGGAGCCGGCGGGCGAAGATCAACACCGCGTCCTGCGTGACGTCGTCGCTCACATCGTCGGTCCCGTACCGCGGCGCGCCGGCCGGAGCGACCGTTGCGCTTCCGTCCATGCGCTTCCGCCCGCGCGACGCGTCCACCGTCCGGCAGTACGAACGCGCGATACGCGCCAATTCCTCGAAATCCTCCATCGTGACGCGCGCCATGTCTTCCGCAGTGACGGAATCGGCGCAGCGACCGCGAATGTCTGCCATTCGCATTCCCCGATCAATCTCGGCGTGCGCTCCAATACGCAACGCCTTGTATTTCTATTGTCCCGTAATAGGGGGGGCAATCAAGAGTTCGCTGTAATTGATAACAATGGGGCTGTTGGGAATAGCAGAACCTGGAAATACACAAAGCAATTCAATATCGGCGCACGGAAAATCGACCGGGTAATGAATCAAAAGAATGCAAGATTGAAGATAGATTTCCGGGTTTCCCGGGATGAACACGCATCGCAGAAGGAGCCGCATGGAATGCCGTGCTTGCTCACTCTCCCTGACCCGTCCCCGACTGTTCGGCCGCCTCCCGGCTATCGAGTTGCACGCGCAGCAGGAGGGGGTTGCAGGCGCCTGACCTGCGCAAACGACCTGCGAAGGGGTATCCGCTTAAGGGGATACCCCTGAGGAGGTCCAGGAGGTGGTCCTGGAGGGGGCCGCAGGAGAGGTGTGGGCGGGTCGGGTCACCCCATGGCGAGATGTCCGCCGGGATTCTGTGGGTGGCGCCGGCGAAGGTCGTCGCACAGGGCGATGGTTTCCTGGCTCGGCTGCTCGTCGATTTCCGCGAGTGCCGTCGTCAGCAACGCCAAGGTGCGCGTGATGTGGTCCATGAGTCCGAGGCGGGCTTGGACCTGCGCAATGCTGCGATAGAGGGATTCATTGTAGGGGTCGAGCGGTCGCGCGCGCTCCAGCAGGGCGAGGGCCTGAACAGGTGCGGAGTCGATAATCCCACGGGCATGGGCGCTCAGTGCGTCCAGGACATCGCGGCGCAATTCTTCGCGGGGGGCGTCAAGCCATTCCGCGGTCATGTCCTCGACAAGATTGCCCCGATACCGGTTCGCCAGGCGCTCGACAACGGCTCCGCGTTCCTCGTCGTCGGCCGCCCCACGCCACGTGGTGAGGTCGTCCCAGATGTCCCACAGGTCGACGGCCACCAGTTCGCCGTCCACCGCATACCGACCGTCGCGGTGGCTGGTCACATCGTGTACCTCGTTGCCCGTGGCACCGCGGATGGCCTGCCGCAACTGGCTGAGCGTGGCATGGAACACGTTGGAAGGACGCGCCGTTGGCGCCGTCGGCCACAGTGCGGCGCTCAGCGTCTGCCGGCGAACCCCGTCGGGATGCAGCGCCAGATACGCAAGGATCTCGCGCTGCTTCGGGGCGAGGAACCCGGTCAGGTCGACAGCGTCGCCGTCGCGCGTGTACGTCAGGTGCAGCGGCCCGAGCACCTTCAGGTCGAAGACAGCCCCGTATCTGCCGGAGGGCTCTCGCTCTTCTTCCACCGCAGTGCCGATCCGGACTGCCCGCGCCGACATCGCAGGGGTGACCGCAGGCGGCTCACCGGGAATGTCGGGGTCAGTCGCCGCCCAACCGCTGTCCACCGCGTCGGACCAAGGCGGTGGCGGCGGCATCAACGCCTGCGGCACCTCGCCATCGTCCTGCTCGGATTCGTCGGACCGCGGAGCACTTGGGGACTCGGTCTCCACATCCGGACCCGTGTCGGTGTCTGCCTCGGGAGCTGGGTTCAACGGACGTACGCTGCCTGCCGGGAGCGGGGGGTGCCGGCGTCGCGCCGGACGAGGCTGCGGCGGCGCGGTGGGCTCCGCCTGATACAGCAGGTCAAGCAGCGTGCGGCTGCTGTCGGCAGGCAGCGAGAACAGGCGCGTTCCGGACAGGTCGTCGGCGACGGATTCGCTGGCGGTTGCGACGGTCCCGTCAGCCTTAACCCAGGCAACGGGTCCGCCCCACTGGCCCATGAGCACACCGGCGACTCCGCACCGTGACCCGGCGGCGAGCAGGTTCGTCAGGCGCTCTTCCAGGTGCGACAAAGGAGTGGCCACCAAGTACAGGTCCGTGCCCGTCTCGCATGACGTGAACGCCCCTGTCCGTGCGTCGATCTCGGATTCCATCATGACGAGCGCGGACGCCAGCTCGGCGACGACGACCAGTTGCGTGGGGTGCGGGCGGGGCACGTCGCCGTCGAAGAGCCGCCGGGCATCAGCCTCAGGAATGACGACGCGGATCCGCGCGCCGTCCGGGCGATGGCGGTCGGCGAGGAGCGCGACGAGCAGGGCCCGAACCGCGGCAGCCGCGCCGGGACCGGCAAGACCCAGCCCACGGCTGTGGACGATGCTCACAGCGAGCGCACGACCGTCCCGAACGCCCAAGGACGGCCCGTCGACCCCCGCCGCGGAGGCGGTGTTCCTGGCGCGGTTTCGGGCCGCCGCGTACGGATCCGCTGACGCGAAGCCGGACGGTGGCTCGGCGTCTTCTTCATCGTCCAGCGGGAGAACCTGGTCGTGTGCGCTGCGCATGGCGCGGACGATCGGGGCCAACGCGAGATCGTCGCGCTCGCCGCTGCCGGGTTCGTACTGCCGGCGACGCCGCAGCCACACCGTGAGCGCCGCCACCGTGATCGCCGCAGCGAGACCCAACCCCACGAACGCGCCTTCGGAGAGGGAAAATGCGTGCGCGCCCGGCTCCTTCACCGGACGCTCCTCCGAAGGTGTTGGAGGAGCGATCGGTGCGGAGGGGGCAGGCGTCGGGGGCCGCTCCGGCTGCGGGGTCGGTCCGGGCACCGGCAGCGAGGGTGGCGCGGGGACGGGTTCTTCCACGGGCGGCGAAAAATCTGGCAGGGCCGGTTCCGGCAGTGCCGACACCGGGGGTGGTGTAGTGGGCGGGGCGTCCGCGGGCAGGCGCAGGATCCAGCCGGGGCGTATGAAGTCGGGGTCGGTCAGGCGTCCGCCGTCGGGCTGGGCGAGGTTGCGGGAGAGGGTGTAAATCTGCGGCCAGCGGATCGGGTCGCCAAGTTGCTCGGCGGCGATGTCCCACAAGGTATCGCCGGGCCGGACGGTGTAGGTGGTGTACGCGTCCGAACCTCGCGCCCTGAAGGCGTGCGGTGCTTCCTGGGTCGCCCAGACACCGGCCAAGGGCACGGGCGAGGACACCGGCACAGGCGGAGCCTCGACCGGTTCGAGCGCAGCAGCGACCGCGGTCGGACGCACAGGCACATGCGGCCGGTCGGCGACGGCCACGGTCGTGTGGGTGGCGCGCATCATCGCAACCAGCGCAATGATCAGCAGCCCGGCCAACCACGCCGCCGGCGCCCGCAACACCCCGGCCTCGTACTGATGCGCCCGGTGTGCCGAGGCATCTGTCACCAGCACCCGGAAGTGCCGCAGGTACCAGCCGAGTTCGGCGAGGAGGCTCAGGGTGAAACCAACCCAGGCGACCCATCCGACCGCGACGAGGACGTCGAGGATGACCTGGTCGGTGGTCGGGGCGAGCAGCGCGTCGCGGATCTCGTCCCAGGAGCGGCGGTGCTCCGGCCACGGATCCGGTGAGAGACGGTGCAGCACGTACGGCACCCCGGCCACCGCGCCGCCCAGCAGCCCGGCCGCGACTACGGCGCGGACGAACGCGGCCGTCGCGCGGGCGAGTCGGACCAGGACGCGGCGTCCTCGCCGACTGGGCAGGCGCACCGGGGTGCGCGCGGCTGCCGTACCCGGTCGGGTGCCTGGTGAGGTCATGGCCCTCTCCTGGGATCGGGGGCGGTCACGCCGGGCTCGGCGCGGGCCGTCGCGGTCGCGGACACGGTGATCTCTCCGACTCCCGCCAGGTGCAGCAACTGTGTGTGCGTGGTGCTCGTCACCGTCACGGTCACCTCATCGCCAGCAATGCTCACCGTGCCGGTGGCGCCTGCGGCGGCCAGCGACGCCTGCGCGGCGGCCTGGGCTCGGGCCGGATCGAGCAGCGGACCGGCCCCGCCGCGCACCCACGCCAAGCTCAGCTCTTGTGCGCCGGCGCGGGCGGCTTCCTGGGCCTGGTCCAGTGCCCGGGTCTTGGCCGCCAGCGCTGTCCCGCCGTCGAACACCAACCCCGCCACCAACAACAAGCCCGCGGTCAGCACCGCGACGAACGCGGTCACCTGCCCCCGCTCATCCCGGCGCAACCGCAGGACACCCGCCACCAGGCACGTGCGCGGTGTCCGGGGCCCGTCCGGGCGCTTTGGCTGCCGACGGACGAAACTCGGCTGCCGCTGCCGGGGGATCATTGTGTGCCCCGGTGCGTGTCGACGACGCTGGACGCACTGCCTTCGAGGGTGCGGTGACCGGGCAGGCCAAGGGCGCTCATCTCCGCCAGCGAGACCGTGCACGACACCGCCACCCGCACCCGTCCGCCGGGCGCGAACCGGTCGGTGTTCACGCTGACCGCGAGGCTCGTACACGTCACCCCGGCGCCCGCGAGCGCGGCGTGCGCCGCGTCATAGGCAGCGCGCTCGGCGGCGGGCGCGCTGCGGGTCAGCGACGCGGCGCGGGCGGCTTGGTGCGCGGCGTCGTCCACGAGCCCGCGCGCGGACGCGAACCGGCCGACCGCGACCACGAACAGCAGGACAAGCACCAACAGCGGGACCAACAGCACCAGCTCGACGGTCGCCGAACCGTGTTCGTCACCCACAGCCCTGGCAAGCCGCGCCCGTCCGGTGCACGTCTGCGGACGGATGGACGCATCCGCGGCGCAGTCTGGACGGCCCCGCCGGGCGCGGTGGCGGCGGACTAGGCATGGCGCGCGCCGTGTCATGAGGCAGTCCACTTGTCCACAGGTCCGGCGGCGACAGCGCGTACCCGCAGCGTCGTGCCGGGCACCACCGCGATCACGGTGCCGGTAATCTCGACGCGAACCCGGTCCGCCGTCCAAGTCACGGTGACCTGCGGGTCGGTGAGCACGTCGCCGCTGATCGCGGCGAGGACCTGCCGGGCTCGGGCGTCACCGTCGGCCGCGGTGCCGTTCTGGATGCGCGCCGCGGCGAGCGCGCGGGCGGCAGCGGACTGCGCAATGTGGTGGGCGTGCTGCACGAGGGCGAACTGGACGATCGTCAGCAGGATCAACATCAACACCGGGACGAGCAGCACGAGTTGCACGGACACCGCGCCGCGCTGGTCCGACCGCACCGCGCGCAGTGCGGTCCGGATGCGGGCCGGTCCTGAGGGCACGACCGATCACCCGAGGTTGATCAGTCTGGCCTTGTCGGTGACTTTCGTCGCGATGATGCCGATCACGATGATCGCCAGCGCCACCAACAGCGCGGTCACCACCACCGTCTCGGTGGAGTAGCCGCGCTCATCACGCACCAACCCCCGTAGCCGCGCGCGGAGTCGGCGCATGTGCGCGGTCAGGGGCTGAATGTCGGGGAACATCCGGACCGCCTCCTTCCAAGGCAGGAAATCGAACCTTTGCTCGAACTCGTTTGAACTGCTTCGAGTTTCTTGATCTAGTCACCGCGTTGGTGGCGGGTTGTTGCCGACGGGTCGTGGTTCACGCGATCGCGTGGATTGTGCGACGGATGGTCGAGATTCCCGACAGGTTGCCGGTATTCACGAGGGAACGGCGAGTGCGATGAACTGACGTGTCCGTGGTGCCGGCGCTGGTGCGTTCTCTCGGCAGTCCTCGTCGGCTGTGCGACCGGCTCGGCCTCACCGTGGGCGGCGCCGAGCCCTACACCGGCACCCTCGGCCGACACAACACCACCGGCCCGCATATCGGTTCGCGAATTTGAGCGCCCGATTACCCTCAACACCGGGGCACCACCTTCCAGTTCGTTCGGACCAACACTTCAGAGATCGAGAGAACCGGTAAACCTTTCACAGGGCGTCGAGGACGTGGGCGAGGGCGGGATAGCCGAGGAAGACCAGGAATCCGGCGAACAAAAGCACCAGCGGCAGCGACATCCGCTCGGTGGCCTGCCCGGCGGCGCCCTGGGCGTCGGCGAGTTGCCGGGTCCGCAGGGCGGATGCCTTCGCGGCGAGCGACGCACGGACTTTCGCGCCCTCGGCCCCGGCCAGGGCGACGGTGGCGGCGAGTTCGCGCAGTTCCGCGACGTCGGTCTCCTCTCCGAGTCGGCGCAGTGGGCCCCAGGGCGGGACGCGCGTGAGTTCCGCCGTCGCGAGCGCGCGCCGCAGATTCTGGGCGGCGGTCCCGTCGAGGGTGGCCGCGGCGTCACCGAGGGCCTGTTCGACGCCGGCGCCGCCGGATAGAGCAACGACGGCGAGGTCGCAGAAGGCCGACAGGGTGTGCCGCATCTCCTCACGCCGTTTGTGCGCTTCGTTACGGACGTTGAGGTCGGGGACGAACACGCCCCCGGCGGCGCACACGAGCCCCGCGCCCACGGGCCACAACACGCCCAAGGTGCCGCCCGCCAGCAGGGTCAACGCGGTCAGCAACAGCGGCGGCAGCAACAGCCCGACCAGCGCGCAGGTCGCCTGCTCGGCGCGGTGGACGGCAACGTCGCGGCCGAGGACGCGCAGGTCGCGACGTACCGCGGGCAGCGGCAGTCCGCACGCGGCAACCGCCGGGGCCAGACGGCGTCCGAACCGGGACGCCCAGCCGCCCTCGCGTGGGGTGGTGAGCAGTGGGGGTGTTTCCGGGGCGGGGTGCAGCGCGGCGAGCGCGTCGACCAGCCGCACCCGCGGCGGGAAGAACCCGAACCCGACCAGGAGCAGCCCCAGCCCAGTGCCGGTTCCCAGCAACGCCGCAAGCAGGGGGTTCACCGGTCCACCCCCATCCCGGCCGACCGCAATTCCGCATCTTCGGCGGAGGGTCGCAAGATCCGGACGGGGAGCTTGTCGTCGGCGAGTTTCGTCATCCACCAGAACGCGACCGCGAACAGCGCCCCCACCACAGCGAGGACGAGCTGCCCTTCCGTGGTCCCGTACGGCGCGAGGTATTTCCGGTCGAGCAGCAGCAGCCCGAAACCCATCGCAAGGGTCACCACGACGACCACCCGGACCGAGGTACGGACCCCCGCGCGGTCCGCGTCCGCCTTCAGCCGCACGGTGACCTGTTCCCGCGTGGCGGTCGCCAACGAGCCGAGCAGGTCGGCGAGTTGCCCGGCCTGGCGCTCGGCGGCGAGGAGCAGCGCGGCCACAACGAGGTCCGCGATCGGGTCGTCGACGTCGTCCGCGAAAGTCCGCAACGCCCCCGGCAACCGATCGCCGCGCTCGACCCGCACCGCGAGCGCGCGGATCTCCGTCTCCAGCGCGGGTGGCGCAACGTCGGCGGTCGCACGGATCGCCTGCTGCAACCCGGCCGCAGCAGCCAAAGTGTCGCGGAGCATCTCCGCCCACACCGCCACCGCCTCGATCCGCTCCGTCCGCGCCCGCGCCGCCCGATCCGGCCGCACCAGCACCGGCAGCGACCACGCCGCCGCCCCCGCCAGCACAGCGGCGACCGGCCACCCGGTCAGCACCCCGACCACGACCGCGCAAACCCCGACGCCTATCAGCCGCCGCACCGACGCCGCACGCACGCGCGCAGCGAGCCGGGACACTGCCGCAGCGAGCCGGTCATCGGAGACCGCCGCTCCGGATTCGCCGGCGCGGCGGGGCAGGAGCCCCGAGACAGCCACGGCGAGCCCGCCGCCGCACCCCAGACCGAGGAGGGCCGCCGTCGGGCCGTTCACGGGGCACCACCCCATCGGGCCCGGTGGAAGACATACGGATCCAGGCCGGCTGCGACCAAGTCGTCCATGGCCTCCGCACGCGGCGGCGTCGCCGGGACCGCCCGCCGGTCTCCACCGGGCTTGTACACCTCGTTGGAGACGACCTGCGGCCCGTCCGCGTCGACGACCTCGCGGACCGAGGAGATGACCCGCCGCCCGTCGGTGGCCCACGCGATGTGCACGACGAAATGCACCGCGGACGCCACCAAGAGGCTTGTCGCCTCCAGGGTCAGCCGCTCGGGCGACTGGGCGGCGTACGCGGCGAGTTTGCTGAAAACGCCGCGCGAGGTCGAGGCGTGCAACGTCGACATGCTGCCGTCGTTGCCTTGACTCATGGCGTTGCACATCGGCACGACCTCCGCGCCGCGGATCTCCCCGACGATCACCCGGTCCGGGCCCATCCGCAGACCCCACCGCACCAGTTCCGCCTGGTCGACCGCCCCGACGCCTTCCAGGTTCGCCTCGCGGGCCTGCATCGCGACGACGTTCGGATGCGCGGGGTCGCGGTCCAGGCCGAGTTCGAACGTGTCCTCGATCGTCACCAACCGCTCCGACGGCGGTATCGCGGAGGCGAGGGCCCGCAGCACCGTCGTTTTGCCGATGTTCGTACCTCCGGCGACGATCAGGTTCTTCCGGGCCCTCACCAAAGCAGCAAGGAATGCAGCGAGCGGTTCGTCGCACACCCCCAGGCGCACCAAGTCCTTGAGAGTGACGGTCAAATAGCGATGACGGCGGATCGACACCGACACCCGGCCCGTGACCGCCATCACCGCGAACAGCCGAGAACCGTCCACCAGTTGCACATTCAGCCGAGGCACCGCGCGGTCGAAGCGGCGTTCCTCCTCGCCGGCCTTCGCCGCGACGGTGCGGACGAGTTCGACCAGCTCGGCATCCGACCCGGCCACCGGAGGAACCTGCTCCTCGCGGCCATCCATATAGCGAACAAACACCCGGTCGCAGCCGTTGACGAACACGTTCTCCACGTTCGGGTCGTCCAGCAAGCCCTGGAGTCCGCCGAGGCCGAACAAGCCGTCCAGCACGGCACGCGACGTGTGCTCCTCCGTTGCCGCATCCCACACGGGCAGCCCCGCGGACAGGCGCCGGCTGGTCTCCGCCCGCCACGCCTCCGTGAGCAGGCGGTCGGCAACCTCGCGCCGCTGCTCCCCTGACATCGGCGGCAGGCCCGCCACCTCCAACTCGGCCGCATACCCGGACAATCGGCTGCCGACCTCTGTGCGCAATCGGACCGTCAGCTCATCGGTCCCTGTCGACGGATCGCCGAGCCGACCCGCTGACGCTGTCCCGACGGCGGCCGGGTCGAGCGAGACTCCGTTGAAGCCTGGCTTCGGGGGCTTCACGATGCGTCCCCCGCGTCCCGAAGTGCCGCGCCGAATGCCCTGGGAGCCGGAGGCATTTCGGCTGGCGGAATTGCAGGGTCGGTCATCGGGCGGGCCGGGATGAGCCGACCGGTGTCGGCACGCCAGAGCAAGTCCTCCGCCAGCGACCGTGCGGCCCGCAGCAGGGGACGGCGGCGCCCCCGCCCACCCCGCGACACGAGTTCGCGTATCCCGGCCGGATCCCACGGCCACGCATGCGCCCGCCCGACCCCGAACGCCGCCTCGACTTCCGACGGCCCAAACGGCGACGGCCCGACCACCAGCAGATCCATTACCGGCACCCGCGCCCGCAACCCCTCGAACCGGCCCGCGACATGCCCCATCGCGTCCACCCCGCCCCGCGCCACCAGCACCAGCACATCCGCCGCCGCAAGCAGAGCATCGACGTGGGAACCTTCCAGGCGCCCCGCATCGACGACCACCACCTCCGCCGTACTCGCGCGCAGCACCGCGAACCGCGACGCCGCCAAGACCTCCAGCGCGGCAGCCGCCTGCGGACCGGCCGCTGGCGCCCGGACCACACGCAGCCCGCACCCCACCACCGACCCGTACGCCGCTGGTTCGACCGCCCCCGACCCCGCCGGCCCGCCGTGACGCGAACCGGCGGCCAAACCCACCAGGCCCGATGCGGCGTCCCACGGCGAAGCGTCGCACCACGCCGCCACCGAACCCCCCGAGCCGTCCGCCTCCACCAACAGCGGCCCCACGCCGCCCTCCCGGCGCGGCCACGCCGCCGTCAGCGCCAACGCGGACGCTGTCGACCCCGGTGCCCCCTTCACCGAGCCGAACACCACAACGCGCGGCGGACTCACCCGGCACCACCTCCCACCGGACTCAGGACCACCAGCCGCGGATCCACCAGCACCGCCACCTTGGGCCCCGAGACCGCGTCCACGAGCAAAGTGACCACGAATCCTCCGCCTGCGGCATCGGCGGCGGCCCGCACCGCGACCACGACACCCTCCGCTGACAGGGACGGCGCCGCCCCCGCACCGGTCTGCGGCCCCGCCGCCTGGCCCGGCCCCGCCAGGACCGCGACGCGCTGACCGACAGCCAGGCCGGGCGGGGCGCCGCCGTCCTTCACCGACACCGCCACCAACGCCTGCCCGGCGGGCGGAAATTCGGCGGACACGCCGACCTGGTCGCGTGACAGCAGCGACCCCGGCACCAGCGGCACCACCGCCACCCGACCCACCACCTCGTCCACCGACGACACCGGCATGCCCGAAACGTTTCCGCCCCGCACGTCGACCTCACGCAAGTCCGCACGCTGCACGACCTGCCCGGCCTCGACCCGCCGCGCGACCACCAGCACCGACGTCCGCTCGTCCGTCCCCCGCGCCGCGACCACGAACACCCCGGCACACACGACCGCGACGAACAGGCCCGCCCACACACGTATCGGACGGACACGCCGCCGCTTCCCCGGCACGGCGCCCTGCGGCGGCGCAGCCGCCCACGTCCCAGCGCCGTTCCGCGCCGTCCGCGCATCCGACACAGCCACCGCCCGCTCCTCCGTCACCGGTCGAACCGATCACCCGCCGCCTACGCCGCACCTTGCGGACGGCGGCTCAGGACACCGCCACCACCACGGCCTGCACCTCACGCACCCGCAACCCCGTCGACGCCGACGTCGACAACCCCTCCACCACACCCGACTGGCCACCGCCCGCCCACGACACCCGCCACGTGACCGTCACCGTGACCGGGAACCGCTCCGCCAGCTGGCCCGCCGACGAACGGGCATAGGTGTAACCGCAGTCCGGCGAACCCGACGCCGGATCAGAACCCGGCCCGTACGGCGTCCCCGGCCCCGAACAGGTCACCGCGTCCCCGGTCCCCATCGACCACACCGCCGACACCGGCACCGCCGTCGCCGTCACCGACACCCCCGGAACCGCCGCAGTCGCCGACACCGACCCCCACGACGCCCCGTCCACCCACAACCACGTCGGCACCGACACGACCTGGTCCCCCGACGGCGACGTCCCCACCGACGGCGACGGCAGCACCAGACGCGACACCGCCACCTGCGCCAACTGCGCAGGACTCGGCGGAGGCGCAGGCGGCGCCGCACCGCCGACGGGGCCCTCGTTGCCGACCGGGTTGGTGCCCAGCATCGCCCCGGGCTCGCCTGTCACCGGATCGATGTAGAGGGGCGCACTGCCGTACAGGTTGGCGACCTGCTGAGGCGTCATCCCGGACTCGTAGAGCCGTTTGGCGAGTTCTGCTTCCGACCAGGAGGCGTTGTCGGGGGGTGGTCCGGGTGAGGGTCCCTGCCCCGTGACTGGCGAGTTCGACGGGGTTTGGGCCCCATTGTTCCCGCCGTTCCCCGGGCTCACGGCTACGACCTCACACTCTGTCTCTTGACAGGTCACGGACCCCGACCCAGGGTCGGTGGCGCCCTCATCCGCATGGGCGACACCACCGGCTGCCCCCCACGACATCAACACCACGCCCACACACAGGCCGAGCCGGTGCCTGCCGCTGCTCAGCATGTCTCGGTTTCCGATATGCGGAGTACGGAGACCTTCCAGGCACCGTCCACGGTGATCACCTCGGCAGTAGTGCTGCGCCGCCCACCGGGGGCACCGCCGGGGAGGGAACCGTCTTGCCGGTAACGGAGCCACTCACTGTCGTCCACACAATCCGAAATCCGGACCATCAGACCGTCGGCGGTTACTGATTCGACTCGCGGGGCCATCCGCATCGGCCCCTTCGACACAAGCCCCTTGAGCCGACTGGCCTGAAGCGAGTACCGCAACGTCACCAAGGCTTCGCCTGTCGCGTACTTCGTGAGCAGCGGGAAGTCCGGATCCGAAGTCGCCGACGCCTGGACCATCGCCGCCATCATCTGCTTGTACGCCTCCAATGCGGCGTCCTGCGGCGCACTCGTCGTGGACGCCGACGCAGTGGCCGAAGAAGGCGTTGGCACAGGCTGCGCAGCGGTCGGAGCCGGAGTGGGCGGGACGGGCAGTGTGACAGCAATCGGCGGGCTGCCTGGAGCTGTTGACGCCGCGCCGCCGTCGGAATCGGTGTCCGTGCAGGCGCCCATCAGCAAGACTGCAACGACCGCTCCGCATACCGCACCCGGAACTCTCCGACGCACGCCGCTCCTTCCCCCGTTGCGTTCGCGCACGGCGAAGTACCGCAGTAGCGCTCCGATATGGCGCCGCGCGAGACCTACTTGCCCATAGTGACCTTTTGCTGATCTGTCTGGAAGTAACCGGTGGTACAGGTATCGTGAGTTCCGGTACTTGCACTACCGACGCGGCACCCGTGCCGGTAGCGGCACTACCGGTGTTGAACTGGCCAGGTGATCCGCCCGTACGCCGTCGTCCGATCGGCATCCGTTTCTCTGTGCCGGATATGGCGACAGCGTGGGACCGCAGCCCGAACTCCGGGCCGACGCGGCTCGGGCACGCCCTCGTGCTGCCGTTCACCCGCGCCGGCCCGCCTCTCAACGGGGGTGGAGATGTCCAGTTCCAGTGACGACCTTCGCAGGGAGAGCCTGCGCCAACTGCTCAGGACCCGCCGGCGCGAGCTGGACGCTGCCTCGGTGGGCCTGCCCCCGAGGCCGCACGGCCCATCACGCGGGCTGACCATTGAGCAGACGGCCGTACTCGCCCGATTGAGCGTCCGCGGCTACGCCAAACTCGAACGAGGCGTCTACCACGCCCCCCGCCCCGAAACCCTCGACGCGGTCGCCGACGCCCTGCGCATGGACGAACGCACACGCGCAGACCTGCACTTCCTCGCCACCGAACACCGCGCGGCGCCCCGCCGGCCGCCGACCACTGCACAGCCGTGCCACTGGGGGCTCGTCCGCGCGTCCGCACCCCACCCCGCCCTCGTGACCGACCACGTCTCCACCGTTCTCGCGCACAACAGCCACGCTGAGGCCCTCTTCGCCGAGACCGACCCCGGAACCCTCACCGGAACCAACCTGGCCCTGTGGGTCTTCACCGAGGAGGCAGCCCGGGGCGTCCGCGGCATCGACGCGCTCCGCCGCTCGGCCATTGCACGCCTGAAGGCAACCGCCATCACCTACCACGACGACGGGCCCTTGGACAACGTCGTCAATCAAATCCACGAGATACCTGGTGCCGAACTCCTCTGGCGCCACGAACGCGCCCGCGCCGACCGCGGCCCCACCCTCGTCCGCTACCGCGGACCCGACCACCACGCCCTGGAACTGACGTGGACCCGCGCCGAAGGGGACGACGGCACCATCCTCCACACCGGCCTACCCCATGCCGCGACACCGGACAACACCCCCGGGCGCAGGCCGTGACCCGCGTGGTCGGAGAGCCGGAAAAGCGGTCGGCGAAGGGACAAGATCCACGCCGTGAAAGCCGAGCGGTGTTGGCTGCCGTATGCACCGCCACCGCCTGGGCGGCGATCGCCGCTCTGGTGGCTCGGCGCGGCACCGAACTCAACCACGCCGCCCCGCTCGTCCTGGCCGCCGCGTCCCCACGACTGATCCACAGCGACCTGACCGAACAACGCCTCCCCAACCGAGACTTAGCCGCCGTGTTCGCCGGGACGCTGGGCATGATTACCGCCGCTTCCGTGTCGCATGCCTCCCCGGGCCCCCTGGTCCGTGCGGTCGCCGCGTCACTGGCCCTGCTCACCGCCGGTGCGGTACTCACCCTGACCACCGGGCAGTTCGGAGGCGGCGACACCAAGCTCATCGCGGTCATCGGCCTCGTCCTCGGGCCCGACGCCTGGACCACGCCGGGAATCGCGGTCCTGTACGGCTTCCTCCTCGCCGCCGCCGCGGTCGCGGTACGGGCCTGTACTGCCAAGGCGCGCCGCGCCCATCAACCGGCGACGATCCCGATGGGGCCGTTCCTCCTCGCGGGCGCTTTCACCGCTGCCCTGGCAGCGAAGCCCACGTAGCCGGCGGCACGCGCAAGACGTCACCGCGGCACCACCAACCCGTGGATCGTGCGCGGCCCCGTGTCGACCCCGTGCACCGCCAGCCACAGCTCCACCCGCCGCCGACGCTGCGCCCGGCGTTCGTTCACCCGCTGCTCGTGCGCGCGGACGTACGGTCGCACCAACGCGGGAGACGACTCCTCTGTCAGCGCCCGCAGTTCCGCGGTCGGCGGATCGCACGGCGCCGTGCGCGGCGGTGTGACCGCAGGCGGCGGGACCGGGCGTTGCCCCGCCCTGTGTCGACCGCGCGACCCCCAGCGGATGAGCACGGAGGCCACACGAACGAGCGAACGCAGAAGGGATCTGGTCACGTAACAGCTCCTGGTGGTGGGTGAATCCGGAAGAAGGCGCTCTGCGCTCAGGGCCAACCCCATCGGTCGAGGCACGCTGCGGCCTCGGGCCAACCGCGCGCCGAGTCGGCGATCGTGTGGACTCGCCCGACGCGGCCGGTCACGCGCGGGAGGAGGTCGAGGTAGGCGGTCGGAAGGAGGAGCAGCATTTCCTCGACCGGGCACACCGCGAGGTACGCGTGCAGCGCCCGGCGGGTCGCGTGCTTCAGGCCGTCCGGTCCCAGGCGTTTCGGCTCGTACGGCCGCAAGCGCTCGTTCGCCCCGACGAGGCCGTACCGCGTGGTCAGGACGAACACCCGCCGCCGATAGGGCAGGTTCGCCCCCACCCTCGCCCGCAACTGCGCGAAGCACGACCCGTCGTACAGGTCCAGGGCCGGGAGTTCCCGGATACGCGCACGCTGGCAGTGCGTCTCGGCAGTGATCACCATCTGCGGCACCTCGCGGGCCAGCCGCGCCAGGACCACATGCGCCGACGCCGAGCCGTTGCACGCCTCCGGCGGCGCGGACGCGCGCAACAGGCGTTGCCCCTCAAGCGAACCACCGAGCGCCGGACGTTCACGTAGCTGTGCCCGTGTGTCTTGACGCCGCGGGTTGACGGCCTCCGGCGTGGTCACGACGACGCTCCGGGGCGCAGGCCGCGGCCGGAGTCCGCGTGCGGATCGGCGTCGTCGATCAGCAGGATCGTGCGCGGCAAGTGGTTCACGCACGTGCCTCGAATCCGACGACGACCGCGCAGTAGCCGCCTTCTCGCGCCTCGCACCGGAACACCTTCGAGAGGGCACGTGCCAGCAGGAGACCCCGGCCTCCTTCGGCTTCCATGTCCGCTTCCAGCACGGGGAGTTCGGTCTCGCTGCGGCGGTCCAGTACCTCCAGCCAGAGCATGTCGCCGCGGCGGAAGCACCGCACGAGGATGCCTTGGGGGCCGTCCGTAGATGCGTGGGTGAAGGCGTTGGTGACGAGTTCGGAGACCACCGTCTCCGGGTCGTCCGGTGGTGCCCCCAGGGCCACGCACGAGCGTTTGACGTACGCGCGGGCCTGGCGGACGGGCATGCCGTGGTTCGGCTCCAAGAAGAGCACGGATGGTTGCGGAACAGGATTGGCGAACACTGCTCACCCCGAGATCTTGGGGACCCAAGGAGCGGTGCGAACGATCACGTCGCGCAAAGTGATCTTCAATGCGCTCCACGTAGTATGCGAAACACTATGGCGCTGTTTCGCGTTCGCGTGAAGTGCAATTGCAAAATAAACGCGAGGAGGTGGCTCCAGGAGCATGGTCGCGGGCACACTGACTGCAACGAGGAGGGGAACATGCCGATCAACGCGGGTTCCGTGCTTCAACGGCGACGGCTCGGCGTCGAACTGAACCGTCTGCGCGTCGAGTCCGAGATGACGCTCGAAGCCGTCGCCAGGGAACTCGGGACCACCCGCAGCAGACTGAGCCGGATCGAGAACGGCAAGCACAGCATCAACGCCAAGGACCTCTCGGCCCTCATCGAGCTGTACGGAGTCAGCACCCACGAACGGAAAGATCTTGAGCAGTACGTCCGCGGCACCGGGCGTGACCGCGAACGCAACTGGTGGTCCCGCTACAACGAGGATCTCACCGCCGGCTACTCGGACTTCATCGCCTTCGAGGCCGAGGCCACCGTCGAGACGGAGTACCAACCTCTGCTGGTCCCAGGTCTACTCCAAACCCCCGAATACGCCGTGGCCACACACGGATCCGGCTTCTACGCCTTCGGACGAGACCGCATCGAAGCCCTCGTGGATGTCCGCCGCCACCGCCAGAAGCGACTGACCTCGGCAAACCCCTTGACCCTGCGGGCGTTCGTCACCGAAGCGGCCCTGCGTAGTCAGATCGGCGGCCACGAGGTCTGGCGCGGACAACTCGCCCACCTCGTGGAGCAGGCGGAATTGCCGACGGTCGAGTTGCGCATCGTCCCCTTCACAGCGCCGGGGACGTACAGCAGCGGCGCCACGCTCCTGGACTTCGAAGACCAGGGCGACTTGAGCGTCGCCTTCCTTGACGCGATCGGCGGTAGCCTGTTCAGGGACGACGACCGGGACCTTCGCAGGCTCCGGCGCGTCTTCCAGCAGCTTGACGAGTGGGCATTGGCCCCCGATGCGGGTGTTGCCCTGATCAACCAGATTCGGGAAGAGCCGGCGTGAGCATAGAGATCAACCACAGCGTTCTAAGCACCCTGCGCTGGCGCAAGTCCACCCACTCCGGGGACGGCACCCAGTGCGTGGAAGCCGCGTTCTTGGAAACTGCCACGCTTCTGCGTGACAGCAAGCTGGAGGCGAGTCCCGTACAGGTTTTCTCTCATGCTTCTTGGACGGCGCTCCTCAGCGGCCTCAAGAGCCAGTGAATAGCCGCTGTTCACCGACTTGAGGGTGCCGGGGTGTTCGGGCCCGAGGGTACGGAGCCGGTCGGGTGTTCTACGACGCAAGCCGGTGAACGGCTTCCAATACCGCCCCGGGATCCTCCAGCGTGGGAAGCGTCAGGTCCGCCCCGGCGTTCCCGAGTTCTGTCTCGGTCGTTGTCCCTGATGCCACTCCGAGGACGCGTGCGCCGCCCTCGGCACCGGTGCGTACGTCTTCAAGGGAGTCGCCGATGATCACCGTGTTCGCGTGCGTGAACGGCACGTTGTGCGCTGCCTCGGCGCGCCGTTGGGAGACCGCGACAAGAGCCGGTCGGTGCGCCGAGTCGCTGCTGTAGGCGCCGATGTCCGCCTGGACGTACTGCGAGAGTCCGAACGCGGCGAGCTTGATCAACGCGCTTGCCCGCAGGTTGCCGGTGAGAACGGTGGCGACAAGGTCGGGCGCGTTCGCGACGGCTTTCAGCGCGTCCGGGGCGCCCGGCAACACGTAGCCGGTCGACAGCATCGTGTCGCGCAGCGCTTCGAGCCCTCCCGGCAGCGCGTCGAGGAAGCGCGGAAGAAGGCTCTCGATTTCGGCGGGCGCGACGTTGTTGTCGGTCAACAACTGTCGGACCGCTTTCGGAACCGTGACGCCCGTGCCCTTGGCAGGGAGCCGCTCGGCTGGGCGGCCGACGAGTTCCTCGAAGACCAATCGATAGACCTGCCGGTCTGTTTGGCCGGTGTACACGAGTGTGCGGTCGATGTCCCACAGCACCAAGATCCGTGTCAACGCTGTGCCCCCGCCGAAATGAGAGTGGATTGCAGGCGTTCGTAGACGTCTCGTGTGGCCTTGCGGCGCTGATGTGGGGCGAACGCCTCGGAGACAGTGCTGATCTGGTCCATCAGCCGAGGAGACTGCACGTGATCGGCAAGATCGAGCGCGGCCTCGGTTTGCGCTGAGGCCAGGTCGAGTTCCCCTGCGCAGAGGTGGGCCAGCCCGGCACGGGAGGTGAAGATCGCGCGGGTGCGCCGGTCGGTGGGGCTGAGGGCTTCACATGCCTGCCCGAACGCCTCGCCGGCCTTGCGCGCGTCCCCGAGTTCCAGATGGCAACTGCCGGCTTGGCCGAGGACTTCGCCGTGGTGCACCCAGTACAGGTACGCAGGGTCCTCATCCCCCCGTGGCCCGGAGGCGAGTTCCTCGGCTTCGCCGAGGGCACGCCGGCACGCGCTCTTCTCACCGAGTTTCGCGTGCCCGCGAGCCTGCCGGGTGAGCAGCATGGCGTGCAGGTGGGGCGCGTCCATGCGATTGGTGCGAGCCCGTGCGGTGTGCATGAGAGTGACGGAATCGCGGGGGTCGCCGATCGAGTAGCCCTGAATGGCGAGAAACGACAACGCGCCGGCTCCGAGCGAGGGATCCTCCGCCGCGTGGGCGGCTCGGAGCGCCGCCAAGAGAAGACCTTGCGCCTGCTCGTTCTCGTTCGCGTCGATATGGAACCAGCCGGTGATCATCGCGGTGTCCGCTGCCACTCGGGCCAACTGCCTTCCCGTGGCTTCGTCGTAGCGGCCGTGTTTGAGCTGATTGGTGATCAGATTCAGGTGGGCGCGCCCTACGGCTGTGAGGTCTCCGCCGCCCATCTCGGCGTCGAGACGGCGTAGGTGATCTGTCGTGGCCTGCAAGGCGTCCACGGAAGTCGGAGTGATCCCCGCGCCCTCATCAACGTTGCCCAGCGCGGGTGGTGCCTGTGTCATCCACTGGTACGCGCACGCGGCCACGGCGGTGCCCGTCGCGAGGAAGTGTCGTCGTTCCACGGGCCCACTCTGTCCTACCGCGTCGCGGAGCGATCGCATCAACTGGGTGTACTGCCACACATCGTCCGGCGGAGCGGCGCGGCTTCGCAGCGAAGTCGGCGCTGTCGAAGTGGAGTCCGATGCCGGATGCGCGGGCGCTGTTCTGCGCGGGACCGGGAGAACTTCGTACGGGACGTCCAGTCCGTCGAACAGGTCCATGATCTTGTCGATGCTGGTGAGCCGTCGCTTGCCGCTCTCGATCTGGGACAGCGACCCCTGTCCGAGACCCGTCATCGCCGCGAGATCCTCTTGTCGCAGCTCAGCGAGCCTGCGGACCAGCGTGCACAGGGCCTGGAAGTCCCACGTACTCAGTGCGTCGCGAACCTCGCGCGTCTGCCAGACCCACGCGGGTACGGCCGGAAGCGGTGTGTGGGCGAGGCGTTGGCACGGGCCGCAGTACGAGTCGGGGTTGTAGCGGCTGAGCGCGCATCCGCACCGTTCACAGCGTTGCGTCCCTGCCATCCGCGCCCCCTCCGCCGGTGACCAACGGTAGCGCGACCGAGACTCACCGATCACCTCATTGCGCTCGCAATATCGCCGCCGCGATAGGCCCGAGAACGAAGCTCGCGCACGCTGATGGCTCGGCGCAAGGCAGTCGCAGCGGGAGGGGGACGCGAGGTGATCAAGCAGCAGCGACTCTCCTCGAACCTCCCCTCGCCGACTGGGCTTTGCCGCTCCCCGGCCACCTGCCCGACGCGGAGGGCCGCTCTGGCTCTCATCCGCCCACGTCGGGCAGGTGGCCACTGGTCCCCGGCGACGCCCCGACGTCGCCGGGAGCCGCGAACGGGCCTATCGGCGATGTTTGCTACCGCGCGCCGGTTGTTGTCGGTGTTCACGCCTTCTACGAGAACGGGTCTCGATATCCATGGTTCAGCAGGTGTCGGCGCGGGTCGGACAGCTCTCGCGGGGGACGTCGTGTCATCGCTCGTGACGGTGTGCGGGCCGGGGCTGGAGACTCGGATGTCCGTTGCGCTGAGCCGGTACCTGGGCAAGGAGTTCGGACCACTTCGGTACGTCCATACCGAGAATGCGTCTGCCCGATCCGTCATATGGCGGGTCGCCTCTCCCGCAGGGGTACTTGCGGTGAAGGCCGACCGAGGTCACGGAACCGGCAGGGTCGCGCGTGAGATCGCGATCATGCAGGCACTCGGTGCGGACCTGGTCGGTTGGGGCGAACTGGACGGCTGTTCGTGGCTGGCCGTGCCGTGGCGACAGGGACGGACGACGGAGGATCGCTGGGCGCTCATGCGCGCCGGTTCGACGCACCCGATGTCGCGTCGAACCGCTTTGACGGCGGCGCTGGAACTGGCCAACGCCGTGGCCCGCTTGCACGCTGCCGGCTGGTTACACGGCGATCTGCGACCTGAGCACGGACTGCACACGCCGGGCGGCGTGTATCTGACCGGGTGGGGCGATGCCCAAGCGCCGGGGCGCACGCCGCCGTTACTGGACGAGGAGTTCCCGTACACCGGTGGTCGCGTCGACTTGGCAGCACCGGAGGTGTGCGCCGCGATCGCCGCCGGGCAGACTCCGCAAGCGACCCGCTCGGCAGAGGTGTACACCTTCGGCGCGGTGCTGTGGGAGTGCTGGACCGGTAGGCCACCGGTCGACTATGCCGTCGTCGGCCTGAGCCCGTCCGACCCGGTCGATCAAAGGGCCGACGCGATCTCCACGGGACTGCCGACGCCGCGCGTGGCTCACCGTGTCTCGTGGGCCGCGCTGGAGACGGTGTTGTCCGGGGCGCTGGCGTACGACTTTCGTCGGCGCCCCACGATGACCGAGTTCGCGCGAGCTCTGGAGCGCCTGATGCCGGCGGTCGCCTCGTGGTGACGGCTGACCACACCGCGCCTGGAACGTCGACCAGTGCGTCGTACCGTACGGGGCCGCTGGGGGAGTCGGGGTTCGTCGCACCAGTCGCGTGGGCCCAGCCGGCGCAAGCGGCGCTGGCGACAGGGCGGGTTGTGCGGGCGATTCGGGCAACCAGGACGTGGGTCATGGTCGATCCGCACCTCGACTACCGCTGGGCCCGTGAGGCTGCAACGAGTCCCGGCCTGGTGTCGGCGGTGACCACTGTGCTCGGTCCGGACGTCGCGATCGAAGGAAGCCGACTCGTGGCGAAGCCGTACGGGGAGCACTTTCCGATCGCCGCGCACAGAGACGGGCTCAACGAGTCGCTGCACGTCGACCCGGATCGCTCTGTGGCCGCTTGGCTGGCCTTCACGGACATGAGAATGGGCCGCGGCAGTCTCGAAATCCGTCCCGCGTCCCACCGAACCGGCTACGCGGCGGAACCGGAGCGCCCTGCGCCCGACACAGATACGGGCGGTCCCTTCCTCCCTATGACGTTATGGGGCGGCGAAGCTGTCCTGTTCGACATGGCCCTGGAGCACCGCTCCGCCTCGAACGAGTACGGGTTCTACCCGCGTGTTGCCATGAGCCTGCGCTTCGTCGCCCCAGGCGCGATCGTGCGCCGTCGCGCGAATGCCCCCGCGCCGTTGCCCGTGGCCGGCGATCCGCACGTCTGGCCCGTACGCGAGATCCCGAACAGCCGACGGTCCGCTCCCGGGTCGGCACCCACAGCGTCCGGACCCCAGGCCACGCCGTGAGCCCACGAGGGCCGCGGTATCGGCCTGTCCGGTCGGCACGCACCTGACCTGACCGCACTAGAGAAAGGAACGCTCCGATGAGCAACAGCACCGCCGAACGCACCGTGGCCTCCCCGCCCGTGTTGGTCGACCCGGCCGATCCGGAGTTCACCCTCGACGTCGCGGTCCTGGAGATCGAGGACCCGCAAGGGCTGATCACCATGACCGACGACAACTGCGGCTCCTCTTGCTCCAAGACCACCTGCGTCACGTCGTCCTGAGTGCGCGCCGTGGGGGGGGGGGGGG
>NZ_JBPKBI010000006.1:335175-337882 GCF_051388935.1 Yinghuangia sp. YIM S10712
CGGACCCCGCCAGATGCCAGGGAAGGAGTTCTGTGTCCACGAACGAGCCGTATCAGCCGTGCGGCGGCGCGCTGCTACGCGCCGTCCAGGCACCGCGCAGCGCTCCGCCGCTACCCGATCCGGCCGGGCTCGGTCGTGATCCCGCTGCGGAGTGGGTGCGTTGGCTGCGCCGGGTCTGGGCATTTGATCGTGTTCGGAATGCGATCGAGCATGCGAGCCCGAGTCTGGAACGCGCGGTACGGGCCTTGTGCGTTGCTCAGAAGCCGGACTTCAAGGCTCTGCGGGGAACTGTCCGCTCGGTGGAGCGCTATGTGCGCCGCGCGGCGGAACGGCCCATGCCCGCAGGTTTGTTCGGCGGAGTCTCGGCGGTGTCCTTCGGCGAACGAACCCGCGTGACCTGGGGTGATCACCACTGCGGTGTCGCCCGTGCCGATGCGGGATGGCTGGCTTCGCTGGTGGGACGGCTTGAACGCGCTGACGACGTGCTGCGGCGTCTCCAAGTGTGTGTCGACAACGCTGCGTTTGTGCGCGGTCCGCATCTGGTCCTGCCGTACGTACCCGGAGCGGACAAGTCTGGCTCGGCAACCGAAGTCACGGTACGACTCACCAAACCGCTACGTGCAGCGCTCGAACTCGCCCGCCAGCCCGTGCCGTTCGAGGTCCTGACGCGCGACATCAAGGGAGCGTTCCCGGCAACACCGCCGGAGAAGGTGGCCGGGTACCTGAAGGAATTGCTGGCGCATCGGGTACTGATCACAGCATTGCGGGCCCCGGCGACCGAGCCGGATGCGCTGGCGCACCTGATACGCGTCCTGGCCGAGGCGACAGACGCCGCCAGCTTGCTGGTAGGCGAGTTGCAGGAGATCCATGCTCTGCTCGCACGGCACAGCGATGCCCCGCTGAGCCGTACCGGTGGTTTGCGGACCGAGGCGGCGCGGCGCATGCGAGCCCTTGCTGATACTTCGCGTCACCCGGTCGCCATTGACGTCCGGCTCGACGCCGAAGCCGTGCTCCCGCACGCCGTGGCGGAGGAAGCGGCGCGAGCGGCCGGGTTGTTGGCGCGGGTGAGCGCGCTGCCGCACGGTTCGTCGGCATGGGCGGACTACCACCGCCGCTTCTACGCCCGATACGGGCCGGGAACGTTGGTGCCCCTGCTGGACGTCGTCGGCGACAACGGCTTGGGCTGGCCGGACGGTTATCCCGGAACCACGGTTCCCGAACGCCGCCCCGGTCTGTCGCGTCGCGACGAAGTGCTCATCGACCTCGCTCAGCGTGCCGCGCTCGATGGAAACTTCGAAGTCGTACTGGACGACGCCCTGTTGGCGCAGATCGAGGATCCGGCCCCGGCGCAACTACGGCTCCCGCCGCATGTGGAGATCGTCGCCCGCATCGACGCACCGGGTACCGAAGCACTCGATCGCGGCGACTTTTTCCTCGCCGTCCGGTCGGTCTCCCGGGCCGCGGGCGTCGTGTGCGGCCGGTTCCTCGACGTGCTGGGACCAGCGTCACGCGCCGAGTTGGCGGACGGACTCGCCAAACTGCCCTGCGGCGACTCCGACACCGTGATCGCGCACCTGTCGTTCCCGCCTCTCGACGCGACCAGCGCGCACGTCGCGCGTTCTGCGCGCGTACTGCCGAAGGCAGTTTCCCTCGGGGAACACCCAGACGCGGATGCGCTTGGACCGGACGACCTCGCCGTCGGCTGCGACAGCCATCGTTTGTACCTGGCCGCGCCGAAGCTCGGCCTGCGCGTCGAGGCGTGGGCGACCCACGCGTTGAACCTTCGCCGCCACACCCCGCCGCTCGCCAGGTTCATCACGGAAGTCTCCCGGGCGACGTGCACTCAGGTGACCGACTTTGACTGGGGCGCCGCTTCGGCATGCGCGTTCCTGCCACGCGTACGTGCCGGCCGCATCATCCTTACGGCGGCGCAATGGAAGCTGAGAGCGTCCGAACTCGCCCGCCATTCCGCCGGGTTCGCGTCGTGGGAGCGATCGTTCGACGACTGGTGCACCCAGCGTCGGCTGCCGCAGCGCGTCCTGTTACGTGACGGGGACCGCGACATTCCCCTGATCACGTCGGCTGCGGCGGACCGGCTCCTCTTGCGCGAATATCTGAGGACGGACCCGACCGCCGTTCTCGAAGAAGCACCTCGCGACGATGCGGGCGACTGGTGCCACGGCCGCGCCCACGACGTCGTCATCCCTGTGGCTATTGCCCAGACGCCGAACTGGCCTTCCCTGCCCGCGCCGATCCCGCAGCGCGTCATCTCGCGCACCCACAGCATTGTTCCGGGTACAGCGCCCGTACTTGACGTTCGTCTCCACGGTGACCCGCGCCGCCAAGACGTGATCTTGACGGAGTACCTACCCGCCCTTCTTGACGAATGGACGGGCGGCGCGCATGACGCCCGACCCCACTGGTGGTTCCTACGCTACGACGACGGCGGGGGCCGCGATCATCATCTGCGTCTGCGGATTACGTCGCTCAACTACGGTGCCGCCCCACCTCGCATCGCCCAGATCGGCGCCTGGGCCGCCGGGCTGCAACGCGACGGCCTGTTGGCGGAAATGACCGTCGCCATGATCCACCCGCAGACTGGACGCTGGGGTGACGGACCGGCCTACGCCGCCGCCGATGAGGGGCCTCGCGTTTTCCGGACAGTCAATTTGCGGGTTGTTTTCACGCGGCGAGACGCAGAGTTGCG
>NZ_JBPKBI010000007.1:0-8047 GCF_051388935.1 Yinghuangia sp. YIM S10712
CCGCACCGGTGATGACGGCGACTTTGCCGGCGAGGCGGCCTGTGGTGACCATCGTGGCTTTCAGCTCCTTACTGGGATGACGACGGGGGATCTTTCGGGGACTGCGGCGGCCGCGCGCGTCACGACGGCGCGCGCGTGGCGGTACGCCGGCCGACGTGATCGGCGAGCCCGGCAGCGTCGTGCTCTTCGAGCAGTTGCCGGACGCGGGCCTCGGCGAGCGGCCCGAGCGAGTCGTACGTGCGGACGAACACCGCCCGCGCGGTGCGGACGGGCCAGCCGTCCGGCAGAAGGTTCTCGGGCAGTTCGGGGTCACTGCTGATGATCTGGCGCCAGAAGTCCTTCGCGACCGTGCGCGTCACCAGGGCCTCCGCGGTGCCGACGTGGCCGCGGGCCACGCGCTCCGGCAGCGGCGCGTACGTGGCGGCGAACTCCTCGTAGCCGGCGCGGATGGCGTCGAGGTCCCAGGCGGTCAGCGGGTCGCCCGGGCCGGCCGAGTAGGTCACGGTGGAGCGCAGCACCGTCGCTTTCGCGGCGCCGAGGCTCTCCAGCAGTTCCACGGTCTGCTCGTGGTCGGCGTGCGGCGACATCCACACGCCGTCGTGGACGGCGGCGTACCCCAGGAAACGCAGGCGGCGGCGCAGCGCGTGCCGCATCTGGCGCTGGTCGTCCGGGACCGAGAAGACCACGGTCGTCCACAGGCCGTCCCAATCGCGGTCCCCCGTGCCGAAGTCGACGACGCGGCGCTGGGTCTTCTCCATGGCCCGGGCGACTTTCGGCGCCATCGCGTAGAACGTGCGGCGGCCCTGCTTGGTCGCGTCCAGGACGCCGCGCCGGGCCAGCCGCCCGATCGCGGCGCGGGCGCCGACCGGGGTGATGCCGAAGTCGCCGAGGAGCGCGACGAGCACGGCCGAGGGAAGCGGCTCGGACGACCCGAACCAGTAGTCGCTGAACAGCCCGAGGATCAGATGCTGGGGGTTCGAGCCGATCTGTTCGCGCGGCAGATCCACCTCGGCGACGGCCTGGGCCGTCATCCGCGCGGGGGTACCGGGGGGGGGGGGANTCGGACGACCCGAACCAGTAGTCGCTGAACAGCCCGAGGATCAGATGCTGGGGGTTCGAGCCGATCTGTTCGCGCGGCAGATCCACCTCGGCGACGGCCTGGGCCGTCATCCGCGCGGGGGTACCGGCGGGCGGCGCCGGAGGAACGCCGCCCGCCGGAAGGCGGGGCCGAACGAGGCGCTCACGGTGACATGTCGACCGGTCATCGGGTGCTGCGCCCTCCGTTCAGGCGGTGGATGGGGCGGGGGCTGGTTCCCTCGGGTGGCCTCGGCTGTCCTCGGGCGCGTACACGGCCCCGGCATCACGTGCGTCCCCTTGCCGCCTCGACGGCCATACTACGCACATTGTTGTCGCATGCGCTAGATATCTGTCGTCTATTGGCGGTCGTGGTCGGGTGCGGAGCACCATGGTCGTACGGCAGAGCCGTTGTCGAGCGTCACGAAAACCGCCTGCCATCCCCGCGGGGCACGGAAGCGAACAGTCGCCGCCACGGCGGTCGCGGGTCTGTCCGGCGTCCGGTGGCGGGCCCGAAACGCGTACGGGCCTTGACGGGCCCTCCCGCAACGCCGCAAGCGGAGTCGGGGGAAGGCCGTCAAGGCCCGTCGCATCAGGCGATCACGGTCGGACGTTCCGGCGGCGGCCGGCGACCGGCCCGTGATCGGCCGACAGTCGTCCGGTGATCAGCCGGTGAAGTGCTTGCCGCCCTTCATGACGTACTTGACCCGCTGGGTGACCGTGATGTCCTCCAGGGGGTTGCCCGGCACGCCGATGACGTCGGCGAGCAGGCCCTCGGCGAGACGGCCGCGGTCGGTGGCGTCGATCAGCTCGGCGGCCAGGGTGGTCGCGCCGCGCAGCACGTCGATCTCCGGCAGGCCGCGGCTGACCAGGGCGACCAGCTCCAGGGCGTTCTTGCCGTGCGGGATCGCCGGCGCGTCGCTGCCGACGGCGATCTTCACACCGGCCTTGTACGCGGCGAGCACCGAGTCCTTCGCCTTGGGGAACATCTCGGCGGCCTTGGCCTTCAGCTCCGGCGTGGCGGCGTCCAGGACCGCCATGCCGTCGGCGAGGGCGGTGGTCGCCACGAGCCACGTGCCGCGCTCGACCATGAGCTGGATGACATCGTCGTCGATGAGGAAGCCGTGCTCGATGCAGTCGATGCCGGCCTCGACGACCGCGCGGACGGCGTCGGCGCCGTGCGTGTGCGCGGCGACCTTGAGGCCGCGGCGGTGCGCCTCGTCCGCGATCGTGCGCAGTTCCTCGTTCGAGTAGTGCTGGGCGCCGGCGTGTCCGGTGTGCGAGAGGACGCCGCCGGAACCGCAGGTCTTGATGACCTGGGCGCCGTGCTTGATGTTGTGGCGGACCGCGCGGCGGATCTCGTCGACGCCGTTGGCGAGGCCTTCTTCGACGGACAGGTCGAGGACGTGCGGGGCGAACGCACCGAACATCGTCGGGTCGAGGTGGCCGCCGGTCGGGGTGATCGCGTGGCCGGCCGGGACAATGCGCGGGCCGTCGACCCAGCCGGCGTCGATCGCCTTCATCAGGGCGACGTCGAGCAGGTAGCCGCCGGTCTTCACGAACAGGCCCAGGTTGCGGACGGTCGTGAAGCCCGCGCGGAGCGTACGGCGCGCGTTGCCGACCGCGCGCATCATGCGCAGCGGCGGGTCGTCCTTCATCTGGCCGGTCTCCGCGACCTCGCCGCGGCCGCCCATCAGGAGGTTGACCTCCATGTCCATCATGCCCGGCATCAGGATGAGGTCGCCGAGGTCGACCACCTCGCCTTCCGGCTTGCCGCCGACACCGACTATGCGGTCACCCTCGATCTTGAGGATGCCGGGACGGACGATCTCCCCTTTGTCGATGTCGAGGAGACCCGCAGCTTTGAGAGTGAAGGTCTTGTTCTCCGGTGACGGCATCGCTGTACTCCTTAGCGCACAGGGCGCGGGCGGCATGCTTCGGTTGACACATCGCTGGCAGTGAACTCTTCGGCTGTCTAGCGAAACAGTTGCCACCCCGTCAAGTTCTGATCAGATGACAAACACTCTTACAGGCAGTGTCGTGCGATGACATAAGCGGGGCCGGAATCCGTTCACATGCCGGACTGTCCGATGCCCTCGACGCGACCACGTGCGGGTGCGTATCGCCTGGTCACAGGCTTGCGCTCCGCTGTCGACCACGGACACGCGTGACAAGACGCACAGTCGGCCGCGACAGCCCGGCCCACCGGCCCGTCGCGGCCGGGGTCGGCCGCGCACCCCGGACAGGCGCGCCGCAGCCGCAGCCGGAGCCCGGAAAATTTGCATGTCGTCGCATTTTCGACCCGATCACGATGCCCGCCGCCTTCGCACGCGCCGCAATGACGCACCGCCCGGCTCCCCCGATTCCGCGGCCTCCTCCACGCCCGGCAGACGAATCGTGCAAATGGTACAAAGGCCGGATGAAGGGCCTGCACGGCCGCCGGCTGTCATCGCTGCTCCGCCGCGACCCTCCAGGTCGCCCGGCGGATTCGGCCGGTGTTTCCGAATCCGGGTCACAACCTCCCGTCCGACCGTCGGCTCCCCCTGCCGAGATCCGCCGCAAACGACGGCTGGGCGTGCACAGCGTGGCCGGCCAAGTGATGCTGGTCCAGCTGACGATCGTGGTGCTGCTGGTCGTCGTCGCCGTGGTGGCCTTGGTACTGCAGAGCCGCCGCGACAGCCTGCGCGACGCACGCCACCGCTCTGCTGCCGCCGCGCAGTCCTTCGCCAACTCCCCGGGGATGGTCGAGGCGCTCAGCAGGCCGGACCCGGGAGCGGTATTGCAGCCCCGGGTGGACGCGGCCCGTGAGGCTGCGGACCTCGACTCCATGGCGGTGGTGGACATCAACGGAGTCGCCTACGAGTCCACCAAGATCGGCTCGGTGCCGCGGCGGCCGACGCCCGATCCCCGGATCCGGCAATTCCTGGAGAGCGGAGGACAGGCGTCCACGACGACCTTCTCGACATCCGAGCAGCGTCTGGTTCTCACCGTGGTTCCCGTACGCGACAGCGCCGGGACGGGCCTGGGCCTGGTCTCCACGGCCGTGGCCGTGTCGCGTGCGCAGGACAGGGCGGATCAGCAGCTCCCGGTGGTCCTCGGCAGCGGCGCGGCGGCGCTGCTGGTGGCGGGTGGCGGCACGGCGGTGGTGAGCCGCAGACTCCGGCGGCAGACCCGTGGGCTGGGCCCGGCGGAGATGACGCGGATGTACGAGCACCACGACGCCGTCCTGCACGCGGTCCGCGAAGGGGTGCTGATCACCGCGGGCGACGGCCGACTGGTGCTGGTCAACGACGAGGCGCGGCGCCTGCTGGACCTGCCCGGGGACGCCGAGGGACGCGACGTCGGCGGGCTCGGTCTGGAGGAGGACTGGGTCGAACTGCTGACCTCGGAACGACCCGTGACCGACGAGGTGCACCTGTGCGGGGAGCACCTGCTGGCGGTCAACAAGCGCCTCACGCCGCCCGACGAGGGCGGCGCGGGGAGCGTGGTGACGCTGCGGGACTCCACCGAACTGGAGCGGCTGGCCGGGCACGCGGAGAGCACCCGGCGGCGGTTGCGGCTGCTGTACGAGGCCGGCGTACGGATCGGCACGACGCTCGACGTCACACGCACCGCGCAGGAACTCGCCGAGGTCGCCGCACCGGGCTTCGCCGACCACGTCGCCGTCGAACTGCTCGACCAGGTTCTGCGCGGTGACGAGCCGGGGGCCGTGAGCCGCATGCGCCGCGTCGCCTCGCACGGCGTGCACGGGGAGGCGGTGTATCCGGTGGGCGAGCAGATCGTCCTCGACCCCGCCTCCCCGGCGGCGGCGAGCGTGGCGCGCGGCGATGCCGTGTTGGTGTCCGATCTCGCCGCGACCGACGGCTGGCGGGACCGGGACCCCGAGCACGCCGCACGGCTCCTGGAACACGGCATCCACTCGCTGATCGCGGTGCCGCTCCGCGCACGCGGCGTCGTGCTCGGCATCGCGAGTTTCTGGCGCGGGCGGAATCCCGCCGGGTTCGACGAGGAAGACGCGGCCTTCGCCGAGGAATTGACCGCGCGGGCCGCGGTCAGCATCGACAACGCGCGGCGTTTCACGCGCGAGCACACCATGGCCGCCGCACTGCAACGCAGCCTGTTGCCACGCGGATTCGCCGAGCAGGACGCGTTGGACGTGGCGTACCGCTACCTGCCTGCCGAATCCGGTGTCGGCGGCGACTGGTTCGACGTCATCCCCCTGTCCGGCACCCGGGTGGCCCTGGTCGTCGGCGACGTGGTCGGCCACGGCCTGCACGCCGCCGCCACGATGGGCCGCCTGCGCACGGCCGTGCACAACTTCTCGGCACTCGACCTCGCCCCCGACGAACTCCTCGGCCACCTCGACGACTTGGTCACCCGCATCGACCATGACCAGGTGGACGGCACAGCCTCGGACGAGGCCGGGATGATCACGGGCGCCACGTGTGTGTACGCCATCTACGACCCCACCACCGGAACCCTCACGGTCGCCCGCGCCGGCCACCCCGGACCGGTGCTCGTGCTCCCCGACGGGCGTGTCACCATCCCCGACATCCCCGTCTCCCCGCCGCTCGGCCTGGGTGCGGGAAATCCCGTCGAGACCACCGAGATCACGCTCCCCGAGGACACCCGCGTCGTGCTGTTCACCGACGGGCTGATCGAGGACCGCAGGCGCGACATCGACACCGGCCTCGAACTCCTGCGCGACGCCCTGAGGCGCTCCGGCACCGCGGCCACGCCCGAACAGACGTGCGCGAACGTCCTCGGCGCTCTCGTCCCCGAGCATCCGGCCGACGACATCGCGCTCCTGGTCGCCGCCACCCGCCGCCTGGGCGCCGATCAGGTCGCCACGTGGGCCGTACCCCCCGACCCCGCCGCCGTCGCTCCCATCCGGGCGGCATGCAGCCGCCGGCTCCACACGTGGGGCCTCGACGACGCGGGCTTCACCACCGAACTCATCCTGAGCGAACTCGTCACCAACGCCGTCCGCTACGGCGACGAACCCATCGAGGTGCGCCTGCTCCGCGACCAGGCCCTGATCTGCGAAGTCTCCGACGCGAGCAGCACCTCCCCGCACCTGCGCCACGCCACCACGACCGACGAAGGGGGCCGCGGCCTGTTCCTGGTCGCCCGCTACTCGCAACGCTGGGGCACCCGCTACACCCCCCGAGGCAAGATCATCTGGGCCGAACAACCCCTTCACGAACGCACCGGCGACACCGAGGCGATGGACGAGGACGCTCTTCTCGCCCAGTGGGACGACCTGTGACGCACGGCCCGGACGGGCATCGCACGCGTCGAACCGGGAGTTGAGGAACGACAGCCCGGGAAGGGGCGGCAACCAGGTAGCCGCACCTGTGGTTCGGCGCCCGGTCCGGCATTGTCCGAATCGCGCGGCGACCACACTCCGAGCCCACAAGCAGCAACGCACACACGACTTGGCCGCCTCGAAGACGGCCGAGCGACCGCGAACCACCTGCGATGAGTTTCCGCGCGGTACGCGGTCTCAGGTACGGGAAGACGAAGGTCTCCCGTCACAAGAGAAAGCGGTGCGCGATGAAGTTGGTACTCCAGGAGTTCCTGTCACTGGACGGCGTCTCGCAGGGGCCGGGCTCCCCGGACGAGGACACCAGTGACGGGTTCACCCGAGGCGGCTGGTTCGTGCCGTACGCGGACGAGCAGTTCGAGCGGCAGGCCGGTGTCTGGCTCGGCTCGGCGGACGCGTTGCTGTTCGGCCGCCGGACCTACCTGAACTTCGCACGGGACTGGCCGCAAATGACCGAACACCCGTTTGCACCCGTCATGAACGGCCTGCCGAAGTACGTCGCCTCGCAGAGCCTCACCGAGGCCGCCTGGGACCCGACCACCATCCTGTCCGGCGACGTCCCCGCCCAGGTCGCCGACCTGAAACGCCGGCCCGGCCGCGAACTCCAGATCCACGGCAGCAGCCGACTCGCCCAGTCTCTGCTGGCCGCCGGCCTGATCGACGAACTGCGTCTCGCGATCGCCCCCGTGGTCGTCGGCCAGGGCCGCCGCCTGTTCCCGGACGGCGGCACCCCCGTGGGCCTGCGCCTGCTCGGCAACGAGACCACGCCGGGCGGCCTCGCGATCCACGTCTACGAACCGACGGGGCAGCCGGAGTTCGGGACGTACGGCACGTAGTCGGGCCGCGATGCACACGGCGCTGGTGCGATGGGCCGAGGACGAAGGGCTCACGGAACTACCGGACTTGATCGCGAAGGCCCTCGCCGCGGCGTTCGGCGAGGGCGTATTCGAGGGCACCTCGTAAACGACACCGGTCGGCCGCACCGGGTCGGCGCACGGTGGTTCGGTGGTTCGTGCTTCGGTGGCTCGGTGGCTCGGTGGTTCGGTGGTTCGGTGGCTCGGTGGTTCGTGGCTCGGTGGCTCGGTGGTTCGTCGCGACGAGGACAGCTCCGATCCGGCGAGTGCGTATACCTCGACAGCGACCGACAGCGACCGGACCGACGCGCGTCGGCTCAGCCGTGCCGGTGGGCGTTGAGCCGGGCGGCCTGCCGGGTCAAGTGGTCGCGTTCGGCGAGGTTGGGGGCCTTGTGGGCCGCCTCCGCGTAGAGCCGTGCCGCTGTCGCGAGGTCCCCGGCGCGCTCGTGGAGGTAGGCCGCCACGGCCGCGTGGCGGGGCAGCCCTTCGTCCAACGCCGCGAGAGCCGCCAACCCCGCCTGTGGACCGTCCGCCTCGCCGACCGCAACTGCGCGGTTGAGGCGGACGACTGGGCTGTCCGTCAGGCGCGTGAGCTCGTCGTACCACTCCACAATCTGCACCCAGTCGGTCTCCTCGGCCGTGAGCGCATCGGCGTGGAGCGCCGCGATGGCGGCCTGGGCCTGGAACTCGCCCAGCCGGTCGCGAGCAAGGGCCGCCTGAAGGATGTCGACGCCCTCGGCGATCGTCTCCGTGTCCCATTGGCTGCGGTCCTGGGGGGGGGGGGGGGAAAGGG
>NZ_JBPKBI010000007.1:8145-25575 GCF_051388935.1 Yinghuangia sp. YIM S10712
CACCAGGCTGCCGTCGGGTGCGGTCCGTGCCGCGCGCCGAGCGTGGTGGAGCAGCATGAGGGCGAGCAGCCCCGCCACCTCGGGGTGGTCGATCGCGGCGGCGAGCTGCCGGGTGAGCCGGATCGCCTCGCCGGCGAGGTCGACGTCGCCGGAATAGCCCTCGTTGAAGACCAGGTAGAGGACACGCAGCACGGTGGCGACGTCGCCGGGCTGGTCGAACCGTACGCCGGAGACCGTGCGCTTGGCCCGGCTGATGCGCTGCGCCATTGTCGCCTCGGGCACCAGGTAGGCCTGCGCGATCTGACGGGTGGTCAGCCCGCCTACGGCGCGCAACGTGAGCGCGACGGCGGACGACGGCGTCAGCGACGGGTGCGCGCACAGGAAGTAGAGCTGAAGCGTGTCGTCCGCAGCGGGAGTCGGCCCGGGAGCCGGCTCCTCGTCGACACGCTCCTCGCGCCGGCGACGGGCGACGTCCGAGCGCGTCGCGTCGAGGAACCGGCGCCAGCCGACGGTGACCAACCACCCCTTCGGATCCCGGGGTTGCTCTTCCGGCCAGACCCGGACCGCCTCGACCAATGCGTCCTGCACCGCGTCCTCGGCCGCCGCGAAGTCGGCTCCGCGGCGGACGAGGACCGCGATCACACCCGGGATGAGCTTCCGGAGCAGTGCGTCGTTCACTCGGTCACCGTGGGCGGCGCGGCGAAGAACGGACGCACTTCGAGCCACTCGTGGATCGGCTTCCCGCCGGCCCCCGGCGCGGCCGACAGCTCCCCGGCCAACTCGATCGCGCGTTCCTCGCTGTCGACGTCGACGACCATCCACCCGGCGATGAGGTCCTTGGTCTCCGCGAACGGGCCGTCGGTGACCGGCGCCCGCCCCTCGCCGTCGTACCGGACCCACTTCCCCTCGGGCGCGAGCGCCTGCGCGTCGACGAGCTCCCCGGTCTGCTCCAGCCGGTCCGCGAACTCCTGCATGAACCGGATGTGGTCCGAGATCTCCTCGGGCGTCCACCGGTCCATCGGCACGTCGTTCACCGCAGCCGGCGCGCCGCGGTAGTGCTTCAGCAGCAGGTACTTCGCCATGATGGTTCTCCTCGATGCCGTGCGACCCATTGTGGCCGCGTTCATACCGGAGACGGAGCCGCCCACAGGTTCTCGACATCCCGCACGAGAATTTTTGCTGCCCGTGCGGACGGGCCTGACGAGACACCGCGCTCCCGCTCCCGTCGGGCTACTGCTTGCCGCTTGCCTCGGCGAGGGTGTGTGCCACCAAGGCGTTGGCGTGGCCGTGTCCGAGACCGTGCTCGGCCTTGAGCCAGTTCACGAGCTCCATGTGCCTGGTCAGGGGTGAGGAGCGGATGAGGTCCTTCCACTCCGCGATCGGGCGACCGTACTTCTTCTCGATCGAGGGGAAGTAACTGGCAGGGCCCTTGGCGGTCTGAGTCATGTCGGTGATGTCCCGTCTGTCGGCGATCTTCTGAAACTGCCCGCCACCGTCACACATACGTCCGTCTGCGGGACCGGTGTCGTTGCTTACATGACCGGCGGTGGCGACCGAAACCATCGGCCATTCGACGTGGGCTGCGTCACATGAAGATCGAAGAACGATCGGACGGGACCACGGTGGCGGGACGCGGTCACCACGCGTTCACCGGACGCTGTCGGGTCCGCGTGCCCCCGGCCGGCCGATCCGCGCGGAGCTCATCGTGGCCGGCGTCCGGGGCCTCGGGCCGATCGGCCGGTCGGCTGCGGCGCGCTTCGGCCGAGCTCGGCCAGGCGCGAGAGTGCGGGCAGCGCTTCGGCGATCGCAGCACGCTGCTCGGCGGTGAGCCGCGCCAGGAGCGGGGTGAGGTGGCGGGCCCGGTCCGCGCGGCGCGAGTGCATGACACGGCGTCCCGCCTCGGTGATGTGGACGAGCACGGCGCGCCCGTCGGTGGGATCGGGGCGCCGCTCGACCAGCCCGTCGCGTTCCAGGCGGGTGACCAACTGCGTGATGGCGGGCTGGGTGATCTGCTCGGTCCGGGTCAGTTCGGTGAGCCGCATGGGGGTGTCGCGGGACGCGAGGGTGTCCAGGACGGACAGCGTCGTGAACGGGAGCTGCTCCAGCGCCGGGAGCCGGATGTAGAAGCGGTTGAAGTTCTCGATCGCGGCGGTGAAGGCGTCCACGTCGAGGTCTGCATTCGGGGTGTGGTCCACGCCGATGATTGTATCGGCGATTTATTTAAGTTGCTTATGCTGTTGCCTGTGCGGGGCCGTTGCGACGGCCGCCGCCATGCCGGCGTGCCCGGTGACACGAAGATCCCACGAGAGGCGCACCCCATGACAGTTCGCATCGGAATCAACGGTTTCGGACGTATCGGCCGCAATGTCTTCCGGGCCGCGGTCGCACGTGGCGCGGACCTTGAGATCGTCGCGGTCAACGATCTCGGCGACGTGGCCGCGATGGCCCACCTGCTGGCTTACGACTCGGTACTCGGCCGATTCCCGGGCGAGATCACGGCCGAGCCGGGGAAGATCCACGTCGACGGCCGTGCCGTCGCCGTCCTCGCCGAGCGCGACCCCGCCGCACTCCCCTGGGGCGACCTCGGCGTGGACATCGTCATCGAGTCCACCGGAGTGTTCACCGACGCCGCCAAGGCCCGGTCGCATGTCGACGGCGGTGCGAAGAAAGTCGTCATCGCTGCCCCCGCCACCGGGGAGGACGTCACCGTCGTGCTGGGCGTCAACGAGGACGCTTACGACCCGGAGCGCCACACCGTCGTCTCGAACGCGTCCTGCACCACCAACTGCCTCGGCGTACTGGCCAAAGTGCTGCACGAGGCGGTGGGCATCGACTCGGGCATGATGACGACCGTCCACGCGTACACCCAGGACCAGAACCTCATGGACGCCCCGCACGGCGACCTGCGCCGCGCCCGCGCCGCGGCCCTCAACATCACGCCCACCTCCAGCGGCGCGGCCAAGGCGATCGGCCTCGTCCTGCCCGAACTCCGTGGCCGCCTGGACGCATTCGCCCTGCGCGTGCCGGTGCCCACCGGCTCGGTGACGGACCTCACGGTCGTGACGAGCCGGCCGACGAGCGTGGCGGAAGTCAAGGAGGCGTACGCGGCGGCCGCCGCGGGCCCCTACCGGGGACTGCTGTCGTACACCGAGGCGCCGATCGTCAGCACCGACATCGCCGGAGACCCTGCGTCGTGCGTGTTCGACGCGGAACTCACGCGCGTCCAAGGCCCCCAGGTCAAGGTGGTCGGCTGGTACGACAACGAATGGGGCTACGCCAACCGCCTCATCGACCTGTCCCTGCTCATCGGCGCGTCGCTCTGACGGGTCTCGGTTTGTTGTTCAACCGGTTCCGGTCGGCGAGGTTCCGACGTCGTGGCGGGGTGCGGGTCGGCGGCGAGCGGTCGGGCGAGGAACAGGGGTAGTTGTCGCAGTCGGGTCAGGCACTGGGCGCAGATGTGCCCGCAGCCCCCGTCAAGTTCGCGAACTCAGCCGGGGCTGCGGGCTGTTGCTGATCAGCGTTTGATGGTCTCCGTCAGGGCGGTCCACGCGGCGGGCGAGACGGTCAGGTGGCCGCGCGCTGCGTCTTTGGAGTCGCGGGCGCCGATCACACTGTCGAGCGAAGCGACCTCGACGCATTCCTGAGCGACCTGGCCGCTGTAGCTCGACTTTCGCCAACTGGGGGCCTGGGGTGGTGAGTTGTACATCAGCTCTCCAAGAGGTCTCGCAACAGCCGTTGGGAACGTGACGGCGAAAGGGCCTCGGCTCGGAGAAGATCGTATCGGCGCTCCACGTCCGCGACAGCATGGGTTTGGGTAACCAACTTGCCCTTGAAAATATCGTCGGCGTAGGCGCACTCGCCACGGGCCGGAATCGAAAGCAGGACGAACGAGCCATCCATGCATGGGTGCAGGCCGCTGTCGATCGGGACCACTTCCACCACCACGTTGGGCAACTCCGCCATCTCAAGCAGGTGTTCAAGCTGCACCTTGGCCACCTCCGGCTCCTGCTTCAGGCGAAGCAGCGCAGCTTCATCGATGGCGGCCCAATACTGAGGCGCCTCTTTCGCAGTAAGCAAGTGCGCTCGCGCAAGGCGTTTCGCTACCCAAGCATCTACGGTCACCGCCGGAAGCCTGGCCGCGCGCAGAAGTGACCGCGTGTACTGCTCGCACTGCAGCAGGCCAGGAATCGTCTGCGGTTGGAACGTTCGGATGCGTTTGGCTCGTCGTTCGGCAGCGGCGAACGTCTCAAACCAGCCGGGTTGTTCCTCGGCAAGACGGTACGCGTGGAACGCGGTGGCAACCAGCAACCCGGTTGCACCAAGAGTTCGGTCAATCTCGGCGACGAACTCGGGACTCGGCTTCCGTTCAGCAGTTTCAATCTGTCCAACAAAAGACCCTGTTGAATGGAGAGCGCTCCCCATCTGGTTTTGTGTCATCCCGGCGAGTGTGCGGAGATGTCGCACGTAAGCGCCAAAAAGATCCCACATCGAAGCCTCAGGGTCCAGATCCTTTGGTGCAGGCATCGCCACGCCCATCCGTCAGATTCAACTGTTGAATGTCGATCCGTTCCCACAGTACGCCGAAATGTGTTCGCTGGGTAGTGGTTTGACTACACACGGAGGTCGGGATGAGTGATGCCGTGGGACACGAACGACGGCGGGAGAGTCGGATGACGATCAGGACGTACCGAGCGGATGCCGACGGTCCGGTGTCCGACAGCGAGAACCAACTCCTTGTCGCGCGCCCGCGCGACCCCTTCTCCCTGCCCTCCACACCGCTGGTCTGGCCGGCCTGCCTGTGCCCGAAGTGCCAAGAGGGAGGCGCGAGTTGAACGGGATGTCGGCCCGCGTCACCGTGATCCAGCTGACACCGGAGGCGCTGGGCCGCCTCCCCTGCCCGCATCGCTCGCTGGAGATCCGCTTCCCACGCGCGGCGATCGAACAACCGGGCGGGTACTACCTGGACGGTCCCCTGTCACTACGAACATCCCCCGTGGAGGCCGCCCTTCTCGCGCTGGCCATCCGAGACAACATCAGCGCCGCCGCGTTGGCCGAAGCCCGACGCCTCCACGAACACCCGCACACCGGCGCCGACACGGGAGTTCTGACCCGCGTTCTCTCCGGCCTGCGTGACCTGTGAGGGCGACCGTACGCCACCCCGTACCCTCCGCCCGCATGGTCCTCCGCACGCAGGCCTGCATCGAAGATGCCGGACGACGACGTGCTGATCGCGGAGCTCATCGTGTCGCCTGGATCATCGAGCGCGTTCGCCCAGCGTGCAAGGCAGCATCACGGTCGCTAGCCGATCTCGACGACACGGGCCCACTGCGGGGGCAGGTCGGGAGCGTAGTCGGGATTGCGTTCGTTGACACGCCTCGATGGGCGGGGGAAGAGGCCGATCACGGTTCGGGCGGCGGGTTGCGTCGTGGGCCATGGGGTTTGGCCGTCGGTGAGGACCACGATGACGTCGGGACGGGGTCGGGCGCGGAGAGCTTGCGCGAAACCTTCGCGCAGGTCGGTCCCTCCCCCGCCGACGAGGGGGATCCCTTCGGCGCGGCACAGGGAGTGGACCGACTGGGCTGCGGCGTCGCAGGACAGTACCGTCACCAGGTCCCGACGGCCGCCCACCGCGCGGGCGATCGCGGCGACTTCCAGGAGCGCACTGCCCAGTTCCGTGTCGCTGACGGAGCCGGAGGTGTCGATGACGACGGAGACGCGGGGCGGGGTGCGACGCAGGCTCGGCAGGACGGCCCCGGGGACGGACGCCGAGCGCCGCGACGGTCGGCCGTACGTGTAGTCGTCGCCCGCGCCGGCGCCCGAGGCCGCCGAGCGGATCGCAGCGCCCAGCAACTCCCGCCACGGCTGCGGCGGGTGGAATGCCTCGTCGGCCCAGCGCTGCCAGCCGGCCGGGGTGTCCCCGGGCATGCCTTTGATGCCCTCCGCGACCCGGAACCGGACGGCGTCGCGTTCCTGCGGGCTGAGGCCGTGGGCTCCGTCCGGGCCCAGCTCCCAGTCCCGGTCGAGTCCGTCGGCACCGCTGCCGCATTCCAGCCAGGCGTAGATCTCCGTACGCGGGCCGAGGCCGAATTGGCGGAGGTAGTCCTCCATGAGTTCGCCGCTTCGCAGTGCCAGCTTCGCGGGGTCGACGATGCCTCGCGGACGGGCGAGACCGTCGCCGTAGATGTCGTCGTTGATTTCGCAGTCGGCGGCGATGTTCATGCGCAACCGCTCGGCAGCGCCCGTCAGTTCGTGTCGGCGTGCGTAGCGGTCGCTGCGGCCGTGGTGGTCGCGCAGCAGGTGCGACACCTCGTGGACCCATACGCCGGCCAGTTCCTCCAGCGGCGTACGGGCGACGAAGCCCGGCGAGACGTAACACCGCCAGTGCCGGTCGACGCCCATTGTCGGCACGTGCCGCGACTCGACCACGTGCAGGGCGAACAGCGCGGTGGCCAGATAGGGGCGGGCCCGCGCGGCGTGGAGCCGGGCGGCGAAGAGTTTGTCGAAGTCGAGGGACGACTCCGGTGCTTCCGTGGTCATCGGCCCGCCTTCGCGCGCGCGGCGTCCGCACGCCGTGACAAGGTGACCACGCCCGACAGCGCCTCGATCGACGCGGGAACCTCCCAGTCCTCCTGGCGCAGCGACGCGAGCGTGGTCGCCGGTACTACGACCAGGTCCGGCGCGCCGGTCTCCACCGCCCTCACCAGCAGCCGCCACGCCGCGTCCCAGCGGGTCTTCTCGGGGCGCTTGCGGACCGCGTCCACGACGCCGTCGAGTACGGCCTGCCGCAGGTCGCCGCGTTCGGGCAGTTCGGCGCTTTCCGGGTCGGCGAGCAGTGTCTCGGGGTCCGGGAGGTCCATCCGGTCGATGCTCGCGAGCAGTTCGAGCCCCGGCCCGTCGCCGATGGTGCCCCTGACCAGCATCGACAGGACGTCGCGTGAGGAGCCGGCGGCGGTCGCGAACGCGACCAGGCGCATGGCCATCTCCCAACTCCGCGGGGACGGCCACGGCCCGCCCCGGCGTGTCTCGGTGCCGGGCAGCCGGTGTACGAGAGTGGGCCGCGCGGTGAGGAGGCCGCACACCGCGCGGCGTGCGAAGGCCACGGCATGCGGCAGCGCGGCGGGGTCGAGTCGGGGGAGTTCCGCTCGGGGCCAGGTCCCTCCGAGGCCGCGCACCACCACGTCGGGGTCGTGCACCCACTGGAGGTGGACGAAGCGGTTCGCCAGCGGCGGGCTCAGTTCCCAGCCGTCGGCCGCCGACGAGCGCGGGTTGGCGGCGGCCACGATCCTCACCTCGGGCGGGAGTTGGAGAGCGCCGATGCGTCGCTCCAGGACGAGGCGCAGCAGCGCGGCCTGCACCGCCGGTGGCGCGGTGGACAGTTCGTCCAGGAAGAGCAGCCCTCGGCCCGCGCGCACAAGGCGTACGGCCCAGTCGGGCGGGGCCATGGGGATGCCCTGTTCGGCGGGGTCGTCGCCGACGACGGGCAGGCCGGAGAAGTCGGAGGGCTCGTGCACGCTCGCGATGACGGTGGTCAGCGGAAGGTCCAGGGAGTCGGCGAGTTGGGTGAGTGCGGCGGTTTTGCCGATCCCCGGCTCACCCCACAGGAGCACCGGCAGGTCGGCGGCCACGGCGAGGGTCAGCGCCTCCAGTTGCATGTCGGGGCGCGGTTCGGTGGTGGTGTCGCGCAGCAGCGTCAACAGCGTTGCTGCAACGTCGAGTTGCGAGGGCTCCGGCGGGGTGGCGGCGAACTCGGTGGCCAAGTCGTCGGCGGCGAAAGGGGCGTACGTGGGCATGCGTGATCACCTTGAGGGGTTCGGGGCGCGGCCGAAGCGGCTGCGCGAAGGCAAGTCGGTTCAGCGGCAGGCGGCGTGGCGTGTGCGCGAGCGCCGACTGTGGACGTTGGTGTTCTTCGGTGGGAGGCGGTCGGGTGCGCGTCCGGCCAGCCCGGCGCGGTACAGCCCGTACGTGACGCGCTGCCGCGCCGCCGTCTCCAAGGCGTCCCGCAGTGGGCCGGTGCGCAGCACCGCTTCGGGGCCGAGCAGGTCTTCGACGACGGCCAGTGCGCCGGCGGTGTCGCCGTGGGCCAGGCGTTCGCGGATGCCGTCGAGGCAGTCCGGACGCCGGTGCGCCTGGTCGATGACCTGGAGGCAAGGCAGCGGTGTTCCGGTGAGGGCGACGAGCAGTTCCTCGCGGCGGATTTCGTCCGGGTCGTGGTCGAGCGGCACGAGGATCCCGTCGATCAGGCCGATCCGGTGCCGGGCTCCCCGGCAGTCCACGAGGCGGGTGTGTCCCGGCTCGGGACGAGTCGGCGGCGTCGGCGCATGACCCGGCACGAGTGCCGAGGCGACGAGCGGGTGGAGCCGGTCGGGGTCGATCGCGCCGGTGCGCAGCAGTTCCAGATCAGGCGGCTCCCAGGTCGCCGCATCGGGCAGGACAGGCAGAGCGGGCCCGCGTTCCTTGTACGACGCGACGCGCACGCGCGCGGCACCCCCGTCCGTCTCCAGGGTCAGCCGGTGCCGTGCCCCGAGCCGCACCGCGACGGCGCCGGACCGCCCCTCGGCGGCGAGCAGAATCTGCGCCTCGGCTGTCCACCGGTCGACGGCGCAGCGCTGCACCTCCTCCACCAGGGCGAGCAACTCCCGTGCAGGAGACTCCAGTTGGGGTGGGTCCGAGCCCGGCGACGCCCCGGACCGCACCCGCAACTCATCGGCCCTGCGGGTGTCCCACAGGTGGCGGTGGAGATCGAGGCGGAAGCGGGCGTTGGGGCGCGGGTGCGGGTGTCGGGCCGCACCACTGTCGGATCCGTCCCACAGCGTGAGGCTGATCCGCTGCCCGGCGTCGGCCCACGCCGGAACGGTCCGGACCACAAGGTGGACAGGCCTTCGGTGTTCCGAAGTGCCGTACCGCGCAAGGGCGATGGTCAGTCCGGGGCGCAGCAGCCCGTCGGGGGCGATCCTCGGCATGTGCCAGCGCAGGAGATCCGGCGCGAGGTGGCGGAGGTCGGCCCGTACGAGGCCCGCGAGTTCGCGGCCGTGGGTGCGTGCCAGAACACGCAGACTGAGGTCGACGTCGAAGCCCGTTGCGGCGCAGGCGCCTGCCCAGTCCCCGACACGGCGGCGGGCGGTCGCGGCTTCGATCATGGAGGGCGGCACGGCGAATTCACGCACGCGCGGCCAGAAGGAGAAACGGGAGTCCCCGTACGCGGCCTGAGTGAGCATCAGCACTCACCTTGCGCGGACGGGACCCCCAATCTGACAGGAGATTGAGTCGTCATCGCGAGCGATCCTAGCGCCCGGGCACCGACAACCGCCAGGCGCGTCCCCACACGCGCACGAAGTGGCCGTGCCACGAGGGGAGTTGCGAGGTCGGCCCCGACGTATGTGTGCGCCGGGCCCGGCGATCGCCTGCGGTGGCGTCGACGTGGCGGCTCAGCGGCTCAACACGGTCTCCCGCCCGACCCGCGACAGCTTCTCCGGGTTGCGCACGAGGTAGAGCCCGGTGATCAGACCGTTGTCGACGCGCATCGCCACGACGCAGTCGAGTTGGCCGTCGAACCGCACGATGAGCCCGGGGCAGCCGTTGACCTGGACCGGCTCGGCCGACACCTCGACGGTGAACTTGGTACGGCCGCCGGCGAGCAGGCGGGTGATCTTGTCGGCTCCCACGATGGGGCGCAGCACGGCCTTCTTGACGCCGCCGCCGTCGCTCAGCAGGACGACGTCCGGCGCGAGCACGTCGACCAGATCCTGGAGGTCGCCGGTCTCGATGGCCCGCTGGAAGGCCCGCATCGCGTCCCGGGTCTCGGCCGGGGAGACCACGTCGCGCGGTCGGCGCGCGGCGACGTGGGCCCGTGCCCGGTGGGCGATCTGGCGGACCGCGGCGGGACTCTTGTCGACGGCTTGCGCGATCTCGTCGTACGCCAGGTCGAAAACCTCGCGCAGCACGAACACCGCCCGCTCGGTCGGCGCGAGGGTCTCCATCACCAGCAGCATCGCCATCGAGACGCTGTCGGCGAGTTCGACGTCCTCGGCAACGTCGGGGGCGGTCAGCAGCGGCTCGGGCAGCCACGGCCCCACGTACGACTCCTTGCGCCGCCCGATCGCGCGCATGCGGTCCAGTGCCTGCCGCGTGGCGATGCGCACCAGGTAGGCACGGTGGTCCCGCACGGTGTCGAGGTCGACGCCCACCCAGCGCAGCCACGTCTCCTGGAGGACGTCTTCGGCGTCGGCCGCGGAGCCGAGCATTTCGTAGGCGACCGTGAACAGCAGGTTGCGGTGCGCGACGAACGCCTTGGTCGCCGAGTCCATGCCGGCCTCGGCGACCGGCGCCCCGGTTGTCTCCGTCGCCGGTTCGCTGCGCTCGCTCATCCCGTGCTCCCGCCTGTTCGCTCGATGGTGTCGCACGCACAAGACGCCGCCGTCCGCCGCCTTGTGACACCCGTCCGTGGTGGCGCTCGTCACACGGGCCGCACTGTCACAAGCACCGAACGGCCCGCGTCTGGTGCTCGTCAGGACGCCGCGCGAACAATCCGCGCGGCAGTTCACGCACCACGAGTGAGGACGAACTCATGGCAACCACGCAGGCGGAGGCCGCGGCGATCGCGTCGCGCCGGTGGGCCGCGCTGGTGTTCATCGGGCTGGCCCAGATCATGATCGTTCTGGATGCCACCATCGTGAACATCGCGCTCCCGTCGCTCCAACAGGACCTGGAGATCTCGGACGGCGACCGGCAGTGGATCATCACCGCGTACACGCTGGCGTTCGGCAGCCTGCTGTTGCTCGGCGGCCGGATCGCCGACTACACCGGCCGCAAGCGCACGTTCCTGATCGCGCTGCTCGGCTTCACCGCCGCGTCCGCGCTCGGCGGCGCGGCGCCCAACTTCGAGATGCTGCTGGTCGCCCGTGCGTCGCAGGGCGCGTTCGGTGCGCTGCTCGGTCCGTCCGCGCTGTCGCTGCTGACGGTGATGTTCACCGAACCGAAGGAGCGCGCCAAGGCGTTCGGGATCTGGGGTGCCATCAGCGCGACGGGCGGTGCGATAGGGCTGCTGGCCGGCGGGGTGCTGACCGAGTACCTGGACTGGCGCTGGTGCCTGTACGTCAACATCCCGATCGCCCTGATCGCGGCAGTCGGCGGGTACGCGGTCCTCGTCGAGTCGCGGCACACCGGCAGGGCGCGGTTCGACGTCCCCGGTGTGCTTCTGGTGACCGGCGGCCTGGTCGCGATCGTGTACGCCGCCGGCCGGGCCGAGTCCGACGGCTGGGGCTCGGCGAAGATCATCGGTCTGCTGACGACCGGCGTGGTGCTGCTCACCGCGTTCGCGTTCGTCGAGCGCCGGGTCCGGCAGCCGCTGCTGCCGCTGCGCGTGGTCGCCGACCGGACGCGCGGAGGGGCGTACCTGGCCGTGGGCCTGTCCGTCATCGGGATGTTCGCGGCGTTCCTCTTCATGACTTACTACATGCAGGTCGTCAAAAACTACTCGCCGGTCAAGACGGGGGCGGCCTTCTTGCCGATGGTCCTGGCCGTCCTGGTGTCGGCGGGCGGCCTCAGCGCCCGACTGCTGCCCAAGCTCCCGCCGAGGGCGATGATCGTGCCCGGCATGCTCATCAGCTCCGTCGGCATGCTGTGGATGCTCACCCTGGAGTCCGACACGGGGTACGCCGGCGGCGTGTTGGTCACCCAACTGCTGTTCGGCTTCGGGGCGGGCCTGATCATGCCCGTGGCCCTGAACTACGCCACCCACGGCGTCGACGCGGACGACTCGGGCGTGGCCTCGGCCGGGATCAACACCGCGCAGCAGATCGGCGCCTCGATCGGCACCGCGCTGCTCAACACGATCGCCACCAGCGCGACCATGGACTACCTGCGCTCACACGGCACGGGCCCGGGCGTCGCCAGGGACGCGGCGGTGGAAGGCTTCAAGACGGCCGGGGCGTGGGCCTCGGGAATCATCCTCGTCGGCGCGCTGCTGGTCGCCGTGCTGATGAACACCCCGCGCCCGGTGCGGCAGACCGGCGCCGTGCGGACCAAGGACGCCGGGAACACGGGGAGTTCGGAGCCGCTGGTGGCACACATGTGACAACGCGAACGGGTCGGGGAAGGACGATGCCACACCGAGCCGATGACCATGCCCGCGAAGCCGCCGAGGTGACAGCGCGAACGGGTCGGGGAAGGACGATGCCACCTGGCACGCGTTCCCCGGCGTGCCGGAACCGCTCGCGGGAGTCCGAGTCGGCGCGGAACTCCCCGAGCAGGTCGAGCTCATCCGGGGAAGGACGATGCCACCGGTTGGCACGCCCTTCCCCGACCCGTTTCTCGGTCCCCCGTGTCCCGGTCCCCGTTTCCCGGTCCCCGTCTGACCGGTCCCCGTCTGACGGTCCCCGTTTCGCGGCGCTCGCCTCTCGGTGACCGCCGTCACGACGGGGTGTGCGTAGTCGTGCGGTGGGAGGCCTCGGCGGCCAGTTCGGGGTCGTGGGCCGCGATCAACTGGCGGACGCGTACCTCGGCGAGGGGGCCGAGGGCGTCGTAGATCTGGGCGAAGATGGCTCGCGCGCGGTGGGCGGGCCATTCGTCGGGCAGCAGGTTCGCAGGCAGTTCAGGGTCGATGCTGACCATCTCGCGCCACGCGTCCTTGATGCTCGTACGCACGACCAGCGCCTCGGAGGAGCCGACCTGGCCGCTGGTGACGCGGTCGAGCAACTCGGTTGATCCGGCGATGAATTCGTCGTACGCCGTGCGGATGACGTCGAGGTCCCAGGCATTGAGCGGGTCACCGTCGCCGCGGGCGTAGGTGAGTGTCGAGCGCAACACGGTGGCGTTGCGCACGCCGATGTTCTCCAGCAGCTCCACCGTCTGCCCGTGATCGGCGTGCGGTGACATCCACACGCCGTCGTGGACCGCGGCGTACCCGAGGAATTGCAGGCGGCGGCGGATGGAGTACCGCTGGTCGCGCTGTTCGTCGGTGAGCGAGAAAATCACCGTCGTCCACAGGCCGTCCCAGGGGCGCTCGGCGCCGAACTCCATCATGCGGTGCTGGGACTGCTCCAGGGCGCGGAAGGCCGCCGGCTTCATGCGGTAGAAGGTCCGGCGCCCTTTCTTCGACGGCTCCAGCACCCCTCGGCGTGCGAGGCGTCCGATGGCCGCGCGGGCGCTGACCGGTGTGATGCCGAAGTCGCCGAGCAGGCTGACCAGCGCGGCGGACGGCATCGGCTGGTCGGTCCGGAACCAGTAGTCGGTGAACAGGCCGTGGATGAGGATCTGCGGGTTCGCACCGACTTGGGCGCGCGGCAGGTCGACGTCGGCGAGCGTTGGCGTGGTCATCGGCGTGAGCGTATCGCCGTACGGCCGGACACTGCGTGTCGCCTCCTTCGTGGCCTCGTGCGCGTCGCGGCGACACCCCGGGGTCGGACGACGGCTACACGATGTCGCGCAGCTTCTTCGCGGCTGCGCGGGCTTGTGCGCGGCCGGTCGAGCGCAGGTGGCGCAGGCTTGTCGGCCGGTGTTCCGCAGATGTGGCGCCCGCCTTCTCACGCGGGCGTGTTGCCCTGGCCACAACGAGCTTGTCCGACTCGCGCGGCGTCGAGGTTCTTGGCCATACTCGGGCACGCGCGGCCGTGCCGCCCGGCTTGCCGAAGTGGGGAGATAAGTCACTTCGGACAGGCGTCGACCCTGTCGGGCGGCACAGCCCGCGTGCGGCGGGAACGCGGCGGCCGATGAGTCCGGCCGCCGCGTTCCGACTGTCCCCCTCCCCCGCTCTCGCCTGTGCGGCGGGTGATCCGGGCACCGTTCGCGGCTTGAGAAGGGGTGCGGAGGGACACCGTCGGGTGCTCCCGCCCCGGACCGAGCCGGCCTGGGGCCGGGTCAGCCGGGGACGGGTTCGGTGGGCGTCAGAAGGCCGGTTCGGCGACCATCTCGAAGAACGCCGCCCCGGAGTCGGGGATGCTCGGCTGCTGGAAGACGTTGACCGCGTACGAGACGAGGATCAGCGAGTAGAGCAGGCGAAGCAGGTTGAGCTCCGGCTCGGGGAGATCCTCGATGTCGAACCCGTTGAGGTATTCGATCGCTTCCTCGGCGCGCGGGGCGACCGCCTGGTAGTACGCGTCGAGTTCGTCCATCGACTTCGACAGGCGCACGTCGTACCGCTCCTGCCGGGTCGGCAGCGCCCACACCGCGACGTACTTCTCCAGCTCGGCGAACTGGCTCGGGAGCAGAGGGGTTTCGGCGGTCACTTGGTCTCACCCTTCTCGGCTTCGTACGCCGCGATGGCGTCCCGGTTGGTCTTGTGGAACGCGCGGATGAGCAGTTCCTGGTCGCTCAGGTGGAACTGGCGCGTGGCGCCGGTCTCCAGGCCGGACTGCGTGGCCTCGATCGTGTTCACGTCCTGCATCGCGAACTCGATGGTGCTGTCGACGATCAGCTCCTGCGCCAGACGCTCCTGCGCGTTCTTCGGCGGCACGAAGTAGATGTCGATGTCGTAGATGTGCGAGTTCACGGTCTCGGGCCAGTACTGGTACGTGATGTAGAACCCGCGGCCCCAGATCTGCACGTACAGGTTCGGGAACAGCCAGTACTGGTCGTTGCTCCAGGACTTGATCTCGCCCGGGTTGAGGAACTCGGGCAGCGGGCCGATGTCCGACGGGGTGTCGTCCGGGCCGAACAGGCCGGCGCGGAAGAGACGGTAGACCCACTTCTGGTCGTTGACCGCGGGGCCGAGCTCACCGGGCTTGCGCGCCGGCAGCTGCGGCGGGCCGGGCACCGAGGTGAGCATGTGCGGCGAGAACAGGTCGTAGTGGTACGAGTCGATCGGCGGAACCAGCTTCTCCGCCTTCGAGATGTCCTTGTCGAGGAAGCGCGCGTGCACGTACGGCGGGTGGTACCACTCGCTGACCGAGTCCACCGCGAGCTTCCAGTTGCCCTTGATCTTGGCGCGGAAGCCGTAGCGCTGCGTCAGCTTGTCGAACGGGTACTGCTCCAGCTCGCAGATGCGCTCACCGAGGAACTCCCGCAGCGGCGGCGGGTTCTCGGCCAGGCTCACGAAGATGAAGCCGGCGAACTCCTCGCACGCCAGCTTCGGCATGCGCAGGGTCTCCTTGGGCAGGTCGAAGAACTCGCCCTCGTTGGTGACGTGGGAGACCTTGCCTTCGAGGCCGTAGCGCCACCCGTGGTACTTGCAGTGGAACTCGCGGCAGAAGCCCGAGCTCTCGTCCTGCGGGTGCTCCTGCCAGACGACCTTGTTGCCGCGGTGCGCACACACGTTGTGGAACGCGTTGGGCTTGCCGTCGAGGCCCCGGGTGATCACGATCGACGCCAACTTGCCGGGCAGCTCGCGGGTGAAGTACGAGCCCTTGCGCGGCAGTTGCTCGGAGCGACCGACGTACAGCCAGGCCTGCCTGAAGACCGCCTCGCGCTCCCTCTTGAAGAACTCGGGCGAGGTGCAGTCGTCGTAGCTGACCGGCTCGGTGCCGAGTTCGGGGAACTCCGGCGTCCACTTGCCTCGGCCGGTGGCCAGGCGTTCCTGTATCTGCGTCATCGTGTGTGTCCTCTCCTCATCACGATGAAATGCTAGCCAGATTGTTTCGTGGTTGCAAGATATGTGTCGTGTATCAAGTCTGCCGCTCGCGCGTCTCACCCGCAGCGGTAGCCGGAGTGATCGTCCTCGCGCCGAGGTCTCGCCCGGATCCGCGGCACGGCCATATATTGGACAGATATCGATCGCCTCAGGAAAAGCATGCAGCCCTTCTGGGTGGGCCGTCTACGGGTCGCTGCCGTCGGCTCGGTGGGCATCCGGTCCCCCGGCCCCGGAAGGGGCGAAAACGGCGGAAGCACAGTGGTCTGCCCCACTCGTTGCCGACCCCCACTCGACCGCCGCGCCGCGGATGTGAGATGAACGTGTACGTCGATCAGCGACGACCCATACGGATGTACGACACCGGGAGTGGCATGCAGGACCGCGAGCACCTTTACATCGGTGGGGAACGAGTGACCCCGAGCACCGACCTCCGCATCGAGGTGGTCTCCCCCTTCACCGAAGAACCCCTTGCCAAGGTCGCCGCCGCCGGCACGGCGGACGTCGACCGGGCCGTCGCCGCCGCCCGGCAGGCCTTCGACGAGGGCCCCTGGCCGCGTCTCGACCCCGCCGAGCGCGTGGCCGCGATACGCAGGCTCGCCGAGGCCTTCGGCGAGCAGCGCAAAGACCTCGCCAAGCTCATCAGCGCCGAGCTGGGCGCGCCCATCTCGTTCGCCAAGCTCGCGCAGGTCGGCTTGCCGTGGTCGCTGATGGGCGCCTTCGCCGACCTCGCCGCCGACTACCCGTGGCAGGAGACCCGGCCGGGACGCTACGGCCTCGACATCCGCGTGCGTCGTGAGCCGGTCGGTGTGGTGGCCGCGGTGATCCCGTGGAACATGCCGCTGTTCCTCACCGTGACCAAGGTCATCCCGGCGCTGCTCGCCGGCTGCACGGTGGTGTTGAAGCCGGCGCCGGAGTCCTCGCTCGACGCGATGGCCTTCGCCGACGTGGTGGACAAGGCCGGTCTCCCGCCCGGCGTGGTCAACGTCGTACCCGCCGACCGGGACGTCAGCGCGTACCTCGTCGCCCACCCCGGCGTCGACAAGGTCTCCTTCACCGGATCGTCGGCCGCCGGCAAGCAGGTCGCGGCGGCTGCCGCGGCCAACCTCACCAAGGTCAGCCTCGAACTCGGCGGGAAGTCCGCGGCGATCGCGCTCGCGGACGCCGACCCGGCCGCCGTCGCGAGTGCGGTCCGCATGTCGGGTGTGGGCATGGCGTGGCAGATCTGCAACTCGCTGACCCGCGTGGTCGTTCCGGCGGACCGCGCCGACGACTACGCCGACGCGCTCGGCGCGGCGATGTCGGCCATCAAGGTCGGCGACCCGGCCGACCCCACCACGGAGATGGGGCCGCTTGTCGCCCAGCGCCAGCAGCTGCGGGTGCGGCAGTACATCGACAAGGGTGTGAGCGAGGGCGCCAAGCTCGTCGTCGGCGGCACGGAACTGCCCGAGGGCATCGACCGCGGGTGGTACGTGCGTCCCACGCTGTTCACCGGCGTGGACAACTCGATGACGATCGCGCAGGAGGAGATCTTCGGCCCGGTCATCGTGGTGATCCCCTACGCCGACGAGGACGAGGCGGTCCGCATCGCCAACGACTCCCCCTACGGCCTCGCCGGCTCGGTCTTCACCGCCGACACCGCACACGGCCTCGACATCGCCGCCCGGGTCCGCACCGGCACCTTCGGCGTCAATCAGGGCTATTCGATGGACCCCGCCGCCCCCTTCGGCGGCGTCAAGTCCAGCGGTTACGGCCGCGAACTCGGCCCCGAGGGCCTCGACGGTTACACCAACGTCAAGTCGATCTCGGTCGCCCCGTCCGCATAGGCAGCGGCTCGGGGGGGGGGGGGGGGGGGGGGGGGGGGGGGGGGG
>NZ_JBPKBI010000007.1:25680-30231 GCF_051388935.1 Yinghuangia sp. YIM S10712
CCCCACGCACGAGCGAACGTTCAATCAGTCATCCTTCGGGATGCGCCGAGAATGCGTCAATAGCGGGGTGCGGGCGGTAACGTGCCGGGGGACGAGCCGGCCGTTCGGTCAGCCGCCCGCCTGGTCGCTGTCCTTGAACGCGCCCCAGCCGTGCCAGCGCTCGACGTCGATGACGGTGGTCACCCGCGCGCGGGAGCGGTCGGGATAGGGACGGCCCGTGTAGTGAGCGGCAAGGCGGTCGATGTCGACCAGGCCTTCGTCGTCGCGGAGTTCGACGACGCGGCCGATCAGGGTGACGTGGGAGTACCAGCCGTCCTTGTCCAGCACGGTGAGCGACACGCGGGGATCCCGGCGCATGTGCCTCAGGCGGGCGCGGCCCTCGTCCATGTTGACCAGGACCCGGCCGTCCTGCCACAGATACCAGGTCGCGGCGGACACGGGCGTGCCGTCCGCGCGCAGCGTGGCGATGGTGCAGGGGTTCGGGCGGGTCAGCATGGCCACGGCGTCGTCGGGCAGCGGGGGCTTGGACATCGTCGCTCCAGGGTGGTTCGGATTCGGTTCGACTGCGGAGACAGTCGAACTCCACGAGAACGCCGGCCGCCCCGCACCTCGGCGTTCATTGTCCTCGTCCCGCGACCGGACGGCCAAGGCGGCGCGGCGTTCACGCAGCGCGATTCTGCCCGCGCTCCGACCCGCAGCGGCCGTTCGCGGTGCCGGCGGATCAGCCCCCGCCGCTCGGCGCGTACGGCATTGCCCAACCGCCTTCCGGACGACTCGCACGACGGGCATTCCGGCCGCCCCCACCGCCGCCCACCTGAACAGCCACCTCTGCGTACGCCTCGGCGAAGCAGGTGTCGGCCGAAATACGTCGTCGTGCGATGGATTGCCCGGCCGACCGGGCGGGCGGCAGACTCGGGACCGGGTGCCTTCGACCGTTGGGGCACCTGTCACTTCGCTTACTCTTCGATGGTGGGCCGTTGGAATCGGGGAAGCAGATCTCGCGGACCTTGCCGGACACGCCGCGCGGAAGCGTCGCCGATCCGGAGGCCGAAGGGGTCGACGCACTCCGGCCCGTCGAGGTGGCGGAGCCGGGAATCCCCGGGGTGATGCGGCTTCCACTGTGGTGGGCGGACGACGCGGCCGTGGCGCGCCTTGACGTGAGTCCGTACGCGCCGCAGGCGGAAGAGCCCCTGCCGGATGCGGATTCGCCTCCCGATGCGGCGGAAGTCCCGTCTGAACCCCAGACGTTCGCATGGAGCTTCGACGACGTCGAAGAGGTTCGCGCGCGACCCTCCGCCGGCCGCGGGCTTGCCTTGATCGCGGTGGGCGTGGTCTGCATCGTCAGTCTCGTCGCGGTGGCGGTGTTCGCAGGCGGCGAGGACAAGAAGAGCACGACGGCCGCCACACCACCCCCCGTGGCGGCTCCCCAGGAGGCACCCCTCGGTCCCCCGGAGAGCCACATGCCTCGCGGCCTGACTCTCGGCGGCTTCGACGGCCGTGTCCAGGTGACGTGGCAGCCGCCCGAACGAGCCGACCAGGTCGTGGGTTTCATGGCCATCGCACAGAGTCGGCAAGGGGCGGTGCTGGGACATCAGCTCCTGCCTGCCACGGAGACATCGGCGGTCTTCACCTCACCCCCGATGACGCGCGACGGTTGCATCGTCGTGGCGACTCTCGTTCGCGGCGGTTCGGGCGTCACACCAGTGCGCAGCGAACCGGTGTGTCTGTGAAGGGGGTCGACGACCGGTGGGCAAAGTGAGCGCTGTGACCCACGTTGCCCGCAGCGGTGCGCCCGACGCTGGGCATCCCACGAAATCACCTCATCGCGCGAGCAGTTGACTGGAGCATCTGTGATCGACGACGTTGATTCCATTCCCAGATGGCCTGTCATCGCCATACGGCTGGACGGCGACGGATCGGTCACCGTCGACGGGGAACCCCTCGCACTCGCCCCCGGCGAGGACGCGCGTACCGTCGCGATGGAACGGGCGCGGCACACCGCCGACTTGCTCGGCCGTCCGGTGCGCGTCGACGCGCGTGAGCCCGACGGAACGGTCTTCCCGATGGTGATCGACGGCACGGGAGACGTTGCGGAGGCCGGTCCGCCGGTTGTTCCCGGTCCGCAGCGGCGTGGCCTGCTGCGTCGCCGGTCGGCCCCGGCACAGGCCGAAGCGGGTGCCGCCCCGCTCCCGCCGCCGGCCCCCGCCCGGGCCGATGAGGTCTCGCCCGCCGGGGCGTTCACCGCTCCCCCTGTTCCTGTGCCGCCCGTGGTTTCGGATCCGCCGGGCACCGGGGTGGCACCCCCGTATGCCGCTGCTCGGCAAGTCCCCAGGCCCGCGAACGATTTCGGGGAGGCGGTGTCCGGCTTCGGCTCGGCCGCCCCCTCCCCCGGGCACGGCGGCCAGGCCCTGCCGCGTCCGACCGAGGAGCAGGCGCGGGTCTTGGCGCGGGTCCGGCGGGCCGCCGAGGCCGGTGATCCTCGCGGCGCCCTGGCCGAGATCCGGGAAATCGCCCGGGACGCCGAGGGCGGCGCAGCCGCCGCCCTCGGAGAAGTGGAAGCCTATTTGACGTTTCTCGATGGAGATCCGGTCAAAGCGTCGCGTCTCTATCTGGGGCTCGCTTCCGACCCGGATCGCCGCATCTCCGATACATGGGCTCTCGGACTTGTGGAATGCGCACACCATTGTTGGCTTGATGTCGACGATGTCGGACCGGCATACGAATTGGGCCGGGAACTCGTGGCGGCGTACACGCGTCTGGGCGCCGCGGATTCCGTGCAGATCGCCCACGCCCGAGCCCGGCTACGGGAAATGCGCGCCCGTCTCGCGATCACCTGACCGGCGGCATGGCCGGCGGTACGCGGCGCCGGCATGACCCATTCCCGCGTCCCCCGCACCGACGGGCCGCTGACGAGGCCCCGTCCCACCTGCGCCGGCGTCGGGCAACGCCGCGATCGCGCGGGCAGTCCGCCCGCACCCCGTCTACGCTTCCGCGCCGAACTTCAAGGTCTCCGAGGGACGTCGACCGTAGACGGCGCGGTACTGGATCGCGAACCTGCCCAGGTGGTGGAAGCCGTGTCGGAGGGCGATCGCGGTCACGGTGGTCGGCCGGTCGTCGGCAGCGGCGGCGACGAGTTCCTTGTGGACGCGGCGCAGACGCACTTCGCGCAGGTGGCTCTGCGGCGTCATGCCCAGATACAGGCGGAAGTAGGACTGCAACGTGCGCTTGCTGACGTGGGCCGCCGCGGCGATGTCGGCGACGGACGGCGGGGGGCCGGTGTAGCGCTCGCAGAAGGCGAGGGCGGTGGCGAGCCCGGACGGCATGGTCTCGTACGACGCATCGGTGTTCCAGCGCGTCGAGTTGGGTTGTGCGGCCAGCAGCCCGTGCACCAGGAGTTGCTCGAAGTGCGCCATCGCGAGCGGGGAATCGCCGATCCGACCTGTCTCCGGTGCGCCGACGAAGGTGCGCGCGAGGGACAGCCAGGGGCCGGCCCGGTCGGCGGCGGGATCGATCTGCGGTTCGAATTCGACCGGGCCGGATTGCCCCGCCTGCCGGCTCAACCGCGCGGCGGTGTCGATCATCCTCCGCGGAATACAGATGACGGTGACGACGGCGGCTTTCGGAATGCGCAGCACCGCCTGCCTGCCCGGCGTGACGATGGCGGGTGTCAGCGGCACTCTGCGGCCGCCTATCGACAGCGATCCGCCGGTGCCGGCGCCCCTGGCTCCCGCAGCGGCCAGGAGCACGAGGTACGCGCGCGCCGATCGGTCGATCCACAACTCGACGGGCGCCCCGTACCCGAGTGAGTAGACGGCGATCGTGCCCTGGTGCACGCAGCGCAGATGCGTGTTCAGCACCGCTCCCTGAGGCACGCGCAGGGTGTGGGGGGCGATATGCCCCGTGACCATCTCACGCACATATGCAGGGTCCTGGGTCCGGGACAGCAGAGGGCGTGCGACGGGCTGCGCGGCGGTGACGCCGTTGTGGGGGCGGCGGGCACTTCCCACACGGACCGGGACGAGTGTGTCAGTCATGATCGCCTTCAAGATGGGATCGGTGGTGCTCGGCGGCACGGGGTTCGGGGCGGGCCCCGGGTGCGGGGCCTGTTCGACGCGGCGACGGGCAGGATGCGGTGCGGATGCCAGCTTGCTCGACGAAATCGGCCGGGCGTAAGGACGAGGCTGTTATCCATCACAGGCAAACGTTCTGCGCTGCGCGGACTGCCCCGGGGGGTCGATCCGGCTGTCGCGCGCGGCGCGTCGTTCCGGTGACTCCCGGAGATATACGGCGAGTTGCGTGCGGTTGGCGACGCCGAGTTTGGCGTACACGCGCGACAGGTGGACTTTGACGGTGCCGCGCGCGACCACGAGTTGTTCGGCGATCGCGGGATTGCGGAGTCCCTCGGCCGCCAGCTTGGCCACTGCGGCTTCGGCGGCGGTCAGACTCGCCCGGCCCCGGTCGGCGCGGGCGCGACGGCCACGCGTGCGCCGGATGAATTCCCCGGCGGAGTCGAGTGTCATCGCCGCGCCTTCGGCGCGCGTGGAGGGGCGT
>NZ_JBPKBI010000007.1:30351-45304 GCF_051388935.1 Yinghuangia sp. YIM S10712
CGCGTACGGGTGTCCAGGCCGATGATGACGGCGTTGCGAACCGCGGTCCGCGAGCCCGCGGAGAGCCCGCCCAACCGGGTCGGCGCGACGGCGTCCGCAGCGGCCGCGAGATAGGCGGCACGGGCAAGTCGGCCTCGGGTGGCGGCGACATGGGCGAGGGTGTCGAACGCGTCGGCGACCTCCTGCGGCAAGCCGGCCGCGTGACCGGTGCCGAGTGCGTCGAGTGCGTGGACCTCGGCGCTGCCCGGAGCGTCGGTGAGCAGATCGGCCTGCGCGAGCCCGAGCAGGGCCACGGCCTTCGCCGCGGGGTCGGCCGACGCTGTGCCGATCGTCCGGATCTCGTGGGCGTGCGCCCGCGCGGCGTCGGGGTCGTGATGTTCGAGCGCGACCTGCATCATGACGTCCAAGGCACGCCAGGCCAGGGCGGCGCAGCGGTCGCGTGTGCGGTCGTGGAGCAGCAGGCCCGTGCCTCGGGCCGCGGTGTACTCCCCCGCCGCCAATTCGGCGTAGGCGCGGGCCTGGAGGAGTGCGTCGACACCCCACGGGACGCGTGTGTCGGCGCTGCGCGCGAGTTCCTCTCGGACGCGCTCCTTGGCCCGTTGCGGGTTTCCCTCCTGGACGTCGACGAGGGCGAGGACCTGGGCGGCGGCGCAGCGGATCAGGGTGTCGACGACGTTTCCGGACTCCGCGCCTTCGGCGAACCGACCGATCGCTTCGGCCAGTTCGCGGGCGTGTGGCAGGTCGAGCCGAGCTCGCGCGGCGTGCGCCCGGCACCACAGGGCCATGGCCTCGGCGTGGACGTGGCCTCCGGCCCGCGCGACGGCCAGGCACTCGTCCGCCGCTTCGGCCATCGCCGCGAAGTCGCCTCGTCCCAGCAGGCTAAGGGCGAGCAGGCACAAGGCGTCGCCGAGGACGTGTGGCCCCCCGGCGGCACGAGCCCGGTCGAGGGCTTCTTGCGCCGTCCGCAGTGCGTCTTCGGCGCCGGTCACCAGGCCGACGCCGGCCAGGGTGACCGACGCGTGGGCGTGTGCCGCCGGTTCGTGGGCGCGCGTCGCGACTCGCGCGGCCTCGGCGGCCGTGGCGGACGCCTGTGCCTCGTCACCGAGCCACAGCAGCAACGCCGCACGGTGCGCCAGGGCCGCGGCGCGCAGCGGGGCAGGGGCGTCCGGCGCGGCCGACAGCGCCCGATTCGTGGCTTCGAGGCCTTCCGCGAGCCGCCCGGAGGAACGCCACCAGAAGCCGAGGGCTACGGCGAGGCGCAGGGCATCGTGCGGCCGGTGGGTGTGGGCGTGGGTGAGCGCGGCGCGGAAGTCCGCTGCGGCGTCTTCGCGTTCGTCCGGAGCGTCGGGGCCGCCGGGGCCGGGCCACGTGCGTTGCGCGAGCGCGAGGTGGTGGAGGAGGTGGCGGTGGCCGAGCATTTCGCGGTCGAGGGCCGCCCGTACCGTCGGGTGGTCGGTCACGTCCGGGGGTTCGTACGCGTAGTCACGGATCGGCGCGAGCATGCGGAACAGTTGCCCGTGCGCCGACAGCCTGCGGGTGACAAAGGATTTGTCTGCCAAGGTGTCGAGGTGGCGGGGGATCACGTCCGCCGGCAGGTGTTCGTCGGCACACACGGCAACTGCGGCGGCTGTGGACCACGGCCCTCGGAAGACCGCGAGGCGTCGGAGCAGCACGCGTTCGGAGACGGACAGCCGGTAGTAGCTCCAGTCGATGGCCGCGTGCATCGTGCGGTGGCGTGTGTCGCCGCGGCGTCGGCGGTCTGCGAGCATCCTCAGGTCGAGCGTGTCGGCGATCTCGCGGACGCTGAGCATCCGCACGCGGGCTGCGGCGAGTTCGATGGCCAGGGGGATGCCGTCGACGGCCCGGACGATGCGGTCCACGTCGGCGAGGGCCTGCTCGGTGAAGGCCACATCTCGCCGGGCGAGGCGCGCACGGTCGACGAACAACCGCGCGGCGTCGGTGTCCGGGTGGCCGGTGGCGTGGCCGGGGTGCGTGTCCGTGCCCGCTTCTGTGCCGAGCGGAGGGACCGGCCAGACGAACTCGGCGGTGGTGTGCAGGGGTTCGCGCGCGGTGGCGAGGATCCGTACGTACGGGCACGTTGCCAGGAGCACTTCGACGACGCGGGCAGCCTCGTCGGCGACGTGGTCGCAGCCGTCCAGGACCAAGAGCAGCCGGCGTCCGCGCAGGATTTCGGTGACCGCGTCGATCGCGTCCTCGTCCGGGGTGCGGACACCTGGTCCGACCGCGTGCAGCAGGGCGACGTCGACCGGCTCGCGCGAGGGCAGCGCGGCTGCCAGGTCGACGAGGGCCACGTCGTCGCCGGGATCGGCGTCGTCGGCACGGTGCCGGGCGAGGCGGACGGCCAGTCGGGTCTTCCCGACGCCGGCCGGACCGACGAGCGTGGTCAGGCGGTGTTCCGCGCGGAGGGCGTCGGTCAGTCGGGCGAGTTCGTCCCGGCGTCCGATGAAGCTGGTGGCGCTGTCGCGGCGGCGCAGCAGCCGGACATCGGAACCGGTCATCTCCCGCCCCCGTCGCTATCTCGGCCGCCATCCGTCGTGTCGGTTGTTTTACGTTTCGCCGTGTTCATGAGGTCCCCGTTTATCCACGCCGGTCATCCGACTTGGAAAAATGCTAACGCGCGACCCCGGAAGCCATTCTGTAAAAAAGCGTCAGACTCTTGATATAGGGAAGTCCCTCGACCGCGCGCCTTGCGGCTCCCTTTAGGAAGGACGCGCAGGTCGCGCGACCCGTTGCATGGATTTTGTCCACCTCGGATATCGTCGTGTATTTACATGCGCGACCTACCGGTGCGGAACATCATGGTTGCGGGCTTGTGTGGGGTCTTTTCCGATCGGCCCGCGGTGTACGGCGCGCGCAAATCGCCAGGTGACGGGGCCGCGGCTCGTACGCGATCGTGCGTGCGCGGGTCATGCGGCACGGCGATTCGCCCGCACCGTGCCGCGTGGTCGGGACCGAACTCCCCGGGCGGGCCCGGGCGCCCCGTTGGGGGATCACGCAGTTCGAGTGGTCCGGCAGATCAGGGATGGAAATGGGCACACGCGAGGCCGAGTACCGCATGCCGGAGTGGTTGCTGGGACGCGAGGAGACGATCGAAGCCTGCGCGGCACGCGACGTCGGGGCGATCTTCGTGCTCGCCCGACGCTACACCGGCTGCTTCAACAGCAAACTGGCCCGCCTGTGCGGTCTGACGCCGAGCAGGGTGGGCGAGTACATCTCCGGCCGTTCCCGGGCCCAGCAGCAGCAGGTCATCGAGCGGGTGGCGGACGGGCTCGGAATCCCCGGGCACATGCTCGGACTCTCGCCGCGCCCCTGGGAGTTGACCGAGGCGCAGGCGACTCCCACGGCTCCGCATCCGTCTGCGAACCTCCGGCCGGCCGCACCGGAGAAGCAGGGCGCGGACGTCTTCGCGGCGGGCTTGGCCGCGTCCCCGGGCGACGTGATCGAACTCAGCACGGAGGTGGCGCTGGACATCTCCGAGACGGGGGCCGCGCGACTCATGTACCGGCATGTGCTGTTGAACCTCGGCGACCGCCCGCTGGCGAGTTTCGCGCGCCAGGTGTGGTTCGAACGGACGTCGGGGCGGATCTCCCTGGTGGCCGTGCGACCCCCCGAGCCGGCGATGGCGCCGTCGCATGTCGTGACGGTGCGGCGCGTGCACGAGACCGGCTCGTTCCTGAAGTTCGCGTGTCTGATCTCGCCGCCGCTCGCGCCGCGGGAGTCGATGGTCGTGCAATACCTGTGCACCGGCGGCATCTTCGTCGAGGACCACTACTGGCGGCAGGACATCATCCGCCCCACCCGCCATCTCCAGGTGACCGTACGCCAGCTCGGCGTCGCCGAGTTGCGCGGTTGCGACGTGGTCGAGGAACTCGGCGACGGACGCGAGGAGCCGTCGACGTCGGGGCTGGCGTGGACCCGGCGCGAGGACGGCACGGTCTTCGTGACGTACTCCCGTGCCGATCTGTCTGCGCCCCAGGCGCTGACACTGCGCTGGGACGTGGCCACCGATCGCGCCGCCGAATGACACGAACCCGCCGGCGTACGAAGGTGGTTGGCGCCTGAACGGGCGCAGGTGCGGGTTTTCGCGGTGCGGGCCGTCCGAGGGCAACGTGGTGCGCGGCGACGGCGAGAGAGCGAGACAGCAGGCAAGGCCGCGCCCGTTTTCGCCGGTCCCGCCTGTCCCGCCTGTCCCGCCGAGCACGCCGAGCACGAAACTCCCGACGTCGGGCAGGTGGTGCTGGTCGCTGCGCACGAGGCAGTGGTCATCCGACGTCGGGCAGGTGGAGCGGGCGTTCCGAACGTTGGACGCGGTGGTCATGGCGTGGGCCTTGCCGGGGGGCGGTGGGCCAACGCTTGTGCGTTACCCGGGTTTTGCCCGACTCGGGTAAGTGCTGGGTAATCGCGGCGGCCTCCCGGCAGACCGCCTCGGCTGTCGAGACTTGCGTCGGTTTCGGATCGCCCTGTGGGAGTGAGCGGCCCGGGCCTGCCTCCGTCTCCTCCGAAGGACCGCCGCGATGGTTACTCACCGTCTTCCCCCGCACGACTGGCAAGCGACAAGTGAGAACGGCGTCGTCGGCGTCGACGGAGACGGACTGCGCGTGCGGTGGTGCGCTCCGCCGCCCGACGCGGAACCGTGGTTCGGGTCGGCGGCCGAGTTCGCCTGGGGCATACCGAGGCGTGAGCAACGCCGCGTGACTCTCCTCCCGTACCCCGTGCCGCACTTGGTGCAGATCGGCACCCATCTGCTGCTGTGTGGTGTGCCGCGAGGCCGTCTCGTGCACGAACTCAACGGCAGCGGGCGCGGTTTCGCGATCGCCTTGCGCCCCGGGGCGCTCGCCCGCCTGTTCGGAATCCGGGACGCCTCGTTGCTCGCGGACCAAGTGGTCCCGCTGTCACGGTGGATCGGCACGACACGCGCGGTGGAGCTCGCGGGGGCGTTGCAGCAAGCGCCCTCGATCGCCGACAAGGCGGCGACGGTCGGGTCCCGTTTGCGGCTTCCCCCGGGCAGCGGCGCCGAACTCGCGCGTGCGCGCGACATCATCGAGGCTGTCCTGGGTCCCTGTACGGCAGGGCGCGTGCGAGACGCCGCCTATGACCAGGCCATGTCGGTCCGTTCGCTGCAAAGACTCTTCAACGTGCATCTCGGCGTCGGGCCCAAGGCCGCGACCCGGCGGTGCCGTCTGGTGCGCGCGGCGGCGGAACTGGTCCACGAACCGCACCCGTGGACGCGTTTGGTCGGGCAGTTCGGGTTCTTCGACCAGCCGCACTTCATCAACGACTTCGGCAAGGGGCTCGGCATCACCCCGGCCGCGTTCGCGGCGCAGTGCCGGAGCACACGCTACGCCGGGCCGTCCGGCGACGCGCCGCCGCCCTCGTCCCGTGCCGCCGTCGCCTTGTGTTGATCTGAGGCGCCGTCAGGCGCTCGCGCCCACAGCCTTTTTCCTCAGTCCTCCGGGTATGTTGCCTCGCGGACCCCGCGAACCCCTTGCCGCGGCCAGCACTCGGGCGACCGCCCGCGGCCTGAGCCGCCCGGCCAGGCGGACGAAACGTCCGCGCCGGTCACCCGCCGACGCGGCCTTGATGCGGGTCCGCACGAGACGCCCGTGCCGCACGCACTCATCGGCCAGTGTCTCCGATGCCGCGACACCTCCGAACGCCACGCCGTCGGCGGCCGAGGCGACCACGGCCGCGGACGCGCCCGCCTCGGTGCCCGCGCCCACGCGGGCGTGTTCGACGACGTCGCCGGTGGTGGCCCCCGCGGGCAGCGGCGGTCCGATGCGCGCCAAGTCGTCGACCAGTTGCTCCCAGGACCCGGCGATACGCATCTCGGGCGTGCCACGGGCTCGTGAACGGCGCAGCCACACCGGCCCGGCGAATGCCAGCGCGACATACCCGGCGAGCGCGGCGGACACCACCGCCGAGACCACCACGCCGGCGCCCACACCGGTGTCGCGGCCACCGGCGTGGTCCTCGGTGGCGGCTGCGTGTGCGCGGTTCTCGATCGCACTGTCGATCTCCGCCCGCGACGGCGGCCCGGTGGGCGCGCCGGGCGATGCGGGTTCGGCGGGTACCGGCTCGGGTTCCGCGACCTCCTCGGTGGGGGGCGCGACCGCCGATGTGGCGCTTCCGGCCCCCGGCGTGGGGAAGAAAGGCACCCAGCCCGCGCCGGCGAACTCCACTTCCGCCCACACCAGGACGTCCCCTCCCCGCACGCGGGTGACCGGCTCGGCCTGCTGCGCCTCGGCGCGGAAACCGACCACCACGCGCGCCGGAAGGGCCAGTGTGCGCGCCATCAGCGCGAAGGCCGTCGCGAACTGCTCGGAGGTGCCCTGGCGGCTGGTCTCCAGGAAGTACTGGATGTGCCGGTAGGAGTGGCCGGGGATCGCCTGCGGGTCCCCGGCCGCGTACCCGCGCAGCCAAGAGGCCAGCCGCAGAGCCTGCTGGTAGGGGAACTGCGCCCCGGCGGTGGCCTGTTGGGCGTAGTCGCGGAGCGCGGCGACGACCGGCGGCGCGGCGCCCGACTCGTCGCCGCCCGGGAGTTCCAGCGCGGACGCGGTACGGCCGGCGGCCATGTATTCCGTGCGGGCCGGGTCGTGCTCGGTCGGACGGCTCGTCACCTGGTAGCGCATCCCTGTCCGCAGCGGTGTCTCGGACGCGAGCACACCGCTCTCCGGATCCACCGCGAACTCTCCTTCTGTTGCGTGCACTTCGACCGGACGCTCCACTGCCGGCAGGAACACGCCGGGGAGTTCCGCGACGGTGATGTCCTGTCCGACCGGCGTCCCGGCGGCGTCGCGCTCCGACTCCGGGACGCGCCCGCCGGACGGCAGGAAGCGGTCCACCGGCGTCCACGAGACACCGTCGTAGTGGTCGAACACCGCGAGCCGGTAGAGCTTTCCGCCGGGCGGAGGCGGCGACCCGGCGTCGGTGAACATCAGCGTCTCGGGGTGTTGCAGCCACGCCGAGACGTACGCGAGCGGGCTGGGCCCGCGCAATGTCGTCGGCGCCGGGGGGTCGACATGGCCGCGCGGGTCGAACGCGTGCCGGGCCCCTCCGGGCAGCGACAGCGCGGCGAACGCGCCCGGAATCGCGAGGGCCAGGGCCAGCAGCCCGGCGAGCGCGATGTTGGCGGGGCGCGGCGCGGTGTCGCGGACTGCGAGGAACAAGCCGACCGCCGCGGCGAATCCCGCGACGAGCGGCAGCGAGGTGCCGGGCGCGCCGGTGGCCAGCAGCGCCGCGCCGAGAAACAGCGCGGTGGCCGGCAGTACCGCCAGTGCGGCGAACCGCGTGCGATAAAGGAGTTCGGCACCTGCGGCGGACGCGACCCAGACGCAGGCGGGCACCAGGATGCTGCTCGTTCCCGGCGGCGCGGGCAGGACCGTGGTGAGGATCTCGCGTGGGACGTCGGCGAGATCGCCGGCCATCGCGGCGACCGATCCCGGCGTCGGGACGACGGCGGCCAGGGCACGGTCGCGCGCGTAGACAGCGCTGCCCGCCACCACGGCGGCCACGAGGTTCACGGTCACGGTCGCGGACACCGGCGCCGGGGCTCGCATTCCCCGGCACGCCGCGCCGACGACGATCGCGGGGACGACGGCCGCGACCACGGTGGGCGCCAGCACGGTCGTAAGGCCGAACACCCGGTGGAACATCAGGCCCACGAAGGCCGCGAGCAGCATCACCATCGTCAGGGCGGGCAGTTCGGCTCCCCGGCGACCGGGCTCCGTTGTTCGGCGCGGTCCGGCTGCACGCGGCTGCCGTCGCCCGTTCCCCGAAGGCGTACGGGCGTTCGGCTTCCGGCGGACGGAGGCGTCCGTGCCGGATTCTTCCCCGGTGGATGCCGGTCGAACGGTTCCCGCTGACATGTGTTGTCGACTCCCGTCAGCGTTTGGCGCCCGGCCACAGCCTGGCCACGTCGGCGAGTTCGGCGACGGCGGCCCGACGAATGCCTCCGCTCGGGGTGGGCGTGTCCGTCGGCCTCTCGCCGACGTGCACGATCACGGCGTGTTCGTGATTGCGGGCCGCACCGGCGATGCGCCCTGCCACATCGGTCTCGGCCCATCCGGTGACCACGGCGAGCAGGCCTCCGGCCCCCGCACGGCGCACTTGGTCGAGCGCCCGTGTGAAGCCTTCGTCGTCGGCGCGGATTTCGCTGAAGTGTGCGAGGAGTTCCGCGTTGTCGACGCGTCGGCCGGATACACCGCCCGACTGTCCCGCGGCGTGCGAGCCGGTGCACACCCGCAGCGGGAAATGCCGTGACGATGCCGCGTATCCGACGGACGCCGCGACGTCGACCGCGAGTTCGAAGTCCGCGCCGGAATGCGGCCCGGCGTAGGAAGCGTGCCGGGTGTCGAGCAGCAACGTGGTCACCGGCATGCTCACGTCCGCCATCTGACGCACCATCAAGGTCCCGGTGCGTGCGGTCGCCCGCCAGTGCACGCGCCGCAGGTCGTCGCCTTCGACGTAGTCGCGCAGCGTGTGGAACGTCATCGTGCCCTCGTTCGCGGAATCGGACGTCGGGCCCTCCAAGTGATGTTCGCGTCCCGACGGCGGCAGCCCGACGGGGTGCAGGCGCGGGTGGACCATCAGCGTGACCGCGGCGCCGATGGGCATGCTGCGGTAGGCGAGTCCGAATACATCGCGGCGGACGAGCCGCAGCGGCCCGACCGGCACGTGTCCGCGCCGGTTCGTCGGGACGGCGTAGTCGGCCCGCACGGTCGCCCCGGCCGGCAGCGGCGGCAGACGCACCGAGACCACGGCTCCGTCGCAGTGGTCTTCCACGACGAGCCCTCGGCAGGGCCGGGCGCCGAGGTTGGTGACGCTGACGACTCCGCCCGCTCGGTCGCCGCGTGCGACGCGCGTCGGGCTGAGGCGGCGTTCGGCGGTCAGGCGCGGGCTCGGCAGCGTGCCGACGAGTGCCACGGCGACCGCGGCGAGGCCGGTGACACCGAGGGCGACGGGCTCGGGGTGCCCGATCGCCCAGCCTCCGCCGAGCAGGACGCCGCAGGTCGCGAGGACCGCCCAGCCGACCGGTGTGGGCCGGGGGCCGCGGCCGCCCCCGGCCGACGTGGCCGCCGTCGGGCGAACCGTCATGGGCATTCCCACAGTTCGGGCGAGAATTTCGACTCGTCCGCATTCGGCGTGCGGATGTACAGGTCGCTGGTGTAGCCCGTCTCGCCCTTCCAGGACACCTTGTCCCAGATGTTGCTGCGCAGCGACGTGCCGTCCCGGGGCACCGTCTGGCCGGTGGTCTGGCAGTGCACGGTGATGGGACCGGTGTAACCCGCCGGAATCTGCGCCACCGAGGTGGTGCCGGCCACCCCGGGGCCGCTGCGAACGCCCACGGTCACCCCGTTGTCCGAGTTGGGTCCGACGTTGTACGTGCGGGTGGGCGGCCTCAGGTCGGCGACGGCGGACGCGGCGGGCCCCGTGCCCACCTCGTTCGTGGCGGTGACCTTGACGTTGTACGTGTGGCCGTTGGTCAGGCCCTTGGGGGCGGCGGTGGTCTCCGTGGTCGTGGTGCTGCCCTTGGACGCCTGGCCGGACCCGGACCACGAGACCGTGTAGGTCACCTTGGAGCCGCCCGCGTTCGCCGGTGCCTTCCACGTCGCGGTGAAGCTCTTGCCGTTGCGTGGAACCTGTGTCTTGAGCGAGGTGGGTGCGGAGACGAGCACGCACGGCCGTACCGCGGTCGACGCGCCCGAGGTGAGCTTGGTCGAGCCGAACTCGGCGACGACCTTGAAGCTGTATTCGTCGGCGCAGCTCAGCCCGGTGACGACGAACTGGAACGGGCCGCCGGGTGCAACCGTCGCAGGCGTGGCCTTCGCGCCTTCCGGAAGGTCGGCGAGGGAGTACCGGTCAGGGCGCGCGCCCGGGGACGCCGCGAAGACGAGCGTGATGCGGCCGGGGCCGGACTCCGCTTTGGGGGTGCCGGGCGGCTTCGGTGTCGGCGCCGGTGGCGTGGACGGCGGGGGCGAACTCGGCGGCGGCGCGGAACTGGTGGTCGGGTTGGGCGCGGGCTTCGTCGTGGTCGGCACCGGCTTCGTCGTCGTGGGCACAGGCTGCGTCGTGGTCGGCACGGGCAGCGCCGTCGTCGGAGCGGGCAGCGCTGTGGTCGGCACGGGCTGCGCCGTGGTCGGCACGGGCAGCGCTGTGGTCGGCACCGGTGCGGGCGGGCCGTTCGGCACAGAGGGCCGTGGTGTCGGCGGCTCCGTCGGCGGCCTCGATGGCGGCGGGACGACGGGCACGCGCTCGGTGACGGTCACCACGACCGTGGGCGCCGGCGTCGTCGCGGGCGGGGGCGTACTCCGGTCGGGCGGCGACGTGCTGCCCGTCGTTTCGTCCCGCCCCGGAGGATCGTCGCGAACCGGCTCGGTCGGCGGGCGCGTCGTCGGTTCGGCGGTGGTCGCGTCCGGACGCGGTCCGCCGGGCGGAGTTCCCGTGGAGGCGGTCGCCGAATCGCTCGGCGCGGCCGATTGGCTCGGCTGAGTGGGCCGGGTAGTGCGTGTCGTGGTCGGAGACGGGCTCTTGTCCGCCTCCGAGGGGACGTCGGGCTTGTACTTGTCGACCGGGTGCGCCCTGCCTTGGGCGTCCACCACGACGGCGGTCGCTTGGGTCTGGTCGTTGGCCCACAACAGGCCGTCCCGGACGTCGAGTTCGAGGGGCCCCGCGGTTCCCGTGACGCGCACCGAGGGTGCGAACGCGGCGGCGGCCGTGTCGTAGACGAGGAGTGTTCCTGTGGTGCGGTCCGGGACGTAGACGCGGTTGCCGAGGACCTCGGGCGGCCCGAAATCGTTGCCGGGGGTCGCGACCGGTGCGGCCTGCACGGCGCCGTCGTCGATGTTCAGCAGCACCAGCTGCCCCGAGTCGGCGGCGAGGATCGGCACCAGCGGCCCCTCGCCGCGCTCCGGTATGCGGACGGCTTCCGGCTTGGCGCCGGCGACCGCCTCGGGCAGGTTGATGGAGCGTACGGGCCCTTCTTCCCCGATCACCTTGACGACGCCCGCCGTGGTGTCGGTCACGACCGGGCGGCCGTCGGCGATCGTCAGGAGGAGGACGTGGCCCGGATCGGCGACCGGGATCGGGGCGGAGGGCACCGCGCCCCGCACCGCGACGACCTGTCCGGTGGCCGGCAGGGTCACCCACAGATTGCCCGAGTTGTCGGCGCCGGCGGGGCCGAGGGGTTTGGAGCCGAGGTCGATCGGCGCGGAGACGGGTGCCAGGGACACGGGGTCGATCGGCTGGACGGTGCCGGCCAGGGCGTCGACGAGCCATGCCTTGCCGGCGCCCACGGCCAGGGTCAGGCCGTCGGCGCCGTAGCTGCGCATCTGGGGCACGGTGAGCTGCGCGGGGTCGATGCGGCTGACGGTCCCCGTCTCCTGGTCGAGGACCAGCACGGTGCTTCCGTCGGTGCCCACTTCGAGTGGACCGTTCGTCTCGCCGGCGAGTTCGACTCTGCCGTCCACCTGCCCCGTGGTTCCGTTGACGTGCACGACGGTGTTGGCACGCGAACTCGGCAGCCAGTTGCCGAGATCCGCGAGCGACACCTTCGCCCCCGCCGCCCCCGTGCCGAGGACGACGGCCGTCGCCAGCAGCGCGACACACACGGCCAGCGACACCCAGCCGGCCACGCGCCTGCGAGCCCCCGACCACAGGGGCGTTCGGAAACGGGGCTGGACTGCCTGCGAACTCATCGTCGTTCTCCGGTTCTCCGCCGTGCGCCCGGGTCGCCGGGCGCCTCGCGAGGGATCGAGCGACTGCCGGGCACAACGACGATTTCCCGCCGAGCCCACAGTGTGGACAGCCGCGGCTGCGTCCGGCTTGCAAAAACGCGTCTATTTGGGTGCGGGATCCGCTTACCGGACCTGGATGTCCGTCACCTTCCAGTCGGCCGCCGCGTCGGATCTCCCGAGGATCACGTACACGACCTGGTCGGGGGACCGCTCGGTCCAGCCGTCCCGACCCGTGGCCGTCACGGTCACGTTCCAGGCGTGGAACGCCCGGAACGGCGTGTCCTCCGGTTTCCCGGTCTCGTCGGCCGACGTCAACTCGACCGTGGTGTAGGCCTGGTGCGCCTGCCAGGTGAACCATTCGCCGCCCGGGCTGCGGTCCGGCGGGTTGTCCCGCAGGGTCGCGAAGTACTCCGGCGCGAGATACGGCGCGGCGCGCATCGCGGCGTCCCAGCCGGACGCGTCGATGGCGGTGTCCATGGTGTACGTGATCGCCACCACCGCGCGCGACACCGCCACCGCGTCGCGGCCGTCGACGGAGGACGGCGCCGGCGGTGCTCCCCCCGCGGGGGTTCCCGGACGGCCGGTCAGCACCGGGACCGTCGACGGGGGCGGGCTCACGGACGCGGTCGGGGCCGTACCGGCGCCGCCCGGCAGCCCCCGGGCCGTGCTCGTCGTTCCCGGGACGAGCGGCGCGGGGCTCTCCGCACGCGGACCGGTGGACTGCCGCGGCGCCTCACCGGGCGCGTCAAGGTCGCAGCCGACGAGCGCGGCGGCAGCGCAGGCTGCCATACCGAGACGTAGTCCGAGCCGTGGCGCGGCGCCCCGGCCTGGACGGCGCATGAAGGGCACGAGTCCCCTCCCGTCTTCAGCGGTTCGAGGTACCGGCGGAACATCCAGTACACCCCGTGGTAGTTGGACAGCGGCTGGACTTCCACGAACCTGCCGTGGGTGTAGGCGTGGACGACCTGCCCGCCGCCGGCGTATATCGCGATGTGGTAGTAATGGCCGCCCCTGGCTTTGCTGAAGGCCACGGCGTCGCCCGGATGGACCTTGGAAAGATCGAAGTTCTTTCCGCCGTAGCCCTCGGCCACCAAGTCGCCCTGGCGCCTTTGCTGGTCGGCGGTACGCGGCAGTGTGAACCGCCCCGACGAGGCCTGGTGGTAGGCGTATTGGACGAGCCCGGAGCAGTCGAAACCGAAAACGTTCCTGTCGTCGTAGCCCGAGTCCGCGATCCCGTAGCTCGGCCCCTTGGATCCGCCCCCGCCCCACGAATAGGTGAGCTTCTTTCCGGGGTGCTTTTTCGCCGCCCACTCGGGATCCGCGTACTGCTTGGCAAGGTAGAGCGCGCACAGGTTCGGGTCGTTGGTCGTGCAGTTGGCCGTGGCGGTGGACGGCGTTCCCCCGTACTTGGCCGCGGCCTTCAGGATCTTCGGAACGTACGCCTTGGTCTGCGAGAACGGCGGGATGCCGCGGAAATAGCACACCGCTCCCTCACCGGCGTTGTAGCCGGCGAGAGCGAGTTCGAGGATGTCCGTGTCCTTGGGGAATTCGCCCGGCTTGGGAGGCGGTCTCTCCCGTCCGTCGTTCAACCGGCATCCGCCGGTGTATGTCCCCTCCCGCATCTGCTTGACGAATCCGACGATGGCGCAGTCGTACCTCCCCTGCGCCATGATCGCGTCCTGCGGATTGTAGGGATCCGCCCCGTTGCCGCTGCCGTCTTCATCACGCCCGTACTGCCGCCATGTCCCCGGAAGAAATTGGCTCAGCCCCTGGGCGTTGGCGTCGCTGACCGCGTTCTTGTTCCAACTGCTCTCCGCTTCGATCTGCGCGGCGACGATCGCCGGCGTGATCTCGGCGCACATGGATCCGGCTTTCTCCACGTACGGTGCGTACGAACGCGCGTGCGCCGGCAGGGCATTGGCGTTGAGCGAGCGACTGTAGGAGCCGCTGTCGACGCTCTCCGGCTCCTCCCACGGCAAGAACGCGACCATGTACGAGGCCGTCACGACCGCGAAGGTCGCGGTGAGGGCGCCGCCCAATCCGGCGGCGACAAAGCCGATTCCGAAGCCCATGTCTAGCGCGCTGCCTCCATCCCCACCCCGAGCCCGGCGGCCAAGTGCGGCGCAACGGCGATTCCTCCGACTCCGAGCGCCACCAGGCCGGGGCGGTCTGCGGCCAGTTGCACGTATTTACGGAGCGTTCCCACCGGCTGAAGCGTGTCCAACGCTCCGCGGACCGCACCCACGATGGGGTTGAAGTCGATTTCGTCGGACATGGCAACTTCCTTTCCGCGAAGGGTTCAACCGACCAGAAACAGACTCGCGAGCGCCAGTGCGGACATCGCCAGCGATACGGAGCCGAGCACGATGACGATTCCGGTCGCGGCCTCCCCGAAACCGTTCTGATAGGCGACGGCGAGTTTCGCCGCGCTGAAGAGCACGCCGAGGACACCGGCGACCAGGGCGACCCACTGCGCTATGGAGACGAGTTGCCCCATGGGCTTGGTGATCTCGTCGGGCGCCGAGAAGTCATAGCGGTCGTATGTCTTCGAATCCTCGATCTTCGGCGCGGCCCAGGCACGCTGGAAATGCGCTTGGTGGCCCCGGCAGATCGAGATCAATCCGCCGTCGCGCGCGGTGTCGAGGGGTTCGACGTCGGGCTGGCCCTGCACGGATTTGATGAGGTCCCACCACTGGTCGCACGGGGATTGGCGGGCAGCGAGGGTCTTGATCTTCGCGCACTGCGGTTGTTCGAGATCCAACTCGGCGCGGTTCCACGTCTCGCAGGGTTCGTCCACGAGTTTGGTGAAGTCCACCAGGTTTCCGGCCGTGGCGTACTTCGACATCCATTCGTTCCAGTTGTCGGGCTGGTCCTGGTTGACTTTCTTGTTGTTGCCCCACAGGCCGCCGAAATCCCCTTCGAAGGTGCCGAGCGGCGAGAATCCGTCCCCGAAGAGCCCGACGCTGTCGCGGCAGTACCACCAGAACCAGTTGCCTTCCGGATCCTTGGGGACGTAGAACGCGTCGGGCTGGTGGCGGCACGCCTGCGCCCTGGGTTCGAGCGCGTCGTTTTCGTCCGCCGGAAGCCGGGCCACGGACGCTGAGGAGGCCCGGGCCGGCGTCTGGGCCGACGCCTGGATCGGCGGCGTCAGCACCGCGACCACCGTGAGCACCAACACCCACACGGCGGCGGGGGGGGGG
>NZ_JBPKBI010000007.1:45434-92445 GCF_051388935.1 Yinghuangia sp. YIM S10712
CGACCGGCCGCCGCAGCGAACGCGAATGCCGAGGCGCAGGCGCCGGCCGATGCCGCCGCCGCGACGGGAGCTCATCGGGCCCACCTGCGGTTGGTGTCGTTGATCGCCAACTCGGCCTGGGTGAGCCTGACGACGAGGGGGATGCCGGGGCGCCCGCCGACCTTGACCATGAACTTTCCCAGTCCGGGCGGCTGCGCCTTGGTGGTGCCGGCCAGATCCCACGAGGGCGGGGTCGACCAGTCGACGATCATCTGCTGCTCGGCCTCGGTCATGCCCACCACTTCGGTGAGTTGGGGCATCTCGGCGGCCGGGAGCCCTCCGCAGATGACCATGCCGGACCGCTCGACGAACCCCTTGGCCTTCATGCGGTCCTCTTCCGAAGGCAGCGCCAACAGGTCCGACATGGTGTGGGTGACCATGGCCATGCCGACACCGCGCTGCCGGTTGAGGCGCGTGAGCGCGTCCACGCGGTCGACGAGGCCGCGTCCCACCCGCAGGACGCGCCACAGCTCGTCGAGGATCACGAAGTAGTGACGCTGGGGCTCCAGTCCGGCGTCGGCGAGCGCCTGGGCGACCGACACCGCACCGAACCCGTAGCTCCAGCACGCCAACAGGGCCGCGGCTTGGAGGTAGGCCTCCGAGTCGTCGATGCTGCTGACGTCGAAGCACACCGGACGGTCGTGGCGCATGGGCTCGGTGGTGGGCCGGGAGAACATGTCCCCCAGCCGGCCGTTGCCGAGCAGCCCGATCAGGGAGGCCTCCAACTCTTCGGTGATGGTGTGATACCGGTCGATGTCACCTCGGTCGAGGGCCGTCGCCCGCACTACGTCGGGCGCCTCCTGGACGACCTTGAGCAGGTCGCCGAGCACCGGGACGCCGTCGTGCTTCTGGTCCAGGACGTGCAGGGCGACGTGCAGGATGCTTTCCTCGCGGTCGGTGGGCGGGCCCCCTCGCAGCACGGTGATCAGCGACGCGACGGCGTTCAACCGCCGTCCGTGCGAGTCGGCCACGAGCGCCCGCCGGGCGTCGCCGGTCAGCCGTGCCGCCGCGGCCTTGGCCTCGCCCGGGTCGAGGATGTTGAGGAACCCGCGCCCGCGGCCCAGCGTGATGACCTGGCCGCCGAGCGATTGGATGAGGTCCACGTAGTCCGGTTTCAGGTCGCCGAAGACCAGCGGCTGGACGCCGTAGCCGGCAAGTCCCAGTGCCTGCCTGCGGACGATCGTCGACTTCCCGAGCCCCGGCCTGCCGAGCACGAACTCGCTCGGGTTGAGGATGAGTTGGGCGCGCTGGAACCAACTGATCGGATCACAGCACAGCGTCGCGTTGCCGTTCAGCGTGCGCCCGACGGGGACGCCGATGACCGGAGTCCCCGAGCCCGCGCCGAACGGCCACAGGCCGCAGACCTGGACCGTCGTGCCCCGCCATTCGGGACCGGCCTCGACATGCGCCGGCCGACCGCCGCCCCAGCCGCCGTATCCGCGCGACGGGACAGAGCCGGCCCCCCGGGCCTGCCTGCGGTCTCCGCCGGCGGCACGTGCGCTCTTCTCCCCTTTCGGGCGGCGGTTTCCGGATCCCCACATGGCTGTGCCTCCAACTGCCGGGTTTTCTTACATCGCGTCGCGGACGGCCTGCGGGACTTTCAGGTGCAGCGGCATCACGAGTCCGAGCGGGAGCGCCGCGAGGAACGCGCTCGCCTGCGCGAAGCGAACTCGCCGCAACTGGAGGCGGGATGCCGCCGCGAGGTTGTCGACCGCCGAGGCGGCGAGGTTGAGGTCCTCCGCGTCCGCGACGGTGGCGGTGACGTACAGCGAGAATCGGACAAGTCCCGCGCCGGTGGCCTCCTCCTGCGCCGCGCGGTCCGCCGCCTGGACCGCGATCGAGTCGCGGGCCTGGGCGATCTTCGCCTGCTTGGCCTTGAAGAGGGCGTCCTTGCGGTCGCGTTCCACCAGGCGCGCGGAGGCTCCCACGTCGTGCGGCCGATACACGAGCGTGACGCGTTTGCGCAGGATGTCCGGGTGGGGCATGACCAGACGGTTCAGGACACTGGAGAAGACCTCACCGCGCGGCGCCTCCGACATCGCCCACGTCATGGACCAGGCGCTGTCGTGACGGTACGCGTCCGGTGTCTCCATCGTGCCGACGGGCCCCACCTCGTCCCAGAGCACCCCGTCGTCGGGCACTCCCTCGGCGAGCCCGGCCGCGGCCGGGTCGTACGCGACCCGCATCATCACTCCGAGTTCGCGCGCCGTCATGGGCAGGGCGGGCCCGGCTCCCGTCATCTGGAGGTCGGCCGCGAGGCCGGGCAGGCGGGTGCCGAGCATCTGCGCGACCGCTGCCAGGCTCCGGCGGGCGCCGGTGTTGCGGGCGGCACCCGAGTAGGTGAGCGCCACCCGGCTCGTCAAGGTGGCGGAGCCCAGCGGGTAGTCGCGCACGATCTCGGCCAGGACCTCGCGGGCGAGCTGCGGCGCTTCGGCGTGGACGTTGCCGGACACCTCGCGTACCAGGCGCTCGCCGGTGTCGGGGGCGGCCTCGATCGTGACCGACGCGGCCACCAGGCCCGGCTCGTGGCCCAGTTGGGCGAGCCAGTCGCCCCAATACGCGACCCAGGTGTCCACTTGTTCGGCGTCGACGAGGGAGGCTCCGTCCGCGTGGCAGTCGAGGACGACGGTGTGGTGCCAGGGACCGGGCGCGGTCAGGATCGCGAACGGGCGCCCGTGCCCGTCGACGGCCTCGCTCACCTCCAAGGGCGCGGCGAGACCGGGAAGTCGACTGGTGGAGGCGGGAGTTCGCCCGAAGGGCCCGGACCGGTAGAGGTGCCGTCCCTGCATGACCCCCAACATCCACGAGCCCGTCGCGGTGAGCCACTGCAGGCCGTTGCGTCCGTGTTGGTCGCGGATGAGCAGCGGAGCCAGCATCAGCGCGACCAGCACGGTGAGGCCCAGCGCCAGCACGATCGAGACGAAGAGCGCCCCGATCACCAGCAGGGCTCCACCGAACAACAGCAGGGTGCCGGCCAGGCCGATGCCGAAGATGCCGGGCGACGTCGGCTTCCGCCAGTTGCCGTACGTGCGCACGTCAGGTCTGGTCACGCGGCACCCTCCGGGACGGGACTCTCATCACCGCTTCACCAGGCGTGCCCCGCCGGCGAGTACGCCGCCGACCATCGTCGTGGAGGCGGCCTGGCCGCCCGTCGCGGGCGCCACGACCGGGAAGATCATCTTGACCAGGGCGGGGAGCAGGAGTGACATCAGGAGCAGGATGACGGCGCCGCGGAACTGTGCCTCCGGTCCGCTGGCGGAGGCGCTGTTCGACCCGAAGAGCCGGGCGGAGGCGACGAAGACGGTCACCGACGCCGGTTTCACCAGGATGAACGCGCCGAGGTAGGTGAGGTGGTGGGACATCCACGACTTCCCGACCTCGGTGTTCGTCGCGGCGGCGGCGAGGGGCAGTGTGCCGGCGAGGATGGTCACGACGGGGATGCGCACGATCATGTAGACCCACTGCACGAGACCGCCGGCCAGCAGGCACAGGCTCAGCAGCACGAGCAGGACGAAGTTCAGGTTGTCCAGGTCGCCGGTGAACGATTCGATCGCCGCGGTGGCCGCCTCTTGGCCCGCGGCCCGGCTCAGCGGCTCCTCCGACGACGGATTGAGCCCGCGTACGAGAATCCACGTCGAATACCAACTGGACATCGCCACCAGGGCATTGATGACCAGGACGGACAACCCCGAGACCAGGACCAGGATGACGATGCTGCGAACGACGTCCTGGGCATGCTGGACCTGGCGGGTGAGGGAGATGCGAATCGAGGCGATGACGATCGAGAGCGCCACCAGACCGAGCGTGATCACGTTGGTGTGCCGCACAAGGAAGTTGACGTTCTGCTCGACGTTGATCCCGGTGTCCTTGCCGCTGTCGATCAGTGGCTCGGGCGCCAGGATCCACCAGAGGCTGACCTGTCCCACGGCCTCTCTCAACCGTGCCGCGGTCCATTGGATCGGCGCCTCCAGGAACTCCTCGTCCTTGAATTCCGTGTTGGCGACGGGCTGGCCGGGATCGTAGTCGCAGGGGGCTCCGCCGGTCGTGTCGCACTCCTGCGATCCGGGGGTCTGCTGCTCGTACTTGAAGTGGGTGATGACCGCCGCGTTCTGGCTCTCACAGTTCCGCAGCAACTGGCTGCTCGCGCCCAGGGTTCCGGTCGGGCACGGCGGATCGTCCCGGGGGTCCAGGCACACGAGCTTGTCGGATATCGCCTTGAGGAATTCGCAGGGGCGGCTGACGCTGGGATCGTTGTTGCCGTCCTGCCAGAACGAATCAGGACCATAACGCGTAGTGTTGGGCGGCTTCTTGGCCTTGATCGTCGAGGCCCAGTCCTTGCATTCACCTTTACGCAGCGTCAGGTCGTCGCAATTGCCCGACCACGCCGTCTGCGCGGCCTGGAGACGCCAGTACTCCTCGGGTGCCTGTCCCTCGCAGCAGGCCTGGCCCCAGTCGTTGTACAGCAGCTTGCCGCCGTTGTCCCGGAGTCGCACCTGGCCGTTGGTCGGCGGGTTCGTCGTCGGGCAATACCAGAACCACACCCAACCGCTGGCCATTTGCGGCACGTACACGCAGCCGTCGGTGAAATTCACGATGGCTTCCGGTGGCGGGTCCATCGGGAGCGCCGGGGCCTTCGAGGCGCCCGAGGCCGCGGCCCCGCCGAGCCCGAGCAGAAGGCCGACCGCCACGGCGACCAAGGCGGGCTTGCGCGCCGATCTCAGGTGCTTGGTGAGGCGCGTCCACCAGGTCCGCAACGCGTTCATTCCTTCCCCCAGGGCACGAAGCCGTCGAGTGACGTCGGCCTTTGCGGCAGTGCGCCGACGGTGCCGTCGGGCTGTACCTGCAGGAGCCAGTCGTCCCCGTCCCAGACAACGGTGTAGACGGCGGACTGCATACGGGCACCCCCCTCGGAGGCGAAGACAAGGGCCAGCACGGCCTGTTCGGGGCTGTAGGCGAGGAATTTGAATCCGGCCGGCTGCATGAGCCCGGTCACGTCCCGCACGAGCCCGGGCGCGGTGGTTCCCACCAGGCTTGTCATGCGGGTGACGAACTCGTCGGTCGAGGGGCCGGGTACGAGCTGGTACCGGGCGACCGACCGCCAGTCGGGGGCGAACAGGGCGCGGGACGAGATCTGCATCGCCGCGAGCAGCGCACCGGTCGGTGTGCGCGCGAAGCACCGGGACACGCTGCCCGTTCCTCCCACCGGTCCCGACAACGCGGACGACGGCATCGCGAGTCCGCGGTAGCTCTCCCAATCGATCTCTGAGGGCTCCTGCTCCGGCATGCCGGCGAAACCGCCGGTCAGGGGCGGGCAAGGGCCCGTCGGCTGGGTGGGCACCGGGGTGCCGCCGCCGGACGACGTGTTGCCCGTGCCGCCCGTGCCTGTGCCGCCCGTGCCCGGGGCGCCGCCGGGCGGGGGAACCGTCGTCGGTCCCGCCGTCTGCGCCGCGGCACCGTCGCGGCCTCCGCCGCCCGCGATGTCCACGACGACGACCACGACGCACAGAATGAGGCCGCATATCACGGCGGCGGATATCGCCGTCGTCGGACGCATCCTGGATCCGAAATCCGACGACCCGAATTCCCGCGAGCCGGACCCGCTTTCCGGCGACCGCTTCTTCGACCTCCTGAACAGCGGAACCACCCCGAAATTTCCGAATCGCACCTAACGCACGACGATGCCGATGATTCCCGAGGCCGAGACGGCGACAATACACGCGATCAGCGGGGACAGCAGCCCGGGCGCGAGAACTTCTCCACCCTCCTTGTAGGCGATCGCGACCCGCACGGCACAGAAGAGAACACCGGCGGCGGCCAGACTGAAGACCACCCACGTGATGAAGCCGAAAATCCGCGAAACTCCGGTGCTGAGCCCGGAGGGGATGGGGACTTCCTCTTTCGCCGGCACCACGTTGCTGTTCGGCGACGGATTCTGCGGAAGAATCTGTACAATCGCATCGAACGCATGGTTGACAGTCTCAAGTATCACGCGAACCCCATTTTCCGCCGCCACGCCTGCACCCATGGTGGACCACGTGCGCGGGGCTCGGCTTGGATAAATGCGACAGGTCCAAGAGATCGACGTCGACCGCCCCACCTTTGCCCTGGACTCTGCCACCGTATTACCCTCGGGAAACACAAAATCCTTGACGCGGCAAGCGCTTTCGGCCGATGGTTCATAGGAGTTCTTCGTCGGCCAAGATCGAACGGAACTGCGATGTCGCGTTTTTCCTCCGGCCCGACCGCCGTCGCCGCGCCCCCTCCCGGGAAACCGAAGGGCGTGGGCATTCCGGGCAGGCTCTCCTCCCGGCTCGGCAGCCACGGGGTGTCCCGGATACCCGGGATCGCTCCGGGCCTGCGACTGCACGAAGCGCCGGACGCGTACGGCCGGCCGTTCGCCTTCGTGTCGACCACCGCGGGCGGTCTGCACGCGGTCCTCATCGAGTACGCGGGCGAAGGTGCCCCGCAGCCGGGCGAATCCGTGGGCGCCTGGGTCGCCCGCTGGGAGAACGTCATCGCCGAGTTGCGCGCGTCCCCGGTCCTCGGCATCAGCGTGACGACCGAGCTGACAAGGCCCCGGGTGCTGCGGTTCGCACTGACCTACACCGAGGCGGGGCAACCCGCGTCCACCGGTCGCCGCAGGCGCGTGGGCGTGCCCGACATGGCGGTCCGGATCGGTTCCCAACTGCCGCGGATCTGCACGCTTTTGGAGGCGAACGCGGGCGGGCGGGCGGCTCCGCTCTCGGCCGCCTCGGTGACCTACGGCGTCCGGGCGACCTTCGACCCGTCGGTCGCCGAGCTCGTCGGCGACAGTGGTCCGCGCCCCGCGCTGCGCTGGCGCGACGTGGCGCCGACAACGGTGCGCGAAGCCTGGGACCATGTCGTCCACGATCGTGCGACATCGGTGACATGGGCCATGTCAGGGCTGCCGGGCGACGAACCGGCCGCCGCCCTCCTGGGCCCCGCACCGGAGTTGGCGAACGCCCGCCTCCAGGTCTTCTTCCGTCGGGCCACGCGCCCCACCGCACACCAGGATGGACTGGCAACCGCCTTGACGGCCACATCGACCGCGCCCGCGGACGAGGCCGTGGCGGCGCTGGACGCGCTGCCGGACCGCCTCTCCCAGCAGACGCGTTGGGGGTTGCGCCGGGTATACGGCGGACAGGCCGCGGCCTTCGCCGCGACCGCGGGACTGGGAATCGCCGTCCCGGGGCAGTTGAAGCCCCCGCAGGTGGTGGCGGCACGATGACAAGCGCCGATCGGGCAGGCGCGGCGAAGGCGGAATCACTGTGAGCGCGACAACGCGGCGCCGGGGGCCGTACCCGCACGTCGAAACCCTCATGGTGATGGGTTTCCTGCTGGTCGCCTTCCTGATGGCCTGCATCCTTTGGGTCGGCGCCTGGTTCGCCACGCGGGACTCGGGCGTCAAGCCGTCTTCACCGGTCGCCATGGTGGCGGACCTGATCAACGGGTCGTACCCGTGGCCGGGCGGCACGGCGACCGCGGTCTCGGTCGGGCTGGGCGTGTTCGTCCTGCTGTCGGCGTACGGCATGGGGCGCTCGGTGTCGCGCTATTCCCGCAAGCGCGTCAAAGTCGACCGCGCGCTCCCCTACCTCGCGTCGCTGACCGACTTGGCTCCTGCGACGAAGCAAGGCGTGGCCGAAACAGCGGCGCGGCTCGGACTCGAAGGGCTCTCCCCTCCCGGCGTGCTGATCGGACGCACCGTCAGAAGCGGTCATTCGCTGTGGGGTTCGTGGGAAGACATGCACATGGACATCTGGGGCCCACGCACCGGCAAAACTGCGTGCCGGGCGATTCCCAACATCGTGGCGGCCCCCGGCGCGGTCGTCGTCACGTCCAACAAACGCGATGTCGTGGACGCGACCCGGGGGGTGCGTGCAGCAGTCGGCGACGTCTGGATCTTCGACCCCCAGAAGCAGGCCGGGGCCGAGCCGACCTGGTACTGGGATCCGCTGGAGTACGTCGGCAACAGCATCGTCCTCGCGATCAAAATGGCCACGCGCATCTGCTCGGTCAACCGGCCCGCGCACGCACGCAGCGACGCGTATTTCGAGCCGGCCGCCGAGGACCTGATCGCCAACCTGCTGCTGGCCGCGTCGATCGACGGCCGACCGATCACCGACATCTATCGCTGGATCACGCGCCCGGACGACACCACTCCCGAGCAGATCCTGCGCGCCAACGGCCACGACATGTCCGCCGACGCGGTCGACGCGCTGATCACCGCACCCGACCGGCAACGCGCCGGCGTGTACGGAACCGCCGCGCAGATCGTCTCTTTCCTCATCGCACCGGGTATCACTGAATGGATCACACCGGGGCGCAATCCGAACCGGCCGCAGTTCCACTACAAGCAGTTCATCTCCGAGGGGAAGGACACGCTGTACCTCCTCTCCGAGGAGACGAACAGGATGGCCGCTCCGCTGGTGCTGGCGTTCACCGCGGCGCTGGCCGAGGAGGCCGAGAACCAGGGCCGCGACGGCCCCGGCGGGCGGCTGCCCGTCCCGATGCTGTTCGTCCTGGACGAGGCCGCGAACGTATGCCCGTGGAAGGCGCTCCCCGACAAGTACACGCACTTCGGTTCGCGCGGCATCGTCATGATGACGATCCTCCAGTCGTGGGCCCAAGGCGTGGCCACATGGGGCGACGTGGGCATGGCGAAGATGTGGGGTTCGGCAAACGTGCGCGTCTACGGCGGCGGCGTGCTGGACACCAAGTTTCTGGCCGACCTGTCTGCGGCTTCCGGCATCTTCGAGCCGCACACGATGAGTTATTCGCGCAAGAACACGGACTTCTGGGAACGCAACCTGAGCCGCGGGTCCCGGTCGGAACCGGTGCTGGACGTGCCGGATCTCGCCTCGCTGCCGCGCGGGCGCGCCTTCGTGCAGATCAGCGGTTCTCCTCCGGTGCTGGTCCGCACCATGCCGTGGTGGGAGGGCCCGTACGCCGACCGGATCCGGGCATCACTGGCGCAATACGAGCCGGCGCGCCCGGTGCTGTCGAAGCAGACGCACAGGAGCGCGGCATGAGCGTCCGAGCCCGAAATGCGGAGGAAACAGCGGACGCCCCCGGGGAGTTGGCGTTCTCATCACTTGACGAGTTCGTACGGGAGTACCTGTCGCAGGTGGTTCACAGGCGATTGAACCGGGCGGTGCAACTCTGGTGCCCCGAGTGGTGGCGCCACCCCGAAGCCGTGGCGCGCCTTTCGGTGTTGTGGCGGGCCTTCGAATTCCTGCGTCAGGACCCGGCGTTGGGTCTCTCCACGTGGTGGCTGCACCATGCCGATCCGCACCTGCGCGCGCTGATGCACCCGCAGTACGGGCCGTTCGTCGCATGCGACCCCCGCGACGGGCACGGCGACATGCAGCCTCGCGGGCTGCCGGCGACGCGGGCACCCGAGGAGTTCATGGCGCACCCGGCCTTCGCCCTACAGCCGGAGGACCTGGAGGCGGTCGCCGACGGCTTGTCCGCCGCCGCCCGACCGGACCCGACCGAGTACGCGGCATACGGCGCCGTGGACCTCGACGGCGAAGACGACCACGACGCCGGCGGCAAACGCAAGACGAAAGAAAAGGACCCCGGTCGCGACCAGGGGAAGTGACCCGCGCGACCGGTGGAGGGAAGCAGACGATGAAAGCCGACGGACCGCGGAACCCGTGGTTGCCCTCGGCACCGCGCGAAGCAGCGCCTGTGCGGGCGCCCGAGGCACCGAACCCCCCGAGGACGACGGCGGTCCGCCCTCAGGTCGGACTCGCGGCTGACTCCCCTGCCAAGGGCCTCGCGTTCCGCGCCGTCCCGGTGGGGGTTCCGAACCCTCCGTGGTGGTGGGTGGGCTGCCATGGCGGGGCGGCCGTGTCCACACTGGCGGAACTGGTGCCGGGCGGTCGCGACGCGAACAGAGCGTGGCCGATCCCCGCGGACGGGAACCCGAGCCGGGTCGTGCTGGTGGCGCGTACGAACGCCCAGGGGCTCGCGATGGCGCAGCTCGCCGCGCGGCAGTGGGCCGCGGGGCGGGTGCCGGGCGTGACACTCCTCGGGCTCGTCGCGGTCGCGGACGCCCCCGGGCGGCTGCCGCGGCCACTCGCGGAAACGCTGCGGCTCGTTGCCGGAGGCGTGCCCAAGGCGTGGTTCGTGCCGTGGATCGATGCCCTGAGATTCGACCATCCGCTGCCGGAGAAGCTCCCGAAAGGACTGACCAGGCTTGAGGAGGAACTGACACCACTGCGCGTGGAGTTGGGGCAGCATGCCGGTCGTTGACCGACGGTCGGGCGGGTCGGCGGGTTCGGCCGACACGCCACAGACGGTCGGGGCGATCAGTCGGGCGGGTCGGCTGGGTCGGGCGCCCGCGACTGAGGCCTGGGCCCCGGCCCGTCATCCCTCCGCCTGCAAAACGTTCGGGGGCGGTTCGTTCCGGCGTCCGTCGGCGGGAACCGCCCCGGAACTCCTCTCAGGCAGCAGCGCCGGGAACGCCGACCGGCGTTGGCGCCAATACGGGTTGACGACCCGTCAGGTCACTGCCTTGCAGCCGCTGTGCGAACACGGCCGGTGTGCTGCCGAGCAGGTCCGCGAAGTCGCGGGCGAAGTGCGAATCGTCGAAGTAGCCCAGTGCGGAGGCCAGTTCGCTCGATCTTCGCGGCGGGTCGTACTGCAACCGGTACGCGCCGCGAAGGACGCGGTAGCGGCGCAGCAGCCACTTGGGACTGACCCCCATATGGCGGTTGAATGCGCGCTGGATCGTACGCGCGGACAAATGGAAGTGGTCGACCAGCTCGACGACACGCGTCAGCCCTTCGTCGCGGATGGCGTCGACCATCGCGCCGACGCGGGCCACTTCGGGGTCCGCCGGCAGCGGCGGCGCGGTCGGCAGGCATTGTTCGAAGGCGACGGCGAAGCCGGCCAGACTGTCCCGAGCGGCCGCGGCGTGCAGGTCGGCCCCCACCCGGTGGGCGGACAGACCCCATGCGGTCTCGGAGAGCGGGAGGCACCGGTCGTTGTGGTCCGCGGCGGTCCCGCCGAGCAAGCGTGCGACCACGCCCGGACGCAGGGCCGCGGCGTATATGACCCCGGTGCCCGGGCGGGGTGAAGAGGTACGGCGGTGGCGTGTGATGCCTTGGCAGGTCAGGCTCTTGCCGTTCAGCACGACCAAGGGGTCCGGATCGAGCAGCGACACCGCGGAGGCGTGTCGTTCGAACCCGGGGTGGACGGTCCAGCGCAAGGACCAGAATCGGGCCACCACATCGGCGAACTCCCCGCTGGGAGTGAGGTGTTCGGTGGTGATCGTGATGCCGGACGTACCAATCACTCCGATGCCGGGCACCGCAGTCCATCGCACGCCGCCGGAGGCCGAGAGATGCATTTCGTCTCCGTTCGGTTGGGCATTGGGGGGAAATCGGCGTCACGCCGAGACGGCCGGCGCGGACACCTGGTGTCCTCGGCTCCGGGGCCCGCGTCGCCCGCTGCTGCGACGCGCCTGATCGATCCGGTCGGGCAGCCTTCACCGCCCCGACCGTCCGCGGCCCTGGGGAGCCGAATGACACCGCTACGACGTGGGAGTGCGAATCGGTTCCTTCTCCGACGAGCCTTTTCTGCTGGGGGCCGGCTCGTATCCGTCGAACGCACCGCGCGCTCCTGCCGCGCTGTCCACTCTGCGCGGGCAGGCGACGAAAAACCTGACCCGGGTGGCGTACATCTATCCACTTGGCGCGGTGAGCGGCCAAGGAGGCCGCCGTCTGCGAGGGCACCACCACGACGCATTATGGATAGTGACGCGTGTATTGCGCGTCCCGCTGTCCACAATGCGTCGGGCTCCGCCCCCTTCCGGGCCCCACGCGGGGCCAGACGTCACGTGCGGGTGACAGCGGATATCCAGGGCCGCGTCCGCCGCCTGCCCGAGTTGGTTAACCGCCGTGGCCTTACCGGCCCTTCGCGCGCGGTCGATAGTCGTGACCAGTCGATGCGCAGCGAGGGGAATCCGCATGACCGCTTCGGGTGTGACGGAAGGGTGCCGGTGGGCCGACGGACCGGTCGGGGAGCGGACGGCCGACGCCACGTGCGCTCCCGAACCGCTGTCCGGGCCACGGGTCGTCGCGAACCCGCGCATCGATGAAGCCGTTTCCGCGTTGCGACGAAAGGGATGAACGTGCGCGCCCACTTCAAAACGGCAGTACGAACGTCCCGTTCGCCGCTTCCGCTCACGCTCCGCCGGGAACTCGCGGACATTGTCGGCGGCAGCAACTTCCTCACGGGCGACGCGACCGCAGGCTACGTCGTCGACTGGACCGGCCGCTTCCACGGCTGGACGCCGGCGGTTGTCAGGCCCGGGACCACGGCCCAGGTCTCCGCGGTGTTGGCCGCCTGCAACGCCGCCGGGGTTCCGGTCGTACCGCAGGGCGGCAACACCGGTTTGGTGGGCGGCGGGATCCCGCTGAACGGGGAAGTCGTCCTGAGCCTGACCGGGCTCGACCGCCTGGACCCGGTCGACACCGATGCCATGCAGGTGACCGCGCAGGCAGGAGTGTCGTTGCAGCGGGTCGCCGACGCCCATCCGGGGTTCGATCTCCCGGTCAGGATCGCGAGTCGGCACAGCGCCACGGTCGGCGGCGCGATCGCCACCAACGCCGGTGGGCTGAGGGTGCTCCGGCACGGTCCGATGCGGGCGCAGATCCGTGGCCTTGAGGCCGTGCTCGCGGACGGACGAGTGCTCTCCCATATGGCCGGCCTTGTCAAGGACAACACCGGGTACGACTATCCGGGCCTGCTGGCCGGCTCGGAGGGCACCTTGGCGGTCATCACGCAGGCGCGGATCCGACTGACTCCCCGCTCGGAGAACTCCGTCGTGGCGCTCATCGGCGTCTCGGATCTGGCGGGATTGCACGGTTTGGCCGTCCGGTCCGTCCGCGAGGTGACCGGGCTGGAATCCGCCGAGTTCTTCACCACGGCGGGGCTGGACATCCTGCTGGCGCACACACCGCTTGCCCGTCCCTTCCGGGAACCCGCGAAAACCTATCTCCTCCTTGAGGCAAGCGGCCCCCATGCCATGGAGCAGCTCGGTGAACTGGCGGCGGACCGCCCCACCGCGGTCGCCGAGACCGCGTCGGATCGGGCCCGTCTTTGGCAGTACCGCGAGCGGCACCCCGAGGCCGCGGGCTTCCTCGGCACTCCGCTCAAGTTCGATGTCTCGGTGCCGTCCGGGCAGTGGGTCCACTTCGCCTCGACCGTGACGGGTGTCGTGCACTCCGTGGACCCCTACGCACAGGTCATCACATACGGCCACATCGTCGACGGCAACATCCACGTGAATGTGGTGCCGGCGGCGGACGCGGACGGTCGCCACCAGGACGTCGTCTTCAACCACGTCGCATCGCTGGGCGGCTCGATCTCCGCGGAGCACGGCATCGGGGCCCTGAAAGCGAGATGGATCTCCCTGGCACGCACCGACGCCGAGCGCTCGCTGTTCGCCGGCATCCGTGCCGCGTTCGACCCCCGGGGGATCCTGAACCCGAACGTGCTGCCGCGTTGACCGGATTGTCGAAGCCACGCGGTGGGCGGTGACTGCCCCTCTGCCCGCCCGACCCACTTCACCGGTCCTGCTCCGGGTCCGCGGAGTGGAACCGGCGTACCTGGGTGCAGCTGAGGGAAACGCCCGCACCGAACGGGTGTTCCACGTTCATATCCTTGGACGGTGACTGTCGACGGCCAAAGCCTGCTGCCGCGCAGCAGTGGGAAGTTCGTGGGGCGTGCAGCGGAACTCGACGAGCTCGCTGAGGTGTTGCGCGGGTCCCAGCGCTTGGTGACGTTGGTCGGGGCGGGCGGCATCGGCAAGACGCGGCTCGCTGTGTGCGCGGCGGAGCGGTGGCGCGCTGCCGGCGAAGCCGACGCGTTCGGGCCGGTGTTCGTTCCGCTGGCGGCGGTCGCGGATGCGCAGTTGGTCGAGTCGGCGATCTTGGACGCGGCGTCGCTCGGGCGGCGGTTGGACCCGTGGCCGCTGCGCGCGGTGATCAGTCATATAGACGACCGCGAGGGGTTACTGGTGCTCGACAACTGCGAGCATCTTGTGGAGGCGGCCGGTGCGGTGGTCGAGTCGCTCCTGGTGGGTTGCCCCGGTCTGCGCCTGCTCGTCACCAGCCGTGAACCGCTCGGCGTGACGGGGGAGATGGTCTGGCAGGTGCCTCCGCTGCCGACGTCCCTCGGAAAGGGCGACGAGGCGGGTCCCGCGTTGTCGGACGCGGCGCGGTTGTTCCTCGATCGTGCGGTCGGGCCGCAGGCGGCCGAGGACTTGTCCGACGAGATGCGGACGGCGGTGGACCGCATCGTGCGCAAACTGGACGGCATTCCCCTGGCCATGGAGCTGGCAGCGGCCCGCGCGCGGACGTTGTCGCCGACTCGGATCTGCGCCGATCTGGACCGCTGGGCGTTGACCACCGACGACGCGAACCGGCACGAGCGCCACCGCACCATGCGCAGGTGCCTCGACTGGAGCCACGCCATGCTGACCCCGGCCGAGGCGACGTTGTTCCGTCGGCTGTCGGTCTTCTCGGGCGGGTGGAGTCTGCACGCGGCGGAGCAGGTGTGCGGTGACGCGTCGCTGCCGGCGGCAGCCGTCCCCGAGCAGCTTCTCGCGTTGATCGACAAGTCACTTGTCCAGGTCTCCCATGAGGGCGACGAGGCCCGGTATCGGATGCTGTGGCCTGTCTGGCAGTACGCCGCGGAGAAGTTGGCCGACCTTCCCACCGAGCAGCGCAGCGTGGTGCACCGGCACCGCAAGTGGTGCGTCGCGCTCGCGGAGCGCGCCGATTTCGAACAGTGGCCGCTGAACAGGGCAAAGCGAGCCCGGCTCGACCGTGAGCTGTCCAACTTCCGTACCGGATTGGAGAACTCGAGCGCGGACGGGGCACTCGACGCGCTGCGCCTGACCTCGGCGCTCTGCCTCCACTGGCGTATCACGGGTCGGTACGCGGAAGGGGCGCAGGCCCTCGCACAGGCGCTGGCGGCGGCACCGCCGAAACCCCACTGGGCCACCGCCCGGGCCTTGGCCGGGCACGCGTGGATGCTTTACTGGCAGGGGGATTCGCAGCGTGCGGTACGTGACGCGGAGGCCGCCGACGCGATGGCGCGGCGCGTCGGCGACGGACGCGCGCAAGCGCAGGCGCTGAGCCTGCTGGGCGCCGCGGCAATGCTGATGGACCCGCCCAGGGCACAGCCGGTCCTGCGGCGCGCCGCGGCGCTCGCCAAGGAGGCCGGCGACCCCTGTTCCCTGGGCGACGCGAGCAGTTCGCTCAGCACGAGCTTCTTCTGGCAGGACGATTACCCTGCGGCTGTCGAATGCGCGGACGCGGCCGAAGCCGTGGCCACGGAGGTCGGCCTGCACAACGTGCTGTTCTGGAACCGCTGGATGCACGCGCACCGGGCTTGGGTGGCCGGCGATCTCCCCTCGGCACGGCGCAGCATCGCCGAAGGGCAGCGACTGCTGTGCGAATTCGATCCGATGCTGTCCCATTCGGCCTGCGAAGTGCAGGCGCTGATCGACGTCATGGCGGGTGACGCCGCACCGGCGCGGGCGTCGCTGCTGGCGGAGATGGAGCGTTCCCGGCACGTGGCCGTCCGGTGGGGCACGGGCTTCATGACCGTGGCGCTGGCGTTGGCCGAACTGGCGTTGGGCGATTTGGCGTCCGCCCGTGCGCACGCGGGACGGCTGTACGACCGCGAACACGGCGAGGCGGGCTATCTGGCGTGGCGGGCGCAGCACGTGCTGATGCTGGCCGCGCTCTCGGAGGGCGATACGGAGGCCGCCCGACGGCATGCCGGACTGATCCGGGAGGTCGCCGAGCGCCTGGGCAACCGCCGCGCGAAAACGGTGGCGCAGGCCGGAACGGCCCATGCCGCGCTGCTCGACGGGGACCTGGACGTCGCCGAGGTCTGTGCGCACGACGCCCTCGCGGCAGCCGGCCGCAACCAGTGGTGGCTCGAAGGGCTGACGGCCCTGGAACTGCTGGCCGTTGTCGCGGCCCGGCGCGGCCGTCACGACCGGGCCGTCCATCTGTTCGCGGGCGTGGCTGCGGCCCGCGAGGAACGCGGCCTGGTCCGGGTGCCCACCGATGACGCGTGGTGGTCGCGCGAGATGTCGGCGGCCTGCGACCGGGTTGCCGATCCGGAGTTGCGGTTGGCCGCGGGACGGGCGATGCCCCTTCCGGAACTGGCGGATTTCGCGGCACGCGGGCGAGGGCCCAGGGGCCGCCCCGGACACGGCCCGCGGAGCCTGACCCCCATGCAGTTGAACGTCGCCAAGCTCGCCGCCGCCGGATTGTCGAACGCGGACATCGCGCTCAGACTGTTCATCGCTCCCGGCACGGTCAAGAGTCACCTGGCGACCGTCTTCACCAAGCTCGACATCCACTCCAGGACGCAGTTGGCCGCGTTGGACCTGCCCGCGCCGCGGCCGGGCGGCAACGCGTCCGAATAGCCTCGCGCACCGGGCCGGTCGGCCGACACGACGACTCGTTGTCGCCGGGCGCGTCGGCGACATTGTCGGCGTGAGCTCAACCTGCCGCATTTTTCACTGACTTCGCGCGCGGCGGGCGGAGACAATCATCGGATGGACTCCCCCGCTGCCGGGTCTGGTGCCGCCGAACACGCGTCGCCCCCCGATGATGTGTCCGCGCTGCCGTTGTTCCAGGAGTGCTTCCGTACGCTGGCGGACTCCATCGAGCGGGTTCTCAAAGGCAAACGGTCCGCGGTCGAGTTGGCGTTGACCGCGTTGTTCGCCGAGGGCCATCTGCTGCTGGAGGACGTCCCGGGGACCGGTAAGACGACGTTGGCCCGGGCGCTCGCGGCGTCGCTCGGCGCGGACTGCCGGCGTGTGCAGTTCACGCCGGACCTGCTGCCGTCCGACATCACCGGTGTTTCGGTCTTCCGGCAGAACTCGGGGACCTTCGAGTTCCTTCCCGGGCCGGTCTTCGCGCACATCGTGGTCGCCGACGAGATCAACCGGGCGTCCCCGAAGACCCAATCCGCGCTTTTGGAGGTGATGGAGGAGCGCCGGGTCACCGTCGACGGTGTCGCGCAGCCGGTGCCGCACCCGTTCATGGTGATCGCGACGCAGAACCCGGTCGACATGGCGGGCACGTATCCGCTTCCGGAGGCCCAGCTCGACCGGTTTCTGATGCGTTTGTCGCTCGGCTATCCCGACCACGCGTCCGAGGTCACCGTTGCGGGCGGCGGGCCGGACATCGCGGTCGCCGAGCAGCTTCCGGTGATCGCGACCGCCCGGCACATCGACGAGTTCGCGCGTTTCGTGCGGACCCGGGTGCACGCCGCCGAACCGGTCGTCGACTACGCGGTGCGCATCGCCGCCGCGACCCGCACCTCGCCTCTGGTCCGTCTGGGCGCGGGCCCGCGCGGCAGTGTCGCGCTGGTGCGCGCGGCGCGCGTACGGGCCGCTGCCGCAGGGCGCACGTATGCGGTTCCGGACGACGTGAAGGCGCTCGCCCCGGCGGTGCTCACGCACCGACTGCTGCTCACCCCGGACGCGGAACTCGCGGAAACGACAGCCTCCGACATCGTCGCCTCCGTCCTCGCCGACGTCCCGGCACCGCGCCCGGTCCGCCAGACCACGCCCGCCCGCGTGTGACTCGTCGCCCTCCGACAACCGGACCTCAGGGTCCGGTTGCCATGGGCGGATGCCATCCGGACCCTGGAGTCCGTTTGCTGTCCGCACGGAGGAACGATGGGCGAGACCGCGATCCGAGCGGACGCCGCGCGCATCAGCCGCCGTCCGGACCTCCCGCCTCCGTGAGCCGCCCATCGGCGAGCCGCAGCCGACGGTTCACCCCGATCTCCGTCAGGAACCGTTCGTCGTGGCTGACCACGACGAACGCCCCTTGGTACGCGCTCAGTGCGCTCTCCAGTTGACCGACGCTGACCAGGTCGAGGTTGTTGGTCGGCTCGTCCAACAGCAGAAGCTGCGGCGCTGGTTCGGTGCACAGGACGCAGGCGAGCGTGGCGCGGAGGCGTTCGCCGCCGGACAGCACGCCGACCGGGAGGTGGACGCGCGTTCCCCGGAACAGGAATCGGGCCAGCAGGTTCATCCGCTCCGCGTCCGTCAGCGCCGGCGCGAACGCGGCCATGTTCTCCGCCACCGTGCGGTCGAGGTCCAGCAGGTCCAACCGCTGCGAGAGGTACGCGACCGGCCCGTCCGCGCGACGCAACTCCCCCGACTCGGGCGTCATTTCGCCGTGGATCAGACGCAACAGCGTGGACTTCCCCGCGCCGTTGGAACCGGTCAGCGCGATGCGCTCCGGGCCGCGGATCGTCAGGCCGACGCCTTCCGGCGCGAACAACGGCCTTTCCCCCAACCGGACTTGCAGATTCTCACCGTGGAACACCGTGCGCCCGGCAGGGACGTTGGTCCCCGGCAGGTTCAGCACGATCCGCTGCTCGTCGCGCAACGCGCGGCCCGCCTCGTCGAGCCGGGCCTGGGACTCGCCGACCCGGGCGGCGTGCGTCTGACGCGAACGGCCGGCCGATTCCTGGGCGCCGCGCTTCATGTTCCCGGCGAAGATCTTCGGCAGGCCCGCGCTCTTGAGGTTGCGGGCGGCATTCCCCGCCCGGCGCTCGGCCCTTTCCCGGGCCTGCTGCATCTCCCGTTTCTCCCGCTTGAGTTCCTGTTCGGCATTGCGCACGTTCTTCTCGGCGGTCTCCTTCTCCGCCCTGAGTGCCTCCTCGTACGCCTCGAAGTTACCGCCGTAAAAGCGCAGTTCGCCGCGTTCGAGCTCGGCGATGCGGTCCATGCGGCCGAGCAGCGCCCGGTCGTGGCTGATCACCAGCAGGCAGCCGTTCCACTCCTCCAGGACGGTGTAGAGGCGCCGGCGCGCGTCCAGGTCGAGGTTGTTCGTCGGTTCGTCGAGGAGCAGGACGTCCGGCCGTTTCAGCAACTGGGCGGTCAGGCCGAGGGAGACGATCTGGCCGCCGCTGAGGGTGTGCAGTCTGCGGCCGAAGTCGAGGTCGGTGAGACCGAGCCGGTCGAGGTGGCCGCGGGTGCGCTCCTCGATGTCCCAGTCGTCGCCGATCGTGGTGAAGTGCTCCTCGGCGACGTCTCCGGCCTCGACGGCGTCGATGGCCTCGATCACCCGGTCGATCCCGAGAATCTCCGCTACGGACAGGTCACCGGTCAGCGGAAGGCTCTGCGGGAGGTAGCCGAGCGTCCCGCGTACGGACACGTTGCCGCCGCGGGGCCGCAGCTCCCCGGCCATCAGCTTGAACAGCGTGCTCTTTCCGGCGCCGTTCGGCGCGACGAGTCCGGTACGGCCGCCGCCCACGGTGAAGGACAGGTCCTCGAAAACGGCGGTGTCGTCGGGCCAGGCGAAAGACAGGTTGGTGCAGATGATGAACGCGTCGGACATGCGAGAGACCTCGGGTGTCACGCGGGCGCGGCAAGAAGCGGCTGCTCCGCTGGAAACGTGGATCAGTGGACGACAAAACGGCCACGGCGGCGGCGCTGCCGATCACACGGCACTCGCGCCGGCCGGTGGCCGGGCACTTCCGGTATCACCCGGAGATGTCGTCGTCACCCGCCACGTTGGTCTCCTCGAAATCGATGGTCGCGAAAAAGCTCGAACCATTGTACCCGGCCGGCGGCAACGGCCGGATCGCCCTCGCCCCCGGGAGAGGACGAAGGCGAGGGCGAGGGCGATCGCACCGAACTCGTCGGACCGCCGGCATCAGACCGCCAGCAACTGCCGCACGCCTTCGTCCTGTAGTCGGCTGCCCTCGCCCTCGTAGACGACCGTTCCGGCGTCCAGCACGGTGAAACGGTCGGCGAGCCGCATCGCGAAGTCCAGATACTGCTCGACGAGGAGGACCGCGAGCCCCCGCTCCCTGTTCAGCAGTTCGATGACGTCCTCGATCTCGGTGACGATCGACGGCTGGATGCCCTCGGTCGGTTCGTCGAGGATCAGCATCCGGGGGCGCGTCACCAGGGCACGGGCGATGGCCAGTTGCTGCTGTTGGCCGCCGGACAGGAAGCCCGCGCGGCGACGCAGCAGGGGGCGCAGGCGCGGGAAGACGTCGAGCGCCTCGTCGATCGCCGAGCGGTCCTTGCCGCCGCAGGCCTCCCAGGTCACCCGGAGGTTCTCGGCGACCGTCAGTTGCCCGAACGTCTCGTGGCCCTGCGGCACGTATCCCATGCCGAGCCGCACGCGCTCGTGGGTGGGCAGTCTGGTGATGTCGCGCCCGTCCAGGGACACGCTGCCGGCACGCGGGGGCAGCACCCCCATCACGGCGTTGAGCAGCGTCGTCTTCCCGACTCCGTTGCGGCCCATGACGCACGTCAGCGACCCGGCGGCCACCGCGAGGTCGACGCCGAAGAGCACCTGCGCACGGCCGTACGCCACCTCCAGGCCCGTGACCTCCAGCATCAGGCGGCTCCTTCCGGGTTCGGACCGGCGCCCACCGCCGCCGGCTCGGCCGCCCGCGTGTCGCGCGAACGGCCGAGGTAGACCTCGCGGACCTGCGGGTCGGCCTGGACGTGGGCCATGTCGCCCTCGGTGAGCACACGGCCTTCGTGCAGGACGGTGACGGTGGAGGCGTACGTCCGTACGAACTCCATGTCGTGTTCGATCACCAGCACTGTCCGGTCTCGCGCGACGTCGGCCAGCAGTTCGCCGGTGCGCTCGCGTTCGGCACGGGACATGCCGGCCACCGGTTCGTCGAGCAGCAGCAGGCGCGGCTCCTGGGCCAGCAGCATCGCGATCTCCAGCCATTGGCGCTGGCCGTGCGACAGCACACCGGCCCGCTGTCCGGCGAGGTCGAGCAGGCCGGCCCGGTCGAGGACCGACGCGACTTTGTCGCTGCGCCCCTTGCGGCGGCGCAGCAGCGCGGGCAGGCGCATGCGGAAGCTTGCCGCGAGGTCGACGTTCTCCTCGACGGTGAGCTCTTCGAACACGACCGCGGTCTGGAACGTGCGTCCGATGCCGAGGCGTACGATCTGGTGTTCGCGGCGGCCGACGATTTCCCGGCCCGCGAAGACCACGCTGCCTCCGGTGGGTCTGGTCAGCCCGGTGACGACGTCCACGAGTGTGGTCTTGCCGGCGCCGTTCGGGCCGATGAGGAAGCGGAGTTCGCCCTCGCGGACGGTCAGGTCGATGCCGTCGATCGCGCGGAATCCGTCGAAGACGACGGAGAGTCCGCGGATCGCCAACAGGGCTTGGCCGCCGTCGGCGGTGTCGGTGTGCCCGTTGGTCGCCGACTGCGGCTCGGCGGGGGTGCTGCCGGTCACGCGACCGCCTCCTTCTCGACGTCGACGGCTTCGGCGGGTCGGGCGGGTTCGTCGTCTCCCGGGCCCCGGGTCGGCCGGGAGGAGGCTCCCGCCGGCTGCCGGCCCAGGCGCCGGGTGGCGGCGAAGTCGCGGATCTGACCGGCGAGTCCGACCACGCCCTTGGGCGCGTACGCCATCACCGCGATGAACAGGGCGCCTTGCAGGTAGAGCCATCCGTCCGCGAAGTTCTCGGAGAACGTGGTCTTGGCGTAGTTGAGCAACACCGCGCCGAGCACCGCGCCGGCGAGGACGTAGCGCCCGCCGACGGCGACCGCGAAGACCAGTTCGAGTGACGGTACGACGCCGAGCAGCGCGGGCGAGATGATGCCCACGACCGGGACGAACAAGGCGCCCGCGATGCCCGCGGAGATCGCCGACAGGGTGAACGCCACCGTTTTGACCACGGCGGGGTCGTAGCCGAGGAACCGCACCCGGTCCTCGCCGTCGCGGACCGCGACGAGGAGGCGTCCGTACCGGCTCGCCACCAGGTGCCGGAAGCCGAGGTACATCAGCCCCAGCACCGCGGCGACTGCGAAGTACAGGACGCGCCGGTCGGCGTCACTGGCCAGGTCGAGGCCGAAGAACGAGGAGAAGTTGGTGAGCCCGTTGGTGCCGCCGGTCAGACCCTGTTCGCCGACGAGCCAGATGACGAACGCGGCGGCCAGCGCCTGCGTGAGGATGGCGAAGTACGCGCCGCGCACCCGGCGGCCGAAGACCAGCAGGCCGAGGAGTGCCGCGACGGTGCCCGGCAGCACCACGACCATCAGGCCGGCGAACCACGGCTGTCGGAACGGCTCCCACAGCAACGGGAGTTCCTCGACGCCGCTCCACACCATGAAGTCGGGCAGCTCCCCGGGACCGGCCTCGGCGAGTTTCAGGTGCATGGCCATGGCGTATCCGCCCAGGCCGAAGAAGACGCCTTGGCCCAGGGTGAGCATGCCGCCCTTGCCCCACGCGAGGCCGATGCCGAGTGCGGCGATCGCGAAGCACAGGTATTTGGCAAGGAGTTCGAGGCGGAACGGGGACAGGGTCGCGGGCGCGACGGCGAGTACGAGCAGGGCGACGGCGAGGAAGCCGGCCGGGCCGCGCCACCGGCCGGACTTCAGGCGCCGCCCGAGCAGGCCGGGGGTGTTCACGTCAGCTTCCGGGAGCGAAGGACGAACAGGCCCTGGGGGCGCAGTTGGAGGAATCCGATGATCACGGCGAAGACCACCACCTTGGCGAGTGAGGCGTCGGACCAGAACTCGGCGTAGCTGTTGACGAGTCCGAGGACGAAGGCCGCGATCACCGCGCCCTGGAGGCGGCCCAGGCCACCAGCGACGACGACGAGGAACGCGTCGACGATGTAGTACGTGCCGAGCGCGGGACCGACCGGGCCGATGAGGGTCAGGGCCACGCCCGCGATCCCGGCCAGACCGGATCCGATGAAGAACGTGCGCTGGTCGACGCGGGAGGTCGCGATGCCGCTGCACGCGGCCAGGTCGCGGTTCTGCATGACGGCCTGCATGCGGCGGCCCTGTTTGGTGCGGGCCAGGTAGAACCAGATGCCCGCGACGCACACCATCGCGAGCACGAAGATGAACATGCGCGCGTGCGGGATGCGGACGCCGAACCATTCGGCACCGCCCACCAGCCAGGACGGCGCCCGCACCTGCACGTTCGGTGCGCCGAACATGTCGCGGGCGGCCTGTTGGAGGACGAGGCTCACGCCCCAGGTCAGCAGCAGCGTGTCGAGTGGTCGGCCGTAGAACCGGCGGATGAGCGCGCGTTCGAGCACCAGACCCATGAGGCCGGCGACGAGGAACGCGACCGGGAGTGCGACGAGGACGGCTTGTCGGCCGGCCCAGTCCTGGAGCATGTAGGCGGTATAGGCGCCCGCCATGATGAATTCGCCGTGCGCCATGTTGATGACGCCCATCTGCCCGAACGTGAACGTCAGGCCGAGTGCGATGAGCAGCAGCACCGCACCGATGGAAAGGCCGATCGGCAATTGGTTCGCGAAAGCGTTCACCGGCATTCCTCCTTTTCGGACTTGCCGGGACTCCGCGCCCACACGGATCCGTGTGGGCGCGGAATCTTTTCGAGGGTTCCGGCGGTCGGGTCAGGAGGAGCGGGAGCGGGGTCCGGCCACCGGGGCGTATCCGGTCACAGTCCCTCGGCCCACGGGTATTCCTTCAGATAGGGGTCCGGCTTGATCGGTCCGCCGGAATTCCAGACCTCCTTGATGAGGCCGTCGGGCTGGACGACGCCGATGCGCGCGGTCTTGTACACGTGCTGAGTCGCCCCGTCGATGGTGACCTTGCCTTCCGGTGCGTCGATGGAGACGCCGTCGCAGAATTTCTTGATCGCCTCGGGGTCGAAGCTGTTGGCCTTCTCGACGGCGGCCTTCCACAGGTACACGGAGTTGTAGCCGGCCTCCATCGGGTCGGAGGTCACCTTGTCGGCGCCGTATTTGGCTTTGTACGCCGCCACGAATTCGGTGTTACGCGCGCCCTCGGTGGTCTGGTAGTAGTTCCACGCCACCGGCTGCCCGGCCAGGTAGTCCGGTCCGATTCCGCGGACTTCCTCCTCGGCGACGCTGACCGACAGGACGGGCATGTCGGCGGCCCCCACACCGGTGCTGCGGAGCTGCTTGAAGAACGCCACGTTGCTGTCGCCGTTGAGGGTGTTGAAGACGGCGTCCGGCTTCGCCTGCGTGACCTTGTTGATGACCGTGCTGTACTCGGTGTGGCCGAGCGGCGTGTACTCCTCGCCGACCACTTCCATGCCGTTGGCCTCGGCGTACTTCTTGATGATCTTGTTGGCGGTGCGCGGGAACACGTAGTCGCTGCCGACCAGGAAGATCTTCTTCTTGCCCTGGGACTTGAGGTAGTCGAGCCCCGGCACGATCTGCTGGTTGGTGGTCGCGCCGGTGTAGAAGATGTACGGGGAGGTCTCCAAGCCCTCGTACTGGACCGGGTAGAACAGCAGTTGCTTGTTCTTCTCGAAGACCGGCAGCATCGCTTTCCGGCTCGCCGACGTCCAGCCGCCGAAGGTGACGGCGACCTTGTCGTTGGAGATGAGCTTCTGGGCTTTCTCGGCGAAAGTCGGCCAGTCCGAGGCGCCGTCCTCGACGACTGGTTCCACCGTCTTGCCGAGCACTCCGCCCTTGGCATTGATCTCGTCGATCGCGAGCAGCACGGAGTTCTTTACGGTCACCTCGGAAATCGCCATCGTGCCGCTCAGTGAGTGCAGGACGCCGACTTTGACGGTGTCGCCGCTCGTATCGGCACCGGCGTTTCCGGTGGACGTACTCTCATCGGACGCACACGCGGTGCTCACGAGTACGACGGCCAAGGAAAGCGCGGCCAACCTGGCGGCGCGTCTGCCCAGGGATATTCTTCGCACGCGTCGCGGCTCCTTCTCGGGTCGATTGACGCCCCGAGTGTCGCGACGCCCGGTTTCCCTGCTGATTCGCGTTTGTTAATCGCTCATTGCCATGCACGCACGGCAATGAGCGATTCGCCCGGACGCGGGCCGCCGACGGGCGGTCGGCTCAACTGCTTGTCAGCCGCATGACCACGCGCGCACGTTCCAACAGCGCTTGCACGCGTTCGGTCGCGACTCCGGCGGCCTCGGCCGCGGCGGTGAAGGCGTCTGCGTCGCCTCGCGCCAGCTCGGCGACCGAGCGGTCGCCGACGATGCGGGCGAGTTCGGAAAAGTGGTCGTCGGTGAGATCGGCACCGCGCGGCAGTTCGGCGGGCCAGACAGCCTGCCAGATCCGCCGCCGCTCCCCGGCATCCGGAAACGGAAAGCGGACGCAGTAGGTCAGTCGGCGGATGAACGCCTCGTCGATGTTGTGGAGCAGGTTGGTCGCCAGCACGGCGAGCCCGTCGAATTCCTCCATGCGCTGGAGCAGATAGGACACTTCGAGGTTGGGTCCCGGCCCGGCCGCGGGCGCGTGCCGCGACCGCGTCGACCGTACGTCGCAGGTCGGCCCCGGCCAGGTGCGTCCACGCAGCCGACACATCTGCAACGCGCGGGACTCCGGGGTCGGCCGATTCGGCGTCCAGCTCGACGCCCCGTGCAGCCAAGGCATGCGTGAGCGCGGTGGTGTCTCGGGCGCATGCCGGAACATGCAGCGAGACGACCTGTGCGGCGGCGGCGGACGCTCCTGCGGGGGCGAGCGAACGCGGGCCGCCGATCACGATCGCGTGCCTGAACAGCGCCCACACGGTGTCGGGCGGCGTACAAAAGGACGCGTCGACGATCACCACGGCTTCCCGGAGCACGGCCTCGGCCGCGATCCGCCGGGCGATCGCCGGTTCGGTCAGGGCCTCCGGCCGTACGGTGAGCACAGGGCGCCCGGCCTTGGCGGCACCCGACCACGCGGCGTCGAGGCAGGCGCCCGGGTGCGGGCCGAACACGTGGCTGAGCGACGCGGTTTCCCGTGCTGTGCGTTCGGCGAGCACGGCCGCGGCGGGCGATTCGGTGACGTCGCCGGGCGGCAGGGTGTCAGGGGCGACGAACGGCACGAGATCTTCGGCGAGTTCGGTGACCCGAACGTCCACCGCAGCAGAGCGGCCGACGGGCGCAGTGCGTCGGCGAACGACGGTCCTCCGACCGGGCCGTCTCCGACGGTCTCCACGAGCCCCCGGCCCACGAGCGGCCCGTGGGACGACAGCAGCATCGCGAGGGCCGGCCGGTCCCTGCCGTCCTCACAGCACAGGCGTGCCACGAGGTCGAGCGTCGGGCGCGGCCGCGCCGGGTCGCGGTGCAGCCAGCCGATCACCCGGCCGACGCGTGGCGGGCCTGACCGTGCGGCCGGTCATCCGCCGCCGGGCTTGCCGGGCGCCACAACGCGGGCACGGGAACGGCTGGGCGCCGGGATGGTCCGCCTTCCGTCGGCCTTCCGGGCATCGGGAACGCCGCTCACGTCACCGGGTGTGAGCTCCCGCGACGCGAGCGTTCCCGGGGCCGAGCCGCGTGTGGCCGCGCGTACCACGAGCGCCGCAGCCGCCTCGCGGCGTGAGACGCCCAGTTTGCGCAGCACCGCGTGGACGTGGCTTTTGACCGTCGACAGGCCGATGAACAACTGCTTGGCGATCTCGCCGTTCGTCCGCCTCGGTGCCGACGAGCGAGGCGTCGGTTTCGACGACGATTCCGAAGCCCTGCGAGCCGGCGACGGGGTTGCCGGAGAACGCCCGTGGTGTCGCTGCGGAAGGCGAGTTCGCCAGGGCACCCGCGCCGGCGGCGAGGACCATGCTCGCCCCTACGACGCACGCGGTGGCCGCGCATGTTGATGATGTGGAAGGCATTCGGCCATGGTCATCCGCGGCATCAGGAAGGAGTCACGCATGACTCGCTAAATCTGATAAATCACTCCAATGGAACCAGCCAGGTGACTCCTTGAGAGGCAACGAAAGGGCGGCCGACAGCGCTGCTCGCGTTGTCGGCCGCCCCTCACGAGACGCCGGCTCGAACCGGTCAGCGGCAGACCACGCCGGCTTTCGGGAGCGTGCCGGCGGTCAGGTACGCCTCGACCGCGCGGTTGACGCACGCGTTGTCGCCGTACGAACCGTGTCCGTCCCCGTCCCGCACGAGCACGACCGAGCCCTGGTACGCGCGTCCGAGCCCATGGGACCACTCGACCGGAGTCGCCGGGTCCCGGCTGCCGCCGATGATCAGGGCCGGCGCGGCGCCTTCGACGGTGAACGCGCCGGGGCGGTCGGCGGCGGGCGAAGCGGGCCAGTTGACGCACGCCTTGCCGCCCCAGACCAGTACCGGGCCGAACACCGGTGCGGTCTTCTTGTATTCGGCGATCTTCGCCTGGATCTGCGCATCGTCGACGGCGAGTGGGGCGTCCGCGCAGTTGACGGCCGTGAGGGCGTCCGACGAGCCGTCCCACCGACCGTCGTCACCGCGTCCGTTCATCGCATCCACCAAAGCCAGCAGCACGTTGCCGGTTCCCGTGCGCTCGGCCTCGGTGAGGCCCACGCGCAGGTATTCCCAGGCTTCCTTGTCATAGAGGGTGAACGCGATTCCCAGGGTCACGACGGTCCCGGTCACCACCCGCGCCTCGTCGGTGGGCAGAGGTTTGGCCTCGGCCTTGTTGATCAGCGTGATGACCGCGCTTCTGGCCTGATCCACCGTCCGACCCTTATAAGGGCAGTCCGCCTGCTTCACGCAGTCGCCGAGGAACGCGGTGAACGCCTTCTCGAAGCCCATCGCCTGCTGTTCGTTCGAAGCCGCCGCATCCACGGCCGGATCCACGGCCGCGTCCAGCACCAGCCGTCCCGTGCGGGCCGGGAAGAGGTCGGCGTAGACCGCGCCGAGGTATGTACCGTACGAGTAGCCCAGGTAGTTCAGCTTCTCGTCGCCGAGCACGGCGCGCAGCACGTCCATGTCACGGGCGGCGTTGCGGGTGCCGACGTGGGGCAGCAGGTCGCCGGAGTTCTTCTCGCACGCGGCAACGTACTTCCCCTGCCACTCGTCGAACTCTGCGCGTTCCTCGGCGGTGTCGGGCGAGCCGTCGATCTGCGACATGCGGTCGTTGTCCGCGTCGTTGAGGCAGGCGATCTTCTCACTTCGGCCCACTCCGCGGGGGTCGAAGCCGACCAGGTCGTACCGCTCGGCGACGGGCGCGGTCAGGAGTTCGCCCTCGGAGTCCTTGACCATGTCGTACCCCGACCCTCCGGGCCCGCCGGGGTTGACGACCAACGAACCGAGGCGCTGCGACTGGTTCTTGGCCTTCAGCCGGATCACCGCGAGCTCGATCCGCTCTCCGTCGGGCGCGGAGTAGTCCCGCGGCACCTGCACGGTCGTGCACTGGTAGGTCCGCTCGCACGCCTTCCACACCGGCTGCTGCCGGTAGTACGCGGCGAACCTGGTGTCGGACTGCAGGTCGGTGCCGGGCGCGGGTATCGCTGGTCCCGGAGTGCCCGAAGGGACGTTCTGGGGCTTGTCGTCCGCCGAGGTCGGCGTCTCGCTCGCCGCGCCGCCGTTGTCGTTCTTGTTGCTTCCTGACTCGCAGGCGGTCAGGAACACCACCGCGGCGAGCGCCGCGGCGATCCCGGACATGGCGCGAAGTCTGCGCCGTGGAAGGCTGGCTGATTGCACGTGCGCGTACACCTGGAGATCCCCACCCGTTGACACAAGGCGTCCGGGCAGGACGTTCCGCTCGCATGTGCGTGCCCCCCCGGACGGCGACAGACGTCCGGCCGCGGATGGCATATTACAATCGGGATTTTGCGTTCTAGCCTGGGGTTGCCTGGTCAGAGCCGCTTCGCGACACGGAGCCCCGCTCCGTAGAAGCCGCTTCCGTCGATGCGGCTGGTTCCCCCGAGGTCCCCGAAGGTCGGCCCGTTGGCCTCCTCTCGGCTGGAGACGAAGCGGGGGTGGCCGGCGTCGTCGGGGCCGAGGTAAATGCCGGTGTGGTCGAGGCGCTCGCCGGTGCGCGGGTCGATCTCGAAGAACACCAGGTCACCCGGGAGCAGAAGGTCCACAGGCACGGATTGGTCCGGGTGGGTGCGCCGGAGAATCGTGGTTCCGGGCCCGACGGTGGCCATGCCGTTGGCGGTGCGCGGCAGCCCCGTGCCCTTGGTGTCGGTGCGCAGCAGGGGATATCCCATGCGGTAGCCGTACACCATGCGGACGAAGCCGGAGCAGTCGAACATCGCGTGCCGGGTCGGGTCGGGCGTTTCCTTGCTCTTGTCAGGGAAAGTCCAGGTCTGGCCGAGGTAGTCGTAGAAATCGGTCTGTTCGAGGCGCAGGTCGTTGCCGCTTGACCCGTCGGGGTTGATCGGCCCGAACCCGGCGTCGCCGGCGACCTGGACCCCCGCCTTGTCCTTGCGCGCCGGCGCCCCGTCGCCGTATTCGAGAGCGACGGCGATGACGTCGGGACTGGTGTCGGCGAGTGCGGCGGCGAACCACGTGCGGAACCACGGCTCGTTCTGCGCCTCCGCCTTCCACGGCTGGGGCATGAGGCGCACCCACGCGTCGGTGGCGACGGTCGCGGTCGTCGTGCGTGGTTCGGTGAACTTGCGCACCGGGCCGCGCAGTACGGCCGTACGGGCGCCGTCGGTGAAGGTCGCGACGGTATCGCCGCGCGCGTCGCGGGCCAACGTGCGGTCGGGGTCTTGGACACGGTCGTAGACATAGCCCGTACCGTCCCCGGGAGCGACAGCGGCGATGGCCGGGGGACGCTCGTTGGCTGCGGGCTCGTTCTTGGCCTGCTCGTCGGCGTACTCGCGCAGTTCCCGGTGCAGGGAACCCGCGACGACGGCGAGGACCGTCACCAAGACCAGTGCGGTCAGTTGCCCCCGCTTGCGGTTGCGGGTCGAGCGTCGGCGGTTGCTGCTCATGGCTCCTCTACTGCTCGAAAAACGAATACGGCGGCTACAGCGACGGGATGGCGCCCAGCAGCACCCCGGCCGCGAGCACGACGTATCCGACAAGGGTGACGGTGGCGGTGGCGAGCATGGTCGCGGCCGGGGGCTGGCGCACCAACTGGTAGGCGATCAGACCCGGGACGATGAACCCGAGGGTCTGGTGCGCGAACAGCATCGGGTAGCGGTCCTGGAGGAAGAGGAACAGTGTGCTCTGCAACAGGACACCGAGCAGCACGACCGCCGCGAACAGCCTTTTGCCGTACAGGATCACGACCTTCTGCATCACGCGGACGCCCAGGTACGTCACGACTGTCACCCCGAGGACGAGACCCGCGCGCTGAAGGTCCTCGACCAGGGTCAGGGCGAGCCACCCGGGGGTGATCATGCCGCCCGGCGAGAGGTTCGTGGTGAGGTAGCAGACCAGGGAGAACAACAGCCCGAGGGCGATGCCGATCGCCGCCGCCTCCGGGGTCAGCACGGCCGGGTTCACGCGTGTCCTCCGAAGTGGTGCGCCGCCGGGGTGCCGGCCGGGGTCCGGTCCGCGGCCTCGGCGGGGGTGGCGATGTCGCGGTCGAGCTCGTGCAGCTTCTCGATGAGCAACTCGCCTTGGCCGTGGATGTTGCCGATGGCGACCAATGAGTCGTCGGCGCCGGTGTGTTCGAGGATCGACGCGAGGAGGTCCTCGGGCTCTCGGGCTCCGCCGAGATCGACGACACGGTCGCGCCACTCGCGTGGCAGGGCGTCGTACGCGCTGCGCACGGGATGCCCGATGAGGAACACGCGTTCGGGTGCGATGTCGGGGACGATCGCCCCCATCTGGCCGTTCCGCTCGACGCGGTCGGGGCGGCAGTTGATCACCACGTGCAGGGGCTCCGCGATCGCGTGCTGGCCGAGCAGTTGGCGGACGTTCATGAGGGTCGACTCGGGGTCGTTGGCGGCGAAGACGTTGGCGAACCGCAGTCGGCGGCCGTCGGGCGTCAGCAGCCGGTCGACGGACAGGACCCCGGGGTCGGGCGGGGCCTCCCACATGCCGCGCAGGGCGTCGGCGCGGGAGACGCCGAGGAGTTCGGCGACGGCGAGGGCGATGGCGACGTTCTCCTTGAAGGTGATCCACGAGAAGCCGCGCATCTCCTCGTCGGTGACGGACTCCGGGTCCACCGCGATGAGTCGGCAGTCGCGGGCGTCGGCCTCCTCCTGGAGGATGTGCAGGCGGTCGCGTTCGGCGGTGACGCAGATGCCGTGGTGCGGCATCGAACGGGACAGGGAACGCGCGACGTCGTCGAGGGTGGGGCCCATCTCCGCGAGGTGGTCCTCGCGTACGTTGCACAGCACGCCGATCGTGGACTTGATCAGTTTGGTCTGGTTGGTCTCCTGAAGTGCCGGCATGACCGCCATGCACTCGATGACCAAGGCGTCCGGCCGGTACGCGGCGGCACGGCGGACGATGCCGATCTGCTCGACGATGTTGGCGATGCCGAACTTGCGGTAGACCGGCTCCTCGGTGGCGTCCGGGTGGATGAACCGGGCGGCGGTGCCGGTCGTCTTCGCGACGGTGACCAGGTTGCCGCCGCGCAGCGCTCCGGCGCACAGGCGGGTGATCGAGCTCTTGCCGCGGATGCCGTTCACGAGGACCCGGCTGGGTATCTGGTCGAGGCAGCGGTCGTGGCGGCGTTGCTCGATGATTCCGGCGGTGAGCATCGCGAGGGAGCAGACGAGGAACACACAGTAGAGGAACTGCACTTCAGTGCTCCCGCCGGTCGGTCGTCGTGGAATCGGGGTGGCCGAGCCGGCCGAGTACGGCGGTGTCGTCGGGCGCGCGCTGGTACCCGGTCGAGGTGCCGTCGCGCTGGGACGGCAGGGCGAAGTCGCCGTATCCGCTATCGGGTTCGTCTTCGGGTGTGTCGGCGTCCCGAGGTGCCTCGCCGTCCGCTTCAACGGACAAGTCCGTCCCGTGCCCCGGGACGTGGTCCGTCTTCCGGGTCTGCGCGGCGCCGCCGCCGGGTCGTTCGGCGATGCGCTGCCGTATGAGTTCGAAACCCCGGGCGCTCTCCCCGACTTCGTCGAGGTAGCGGGGGTAGATCACGGCCGTGGTGTCGCCGTCGGCCAACGCCTCGGCCCGCAGGGTGAGTTCGCGCAACGCCCGGACGAGCACAAGGTGGATCCAGCCGAGGAACAGGACTGCCAGGGTGGCGCCGACGATGCCGATGATCAGCGATTGCCGCCCGAGGCGGAACGGCCACAGGTCCAGGTCGGAGGCCTCAAGCTCGGTCACGACCGCCCAGCGCAGCGCGGCGGTGGCGCCGCGGTCGAGGTTGGACGCCGCCACGATCCGCATCGAGCGCCCCTCGCCGTCCCGACGCCCCAGGTCCGCGTCCTCCGCTGCGACGGATTTCGCGGCGTTTTCGAGGGTCTTGTCGGGAAGCGAGTCGTAGGCGATGAAGCCGCGGTTGGCCGCGAGCAGGCGGGCGCGGTCGTCGACGAGCCAAGTGCGGCCCTTGCCCTCGCGGGTGAGCAGCGAGACGACGAAGAAGGGGTCGTACTCGGCGATGAGGGTCCACCGCCGGTCGCCGGGGAGGGGTACGGCCGCGGCGATGACGGGTATTCGTCCCGAGTCGGCGCCCAGGTAGACGCCGGGCGCCGGGGGTGGATCGGCGTTCGCGAGCGCGTCCTCGCCCGCGCGGGCGACCGTCTTGCGGTCCGCGTCGCGGACGTACACGGCCCGGTAACGCGTGTGGTCCCTGAGCAGTTGGGAGAGCACCGCGTCGATTTCGTCGGAGGTGCTCTCGCCGGAGAGCGTGGCCACCGACAGCAGGTCGGCGAGGCCCTCGTTGAGGGCGCGGCTGACGGCGTCCGCGGTCGACTCGGTACGGGCCTTCTGCGCCTGCACGGTGTGGGTGGGCACGCGTACGTCGCCGCCGACGTTGCCGGCCACCCCGACGGCGGCCGACCAGCCGATCAGCAGGACCGAGCAGAAGCTCACCACCAGGCGGATGCCGGGGCGGCGGCGCTGCCGGGCGGGGACCGGGTCGTCTCCGTTGCCGACGACCCGGACACGCAGTTCCTCCAGCGCGCGGCCGAGGCGCGCGGTTTCGCGGGAGCCCCCGATGAGTGCGGGGCGTACGACCTCGCCGCGGGCGATGCGCCGCGCGTCCCGGTGCAGTTCGCGCAGCGGGCGCAGCAGCGCGCGGTGCAGCGCGAGCAGGATCACGCCGAGGACGCCGAGCAGGGATACCGCGGCGGCGAGGCCGAAGAGCACGCTGCTGTCGGCTGATTCGTCGATCCGCAACCGAGAGACGGTTACCACCGCGAGATCCGGCGTGCCGTTGTCGGCCCGGTCGGATCGGAGCGCGGTGTGCACCACGGTCGTTCGGCGTTCTCCGTGTTCGGCGGCGTAGGTGACCCCGAGCACGCCGGTGCCTGCGTGCCGGGCGCGGGCGACGCCTTTCTCCGCGTCGGGTTCCACCTCGCCGTCGGCGGAGGCCACGACGTTGCCCGAGCGGTCGACGAGCGCGATGTCGCGGATGCGGTCCCCGAGGAATTCCCGCCAGTGCGGGGCGCTGCTGGCGACCAGCAGCAGGTCGGGGCCGTCCCGCCCGGTCAGCCAGGCCGTCGCCAGGACGCGGGTGTCGCCGGTGGCCAGCATGAGGATCTGCGGAGTCAGGTCGTCCGTCGCACGTCCGGACAATGCCGACAGAGGAATCGTTTCCCCTCGCGCCGCGAGGATCTTCCCGTCCCCGGGGGACAACACGGCCAGTCCGCGCCACTTCTGATAAGTGCTCAGCAGCTCCAGGACGGCGACCGGGTCGGCGCTCCCGTTCTCGCTCACCAGGCGTGCGCTGCGGGCCAGGTCCGTCGCGCTTTCGCGGACCGCGCCGCGAACGCTGCGCGCGACATCCGCTGTCGCCGCCCGCTGTACGTCGAGTTCGGTGCTCGCGACCTTGTCGACCGGATCGCGGCCGAGCCACAGCGCGGAGATCGCGGCCAGCACGAGCCCGCAGACCGCGAGGAGCAGGACGGGCGCCTTCATGCCTGCCAGGACCCCGCGCGTCGGCGACATGCGCCTTCGGCTGCGCGGGCGCACGCCTGCGCGGGTGTTGGAGGGTTGTGCCACGTCCGGCCTTCCTGGGTGACCATCGGCCACACCGGGCGTACGGGCACCGCATGTTTGCCGGGCTCGACGCAAACTCCGTACGTACGCGGGGCCGTTGGGGCACTACACGCCACAACGGAGCAGGGGGCTGCCGTTCCCCCTGAAGGCCGCGCGCAGGTTATCGCACCTTATGATTCGGGTGATCAACCCGCCCCCGGTTTCCGTCCAGTACACGTTGCGCAGAACCGGCGAGAAAGGCCGCGCTTTGAGGCTTTCCCTGCGACAGGGCGGTGTGGCATCCCTCCTGGTCATGACGGCCGCGGTGGCCGTGCTGCTCGCCGTCGGCCTCCGCGATCCGGCCGGCCGGGCCGACCCGCCACCGGCTGACGCGTCGCGGCGCTCACCGGACGCCACCGCGGATCTCGCACAACTGGCCCGCACGTTCGTCGGCTCGCTGGCGAAGGACCACGACTACGTCCCCCCGGCGCCGGCGCAGCGCACGGCGTTCAGCGCCGCCGTGGGGCGTGTGTTCGACGGCTCCGTGCCGACGGAAGACCTCGCGACGCTCGGTTACGCCGCGACGCGGCGCGTGGACGGCGCCACCGGCCGCGAGTTCGTCGAGGTGGCCGAGCCGGTGCCGACCGGGCGCGGGTGGGGTGTCGTCTACGTCGACACCTCCGCGCCGATCCACCGCGTCGTCCAGGTGCCGCATCCCCTCGCCGACCTCGACACCGAGCTCGTCGCCGTGGACCTCTTCCGCCGCCTGCCGGGGGCCGTGCTGCTGATCGCCGGCACCCACCGCAAGGCCGGCACCGATGGCGCGGGCGACGCCGCACACCGCACCGACCACATGTTCGACGCCCTCGCGGGCGAACTCACCCGCCGCCGCGTACCCGCCGTCCAGATCCACGGCTTCCACGACGACACGGTCCCCGACACCGACGTCGTCGTCGCCACCGGCAGAACGACCCCCGACGCCACCGCCCACCGCACCGCCGATGCCCTGGAAGCCGCCGACCTGCGCACCTGCCGCGTCTGGTCGAGCGACAACCCGGCGTGCTCCCGCCTCGCCGCCCTGACGAACGTCCAAGGCCACACCGCCGCCGAAGCCGGCCTCCCGTTCCTCCACATCGAACTGAGCCGCACCACCCGCGACACCGCCGACTCCCGCCACAGGACAGCCGCGGCACTGGCCGAGGCACTGTCCCCGCCGGACACCCCAGCGGACAAATGGTGGCCTCGGTCGTGAACGAAGAGCCGCCACCCAGGCCCGGCGTCGGCACAACTCGCCCAAGGTCGGCGGCACACGGTCCCGCCTCGCGGCAGTGTGCCCTCCCCGCGACGGACGCCGCGTCAGAACCGACGACTCGGCCCACGCAGGCTAGTCACCCCCGCAACCGCCGCAGCCTCCCCCGCAACTGCTGCCACCGTCGTAACCGGCACCCCCACCACCGGAACCACCGCCCGAGCCACCACCGCCGCTCAACGCCACAATGGCGACGACGATGATTGCCAACACCACCAAGACCTCCACCGAGCACCCCCTCGCCAAGTCCCGCACTCCACTGGAACGGCCCCCGACGAACCACGTCAAGAGCCATGCCGTCGACGGGACATCACACCCACGAAACTGAGGGGCTTCCCGCACCGCACGGCGGGCTTGTCGCCTTCCGCAAGGTGCGGATGGCGGTTGTCGGTCACCACCGTGAACGGTGGAGGGTGCCGAACAGCATCACGGCGGCGATCCCGGTGAAGAAGACGCCGAAGATGATCGTGCCGATGGGAGCGGACTCGCTGTTCAGGCCGTAGGCCAAGGCGTCCGTCGCTATCCGCACGGGCACGATGCCGGTGAACATCCAGGCGATGGTGCGGAAGCAGAGCATGAAAAAGCCGTCCCACCAACCGAACAACACTGCCCACAACAGAACACCGATGCCGAAGTAGGCCAGTCGGAACCAAAAGGCGAGCGACTCGGCGGACTCCGGCAGGAACCACTCCTCGCGACCCATCACCTCCACACCGACGACTTCGTCCCGCCACAGCCGCAGCGTGGCCGGTTCGCCCTCCTGGGCCTTCCTGTAGAAGCCCGCAGACACGTCGCGGCCCTGCCGGGAACCGTCCGCCCGCTGCCACGTGACCTCGAAGTGCGTGGTCGTGGTCGTGTGGCCGTCCGAGTCGGTCGACGTCGTCGTGTACGTACGTCGGCCGACTATCGAGCCGGCCTCGCTGCCGAAACAGTCGCCGCCTCGCTCGCACTTGACGGTCGCGCGGAACTCCCTTGTCTTCTGGTACGGATCGGCCGCACCGACAAGCGCGACCATCAGCACGCCCAGCCCGAGCACGAAGACAACCCACCGCCCCACAGCCCGACCGGGCAGCGACACCGACGGTGACCATCCCCTGAACCAGCGAAAGCGCATGGCCGTCCCCCGTGGTGTCCGTCGCCTCCCCTGCATGATGCCCGCCGCAACCCGCCCAAGCCTCACTCTCCGCCCGTGCGTCGACGATGTCCCCTGGCCGAAAGGCGGAACCGCCTGCGTACTCCACCTGTTGTGGCCGATCGCCGGGACCGCCGCCTACGCTCCGCCGGGCCCTACTCGCCGTGCTGAACGTCGTGCTGAACGTTCTGCTGAACGTCATCGGTCGGTGAGTGCTCCCGCCCTTCTCATCCCCTGAGCGCCCGGTCCGTGACATCCCTCGGGGCGGGCGCACGGCAACTCCCGCCGCAGCTATGCAGATGCGCTCAGGCGGTCGAGGCAATCTCGGTGGTCCTGGTTCAGGTGGACGCGTTCCGCGGCGAGGTTCTCCTCCAGATGGTCGATCCTCGCGGTGCCCGGAATCGGGAGGATGACCGGCGAGCGGCCAAGGAGCCAGGCCAGCGCGACCTGTGTGGGGGTGGCGCCGAACTCGGCCGCGACCGCGGCGACCTCGGCGCTCGCCCCGGCCTGGCCCCAGGCGACAGTACGCCAGGGCAGAAACGCGATGCCCGCCGCCTCGCAGGCCACGAGGACGGGCTCATGTTCGCGGTCGAGCACGCTGTAGCGGTTCTGCACGCTCGCGATGTCGACGATGGCCCGCGCTTGGGCGAGTTCGTCGACGGTGACCTCGGACAGCCCGATCCGGCCGATCTTGCCCTCCGTACGCAAGTCGCGGAGCGTACCCACCTGGTCGGCGAGCGGCGTCTCAGGATCGACGCGGTGCAGTTGCAGCAGCTCGATCCGCTCGACCCGCAGTCGCCGCAGCGCCTGCTCGACCTGATCGCGCAGCACCGCCGGCCGCCCGTCGAGCTTCCATTCACCCGCCGGGCCCGTCCGCGCGACGCCGACTTTGGTCGTGACCAGCAGATCCTTCGGGTACGGAAACAGCGCCTCGGCCAACAGCTCCTCGTTCGCGCCGCCGCCGTACAGGTACGCGGTGTCGATCAGAGTGACGCCCAGTTCCACGGCCCGCCGAGCCACCGCGAGCGACCCCTCGCGCGCCGGCCCCGGCTCCGTCGGCAGCCGCATGGCCCCGAACCCGAGCCTGCGCACTTCCAGATCCCCGCCGACACGAAACACAGTCGATGTCACGACCTACCGCCCCTTCGATCAACCGGCAACGCTAGCAGCGCAGTTGTCCCCAGGGTCGGCTTACGCTCCGGACGCTGACGAGCGGTGAGACCGGCAATCGCCTTGGTCGCTGAGTTCGCCGCGTCGGCCGGCTCAGCGTGGCTCCGGTCCGATCACCCGCGTTCGCGGGGCAGGAAGGGACTCGGCGGGCCGTGCCAAGAGATGGACAGGGCGTCGCGGGCACGCGTGGTGGCGACGAAGAGCAGGGAGCGAGCCTTGCGGCGTTCGCGGCGGTAGCGGGCGGGGTCGTCGGTGCGGTAGCGCTCGATGGCCGCGCGCGGGACGATGCCGTCACTCGCGGTGACGATGGCGAGGAGCTGGTATTCCAGGCCGTGGCGACCGGGTTGGCGAACACCAGGTCGGCGAACTCCGCGCGGTTGCCGCCGAAGTGCTCGTACGCCGTCTTCGCCGCGTCTTGTCCGATGCCCGCGTACGGCGGCCATACAGGATCGGCGCACCGGCTTCGCCCTTCGAAGAGTTCCAGGTCGTACCAGGTGAGCTGGAACACGGTGTGGCCGTCGGCGCGCAGCCGGGTGCGTGCCGCCGCGTCGCGGGCCGGCGCGTCGTGGTCGGCGCCGGCGTGGAACCGACGGCCGTCGAGGTAGACCTTGACGCTCGGCGCGGGGCCGTCGGCGCGCGTGAGCGTGAAGTCGGTGCGCGTGTGGTGCATGCGCTCCTGCGCGGTCAGCCGCCAGTGGACGACTTCGCGGTCGGTGCGGATGCGCAGGTGCCCGCTCGCCCGGCCCGTCTCGTCGAGGACCGCGTCGTCGCTGACGTCGGCCCACCTGCGCAGCAGGGCGAGGAACCGCGCCTCCAGGTCGGATTCGATCTGCGCGTCCAGCCCGACCGCCCGCGTGCTGGGCACGTCGGTTGTGGCCCACCCGTCCACCGTCTCGGAGTCCGCGTCCTTGAACAGCAACTCCTCGACCAGCGACAGCGCTTCCGTGCGGGAGACCTGCTCGGCGTGCGCTTCCGGCCTGTAGCGCAGCAGGCACCGGTGGCAGGCGTTGCGGCCCTCGCCGGCGCACGGGCAGTGGAGGAGGTGGTCGCGGGCCGCGAGGAGGGTGGCGAGGAAGGCGTCCGGGTCGGTGAGCCGGTGCAGATAGCCGGTGCCCCCGGGGAGAGTGTCGAACAGGACGAGGAACGACCGGCGTTCGTCGGTCAGCTTTGACGCCGAACCGACCCGCACGTTTCTCACGCAGGCAGTGGTCCAGGATCGGCAGAAGGAACGATTCGGTCTTTCCCGACCCGGTACCGGTCGTGACCAAGGTGCCCTGCGGAGTACGGCCGCCCAGCGACGACAACCGCTCGAACGCGAGCGCCTGGTGTGCGTACGGCGAGAACCCCGGCGGCACCCACTCCAGCAACTCCCGCCACCCGTCGTCCGCCCGCGCGAACGGCGTGCGGATCCGCAGGAACGGCCCACGGAACATGCCCTGTTCGTCGTCCCCGAGGAACGCTTCGAGCGCGCTGCGCACGCCTTCGTCGGTAAGCGCGTATGTCGTCGACAGGTATTGCAGCAGGCTCGCCTTCAGCGCGCGTGCTTCGAGCGTGGGCCTCACGGCGCGGTCACCGCCGTCCCGCTACGAAGCGAAACGCGGCGGTCGACCACATCCCCAGCGCCCCGTCGGACGCGGGCACTCCGGCGCCGCCACCCCCACCCGAAAGTGCTCCCCCGACCGCGCACCGTCCTCGCCCCCTCCACCAAGACCACCGGGAGAGCCTAGCCGTCCGGTTGGATCTCGCCAGGGGGACCGCCTCGTTGGCCTCACCGGTCACCCCGACCTCGCGCCTCTCTACCGCTCGGCAGCCCGGAACGCGGCGCCGGCGAACGACGCCAACGCGGTGTGCAACCAGGCCGCACGCTCGTGGGCCTCGTCCTCGCTCCAGGAGAGCAGGAGATACTCCGCTTCGTGCGGGTCCTTCGTCCCGGGACGCCTCAGCGGGCCCGGCACACTCACGGCGGAATCGGCGGCGAGCGTGACCGCCAGCCTGAGCGACAAGCCATCGCGCTTGTAGGACACGTGTGACACGTCCCGCCACGGCACCGACAACGTACTGTCACCGAGCCGCATCATGATCCCTTGGCGCCCGAGGTCAAGGGAACCGCGCACGAGCAGAGGCAGGGCTCCGATCAACCTCGGCACGAACCCGAAGGCGGAGAAAAAGCAACCGACGAACAGACCCGCCACCGGCTCCCCCAACACCGCGAAGAGCACCCAGAACGCGGTGATGAAGAACAACGACCACAAAGCGGGGCGCCGCAGCCGGCGCCGGAAGACGGCTCCCCCGCCGTCCTCCACGGCGAATTCGTGCCCGGTCGGCGCGGGCGCGACGGAGGGCGGATTCGGCGGAGGCGCGGGCGCGGTTCCGCGTACGGACACGGCCGCGGCCGTCGGCTCGGACGGAAGCGCGCGCGTCGGCGGCGGGGGTGGGACCCCTTGCGTCTCCGATGTCGTCGCGGCTGCGGCGACCCGTCGCGTCTCGGCATCCGGCCCCGGATCGGCGCGCGGGTGTGCCTGTTGGCTGATGTCGACCGGAGGCGCCGCGGGCTGTCCGATGCCAAGTGCCGCAGGCGGAACGTCCGCACCCCCGGCCGCCTGGACCGCCTCGCCACCCTGCGCGAAAACCGTCGCGAGGGACACCGCAGTCGGACGGTCCGCAGGTTGCTTGGCGAGGCACTGCCGAACCAGTGGCAGCAAGTCCTCGGGTACGCCCGTCAGTTGTGGTTCCTGGCTCACCACGCGGAACAGCAGCGCGTGCACCGAGCCGCCGCCGAACGGACGGTGTCCGGTGGCCGCGAACACCAGAACGGCACCGAGCGAGAAAATGTCCGTCGGCGGCCCGACCTTGTCCCCGAGCGCTTGTTCCGGCGACATGAAGCCGGGCGTCCCCACCACGGCCCCTGTGGCCGTCAACGGTGTGCCGTCTCCCTCTTCGAGAGCCTTCGAGATGCCGAAGTCGATGACGCGCGGCCCGTCTTCGACCAGGATGATGTTCGACGGCTTCAGGTCGCGGTGGACCAGCCCGACGCGATGGAACGGCACAAGGGCTTCGGCAAGCCCCGCGCCGAGCCTCCACAGGGACGGCCCGTGCATGGGGCCGTGCGCGGTGATGTGGTCTTCCAGCGGCACGCCGGGGACGTACTGGCTGGCCACCCAGGGCGTTTCGGCATCGGGATCGGCGTCGACCACGGGTGCCGTCCAGAAGCCACCGGCCTTCTCCGCCAGAGCCACTTCACGCCGGAACCGCTCCCGATAGCCGGGGCGCCGGGCGATGTCGGGATGGATGAGCTTGACGGCCACCTGCCGCCCCGCCCCCGACACCCCCAGGAACACCTGGCCCATCCCGCCGGCACCGAGTCGCGCGATCAACCGGAACGGCCCGACAACCTCGGGATCACCGGGTTCCAACCTCTCCGCCACGCATCCCCCGCAAGCCGCCGACGCACCCGGCCACACAGCCTAGGCCAACGGGATCACGCCGTGGGTCGGTGTGCCCACAGGCCTCATCGGGTGCTCGGCTCTTCGTGGACGCGCTCGACGCCGTCACTCGTTTGCGTCAACCGCAGGCCGGACCGGACTACACCCACAGTCGCGAACTGCCAGGCGCAGAAAACTCCATGGCCTCACACCAGACCTTCGGAAGGACACGAAGCACCTTCGCGAACGGCCCACGTGCACTAGCCTCACGCTTTCCGGCGCATCATCAAAGGGGGCCTTGCGCGTGGGCAAGGAGTTGTTCAGTGAGACGACGGATCCGATCTCGCACCTCGTAAGAAACATCAAACGCGGCGAGATCGCGCTTCCCGAGCTGCAACGCCCGTTCGTGTGGTCGGCAGCGCAAGTCCGTGATCTGTTCGACTCGTTGCTCAAGGGCTTCCCGATCGGATCGCTGCTGTTCTGGGAGACCGGCGCCGATGCCGCCGCACGGCAGATCGGGACCGAGAGCAAGGAACGCTCCCCTCGGTTCCTCGTGGTCGACGGGCAACAGCGGCTCACGGCCTTGTACGCGGTACTGACCGGCGAGCATGTCGTGCGCAAAGACTTCTCCAGGGGGCCGATCCGTATCGCGTTCCGCCCCAAGGACGAGACCTTCGCCGTTGCGGACGCGGCCACCGACAACGACCCGGAGTGCCTGCCGGACATCAGCGCGCTCTGGAACGAGAGCGAACCCCGTGAGGTCGAGCGCAAGTTCCTCACCCGCCTGGTCACGAAGCGACCGCTCGACCAGTCCGAGAGCAGCCATCTCGGGGTCGCCTTGAGCAGAGTCCAGGCGCTCAGCGGCTATCTGTTCCGCATCGTCGAGCTGAATGAGGCCGTCGACGCGGAGCAGGTCGCGGAGATCTTCGTACGGATCAACAACAACGGAGTCCAGCTCAAGCAGGCCGACTTCATCCTGACTCTGATGTCGGTGCACTGGCAGCAGGGCCGCCGCGACCTGGAGGCGTTCTGCGACGCGGCCCGGCAGCCGTCGCTCACCGGGGCCTCCCCGTTCAATTGGCATATCGAGCCCGAACCGGACCAACTGCTGCGGGTGACCACCGCGGTGGCGCTGCGTCGCGCGGTGCTCAAGCAGGTGTACGCGGTGCTGCGCGGTCGCGATGCGGAGACGGGTGAACTGTCCCCGGCGCTGCGACAGGAGCGGTTCGAGCGCCTGGAAGCCACCCAGAAACAGGTTCTCGACCTCACGAACTGGCACGAGTTCCTGCAATGCCTCGAACGCGCGGGCTTCCGCGGCGGGGCGATGATCTCTTCCGAGAACGCCGTGGTGTTCAGCTACGTCATGTGGCTCCTCGGTCGCGTGGAATACGGCGTTCCGGTGGACCGCCTTCGGGAAGTGATCGCCCGGTGGTTCTTCATGGCGCAGCTGACAGGACGCTACTCCGGATCCTTCGAGACGCAGGTCGAACAGGATTTCCACCGACTTCAGGGCGTCACCGCCGGGGACCCCGCCGGCTACGTGGCGGCGCTGAACCGCATCGTGGACGACACCCTGACACCCGATTTCTGGCGGATCGCACTGCCGAACCGCCTGGACGCGTCGAGCGCCAGGCCTCCCGCCTGGCTGGCGTACACGGCCGCGCTCAACATCCTCGACGCGGACACGTTGCTGTCGACGGGCAAGATCCGCAGCCGCCTCGATCCGGCGATCCTGCTGCGCAAGGGCGTCGAACGGCACCATCTCTTTCCGCGCAACCACCTGAAGAAGCAGGGCATTCGCGAGGTCCAGCGGATCAACCAGGTCGCCAATATGGCCTTGGTCGAGTGGAACGTGAACCTGAAGATTTCGGATTCGGCTCCGTCGGAATATTGGCCCAAGCAGCTCGCCGCGAATCCCCTGGACGAGGATCGCATCGCCCGGCAGCGCTATTGGCACGCGCTTCCGGAAGACTGGGAGAACATGCCGTACGACGACTTCCTGTCGGCACGGCGGAAGCTCATCGCGGAGGTCGTCCGCGACGCGTTCGAGAAGCTCGGCGACAGCGGCTACGCGCCGGAGTACCCGGCACCGACACGGGCCGTGCCCGCCCAACGGGCCTCCGAAAGCACCTGGGTCACGATCGCCGACCTGCTGACGAGCGGGCTGCTCAAGGCCGGGACACGGCTCACCCCCAAACCGTCGTCCCACCGGGCCGAGGCGCACGTGAACGCCGACGGCAACATCGTCCTCGACGGCGTGGAATACGAGACGCCCACACCGGCCGCGCAGGCGGTCATCGGCGGAGGCCACCGTGGCGGATGGGGTTTCTGGATCGCCCATCTACCGGACGAGGGCCCGGTATTGCTCGACGAACTGCGGGCACGCTACCGGGCTTCGAATCAATAAAAGCCGACGTTGAGCCAAGGGCATGTTCCTTTGCAGATGTCGACGCCCTTGCCTCAGGGCCGGGCCGACAGTGCGAGCAGCTCTGGCACGGTGATGGCAAGACGACCGAAACCCGGTGCGCCTTCGAAGCGAACTTCACAGGTGCGCGAACGCCCCTGCTCCACCCGTCCCGCGTACCCCACCCCCACGCGGCGTCACCGGTAACTCTCGAACGCCCCGCACCCCTTCGCGACCAGAGCCGGGTCGACCGGAACCACCGGCCCAACCACCGGGACCACCGGCAACGTGATGCCGCCCTCCGACGTGGGCGGTGCGAATTCGATGCGCACGGTTCGGGGCCAGGCGCGGTTGGAGGGCTCGATGTACAACGCGCCGCTGATCGGGATCACACGAACTACTTTTCCGTCCTTGACGAAGACGTAGCCGGGTTGCCCGCCGTCCGACGCCGCCGGAATCTGGGCTTCCTTCCCGAATCGGGATACCAGCCAGGATTCGTCGGCGTCGAGATACACCTCGTCCCACGCGAAGCCCGCCACATCGGCGAGCAACAGCGAACCGTCTTCGCAAAGTTCGTCGTACGCGCGGTGATGGAAGCGATTATCCCGATTGGATTCGCGCTCGCTGCGGACGAGTTCCCGGAAACCATCGGAAAAGACGTAGAGCGCTCCGAACAGCACGATAGGGGTAAGGACAAGCCCCAGCACAATGCCCTGTAGCACAGGGCCGAACCTGCTGCGAAAGCTCTCCCGCTCGCCGGTGCTCACGGGAGATCGTACGAGGGTGTCTTGCCCTCCCTGTCCGCACGGATGGTCCCGTCCGCTGCGACTTGGTCGCTGTAGTAGAGGTTGCCGTCCTGCCCCACCACCACCGTTCGGCCGCTTCTGACCGCGAATTCGATCGCGTTTGCGACCTCGTCGAGCGGCTTGCCCGCCATCTCGGCGGCAACGGTCCGGCCGACTTCATTGTTGTGGAGGTCCATCGATTCGCTTTTCTGATCGGCGGCTGACTTGTCGACAACCATCTCGTGTGCAGTTGTGTACTTCTCTGTCCACTCCTGGCCGAAATTTCTGGCCAACAGGGCGTTCCAGTACGAGTGCCAGAACGCGTCGGCGTAGCCGTCGAGTTCACCCTGGCCGGGGAAGCGCTTTCGGCATTCCTCCCAGGCCTGGTTGGAGATGAGCATGTACTTCGCGCGCTCTTCGCTGCTCAGATCCAAGATCATCGCCTGCTCGTTCCCGGGGCGGTATCCGTTGAGCTGCGGAACGCGGTCCTCGACGAAGTTCGCTTCGAACGGGGCCTTCTGGACGCAGTCGTCAGATACCTGATAGCGGTGCTGGATCTCCGACAACGGGACGCGCATGGCATCGACGAAGTCGACGTTGGCTCGCATCGCCCTGAGCCGAGCTTTCACGACGGTGTCCTGGAACTCCGCGACCAACCCGGCGCGGGTGTGCAGCTCGGCCTCGGTACCGGCGCCGGCCGGCAGCTTGTCGAGCACTGTCGGCTCGAATGCGGCACGCTCGACTTCCGTCCAGGGCACCCCGAACGCATCAGCGATCTCCAGGCACCGCAACACGATGTTCTGCGCCTCTCGCAATCCTTCCGCGTAGGCGTAGACAGTGGTGACGAAGTGCCCGACCTGCGTGTCGAGTTGACCGAGCCGAGCTCCGGAGGCCGCCAACGACTCGCGGAACCCTTGCGCTGCCTGTCCCTGCCAGCCGGTGGTGGAGGAACCCACCTCAGTGAGCAGTTGAGCACTGCGCGCGGCTCCGAGCGCCGCGATCAACACCTGATCGGCGACGGTTTGGAGGCCGACAGGATCTCCTGGGATGACGTCCTGAGGAGCGGCCATGAGCGCCTCATCCCAGCACGTCGCGGATGGTTTGCATCGACGCTCTATTTGTCACTTCCGCCTGGGTGTAACCGGTGACGTTCGCGGACACCGAGACGGCCAGGCGGTCCAGGTCACGGGCGACCAACCCGTGCTCGTCGGCGAGACGCGACAGTTGGCGCTCCAGGGAGGACTGGGCAGTGGCGGTGTTCGTCTTGGCTCGGCCCACCGCCGCGATGCCGGAGCCCGCGTTCCGGGCGACTGCGGCGGCTTCGGTCACTTTGGTGTGTGCCGTCGCCAGTTCGGCGGGGCTCACCTCGAATCCTTGGGACATTCCCGCTTGTTCCCCCGTCTCTTCCCGTGGATGTTGCGTCGAGCGGAGCTGGCGACGTACGCGTCAACGCGACCCCCGATAGGCAGCATAGCGAGCCAAGAAAGGACGAATTAGTACTCCAGCCGCACTTCGTGATGGCCTCGGGAACCGGTGCGGCCACCGCGTGATCTTGGCGAGGTGTGTGGACTCGATCTGATCAGGCGGTGGCCGCGGGCCACAGATTAGTGGACGTTGATCGCTGGAGTGTGCGGTTCGACGAGGTGATGGCACGGGTGGCGGGTCGGTTCTTCCGGGTTGAACCGCGTTCGACGGCACGGGAGTTCGTGTCCGGGCTGCTGTCGTCGGTGGAGCGGAAGAACTGCTGGTGGCTGGCCGAGCAGGCCGGGCACCACCGGCCGGACGCGATGCAGCGGCTGCTGCGCTCGGCCCGGTGGGACGAGGACGGCGTCCGCGACGACATACGCGACCTGGCCGTCGAACACCTCGGCGACCCCGGCGGGGTGCTCGTCGTCGACGAGACCGGCTTCCTGAAGAAGGGCATGCACTCGGCGGGCGTGCAGCGGCAGTACTCCGGGACCGGCGGACGGATCGAGAACTGCCAGGTCGGGGTGTTCCTCGCCTACGCCTCCAGACACGGTCGCGCGCTGATCGACCGGCGCCTCTACCTGCCCGAACACGGCTGGTGCGACGATCCCGGCCGCCGTGAGGCGGCCGGGATCCCGCCCGAGGCGGTGTTCGCGACCAAGCCGCGCCTCGCCGCGGACATGCTCGCCGCCGCCCTCGACGCGGGCGTCCCCGCGCGGTGGGTGACCGGCGACGAGGTCTACGGCCAAGACCCCCGCCTGCGCGGCGAGTTGGAGGACCGCGGTGTCGGCTACGTCCTCGCCGTCGCCTGCTCGACCCGGGTGCGGATCAACGGCGGGCGCACCCCGGTCAGGGCGGACAAGGCCGCCGCCGCGCTGCCGGCCTCCGCATGGCACACCCACAGCGCCGGCGACGGCGCGAAGGGTCCGCGCCGCTACCGCTGGGCGTGGATCGCCCTGGACGGCGACGGACACCGCCGCCAACTCCTCATCCGAAGCAACCGCACCACCGGCGAAATGGCGTTCTACCGCTGCTTCACCCCCGAACCCGTCCCGCTGCCCGCGCTGGTGCGGGTCGCCGGGATCCGCTGGTCCATCGAGGAGCTGTTCCAGGCCGCGAAAGGCTGCGTCGGCCTGGACCACTACCAAGTCCGCAACCACCGCTCCTGGAACCGCCACATCACCCTCACGATGCTCGCCCTGGCCATCCTCGCCGTCGCCGCGGCCGAACAACCCGACGACCCCGGCAGCGGCCGGATCAGGCTGACCGTCAACGAAATCCGCCGCCTGGTCGGCGCCCTACTCCTCACACCGGCAACGACCGCAACACTCGTCCTGGCCTGGTCCGACTGGCGCAGACAACACCAAGCCCGAGCCCGAAAAGCCCACTACCAGGCACGACTCAGTACGTGATCACGAAGTGCGGCTGGAGTATTAAGGAGCCGGCCCCGACAAACTGACGCATACTCAGCCCACGCGAAGGCGGGGGGGGGGGGG
>NZ_JBPKBI010000007.1:92568-115492 GCF_051388935.1 Yinghuangia sp. YIM S10712
GACGCCGCGACCGCCTTGCTACTTCTTCTTCCGAGGATCCGTCTGCGTCACCGGATCCCAGCGCCCGGCAGCAATCGCGGCATCAAGGCGAGCTTGGAACACGGCGTGAGCCCCCGCATCTCGCGCTCGCGATCGGCCTTGTAGAAGGGCGCGGTGTAGCCGTCGGGGACTGGCGCTCTACCTTGCGACTTCAGAAATTCCTGAAGTTGCTCGTAGTGTTCCTTCGTCTAGCCATGGCCATAGGTGTACCTATTACCATCAATCTTGCGCTGGTTAGAGTCGAACCACGTAACACTGTCAAATTCTTGAAGGATCGGAAATCGAGACCGATACATGGCGGTGAGTGCGTTCGCACTGACGCCAAGCCACACGGCTACGAGGGCATCAATCTCCACGAGCCGGAAGCTGTCAAGTCAAATGAGACAGTTTGAGGCTATGAGTTCTGTTTCTGGTGTTCTGTGTCGGTCCGGGGTTCGTTGATCCATACGGCTGTGGGCAGTGTCGGTGGTTGGGGTCGGCGGCCGAAGCGTTCGGGGTGTGCCGCGTAGGCCTGGGCGAGGGTGACCACTCACTGTTGACGCACCAGCTCAGCGGTGCCGAAGTGGACGCTGGCCGGGGTGTGCAGGCCGATCGCGGAGTGCCGGTGCTCGTGGTTGTAGTACGTGAGGAAGCCGTCGCACCACGCGCGGGCGTGCTGGAGCGAGCCGAACCGCTCGGGGAAGTCGCCGCTGTACTTGATGGTCTTGAAGTGGGCCTCGCTGTAGGGGTTGTCGTTGGAGGTCCTGGGCCGGGAGTGCGAACGGGTCACGCCGAGGTCGGTCAAAAGCTGGGCGACCGGTTTGGAGGTCATCGAGGTGCCCCGGTCGGCGTGCACGGTGTGGGGCACGGTGCCGTTGCGGTCGATCGCGGTGCGGATCAACTCCTCGGCCAGCGCGCTGTCTTCGCGGGCCGCGACGGTCCAGCCGACCACGTAGCGGCTGTAGATGTCGATCAGGACATACAGGTGGTACCAGTCGCCTCTGCCCGGCCCGCGGAGCTTGGTGATGTCCCACGACCACACCTGCGAGGGGCCGTCGGCGACCAGCTCCGGCTTGACCTTGGCCGGGTGGGTGGCCTGGCGGCGGCGGTCGCCGTTCTGCCCGGCGGCCCGCAGGATCCGGTACATCGTCGAGGGCGAGCACCAATAGGTGCCGGCATCCAGTTCCCGCGCCCAGACCTGGGCGGGCGGCAGTTCGGCGTACTCCGGCCGGTTCAACAGCGCCAGTACGGCGGCCCGTTCGGCCGCCGACAGGGCTGACGGCGGTGCCGGACGCGGCTTCGGTTCCACCGGCGGGCTCGGCCGCAGGCGACGGTAGTGCGTCGCACGCGGGCGGCCGGTCAGCCGGCAGGCCGCCGCGGTGCCCAGCTCGGTCTGCAGGCCGGTGAACGCCTCGTCCACGACCGGCTCGGCAGCGTGGGTCAGTCCGCGCTCTCGGCAAGCAACTCCAAGAGCGCGGAAGCTTTTCCCATGACCTGCAGCGCGGCATCGCGCTTGGCCAGGTCCTTCTCCAGCCGGGCGACTTTCTTCCGCAGCCGCTCCAACTCCGCTTCTTCCGCTGCCTTCTTCGGCCTCGCCGGGCTGGTGCGCCGGTCCGTCAACGCGGTCAGGCCCCCGGCATCCCGAGCGGCCCGCCACTCGACGACGTGGGAGTGGTACAGCCGCTCACGGCGCAGGACCGCGCCTTTCTCCCCGGCCGGGGCGGCGTCGTACTCGGCGACCACGCGCAGCTTGTACTCCGGGGAGAAGCGGCGGCGGGTCGGTCTCGGCGCCGGATCCTCGGACTCGGCTATCGGGCCGTTCGTGCTGGTCATCTGGGGTGGGGCTCCTGTCTCGCCCAGGAAGGATAACCCGGCATACCGGGTGTCTCACCACAGACTGACAGGGAGGGAGCGCGGCACGGCTACTGCATTCCTCCGGGGCCAACGCTGCTGGACGAAGCCGAGCGGTCGGAAGCCGCCCTGCGCGCGCAGTTGAAGCTGCGAGGGTGGTAGAGGCGGCACGGTGAGTATTGAAGGCCAACGACCACGTTGTGCGTCGGGGGGAGGCGCCGTTCGCGCGATGAGGCCGATCCCCTGCCCGCTCCGACGCGCCGGCTCACCGGGGGCCCGGAATATCCGCAATCAATAGTGGTAGCGGGCTTTGAGGATCTTCACCTCTTTGTCGTCCGCGCGGTAGACGAGGCGGTGTTCGTCGTCGATACGGCGCGACCAATAGCCCGTGAGATCGCCCTTGAGTGGTTCGGGCTTGCCGATGCCTTCGAACGGGGTGCGCTGGATCTCGGCGACGAGGCGTGTGATGCGACGGGCCGCCTTGAGATCCGAGGCGAGCCAGAACAAGAAGTCCTCCCAAGCGGCGGGATCGAAGTGAATACCCCTCACGCCTCCCCCCCGGCCAGTTCCCTGAGCTCGTCGATGGTCCGGACGACCTCGGATTCGCCCGCCTTGTCCCGGGCGACGGCCTCCATGAGCCGCCGCGCGTTCTCGGGCGAGCGCAGGAGATAAACGGTCTCCTGCCACGAGTCGTAGTCGTCCGCGGACATCAGGACGGCGTCGCCCGCGCGCGAGGTGATTCTTATCGGCTCATGGTCGGTGTTGACGCGCTCGATGAGCGGAAACAGGCTCGCCCTGGCCTCACTGGCGCTGATGCTCACTTGGACACTCCACTGTGATCGAGTACGACTTTCTCGTACCACACTGGTACGAGAAAACGGTACCACTCCCCGCCAAAGTCGGCCGCGACGTTCTACGCCGTGGAATCCAGGTGGATACGGGCGAGGGAGGCGGCAGGCCCGCCGGCCAACGGTCCCAAGTGCTAAGGGGCAGTTCTCCTTCGGGCTCCTTCCGACCACGTTCGAGGCCGGGGCGCCGACGTCGGCGGATGTGGTGTCACGGGGCTTGCGGGGCAGGTCTCGTCGCCATCAACTACGCCACCGATATCGGAGTTGCGCTCCCTTGCGGGGCTAAAGGACCTGCACACTCCGCAGGTTGCGGTGGCGGTGGTGGGCGTCGGCGATGGCTGCGATGGCGGGGCGGCCCAGGGCTTGGTAGGCCGCGCTCAGGAGTTCGTGGGCGTAGGCCTCGCGGAGCGGGTCGCGGCCGGAGGCCCAGTGGAGGTCGCGGCCGAGGGCCAGGGCTTCGGCGGGGTCGCCTGCGGCGCAGCGGTTTTTCGCCTCGGTGACGGCGGCTTGGAGGGCCTCGGGGTCGCGGATGACCTTGAAGACGACGTCCGCGAAGTAGGCGGGGTCGGTGCGGTGTTGGGGTGGGCGCCGCAGGGTCGTCTCGCCGGTTGCCAGCGCGCCACCGCCGTCGAGGGTGGTGATGCGGTCGGGGAGGACGGGCGGTACCACGAAGCTGTATTTCTTCGAGTACTCGATGCCGGTCTCGGTGCGGTCGGCGGTCTCGTACGCGGTCAGCGCGTCGCGTACCGACGCCAACTTGGCCTTCCGTTCCGCCAGTTCGTCGCCGTCGTAGTAGTCGTGCAGGTCGCGCCACGAGAGTTCGAGTCGGGCGCGGACCGCTTCCAGGGGTGTGGACGACGTCATGTCGAGGTCGCCGGCGTCGTTGGTGTAGTACGACGCGACGCCGGAGCAGGTGCGGCCGTCGTCGAACCACAGCCCGAAGTGGAGGCCGTCCGAACCTCCGTGCATGAACGTCAGGAACTCGGGCGGGTCGAGGTAGTAGCGACCGTGTACGCGCACGTCGATGCCGTCGGCAGGCTGCGCGTCCGGGTTCGCGAAGACGTCCATGATGCCGAACGGCCGCAGTTCCATGTCGTCGAGCGCCCGCTTCTCAGCCGGTCCCAGAGAGGTCAGGAACGCGTGGTAGCGGAAAACTGATTCGGGCAGTTCCAGACCCCAGTCGCGGCGGACCCGCTCCTCGACCGCCACGCGGTTTTCCGTCATGGAACGAACCCCCTGTGCGCCATACGTGGTTGACCGGGCCACCAGGCTACTGACCGCCGCGCCCTGCCGTCGGCCGCCGCGGCGACCGCGCGGGCGAGACGGTCGGGTCACAGCCGGGAGCGTGGGCTTTCGCTGAACGCGCGCAGGGGGCGGGAGCCTGCGCGCCGACCCTTCGCTCACGCCCGGCCCCGCACCTGCGATAATGACTCTCTCGTGCGCGAGAATGACGTTCTCTTGGGGGACGTCGGCGCGCCGGGCAGCGTACGGCAACACGGCGGGGCCGCATCGGTCGGCGGTAGGACCGCCCCAGGGAACCAGGACATCTCCATGACTGCGCACCACGACCTCGCGGCACCGCTCATCCGGCGCGGCCGTGGGCCGATGACCCTCTTCGGCGCCGCGATCACCCCGGTCGACGGCGGGAGCCGCGGGACGATGACGTCAGGTCCCTGGATGACCGGCCCGGACGGATCCCCGAACAGTGCCGCTCTCGGCGTGCTCATCGACGACACGCTGGGGAGGGCGACGTCCGCGCACCGGCCCGACGAGCTGTGGCCGGTGACCACCGAGCTCTCCGTCGACTACACCGCGCCGCCGCCGTGCGACGGGCAGACGATCCAAAGCGAGTGCTCGGTCGTGTCCGCGCAGCCGACGGGGGTCCTGGTCTCCGGGACGGTACGGGACGACGCCGACCGCACGCTCGCACTCGCGACCCTGCGCAGTCGGTTCACCACCACCGTTCCCCGCGACCTCCAGGAGTTGTTCACCCCCGACGCGACGACGGCCCCGACGACCGCGGCACTGCCGGAACCACGGCGCGAGTCGGAGCCGCCGTACCGCGAGTCGCTGCTCGCCATGCTGGACGCGTCCTTGGAAGTCGACGGAGACACCGCGTCGTTGCGGGTGCCCGGCCGCGAGATCCTGACGAACGCCAGTGGCGTCATGCACGGCGGCATCGCCCTGTGCGCGACCCAGCTTGCCGCCTCGCACTGGCTGCGCCCGGAGGACGGCATGTCCCTGGCTTCGGTTCGCATCAGCTACCTGCGCGCGCTGGAGATCACCGGCGAAACCCGCTTCGTCGCCCGGGTCGTGCACGGTGGCCGGAGCTTCCGCCTGATCGAGGTCGTGTCCCACGGACCGTCGGGCAAGCCGGGCACGGTCGCCATGGTGGCTGGATACTCCGGCCCGACCTCGGCCTCCGTCTAGCCGCACCGGCGCGGACCGCACGCGGCCCGCAGACCGGGACCATAACCGCAGACGGCAAACCGCAGACCGCAGTATTGGCGGCGAGAAGGAAACCCCAGGTCAACGCCCCTGTACCGGCCCCATCCCGTCACCTGCGGACCCCCCTCCGCGCGCAGGCGCCGACGCGCGGTGTTCGGCCCTTTTTTCCCATCCACCGAGCGACAAAACGACCGAACCGGGGCAATTTACGTTTCCTTTGCAAAACTACTTGAACGCATCGCCGTGGCACAGCGAGTAGCGGATCCCGACTTCCCGCATCGCCCCGAACACGCAAAGTGTCATTTTGACTGCGGAGAGGGCGAGACAACGCTACTGAGCGTGACTTATTCCCTATTCCCGAATTTCATTGAACTTTCTTCGGTTCCAAGGGATTTGTGTTGTAACCGGGTGTTTGTCTAGCTTCGTGGTCGTCGGTGCAACGCCGACCCCGCTCACCGGAACGCCGAATTCTGCCGCCGGTCGAGACGGGACTGCTGAGAACCAGTCACGGCAGAAGCGGGGGAACCAGGTGAAATTCGCCGGACCGGCGACGTACTTCCGTACGACCGGGACGGCTTGGGGTGAAGCCGTGCCAAAAACGTCCTGATCAGGGCGTGGGCGGCGCGGCCGGGCAACTCCAGCCCGAATCCGACAGCTCACCTCGCAGGCGTGGGAGAGGAATCGCTTAATGCTGTCCGCGACCCGCAACCTTCTGAGCAACCGCAAGTCCATCGCCGTCGCCGCCGGTGTCACCGGCGCCGCGATCGCCCTCCCGATGCTCGGCGCGACCAGCGCGTCCGCCGCCTCGGTGAGCACGTGGGACAGGGTCGCTCAGTGCGAGTCCACCAACAACTGGTCCATCAACTCCGGCAACGGCTTCTACGGCGGCCTCCAGTTCACGAACTCGACGTGGCAGGAGTTCGGCGGCACGCAGTACGCGCCGCGCGCCGACCTCGCCACGAAGGACCAGCAGATCGCCATCGCCGAGAAGGTCCTCGCGGTTCAGGGCCCGGGTGCCTGGCCGGTCTGCTCCGTCAAGGCGGGCCTGACCAAGAACAGCGGCACGCCGTCCATCGACACCGGTTCGGCCGCCAAGCCCGTGGCCGCCGCCTCGTCGGCCTCCTCGTCCGCGGCCTCCTCGTCCGCAGGCTCCGACAACGCGTCGGCGTCCGGCGCGCAGGCGACCCAGTCGAGCAAGCCGGCCGCGGCGCAGACCACTGCCGCGACCTACTCCGTGGTCGCCGGTGACACGCTCTCCAAGATCGCCAACACGCACGACGTGGCCGGCGGCTGGCAGAAGCTGTACCAGGACAACCGCAGCGTCATCGGCGGCAACCCGAACATGATCCACCAGGGCCAGAAGCTCACCCTGAACGGCAAGGCTTCCGCGTCCGCGTCGAACTCGGCGTCGTCTGCGGCGTCGTCCGCGGCCACCACGACCGCGACCGCGTCGGACAAGGCCGCCTCCAGCCAGGAGACCTCGTCGAGCGGCTACGTCCGCCCGGTGTCGGGTGCGCCGCACGGCTCGTACGGCAACTCCGGCTCGCTGTGGTCGAACGGCCACACCGGTGAGGACTTCTCCGCCGCCTCCGGCACCCCGGTGAAGGCCGTCACGTCCGGCACGATCGTGAAGGCCGGCTGGGGCGGCGCGTACGGCAACGAGATCGTCATCAAGCACGCCGACGGCAAGTACACCCAGTACGGCCACCTGAGCTCGCTGTCGGTCTCCGTCGGCCAGAAGGTCGCGACCGGCCAGCAGGTCGGCCTGGCCGGCTCGACCGGCAACTCCACCGGACCGCACCTGCACTTCGAGGTGCGCACGACCCCGAGCTACGGCTCGGACGTGAACCCGCTGGCGTACCTGCGCGCCCACGGCGTCAACATCTGAGCGTCGTGACGCGGTGCCCTGTGCAGGTGGGGCTGACACAGGGATGAACAAATAACGGAACGCCCGGCCGGGACCACCCGGCCGGGCGTTCCGTTTGCCTGTGGCCGCCCCTCCGCGGCGTACGTGCGCCGACGGGCGGCATTGCGGAGAATGCTACTCTCACCCAGGAGAATGATCTTTCTTGCGGGGTGGTCGCAATGTGCCGCAGTGAGAGGCGACCGATCGCCGACGGCGACAGCCACCCCCGCCAACCGGGCAGCGGCACCGGGGCCCGCCCGGCTCGGGGAGGGAAGCCGTCGTGACCGCGCAATACGACCTGACAGCGATGCCGCACGCACCCGTCGGAAGACCGGAGCGCCTGTTCGGCGTCCGGGTGACGAACCATGCGCACGACGGGCTTTGGCACGGATGGATGCCGTCCGGCCCGTGGCTGCGCGGCCCCGACGGCGCTCCCCACAGCGCGGCACTGGCCGTGCTCATCGACGACACGCTGGGGATCGCGGGCGCCAGGCACCAGCCTGACGGGCGGTGGTCCGTCACCACCGAACTGTCGGTCGACTACGTCGCGCCGCCGCCCTGCGACGGGAGCCTGATCACCAGCGAGGGCACGATCGTGGCCTCGCACGCGCGCGGCGCGCTGGTGACCGGAAGCGTGCAGGACACGGACGCGCAGACGCTCGCGGTCATGACGCTGCGCAGCCGCTACATCCCGCTCCTGCCCGAACTCGCCTCCGAAGCCGCGGCGTTGCAGCCCACGGTCGGCGTCGTGTCCGACGGTCCCGCCGCCCCGGACGCCGCCTGTCACGATTCCCTGCTCGCGGTGCTGGGTACATCGGCCGTGGCGGACGGCGAGCTCGTGCGCCTGCGAGTGCCCGGCGACATCCGGCTGACCAACGGCAGCGGGGCGTTGCACGGAGGCGTCGCCTTGGCGGCGTCCCAGCTCGCGGCTTCGTGCCTCCTGCCCGCCGGCGGGGAGATGGCGCTCTCGTCCACCCGGATCACCTATCTGCGGCAGATGGACATATCCGGCGGCATCGAGTTCGTGGCCCGCGTGGTGCACGGCGGGCGCTCGTTCCGTGTCATCGAGGTCGTGGCGTACGCCCCCGGCGGCCGGACCGGCACCGTCGCCACGGTTGCCGCGTACGCCACGAACTCCCACTGAGCGACGCCGGATTCACATGAGGCAACGCGAACGAGCGGAAGCCGCGCGGACGTGTTGACCGCCCCCGAGTACAGAGCCGTCGGGGCCGCGATGGAAGCGATCGCCGGAGTTGCCGTTCCCGCAGCCGGCTTCCATCGTGGTGGCCACCTGGGCCCCGCACTGACCCCGCCCGGGTCGGGCCATGGCTGCGCGGGGGCCCGGCAGGTTCTAAGGACCCGAGGCGGCGCTGAGTGGCCGCTTCAGGCAGCCAACACCTCGATCAGCGCGTCGGTGACGGCCTTCGGTTCGGTGATCATCAGATCGTGGCCGGTGTCGATGTCCCACAGGCGGCCTTCGCCGCGGGCGCGGGCGACCTGGGCGGGGTCGCGCGTCGGGAGGGTCGACGTGCACACGATGTGGTACTGCGGGATCGCCCACAGCGCGGCCTCGTCGGTGAGGCGCAGCGGCTGTTCGAAGCACTTCCACGGGTGCGCGGCGAGGCGGTCGGCCATCCAGGCGACGTCTGCCGGGTCGGTGACGCCGTAGAAGGTGCCGGCCTCGGGAAAGGGGATCAAAACGACTTCGGTGCCGTCGATGACGCTGCCCAGCGGCCGGGTCGCCTCGATGATCGGTCCGGCGATGTCCAGCAGCGACTGCCCGTTGCCCGGTACGGCGGCGTCGAGGTAGACGAGGCGGCCTATGCGGTCGGGGGTGCGGTCCGCGGCGCCGGTGATGACCATGCCGCCGTAGCTGTGCCCGACCAGGACGACGTCGCGGAGGTCCTCGTGGTGCAGGACCGAGGTGACGTCCAGGATGTGTGTGTCGAGGTCGATGCCCGGGTGCAGCAGGTGCGATCGCTCGCCCAGCCCGGTCAGTGTCGGCGTGTGGACCTCGTGCCCGGCCTCGCGCAATCTCCGGGCGACCCGCCGGTAGCACCAGCCGCCGTGGCCTCCACCGTGCACCAGGACGTAGACAGCCACGTGGTTCCCCTCTCGGTGTTCGCACGCATCCCTTGAGTAATGTCGTTACCCAGAAACGACGTTACTATGAGGCGTGCCTCGGCAACAGACTCCACGGGCCCCCCGTCACGAGCAGACCGCGGACGCGATCGTCGACGCCGTGCTCGGCCTGCTGGAGTCCGGCGGGTACGACGCCGTCCAACTCCGCGAGGTGGCGCGCCGCGCCCGCGTCTCCCTCGCGACCATCTACAAGCTCTTCCCGACCCGCGAAGCGCTCGTCGCGACCGCGGTCGAACGCTGGATGGCGGACCACTGCTACGCCGAACTCTCCCTTCCGGCACCGGATGAGACGCTGCACGAAGGCCTCATGCGCGTGTTCCGCTGCGTCTTCGAGCCGTGGGAGCGCAATCCCCGCATGTTGGAGGCGTACCACCGCGCAAGCAGCGGGCCGGAGGGAGGGCGGCTGCGGCAGCAGGTCTGGGACGCCGTCGCACCGGCGGGACGCGCCGTGCTCACCGGCGCCGAACCGGCCTACCTCGCCGATGTCGAACGCATCCTCACCGACATGTCGTATGCCCTGACCGGCCAGTTCGCCGACGGCACGCTCGACATCACCGAGATTCTGCCCACGCTGGACCGCGTGGTGTACCGCCTGACCGCGAACAACGAGGCCCCCGCGGCGGTCTCCGTCGCCCGGCGCGCACTGCTCGCCGACGGGCACTGATCTCGGCGCTGGCCTCCCGCCGGGACTTCGCGCGGGGCGGGGCCTCGGCGATCAAAACCATCGCGACACGCCAATCTGCGTAACATGGTTACCCGAGCCGGGCGACGTCCGCCACGTCAACGCAGGAACGCCGACCGTCCTCTCCTCCGCGGGGGTCAGGCCTGCCGTCGCGGGGGACTCGTCTGCCGCCGATGCCACGGGTCAGTCTCCGGACAGGACGCGCCGGAGGTCGGGGCATACCAAGGTTCCGCGTCATGTCGCGCGCTGTTCGAGGAAGATGCCGGGCTGGCCGCTGTGGATCTCCAGCCACTCGGCGCCTTCGTCCCCGGCCCGCCAGGTGTAGAGCATGTCGGGGGTGAAGAAGCCCATGCCGGGGCCGACGTGCCGGCGGCCGAAGATCAGTTCGCCGCGCAGCACGTAGTTCACCTGGTGGGTGCCGTGGCGGTGGGGCTTGACCTGCTCACCGGGCTTGGCCGTGGCGTGGTAGACGGACAGTTCCGGCGACTGGAGAATCGCCTTGGAGACGAGGTCGCGGCCGAACACGGCGTAGAACTGCTCGGCCTGCTCGGATTCGCCCAGGATCTCGGCGTTCGTCCGGCCTTCCAGTTCGTTGACGTCGAAGAAGAACTGGCGGGGCCGGTCCTCTTCCGTGCGTCGGTGCGCGTCGTCAGCCATCAGCCGGTTCCTTTCCGTGCCGCCGGGTGCCACTGCCGTCCGGAACGCATGCGAGTTCGCCGGCCGAGCGGCAGGCCGCGACGAGGTTCGCTTGACATGGTCCTGCATCGTGCCATGATCACCGCCCCGCGCATAGAGGCCTGCGAGCCGCGGAGAGCGGACCACCGGAACCGAATTCGCTCCGGGCCCGTCCCACCCCCATGCCTTTCGCCGACACTCCGCTCCCCCGCGCCGCGTTACTCGCCCTCGCCGTCGTCGTCGCCGCGGGCTGCGGCAGCTCGTCGCCGACCCACACCTGCACGCTCGTCGGCACGATGCCCGGCGTCGGCGTCCGCGTGACCGGCACGGCGGCGACCGGTGCCGCCGAGGTTCAGGCCCGCGCATGTCAGCAGGGTTCGTGCCAGGACGTCACCGTGCGCCTGATGCCGTCGAGGGGCACCAGTTCGAGCGGTTGCGACGGCGACATGTGCTCGGCGGTGACGACGCCGCTTCCGGAGCGCAACGGCTTCATCGACCTGACCGGCCTCACGACGGCCCCCGTGCGGTTGAGCCTGACCGTGCGCGACGCGGCCGGGGGCACGATCACCGCCGGGGAGATCACCGTGACGCCCGGGGGCACGTATCCCAACGGCCCGAATTGCGGTGTGGGCAGCCCGCAGGCGCAAGTACTCGTGGCCGACGGCGGCATCACAGCCGCATAACGGCGCCGCGGCGTCCGGATCGGCGCTGAAAATATCTGACGGACAGTCACTTTCCGTAGGCCGCTGTGCCGTTCACGAGAAACGGCGCCAACCGTCCGCCCGGCTGCCAAATAGGTGCCATACACACGCAAGAACCTTGCTCTAAAAGTAGTAGAACACCACTTCCCAAAGGCAATAGCCCCGCTCTACTGTTGCGTCCCCAAGGGCGGCGTACTGGAGGTGCGCGGTAGGGGAATGACGCGTTCGACGGTGTACGGCCCGTGACGGCGTCGCGGGGGTGCGCCGACTGTTTCGACCGCCGGGCTTCGGGCGGCGCAGGCCCGGCAACACACCTTTCACGAAGTGCAGTCGTACGGCCCGGCTTCATCCGCCGGTGAGAGCGAGGCGTGACAGGGGGGACCCTCAGGCCTCGGTTGGCACACGCACGGGGACCAACTTCGACCTGGGAGGCGCGGATATGAGTGAACGCGGTTACCGGAAACCCACCCGAGGGCCCGAGCGGCGGCGGCCTCGCCGCACGACACCGGGCAGCCGCCGGCCGTAGCCCCGCGGGCCGCCGCACGCACGCATTGCGGCGTCACCGCCGACGGCACCGCCGGCGGTGATCCGGCACGGCCGCTCCTGCGGGGCGACCGGCAACTCACAGTGACTCCGGGAGGGTTGCGGCACCACCCGGCGTACGAATTCCACACGGCACCGTGGGATCCGCTGAGCGGAACCATTGCGTCCGCTTGCTTCACACCACCGCACCGGCCGTCGACATGCGCACGCCCGCGTCGACGGCGAACTCCGCACGCCCTTCCCCGAGTTCCACAGCACGGCAGCGCACGGCACCGGCCACGGCGGGAGCGAAGCAGGCCCGCTCCCGTACAGGCGGCACCGCGCGGGTTCGAAGCCGGCGTCGTCAGGCATCGCCGGCCCACAGCACCGAGGAGGCAGCACGTGAGACCCACAAAGGCCCTGACCACCCTCGCGGTGGCGACCGCTCTGCTCGCGGCGGGATGCGCCGACCGCGGCGACGACTCCGAGAGCCAGGGAGCGGCGGCGACTCCGACGGCCACAGCCGCCTCCGCCGACTTCGGCGATCTGAAGGCCGTCTGCGGACCCGGGAGTCCGAAGGGCTCGCCCGCCCAGGGCGTCACCGAGACGGAGATCCGGGTCGGCACCATGACCGACGTCGGCTTTACCAAGAACCACGAATTCCCCGACGCCGCCAAGGTGTTCACCTCATGGTGCAACGACGCCGGCGGCATCAACGGCCGCAAGCTCGTGTCGAACAGCCGCGACGCGAAGATGGTGGAGGCCCGGCAACGCGTCGCCGAGTCGTGCCGCGAGGACTTCGCACTCGTCGGCGGCGGCAACGCCTTGGACAACCTCGGCGTCCGGGACCGGGTGTCGTGCCTGCTGCCCGACTTCACCGCCCAGGTCGTCAAGCTCGAAAACGAGGGGTCGGCCCTCCAGCTCAGCGTGCAGGCCGGCGGGGCCTCGTACCTCCGCAACGCGGCCTTCTACGACTGGCTGATCAAGGAGGGGTACCCGCAGTCGGCCGGCGCCGTGGGCATCATCGCCGGTGACACCATCAAGGCCTCGTCCGACCAGCGCGTGGAGTTCATCCGGGCGTCCGGGGCCAACATGATCTACTCGGACCTGTATCCGGGCGCGGGCGTGTCCAACTGGACGCCCTACGCGCAGGCGATCAAGGAAAAAGGCGTCAAGGGCCTGATCTTCATGGGTGACTTCCGCTCCCTGGGCAAGCTGGAGCAGGAGTTGACCAACATGAACTACAAGCTGGACTGGATCGACCCCAACGTCGCCGCGTACGGACCTTCCTTCCTGAAGGAAGCCGGGAACCAGGTGCTCTCCGCGCAGAACAACCTGACCGACCTCGGCGGGTTCCAGGCGCCCGACCCCGCCTCGACCAACCCCGCGGTCAAGAAGGTCCTGGAGCTGTTCGCCAAGTACGCGCCCGACTCGCAACCGACGCTCGGCACCGTGAAGGCGTTCTCCTCCTGGCTGCTGTTCGCCAAGTCGGCCTCGGCCTGCGGTGACAACCTCACCCGCAAGTGCGTGTACGAGCAGGCGGTCAAGGAAACCGCGTGGACCGGGGGCGGCTTGCAGGCGCCCCGCGACATGTCCGCGCAGGACACCCCCGCCACCTGCTTCAACGTCGTCAAGGCGACCCCGGAGGGCTGGAAGAACGCCGACTTCAAGCCGAACCAGGGCGACTACCGCTGCGGCGGCGCGGCGCACAAGCTCATCGGCAACTACGGCAAGCCGGTGACGCTGGCGGACGTCGGCAAGACCCTGGAAGATCTGAAGTAACCCGAGGCGTCCCGCAGTCGACCCGCCGCAGGCGATCCGCTCGCGGCACCCGGTCGGCTGCGGGACGCCCGCTCTCCGGGCGGCAGGACCAGGCGACAGGCAGCGAAGCCCGCGAACTCGCGGCCCCGCTCGCCCCGTCGCGTGCCGCCCGGTGAACACCCGGCCGCTTTCCGGGCGTTCGACGTTCCCACCGGACAGCCTGTTGGTACTGTGATCAGCCGTGATCGCGACTTCCTCCACCCCCGCCGCCTGGCCGGCCGACTACCCGCGCGACTACGCGGTGGTCGATGTCGAGACCACCGGGCTGACCGTACGCGACCGTGTCATCTCGGCCGCGGTCGTGCTGCTGGACGCCGCCGGGTCGGTGACCGGCCGGTGGACGTCGCTGGTCGATCCGCAGCGTGATCCGGGGCCGACCGCGATCCACGGACTGACCAGTGCGGACCTCGCCGGTCAACCGCTCTTCGAGGACATCGCCGACGAGTTGGGCGAGCACCTGTCCGGCCGTGTACTTGTCGCACACAACGCGTCGTTCGACTGGCGGATGCTGAGCGCCGAATACAGCAGGCTCGGCCGGGCCGTTCCGGCCGACGAGCGCCTGTGCACGATCGCCCTCGCCAAACGACTCGAACTCCCGCTGCGCAACTGGCGTTTGGAGACTCTGGCCGCGCACTACGGAGTCCCGCAGTTGAAGGCGCACGACGCCGAGGACGACGCCCGAGTACTCGCCCGGGTGTTCCGGAGCGCGCTGCACGAGGCGGCGCATGCCGAGTTGCCGCTGCCGGTGATGCGGCCGGGCGTTCGCGGGGTCGCCGCCGTTCCCGCCCCCCGCAAGCCCCCGAAATCACCTTGCGCGTACGTCAATCCGGGCCGACTCGGGGACGACGGGCTCGTGCAGGGCATGCGGGTCGCCTTCACCGGCGAAACCAGCGCCGGCCGGGAGGAGTTGGAGGCCCGCGCGGTCGCCGCCGGGCTCGCGGTGACGGGGAGCGTGAGCGGCCGGACGTCGCTTCTGGTGACGAACGACCCCGAGTCCGGATCGGGCAAAAGCCGCGCGGCACGTGACAAGGGCGTGCCGGTGGTCGACGAGGCGGCGTTCGTGGCGATGCTCGCCAACGTGCGGCCTGGCGCACGAGCGGACACGGGCACCGCACAAGATGCGTCACAACTGTCACGACTGTCACCCCTGTCATACGGGTCACAGGGGGCACAGGGGTCACAGGCGCCACAGACACAGGCGTCTCAGACACCACCCGAGCCGGAAGCCCAGCCTGCACAGCCCCCGGAGGTGCCGGCAGCGCTGCCCGCGCCGCGGACCGCCGCACCGGAACCCGCCGTCCCCACCCCTCCCGGGGTGCCCGCGCCGCGCCGGTCGTCGGTCCTCAACGTCCTGGTCCTGCACGACCGCACCGAACATGCCGCCGCCGGCGAACTGCGGGCCCTGATCGTGGAAGCCGGACACCGGCTGCGCGTCAACCTGACCGCGTCGGTCGACATCGTCGTCACGCTCGACGGCGGCGCGTCGGATCCACGGGCGAAGCGCGCGGCAACGCTCGGGCTGGAGTGCCTGACCGCCGACGAATGGCGCAAGCGCTTCACCGGCGGCCCGGAGGCGGCCCCGGCAGTCGCGGACGCTCCCGCGGAGGACCCCGCGGCCTCGGAAGACGTGTGCCGCGAACTCCCGCGCGGCGGCGTGCACGTGCTGCCCGACAAGCCCGGCGTCTGGACGCTCCAGGCGTCCTGGCGGTGGGATCGCCCCGACGGCGAGGTGGACGTGGTCGCGTTCGTGCTCGACGCCGGCGAAAGGGTGCGTGGTGACGACGACTTCGTCTTCTGGAACCACACCTCCACATCCGACGGCTCGGTCGTGATCGACGAGATGGGCTCCGCCGAGCGTGGCGTGACGATCGACCTGGACGCGCTCGGCCCCGATGTCGCGCGCGTCATGGTCGCCGCCTCCGTCGACGGGGCCAGCGCCTTCGACGCGGTGGGACCGATCGAGGTGCAGACGGGCCCGGCCCAGGGGTCCGCGCAGACCCGGTCGATCCTCGACGCGGCGACCGTCGAACGGGTCCTGCTGCTCGGCGAGTTCTACCGGCGGGGCACCGAGTGGCGGTTCCGCGCCCAGGGCCAGGGCCACGAGTTCGATGTGAGCGAGCTGGCCAAGCGGTACGGCGTCGACGTCGAGGAATGACGCCGACGGCGGCATGAGCGGCGCCGCGCCTCAGCGCACGTGCAGGCCGGCACGGGCCAGGGCGCGCAGTTGGTCCGACGTCGGGCACCAGTTGGATGTCAGTTCTTCGGCGGGCCAGTGCGCGGCCCGCGAGCCCGCCTCGAACGCTGTCTGGAGAAAGGCCAGCAGCGTCGTGCGCGGATCCTCGTCGGTGCGCACGGCCTCGTACGGCAGCACCGCCATGCCGCCGTCGTTGACCCAGGTCGCCTGCGGCGGGCTCAGGGGCTGCTCGGCCAGGCCCTCGGGCTGGGGCGCGGTGTAGGAGTAGTACGCGGGCCGGCGCACCTCGGGATCGCCCGGCCACCAGCCGAACGAAACCACCTCGTGGGTGTACGCCTCGGCCGTGACCGGGTCGGCGTCCGCGCGCGGCGCGGCGCGCTTGCCGGAGAAGCGGGTCGTCGCGAGGTCGAACGAGTGCCAGAACACGTGCACCGGGCTGGCCTTGCCGGTGAACCAGCCCATGAACTCCTGGAACACGTCCGCGGACCAGCCCAGGGCGCGCCAATAGCGTTCCACGTACTCGCGCTGGTAGGCGGCGTGCTCGGTGTCCTCGGGAAACGGCGTGTCGAGGTGCGGGATCCCAAACGGGTGTTCGAGCAGCGGGACGTCGACGCCGAGCCCGGCCAGCGTCTCGTGCAGGCTGCGGTCGAAAGCGGCGACGCTGACACCGCCGTCGAGTGCAAACGTACGGGTCTCGCCCCGATCGGTCCGGACGACCAGCCGGTGGTCGATGAAGTCGAACGCGATGTCGAAAAAGATCCCGTTCGCGTACAGCCGCCGCGTTGTCAAGCCACGGGGATCCACCGAGAGGGTGACGTTCCACCAGTGGTTCTGCGGGTGCGTGGCCGCCAGTTTCACCTTGCCGACGATCTGCGCGAACAGGTGCAGGGTGTCGAGGGTGTCGGACCACGCGTCGTACGGGAGCTCCGGCAGAGCCGGTCGCGGCTCGCGGGAGCTCAGCGGCCTGTCAGTCATCCCTCCATCGTCGGCGCGAAGCCCCGGCGGGGCACCCCGAGCGGGTCCCGGCACTCCGGAGCCGCGCCGCCGGCACCGCTCGACCTGCCGCGACGGGCACGCGACGATAGGGATCATGACTGCTGCTGACGCCATCGACCCCACCGTCCCGCCGAGCGGCACGGGCTGTGTCGAATGCGACGCGGACGGCGGATGGTGGTTCCACCTGCGCCGATGCGCCCGGTGCGGGCACATCGGCTGCTGCGACAGTTCACCGTCGAAGCACGCCACCGCGCATGCCAAGGCGACCGGCCACCCGGTCATCCAGAGCTACGAACCCGGCGAAAGCTGGTTCTGGGACTACGGGTCGTCGCAGATGTACGCGAAGGGCCCGGAGCTGGCACCGCCGCACAGCCACCCGGACGACCAACCGGCCCCGGGACCCGCAGGCCGCGTCCCGGCCGACTGGGCCGATCATCTGGACTGAGACATCGGCCCGGCGGCTCCGCTCGGCGGGCCGCGCGAGGCTCCGGGCATGCGGTACCCACGCGGCCCGCGTACACCAGGTTGTCGAGGCAGACTCCGCCGCCTGCGCACGCATGGAAGCAACGCCCCCTATCGCCGGCCGATCGGTGGCAGCCGGCCCAACGCGAACCCGGCCGGGCACACACGGGGCGAAGCAACGCGCCCATGTGTGCCCGCGCCTGGCTGCGCCGAGACCGGCCGCCACGTCCTGCGCTCGACCGACCATCGGCCCGGCCACGCCCGACAACCACGCGCCGAACCTGACCGGCCGGCCGTCCGCTCCGTCCGGCGTCCGGCGTCCGGCGTCCGGCTCAATCCCCGGCGACGCCGTCTTCGTGGGCCATCCAGTGGACGAAGCGGTGCAGCGGGTACATCGCGTCGTGGGGGTTGCCGATGGTGCTGGGGCCGGCTTCGCCGAGCCGCACGATGCGCTGGGCGCCGCCGGCGGCGAGCCGGTCGCGGTAGGCGCTCATGCGGTCGAACGGGTAGAAGCCGACCGTCTGCGTCGCCACGTTGACGTACTTCACGGCGTCGTCGAGCGCGTCGACGCGGACGACGTTGGCGGTCTTGTTGATCGGGTGGAAGTCCACCGGCTCGTCGGAGCGGATGACCAGGCCCTTGCCGTCGGTCTTGCCCCAGACGCCGAACTCGTCGTCGAGCATCATGAGCGTGTCGATCTGCTCGCGCAGGTCCAGGTCGAGCGGCCGGGTGTCACCCGACGCGGCTGCCTTCTCGGCGATGCGGGCCTGAAGGCGCTCGCTGAAGCGGTCCGCGTCGGCCTCGTCCGCCTCGACGTAGACGAACCGGCTTGCCACGCACGCCTCTTGGTTGAGCACCATGACATCGGACGCGGCAAGTTCGGCCGCGTCGTCGAGGGTCTCCTCCGACGCGAAGGCCTCGCGGCCGACCATCGAGATCGACGTCTTCGGGTCGAACGACACCAACTGGAAGCCGGGGCCGAGGTATTTGACGACGTTGTTGATCGCGTCGCCGCCGCCCCACGCGACGATCTTGTCGAAGTACTGCGGGCGGTACAGCACCCGCTCCACCGCGTCGTCGCCGCCGCGCCAGTAGACCGCGGCCATCGACTTGACGATCGCGTGGTCGGGGTCGATGTCGGCCATGGTCCGCAGGATCGCGACCGTCGAGAACGGGTCGCTGGACGACATCTTGAACAGGTTGACGGCCTTGACCATGGCCCCCTGGGCGATCGACTTCACCGCGACACCCGGCGAGTTGCCGGGCAGGACGTGGATCAGCCGGGGCGCGAAGGCGCGGACGAAGCTCTTGCGTCCGGTGAAGTCCTGCTTGGGGACCCACTCGTCCAGCGCCCTGGGATCGGGGAAGTTCTGCTCGACCACGGTCTCCAGCAGCCGCTTGTCGAGGTAGTGGGCGGCACCGACGACCTGGGATTCAAGCACCGAGCGCGGCAGCACATGGGTGGCCGACATGCGGTCGATGCAGTCGCGGACGAACGGGTTCTTCGGGTCGCGGATGCGTTCGCCCGTCTCGACGAGGAAGTCGATGATCTCCGCGAGCGGGACGTTCAGCAGCGGCGGCACCTGCGTGCGCGGCAGGACGACCCGGTCCATGGCCATGCGCGGTGTCGCGAGGGTGACACCCAGGTCGCGGGAGCGGTGCGTGACGTCGGGCTCGTCCTGAAGTGCGCCGTACAGGAAGAACGGCGCGGACACGACCGAGTCGGCGGCGGGGGTGGCGGCGGTGTGGGTCGCGGTCATGACAGGCCCCTCACGTACGCGTCGACCGTGCCGGCGCAGCCGATCTTGTCGTCGCCCTTGATGTCGGCGTAGCGGACGATGTTGTTGCGGATCGACGGGCCCTTGGCGCCGCAGGCGCACGGGTCGAAGTCGAGGGAGATCTTGTCGCCGGTGATGATTCCGCCCCAGCGCCCGTCGAGGGACAGGTCGAAGAACGCGGCGCGGCCCTCGATCTCGCCGGACTCGTGGGGCAGCAGCGTGTCGCCGGCCTCGTCGAGGATGAAGGGGACGATCCACGGCGGCACGTGGTAGCGGTCGCCCTTCTGGCACTTCGGCATGCCGGAGTTGAGCTCCTGCATGGAGTAGTTCTGGAAGTCCCGGTTGGCCGGGATGTTGAAGGTCTGGTGGACGAATTCCTGGTAGTCGTCCGGGAGTTGAGCACGCTTGAGACCGCCGCCGACGTAGATGCAGTTGTCGGGGTGGAAGTCCTTGGCCGAGTAGCCCATGTCGCGGACGATCTTGGCGACCTGGTAGAGCGAGTTCCACATGCCGGCGATGTAGAGCTTGTCCTCGCGATAGCGCACGAGCGCCTCGGCTCCGGCGATGACCGCCTTGTCCATCGTCTCCTGGCGCTCCTTGGAGGTGCGCTCGAAGTCGGCGAGTTCCTCGGGCAGGGCGGTGCCGTCCGCGATCTTCTTGCGCAGCACGACCATGTGGGTCAGCGTGCCGACGGTGAGCGGCGGGACCGGGAGCCGGAAGGGCTCCTTGTCCGGGTCGGCAAAGGCGGCGCGCTGCGCGTCGGCGATGATGAGGTTCTTGGGGACGGCGGCGGTCGCGCCGACGCCGATCATCCGGCGGTCCTGGGCCGGCCGCACGCCCGATCCCCAGGAGAAGACGTTGACGGTGTCCTTGCGCGACCAGGCCATGTCCTTGTCGGAGGCGAGCAGCATCGCGGACTTGCCGGTGGTTCCGCTGGAACAGGAGACGTAGTGCCCGTTGGCCTGGAGCTGGTCGATCCAGTGGTCGATGTCGGATATCCGCGAGGCGTCGACCGGGCTGATCGGGTACGGCGAGACGGTGCCCAGCCACTTGGTGAGCCGGTCCCACTTCTCGTCGATCAGGAAGCTCTCGGGGTAGCTCTTGTACGCGGTGTGCGGGAACAGCAGCGGCACGACGTCCGCGAGGCCGCGGATCTCGGTGACGCCGGCCTCGTCGGCCCGGTGCCGCAGCAGCTTGATGCGGTCCTTGCGCTCTTGGAACCGCTCGTCGAGCGCGGCGATCTGCGTCTCGCGCAGATCGGCATGGGACTGGTCGAAGCGGTCCGCTGCGTCCCCTTGACGCATCAATTTGTCCACGGCTGAACTCACCGGGCGTCCCTCCCTGTGTCACTGTGTCGGTGCCGGGATTTTAATGGCAACTGATGCGTATCATTAACGAGAGTGGAGTGAGCATGCAAGAGGCAATGCCGAGGAGGCGTGTGTGACGGAGGTCGCTCCCGTCCGCCGCAAGGCCGGACGACCCACCCGCGAGCAGGCCGAGGCCCGCCACGAGGAACTGCTCGACACCGCGATGGAGCTGTTCCTCGAACACGGCTACGAGCTGGCCACGATCGAGATGATCGCCACGCGCGTCAACATGACCAAGCGCACGGTGTACGCCCGCTACCCCGACAAGGCGTCGCTGTTCCTGGCCGCGGTCCGGCGGGGCATCGAACGCCAGGTGGTGCCCCCGGAGGTGCTCGCGAGCTTCGACAACGGCGACCCGGCCGAGACCCTGGAGGCGGTCGCCCGGCTGCGGATCGGCCAGATGATGACGCCGAACGGCCTCCGCCTCCAGCGCGTCATCAACGCCGAGAGCTACCGGTTCCCGGAGATCTTCGTGTCCAACTACACGCTGAGCGCCGGGCCGGTGGTCGACTTCGTCGCCGGTGTCCTGGAACGCGCGGCGGCTGCCGGAAAGCTCGTCCCCACCAACTATCAGCAGGCCGCCCGGGCGTTCACCAGCATGACCATCGGCGGCCAGACGCGCGCCATCGTGGCCGGGCGCCCGCCCACCCAGGAGCAGATCGACGAGCGGGTCTCCTTCACCGTCCGCCTGCTGCTGGAGGGCCTGCTGCCGCGCTGACGGAACGTCAATCCCGGGCCCTCCTGGAACAGTTCGCCGCGCGCGAAGACCGGTGATTTACGCGATGCCGAGCGCCCGGGCGCACTGCGAGACTGCGCTGGCCGTGGACCCCTTGGTACGGAGGTGCCGATGTCCGGTCAGCCCAAGAGCCCGACACGCCATTCCGCGCGATCGGCGCCGATGCGCCGGCGATTGTCCTGGACCCGACGCACGGCGTCGCTCTTCGCCGCGGCGCTGCTGTCGGCGGTCGGCGTGGGATCCGCGCCCGCCACCGCGGCCGACGGCCCGACCGTCACGACCCGGTACGGGCAGGTGCAGGGGAAGGCCGACGAGACAGCGCACTCGTATCTCGGCATCCCCTACGCCGCACCCCCGGTCGGCGACCAGCGATGGAAGCCACCGGCCCCGCCCGCGCGGTGGTCGGGCGTACGCGACGCCACCACACCCGGCAATCCCTGCATGCAACGCGGTTCGCAGACCCCGTGGGGCGACCTGGCCGGGCCGGGCACGCCCAGCGAGGACTGCCTGTACCTCAACGTCTACACGCCCGCGCAGCGCTCCACGTTTCCCAAGCCGGTGATGGTGTGGATCCACGGCGGGGGATTCACCGTCGGCTCCGGGACCTTCTACGACGGAGCCAACCTGGCGAGCCGGGGCGACGTGGTCGTGGTCAACTTCAACTACCGTCTCGGCGCGTTCGGTTACTTCGCCCACCCGGGCCTGGCCGGCGAGTCCCCGCACGGGATTTCGGGCAACTACGGGCTGCTCGACCAGCAAGCGGCACTGCGCTGGGTGCAGGCGAACATCGCGGCGTTCGGCGGCGACCCCGACAACGTCACGATCTTCGGCGAGTCGGCGGGCGGCGGCAGCGTGTGCCAGAACCTGGCCTCGCCCCTGACGACAGGCCTGTTCGACCGGGCCATCGCCCAATCCGGCTGCGGCTTCCCGCTGCCCGCGCAGGAGTCGCAGCAGCACAACGGCGCGGCCTGGGCGGCCTCCCTGGGTTGCGCGGACGTGGCCTGCCTGCGCGCGAAGCCGGCCGACCAACTGCTCGCGGCGGCGGCGAGCCCGACCGCCCGCTGGGTGCCGAACGTCGACGGCAAGGTCCTGCCGCTGCAAATGGCGGAGGCGTTCGCGAGCGGGCGCTTCCACCGGGTGCCCGTGCTCCAGGGCACCACCGCCGACGAGGGGCGCCTCACCGTCGCGACCATGTACGACCTGGCCGGCCGACAGCTCACCGCGGCGGCGTACCCGACGGTGATCCGCGCGACGTACGGTGAACGCGCCGACGCGATCCTGGCCCGCTACCCGCTGTCGGACTACGGGACCCCCGCCGAGGCCTTGGGCGCGGTCTTCACGGACTCGCAGTTCGCGTGCCTGCAATCTGTCACCGCGGAACTGATGTCGCGTCACACCCGCTCGTACCAGTACGAGTTCGCCGACCGCCACGCCATGGACTATCTGAACCTGCCGATCAGCTTCCCGATCGGCGCCCCGCACGGTTCGGAAATCCGCTACCTCTTCGGCGGCGTCTCGGGCACACCCGAGCAGAACGCGCTGTCGGCCGCGATGCTCGGCTACTGGACCAACTTCGCCAAAACCGGCGTGCCGTACGCCGCGGACGCCCCGCGCTGGAACCTGTTCCCCAAGGTCCAGACGCTCGCCCCCGAGGGGATCACCGCGAGCACGGCGTTCCCGGAGAACCACAAGTGCGATCTGTGGAGCGCGCCGGCCGCGTGACACCGTCCGTTGATCCACCGACCTTCGTGGGGGGGGGGGGGGGGGGGGGAGGGGT
>NZ_JBPKBI010000007.1:115609-117726 GCF_051388935.1 Yinghuangia sp. YIM S10712
TGTGAGGCCCGGGCCCGGCGCCCGGGCCTCACACATGTCCGCGCCAAACTGAGACGTGAATCACTGGGCAGCGCGGAGACCGAACACCGTGTCGGGAACGTCGTAGGGGTGGAGCCGCGCGCGCATTGACACGTGTCGCGGCACGGGTTACGGCCGATTTTAGAGAAAGGCCAGTACCACCACACCCGACGAGAAGAAGGGATTCAGCGGTGAGATGTCCACATTGCGACTCGGGCAAGGTCATCACCCTCCCCTACGGCGACAAGAAATGCCGAAGCTGCGGTTTTCAGTGGCGGCCCGGTTCGTGATCCGGCCGTACTACCCGGTGCGCCGCAGGTGGTATCAAGGAAGCGTCTGCCCCGGGACTCGGGAAGGAGTGAGCCGACTTGAGCGACGAGCAGCACACTGCCACGGACCGGCCGCCGGTCAAGGACCTGCTTGAGGCCTACTGGCGAGGCGGCGTCGCCGACGCCGAACTCAAGGCCGCGCAGGACCGCGAGATGCAGGCCATACACGCACGCACCGAAGCGGTGATCTGCGGGAGTTGCGGTTCCCCGCGCGTCCGCCGCGACCCGGTCGGCGACTTGGTCTGCGACGAGTGCAACTCCCGTACCCGGCCGCCGTCGTCCCCGGACAAACCGCGCTGCGGCAAGTGCGGGTCAGGACGCATCCATACCCTCCCCTACGCCGACAAGAAGTGCCGCGACTGCGACCACCAGTGGCGGCCCAACCGGCACGGCCGGTAATCGGCCGAACACCGGCGGCGGGACGCCGCCGGCACCTTCACCGCGCGGGCGCCCGACTACCCGCGCCCTCCGGCCCCGCGCCTACCAGCCGGGGCGCGGCTCGTCTTCGGAGAGCTCCAGGAGCGCGAACCCGCCTCCGCCGCAGTTCCCGCAGACGTCCTCGTCCCGGCTTCCGCTGCCGTGGCAGACACCGCACAGCGCGTCGTGCCAGGTTGTGCCGTCGAGGGCGTAGTGCGGCGCCGGATAATGCGTGTCGGGCAGCAGGCACTCCACCCGCGTACGAGCATGACGGCGACCGCACAAGTCCTGCCCCGGTCGCCCACGGCGGTTCTCCACGATGGCGGCCTCCAACCCCTGCGCAACCCTCGATCCCCCGGACACCACGGTCCCTGGCCGTACCGAGAGGCAACGTACTCCCCCGCACCGACAACGCGTTCGCGCGCGGGACGAACTCACCACGGCAGCCCCGGCCCGAGATCGGCGACCACCACCGCGTGGTCCTGTCCGTGTGGCGGAAACCCGTCAAGCCGGCGCGGTGAACACGGTGATGACGTGGGCCGCGGCCTCGGCGACGAGGGCCTGGTTGTATTCCGCGTCGCGGGTGGTCTTGTTCGACATGACGGCGATGACGAACGGGTCGGCGGCCGGGGGCCACACGACGGCGATGTCGTTGACCGCGCCGAAGTTGCCGGTGCCGGTCTTGTCCGCGACCGTCCAACCCTTCGGCACGGCGGCGCGGATGCGCTGCGCACCCGTGGTGTTGCGTTCCAAGAGGTCGCGGAGGAAGGCGCGTCGGTCGGTGGGCAGGGCGTCGCCCAGCACGATCTTGCGGTAGTCGGTGCCGATGGCTCGCGGTGACGTGGTGTCGCGGGGGTCGTCCGGATTCGCCTCGGCGAGCGCCGGCTCGGTCCGGTCCATGCGGGTGACCGTGTCCCCCAGGCCGCGCGTGTACGCCGTGAACCCGGCCGGGCCGCCGATCTCCCGGAGCAGCAGATTGCCGGCTGTTCCGTCGCTGTACCGCACGGCGGCGTCGCACAGTTGACGGATCGTCATTCCGGTGGCCACGTGGTCCTTGGTGATGAACGAGCTCTTCATCAGGTCGTCGGCGCTGTAGGTGACAACCGTGTCGAGGTACGCCATGGGATTGCGGCTCAGGACCGCCGCCGCGGCCAACCCCTTGAACGTCGAACAGAACGCGAACCGCTCGTCGGCCCGGTGGGCGATCTCTTTTCCCGTCCCGACAGCGAGCGCGTAGACGCCCAGCCTTGCATCGAACTTCCGCTCTAGTTCGGCGAGTTCGTTGCTGCTGTCGACAAAGGGCGAGACGGGGGCGGGCGAAGCGGGGCCCGCCGGTTCGCCTGGCGGGGAACC
>NZ_JBPKBI010000007.1:117843-121453 GCF_051388935.1 Yinghuangia sp. YIM S10712
CCGGCGCGGTCGTCGTGCCGGCCGAGCATCCGGCCAGCGGCAGTGCCGCGGTGAGCCCGAGGAATGCGCGGCGGGTGAGGTTCGGTTGGGAGAGAGCCACGGTTTTGCCTCCGAATGTCCGTAAAGCCGGAAATTCTATGAGGCACTCCGCCGGATCTTCGGATGATCCACGCGCCGGCCCAGGTGTCGCCCTAGTCCTTCTCCGCCGACCATGTCCCCGACGCGCCGTCGCATGTGGTGGTGAACGTACCGGACATGCGGCCGGACGACAGTGTCCCCTTCATCGAAATCTCGTCGGTGGCCCCGACTCCCGAGTCCAAGGTGATCTTGTTGCCGTCGATCTTCCCCACCACGGGCCCCGAGAGATCGCATCCCGTTGCGTCGAGTTCGAGCCGCCCGGTGAGCCGGTCCTGGTGCTGGGTGAACTGGATCGTGAACGGTCCGTCCATGCCGAGTTGGGTGACCTCGTAGGTTCCCGACCACGCCCCGTTCACGTCCCCCGAACCGGCGCCGGTCGGGCCGTCTTCGGCGGTCGATCCCTTCGTGTCGCTCTTGCCGCCGTTCGCTCCCGGCAGGGCACCGACGGGGTCGCCGCAGTCGTCCGGCGTCAAGGCGGCCGGCTGCGCCAAGGCGGGCCGCCCGGCCGCCGACGCGCACTTGTCGTCGTCGTCACCGCCGCTGAACAGCGCAACGCCACCGAAGATCGCACCCGCCGCGACGACCACCGCGACGAGGCCGCCGATCAGCATGCGGTTGGACGACTGCCCGCGCGGGCCCCCGGCGTGCGCGGGACCGGGCATGCCGCCCGGCGCTCCTGAGTACGGACCGCCGAAGGACTGCGTGCCGTACGGCCCCGGCGCCGGCTGCCCCGGCGACATCTGCGGCCCCGACGTGAACTGCCCCGGAATCGGCTGGCCGGGCACCGGCTGACCCGGCATCGGCGGAGCCGCCGACGGCGGTGGCGGCGCGTATTGCGCGCCCGGGGACTGGTGCGGGGCCGCAGGCTGCTGCGGTGCCGACTCCTTCGAGAAGTCGAGTGCCGGCGGCGCCTGTTGCGTCAGCACGGCGATGTCCGCCGCCGCTTCCGGCCGCGCGGCGAGCAGACTCGCGAACACGGACTCGGAGCGTGCGTACGCCGCGTCCCGCAGGCTGTTCTGCTCGCGCCCGTCCGCTGTCGCGATCATGGTGCCGAACGAGTCGACCCACGCACTCGCCGCCGGATCGCTGGTGTGCCGGGCCAACACATCGAGCACCGTGGCCCGGACCTGCGACCAACGTTCGGTCCCCATCGCCGTGACCACGTTCGCCGCAGCGGCTCTCGCCAGATCCTGAACCTCGTCCGGCATCAGCCGTACTCCCCGGAAATCACACGCGGGAAGCCCCGTCGCCACCCGTCGGTGCAGCGAGCCTACGGGCGTACGGCACCCATGGCCGAGGGGGTTCCCTCATGTCTGGCCGGAATGCGAACCCCCCGACACCCCGTTTGCGAAGAGGCCGACAGCCACCGATCACGACACCGGTGTCGTGCGGCCACGTCCCGCGAGTTCGACATCGCACAATCACCACCGCCGCAGCCCACCGCACCGAAAACCCACAACAACTCCTGGGAGTTCATCCGAGGTTTCGCAACGCACTGGCTGGACGCACCGCTGAGCCCTCACGACAGGACGCGACGTCACGCGGGATGGCCCGGCTGCATGTCGCGGGTGTCGGAGAACATCAGCAGGCCGCCTTCATACGGCTCGTCGTCTGCGGACTCGCGCGGGGCGAGGACGAACCCGGTGTGGTCGCCGAGGTTTTCCAGACGGTGCAGCACCGTTCCGACGAACCGTTGCGGGCAATCGGTCAGCAGCGGTATGCCTGATTCTCCCGGCTCCCAACGGCAACGGGCGAACTTGTCGACGGTGTCGCCGGTCAACTCCCCGAAAAGCTCGGCCAGTTCCCGCTGATCCACGCCCAGCGCGTGAACCGCGAGCAAGGGCGAAGCCGAAGCGACGCGGTGCGTGTGGTTGGCGGTCGAGATGCACACGAGAAACCGCGCGGGGTCGATACTGCACTGCGACACGAAGCCGACCAGACAACCGGCCCGCTCCCCGGTCTCACGGTGCACCGCCGTGACCACGAACATCGGGTATTCCAACGCGTCGACAAACCGCTCGAAAGCCATTGATCGATCGTGGCCTCTCCCGAAGGCCACGGCAACGTCTGCCCCCGGATCACCGCGCCGCGAGCAGCCCCGGTTCCCCGACGAGCGCGACCAACTCCACCGGCGGCCCGGTGCGGTGATGGCGTACGCCGATGCCGATCCAGTGGGTGGGGAATCGCCACACGCTCATGAATCCGGTGAAAGGGGGCTTGCCGCCGGACACGGCGCTTTGGTGTGCGACGTCGGCCACCACCGCCTCCATGGCGACCAATATCGCCTGCAACCGAGCATCGTCGTCGTCGAGAAGCACATGCCGCAACCTGGCCGACCTCTCCGACACCCCGGGCCCGCGCATGGTGCCATCGTGTGCGGGTAGCGGGGCGGCATGCGTGCTCTGATCATCAACTGCACCCTGAAGCCGTCTCCCGAGGATTCCAACACCCACGCGCTGGCCCGGGTGGTCGCCGACGCCCTGCGCGGCCACGGTGTGGAGGTCGACGACGTGCGGGCCGTCGACCACGACATCAGGCCCGGAGTCTCCGACGACGTGGGCGACGGCGACCAGTGGCCCGGGATCCGGGACAGAGTCCTGGCCGCCGACATCCTCGTCGTCGCCTCGCCCACCTGGCTCGGCCGTCCCTCGTCCGTCGCGCAGCGCGTGTTGGAGCGGATGGACGCATTGCTGTCGCAGACCGACGACGAAGGCAGGCCCGTGGCGTACAACCGGGTCGCGGGGGTCGTGGTGACCGGCAACGAGGACGGCGCCCACCACGTGATCAGCGAGATCTCCGGCGCGCTTGCCGACATCGGGTACACGATCCCGGGCCAGGCGTGGACGTACTGGCACCTCGGGCCCGGCCCCGGGCCGAGCTACCTCGACGACGACCGGGGTCACGAATGGGCGCACAAGACGGGCCGGGCGATGGCGGCGAACCTCGTCGGGGTCGCCCGGGCGCTGGCCGCTCTTCCTCTGGGCGCGCCGCCGGAGTAGGCGCTGCCGCAGGCGACACGACGCACCTCGAAGCCGCGATGAACTCGGCTGCGGACCGGCATGGAGTACTCGGTGTGGTTGTGCAGGTGGACGAAGGAATCGGTCATGCGGAGGCCGCCTCTTCGGGTCATCCGGTAAACCGTTCGTTGAACCGGACCATCAAAGTCAGCACATGACCTGGGATTCAGACAACGTTCGGTCCGCATCAGAACAACCGATGGTTGTCCTACTAGGATGCCCGGCGTGGATCTCGCCGCTGTACGCACCTTCGTTTCCGCCGCCGACGCCGGGCAATTCCAGGAGGCCGCCGCCGAGTTGTCGATCACGCAGCAGGCCGTGTCGAAGCGCATCGCCGTGCTGGAAAAGGACCTGGGCGTAAGGCTGTTCATGCGCACGCCGCGCGGCGCCCGGCTCACGATCGACGGCCAGGCGTTCCTGCCGCATGCCCGCGCGCTGCTCGATGCCGAGCAGCG
>NZ_JBPKBI010000007.1:121559-143357 GCF_051388935.1 Yinghuangia sp. YIM S10712
CTGCTCGATGCCGAGCAGCGCGCGGCGGACTCCGTACGGCCGGGGTCGCGTGCGCTGCGCGTGGATGTGATCGGCCGGCGCGTGGCGACGGCCGGCCTGCTGCGTGCCTTCCACCGCGCGCACCCGGAGGTTCAACTCGACATCGTGACAACCCTGTTCGGCGTCGACGCGGCCATCGCGGCACTGCGGACCGGTGAGATCGACGCGACGTTCCGGGCCGTCACGATGCCCGGCCGCCACCTGCCCGACGACATCGAGGCGGTCCCCGTGTTGGACGAGCCGCTTCAACTGGTCACCGGTCCCACCCACGCGTTCGCCGCCGATCGCACGGTAGCCCCCGTGCGCCTCGCGGGGCAGCGCATCTGGATGCCCGGGAATGCACCCGGCACCGAGTGGACCGCGTACTACGAGGCGTTCGCTGCCGCGTTCGGGTTCACGATCGACCCGATCGGCCCCGATTTCGGCGTCGAGGTGCTGCTCGACACAATCGCGGAGTCCTCGACGCTGGCGACGTTCCTGAGCGAACGGACGCCCCTGGTCTGGCCGGTCAGCCACGACCTGCGAAGGATCCCCCTCCACGACCCGACTCCGGTGTATCCCCACTCGCTGTTGTGGCGCGCCGACAACCCGCACCCCGGCCTCGCGGCGCTCCGCGACCACCTCACCGCGACCCGCCCCGACGTGCCGGGCTCCGAGGTGTGGAAGCCGGAGTGGGCGCGGTGACTCCGGCCCGCGTCCGGACCGGACCGATCGCCGGCTGCACAGGCAGTACGCTCACGAGCGGCCACCAGCCGGCGAAGGTCCCACAGACGACGCGACGGACACGACGGAGCAGTGATGGCAATCGAGTTCGGCCTGACCCCCGACACACGGCGCGACACCGGCCTGCACGAGCTCGTGGGGGCGGCGGGTGACGCCGGGTTCACGGCGTTGGGCATGCACGCGTGGCACTCCGACGCTGCCGCCGCCGAGGCGCTCGCGGCGGGCGGACTGCGGTGCCACGAGGTGCTGCCGCTGATCCCGACCGCCGACGAGGAGGCCACGCTGCCCCAGGCGCGAAGGCTCGCCGACGCTGCGGCGGCGCTGAACGCACCGTGGGTGCTGACCATTTTCGCGGAACCGCTCGACGCCGGCACCGCGCCGGTGATCGCGCGGTGCGCGGCGATGTTCGCGGAGGTCGGGGCGCGGATGGCGGTCGAGTTCAGTCCGCTGGGCGCGGTGAGGTCGGTCTCCGACGCACTCGCGGTGGTCGAGGCGGCGGGCGGGGTCGGTCGGGCCGGGGTGCTGATCGACGTGTGGCACTTCTTCCGGGGCGACAGCACGTGGGACGACCTCGAACGCATCCCGTTGGAGTCGATCGCGTACGTCCAGTTCGACGACGCGCCGCCGCCGGTCTCGGACGACGCGATGCGGGAGACGATGCACCGCCGCGTGATGCCCGGCGACGGGGAGTTCGAGCTCGAACGGTTCGCGTCGACGCTGCTCGCGCGGGACTGGGCCGGGCTGGTCAGCGTCGAAGTGCTCAGCGCCGAACTGCGTGAGCGCCCGCTCGGCGAGTTCGCCCGGTCGGCGTACGAAAGCACCGCCCGGTACTGGCGGTAGGTCCCCCGCAGGGTTCGCGGCGGACGCCGGACGGTCCGGCGTCCGCCGCGAACTCCTCGGATTCGTGCGCGTGTTCGGTCCTTCGTGGGCGTCAGCCCCGGGGCAGTCCGAGAACGCGTTCGGCGATGATTGTGCGCTGGATCTCGGACGTGCCGCCCGCGATGGTGGCGCCGAAGCTCCACGCGTAGCGGTCGAACCGGCTCGTGGAGAAGTCGTCCTGGTCCATGTGGTAGTCCGGACCGGTGTGGTCCGGCGACAGGCCGTCCCCTCCTGACGCGGTGAGCGCCGCCTCCGCACCGGTCTGGATGGCCTCCGACCCGAGGAGCTTGAGGACGGAGACCGCCGCGACGTCCTCCTCGCCGCGCGCGGCCCGGGCCAGTGACTCGGAGCCCAGCAGGCGCAGGGCCTGGAGGTCCATGCACATGGTGGCGTACCGCTGGTCGTCGAGCTCGCCGCCCTGCGGGAAGTCGCGTACGAGTCCGGCCAGCCACGACGCGAAGTTGAGCCACATCATCGTGCGCTCGTGCGCCAGCGAGCCGTTGGCGATCCGCCACCCGTCGTTGAGTTTCCCGATCAGGTTCTCGGCGGGCACCCGGACGTCGTCGAAGAAGACCTCGTTGAAGTCGAGGTCGTCGGCGCCGACGAACGAGCCGAACGGGCGGCGGGTGACGCCGGGGGTGTCCGTCGGGATGACGATGACGCTGATGCCCTTGTGCTTGGGCGCATCCGGGTCGGTGCGCACGAACGCGAGAATGATGTCGGCGTCGTGCGCACCCGAGGTCCAGACCTTCTGGCCGTTGACGACGAAGTGGTCGCCTTCCAGGACCGCACGCGTCCGCAACCCGGCCAGGTCGGAACCTGCGCCCGGCTCGCTCATGCCGACGGATGCGGTGATCTCGGCCTTGAGGATCGGCACGGCCCAGCGCTGTTTCTGTTCCTCGGTGCCGAAGGTGAGCAGCGACGCGGCGACGATGCCGAGGCCCTGGGGGTTGTAGCTGTGGTAGATCCCCCGCTTGGCCAACTCCTCCTGGAACACGAACTCCTGGAGGAGGCTGGCGTTGCGCCCGCCGAACTCGGGGGGCTTGCCGGGCAGCAGCCATCCCGCGTCGAACAGGAGCCGCTGCCAGCGCCGTGACCACTCGGGGATGTGCGCGCTGGACCGGGGGCGTTCGGTGGCTTCTTCGGCGGAGGGCAGGTTGCTCTCCAGGAATGCCACGAACTCGGCGCGGAAACCCTCGACTTCGGCATCAAACGTGAGTTGCACGGTACTCCTTGGCGATCAGTGCACGGTGTTCGGCCGTACCGCCGAGCAGCATCTCTCCGGCCTTGGCCCGCTTGAGTGCGAACTGAAGGTCGTTCTCCCAGGTGAAGCCCATGGCGCCGTGGAGTTGGAGGCCGTGCCGGAAGACCAGGGACTGGCACTCCCCCGCCGACGCCTTGGCCATCGCGGCGGCGACACGCCGGCGGGGGTCGTCGACGGAGATCGTCAGCGCCGCGAAGTAGCCGAGGGCGCGGGCGCGTTCGACGGCCACGTGCATGTCGGCGGCCTTGTGCTTGACGGCCTGGAACGAGCCGATCGGGACACCGAACTGCTCGCGGCTGCGGACGTGGTCGAGTGTCGTCTCAAGGACGCGGCGGCAGGCGCCGACCATGGTCAGGGCCATGCCCGTGAGCGCGATGTGGCGCGCCCGCTCGGGGGCGGCGCCGGTACGCGCGCTGCCGGCGACCCGTACGCCGTCGAACGCGACGTCGGCGATGTGCAGAACCGGATCGAACACGGCGGTCCGTGAGGCGGTGGCGTCCGCGGCGGGGACGACGAAGACGCCCTCGCCGGTGACCACGGCCAACAGGTCGGCGCGGTCGCCGTCGAGCACGTGGCGGGCGGTGCCCTCCAGACGCCAGCCGTCGCCGTCGCGGTGCGCGGTCACGCCGTCGTACACGGCGGTTCCGGACTGCCCCGGTTCGGCGACCCCCGGGGCGAGGGGATGGAACTGCGTCATCGTGGCCAGGTACGGCGTGGGGTCGGTGACGCGCCCCAACTCCTCCAGGACGATGCCGAGTTCGACTGCCTCGGAGCTGTCGGTCAGCTCTGTCCAGCCGAGTTCGTTGTACGTGCGCCACAGCGGCCCGGGGTCGCCGTCCGCGTCGGCGACGGCGCGTACCAGGGCGGGCGGGCACTCCTTGGCGGTGACGCCGCGCACGGTCTTCTGCCAGAGCGTCTGGTCCGCGTCGAACTCAAAGAGCATCGCGGTTCCTTCGGTGATCCTCGGCCACGAATGGCCCTCCTTGCCAAATTGCGGGCGAACCGGCGGGACGGCGGGCCCCGCCGTCGGCGGGTGCGGGGCCGGTCAGACGCCGACCAGGCGCGCGAGGTTGCCGCCCATGATCTTGGCCTGGTCTTCCTGGCTGAAGTTCGAGATCTCGTCGACGTACGAGACGGGGTCGCCGATGCCCTCGGGGTGCGGGTAGTCCGACCCGAACAGGACGCGGTCGACGCCCATGATGTCGGCGATCTCGTACATGTTGTCCTCGCCGAACGGGTTGATGTGGATGTTCCGCTTGAGGACCTCGACCGGGTGCTCGGTGAACGCCTGCGGCATCTTCTTGTAGGCGCCGCCCAGCTGGTCGATCAGCGGCGCGAGCCACGACGTGCCGTTCTCGATGGTCGCGATCTTCAGGTCGGGGAAGCGCGACAGCGCGCCGTGGCAGATCAGCGAGCCGACGGTGTCCGAGATCCCGCGCCATTCGGAGAGCATCTTGAAGGTGCTCGGGACGAACGGCAGGAACTCGCCCTTGTGGCCTTCCCAGTCGTTGACATAGCGGGCGTACCCGTTGTCCGAGGAGTGGAGGGCGACCAGCACGTCGAGTTCGACGACGCGCTTCCAGAACGGGTCGAACTCCGGCAGGGCGAAGGACCGCGAGCCGCCGGAGGCGGACGGAACCGGCGCGGGCCGGATCAGGACGGCGCGGGCGCCGCGCTCGACGGCCCAGTTCAGCTCTTCGATCGCCTTGTCGACGACGGGGAGGGTGATGACCGGCGTGGTGATGATGCGGTCCTGGTAGTTGAACGACCAGACCTCGTCGATCCACTGGTTCAGCGAGTGCACGACGGCGTGGACGAGTTCGACGTCGTCGCGCATGCGCTCCTCCAGGAGGCTCGCGAGCGTCGGGAACACCAGGGCACGGTCGACGCCCTGCTCGTCCATGAGTTCGATGCGCGGCGCCGGCTCGCGGAAGGCCGCCGGCGACTTCATCGGCTCGCCGAGGATCTCGCGGGCGCTCTTGCCCTCGGGGTTGCCGTCCTTGAAGTAGCTCTGCATCGCCCCGGGCTTCGCCACGACGTCGAAGGTCGGGTTGGGGATGTACTCGCTGATCTGGCCGCGGATCGCGATCTTGGTGCGACCGCGCACCTGCACGTACTCGATGGCGCCCTTGTACTGCTTCGGGAGGTACTTCAGCAGCGCCTCCGGCGGCTCGTAGAAGTGGTGGTCCGCGTCGAACACGGGGTACGGCAGCTCGCGCGACGGCATGGAATCCTCCCGAGGATCATGCGAGAACAACATAACTTGTTCCGAGAACGATATTCTCAATGATGGCTCCCGGGCAATGCCGATCCGCGCGCCGGGCGCTCGGAGGGCGCGTCGGACGACGGAGAACCGACTTTCGCCGACCGCGCGCAAGCCGAGTCCCTCGCCCCGGGCCCACTCCAACGGGCATGCAAGAGAAGCGACTTCGCCACCCGCATTGCCGACAGGACGCCCTGGCGCGGCACCCACTCCGAGACCCGGACAACAAAGTTACCGCTCCGTAACCTACTGACGGGTACCCCCGGCGACGCGCGTCCGTTAGCGTCCCCTCACCCACCGTCAGGACGAGCAATCGGACGCACGGACCACCGCCGACCCCACCCGCCCCGCGCGGCGCCGGGTCGTCGACCACGCCTGCCCGGACGCCTGTTCCCCCGCAGAGGAGACCTCGCATGCCCATGCGCAGACGCCTTCCGGCCGCCGCCCTCGCCGCGGTCGCCATCCTGAGCGTGCAGGCCGCGCCCGCGACCGCCGCCGGACCGGCCGTCGTCTCCCGAGGAGTCGAGATCCCGGCCTTCTACACGCCGCCCGCGTCCCTGCCCGCGGCCGACGGCGCGCTCATCCGCACGGAACCGCTGCCGCTGGCCCTGAGCCTGCCCACCATCGGCGGTCCGCTCCCCGGCACGGCCACGCGCCTGATGTACAAGTCCACCGACTCGACGGGGCAGCCGGTCGCGGTCACCGGCGCCTACATCGAACCGGCCGCCGCCTGGCCCGGCAGCGGACCGCGCCCGCTCGTCGCCCTGGCTCCCGGCACGATGGGCCAAGGCGACCAGTGCGCCGCGTCGATGGGGCTGGAGCACCCCGTCCTGCTGAACGGCGAGACGGTGTCGGTCGGTTACGAAGACCTGGCCGTCTACCGCCTCCTCGCCTCCGGCGCGGCCGTGGTGGTCACCGACTATGTGGGGCTAGGCGCCACCGACCGGCTCCACACGTACGTCAACCGCGTCGACGAGGCGCACGCCCTCTTGGACGCGGCACGGGCGGCCCGGTCGGTCCCCGGCGCGTCCGTGACCGCCGACTCCCGGGTGGGCCTGTACGGCTACAGCCAGGGCGGGGGCGCCACCGCCGCGGCGGCCGAACTGCATGCCGCGTACGCTCCCGACGTCAACCTCGTCGGCACCTATGTCGGGGCGCCGCCCGCCGACCTCGCCGAGGTCATCTCGGGCATCGACGGCTCCGACCTGACCGGCGCACTCGGCTGGTCCCTCAACGGGTTCCTCCAGACCGACCCGTCCCTGCGCCCGCTCACCGAGGCCCATCTCGGCAGCACCGGCCGCGCCGCCCTCGACGACCTGTCGACCATGTGCGTCGGCGACGCGCTCTTCGCCTACGGCGGCACCGAAAGCTCAGCGTGGACGGTCGACGGATCGTCCCTGAACGACATCATCGACGCGGAACCGGCGCTCCGGGCCATGCTCGACGCCCAGCGCATCGGCACCGTGAAACCCACCGGCCCGGTGCGTGTGGCCACCGGCACCGCCGACGACGTCGTACCCCACGGACAGGCCCGCGGGCTCGCGGTCGACTGGTGCAGCAAGGGCGGCGAGGTCACGTACAAGCCGGTGATCCTTCCCGGCGGCGGCGACCGGGCCCTGACCAATCACTTCCTGCCGCTGCTCGCCGACCAGGGCGACGCGATCTCCTGGCTGACCGACCGGCTGGCCGGACGCCCGACCGGGAGCAACTGCTGGACGATGCCGTTCCAGCCCTGAGGCCGCGCCGGGCAAGGGGAGGCACGTGCGATTCTCCGGCGCGTGTCTTCCCTTCCCCCCGCCTGCGGGCGCGTCGGCAGGCGTGGCCGCCGGCAGTGGTCGAGCCCGGCCGCACCCGGCCGTACAGCGGCCCTGAGGGATTGCCCGGGAGGCCGGCATGGCAAATTCTGTGTGCAGTCAACCGGACTTCGGCCGTGCCTGCGCCGACCGTGTCCGGCGGACCGTCCACGGTTCCGCATGATGGGAGCAGACATCCGCATGAACACCGCCCTCCCCGACCTCGGCCGCTACGGCGTCTTCAGCCCGCTCACGTACCTGTCCCCGGCCGCCCGCGACAAGATCGCCCGCGAGTTGGAGGAGCTGGGCTTCGGCGCGATCTGGCTTGCCAACTCCACGGTCGAGGAGGCCGCTCCCGTCCTTGCCGCGACGTCCACCATCGCGGTGGGCACGGCAATTCAGAGCATCTGGCGGTACGAGGCCGGACAGACCCGGGCAACCTTTGCCGAGCTGGACGCGAAGTACCCCGGACGCCTCGTGCTCGGGCTCGGCGTGGCGCATGCGCAGAACACCGCCGAGTACACGCGCCCCTACCCCTCGATGGTCGCCTACCTCGACGCGCTGGACGCCGCCGAGGACGGCACACCCGTTCCGGCCGAACGCCGCCTGCTGGCGGCCCTCGGCCCGAAGATGACCGAGCTCGCCCGCGACCGGGCAGCCGGCACGCTGCCGTACCTCGTCACCGCCGAACAGGTGGCCACCGCTCGCCAGGCGCTGGGCGAACGCGCCTTTCTGGCCCCGGAGTTGGGTGTCGTCCTGGAAGCCGATCCGGACCGCGCGCGGGCGCTGGCCCGCAGCGCCCTGGAGCGCTACACGACGATGACCAACTACGCGAACAACTGGCTGCGTGGCGGATTCACCGAGGACGATCTGGTCGGCGGCGGCAGCGACCGCTTGATCGACGCCCTGTTCGCGTGGGGAGACGACGAGCGCGTTCGCGCGCGGATCGAGGCCTTCCGCAGCGCCGGTGCGGACCACGTGGTGCTGCAACCCGTCCACGACGACCCGCACGGCCCCGCCTCCTCGGCGGCCTGGCGCCGGCTCGCGGAACTGCTCCCGTGAGCTGCCGCGCCTTATGAGCGGTTCGGTCTCGATCGTCCGCCGACTTCTCGCCGCGGGTCTGCTGGACCGATTGCAGCTCCTGGTGCACCCGATCGCCGTCCGCAAGGGCGTGCGGCTGTTCGACGAGGGCGATTCGTAGATCCCCCTCAAGCTCGTGTCGTCGCAGACGTTCGGCACCGGCGTCCTGAACCTGGTCCACGCCCCGTCCGAACCGCCCGCGGAGGCCGGCTACGACGAGGCGAAGACGCACCTGTCCTGACCCGTCCCCGCCCGGCCACGGTGATGCACGAGGCGTCCCCTAGCATGGCGCCTCGTGATCACTGTGGCCACGTGGAACGTCCTGCATCGCGTTCATGCGGAGAACTGGTGTGCGGCCACGGTCGAACACCGGCCGGACGAGTCTCGGCGGATCGCTGCGATCACGGCCCGCTTGGCACGGCGCGGGGAACAGGCAATCGCTCTTCAGGAAGTCAGCGGCGACCAACTCGCGGATCTGCGCGACGCGTTGCCAAAGCATTCGGTGCACGTGCTGCGGTATCCGCGAACACCGGAGCCGCGCCGCGGCGAAACGTCGCTGCGCGACCCGCGCGAACACCTCGTGCTGATCGTGGACGGCCCGGCCGAGCAATGCGCGGCCGAGGCCTTCCCGGACGATCCGGGCAAGGGCCTGCTCGCCGTCCGGACCGGCGGCGTGCTGGTGGTCGCCACGCATCTGAGTTACGACCGGCGCCGCCCCGCGCAACTGGCGCGCCTTCGGGACGTCGCCGCGGGTTCGGCGGAACCGGCGGTGCTGCTCGGCGACTTCAACACCGACCGGTCGGCCGTGGCCGACGGCCTCGGACCGGGTTTCACCGTCGCGGAGCACCCGCCCGGCATGCCGCCGACCCGGCCGGGCGGTCCGGGCGAGGAGTCGCGGGACATCGACCATGTGGTCGTGCGCGGCGGTTCCGTGGAAAGCCTCGTCGTCGAGGACGCCGAAGGCCTGTCGGACCACAATCTCGTGTGCGCGCGGGTGCGTACGTGACGGACGTGTCCCTCGCCGGCCCGCGGAACACTCAGGAGGATGCCGCCGGACGACCGCCCCCCGGCGGCAACGTGCCGGTGTCCGCCTTCGGTTCCGGCCGGACGTCCGCGCGCTTTGACGTCCCCCCGGCGAATACGACACCGCGCAGGAACGGCAGGATCACCTCGCTCATCTCCTGCGCACGCCCCGGGCAGCCGCGGCGCAGCCAGTCCAGGATGATGCCGAGCAACGCCCCGGCGAGGAACACCGCTTCGGGGTCGTAGGGCATCTCCGGCAGGTCGTCCGCCGGGATCCATTCGTCGTTGCCGTCGCGCACGCCGTTGTTGTGGATGGCAGCGGCAAGGCGCTGGTGTATGTGGTGGATGACCTGGGCGCTGCCGCCGTCGCCGAGGAGCGCTCCGTAAAGCAGGGCGTTTTCGGCGACGTGCGCGAACACCCGGGCCAGTGCGGCCTTTTGCGCGGGTTCATCGAGGGCGCCGTCGAGCATCGCGGCGGCGATGAGCTCGTCGAACATCGCGGCGCATGCTCCGGCGGCCAACTCGTCGACGCTCGTGTAGTGCTCGTAGAACGTCGACCGGTTGACGCCCGCCTTCCGGGTGAGGGTGAGCACGCTGATCCCCTTGAGGTCGTGTTCCCTGATGAGCTCCAGGAGGGCCAACTCCAGCGCCGAACGGGAGCGGTGGACACGGGGATCGGAAGGTTGTTGAACAGGCACGCCTGCACTGTATTCTGTCCGACAGGTGCCGGAAACCGACATGTGTCGGAGTAGAGTTCCCGCTCGGCCGATGCCGTCGCGCTTGCGCTCTCGGCGCGACCGCGCCCCGAGCCGGCGGGAACCGCCCCCTGTTCCGACGCCTGACGCACCACCACGACAGGCACGCCAGGCACGACAGCAGGTCAGGCACGACAGCAGGTCAGGCCAGTTCCCGCACGCTTCTCGGAGGTGCCGTGAGTTCCGTCGACGAGATCCGCTGGGACCCGTACGCCCACTCGTACGCCCAGGACCCGTACCCCGTCTACAAGCGGTTGCGGGAGGAGATGCCGCTTTACTACAACGACGAGCACGACTTCTACGCCGTGAGCCGGTATGCGGATGTGCAGAAGGGCCTCGGCGACTGGGAGACCTTCTCGTCCGCCCGGGGCGGCATCCTCGAACTCATCAAGTCGGGCTTCGAGATCCCGCCCGGCACGCTCATCTTCGAGGACCCGCCGGTCCACGACATCCACCGCAGACTGCTCGCCCGCGTTTTCACCCCCCGCAGGATCGCGACACTGGAGCCGCAGGTGCGCGCCTTCTGCCGGCGCGCACTCGACCCCGTCGCGGACGCGGACCGCTTCGACCTCATCTCGACCCTGAGCATCGAGATGCCGATGCGGGTGATCGGCATGCTCCTCGGCATACCGGAGTCGGACCAGGAAGCGCTGCGCGACAGCGCGGACGCACGGCTGCGCACCGAGCAGGGCGGGAAGATGGAGGTGCCGGAAGGCGGGTTCGGCGACGAGCAGTTCCGCGAATACATCGAGTGGCGGAAGAAGAACCCGTCCGACGACCTGATGACCGAACTCATGAACGCCGAGTTCGAGGACGAGAACGGCGTCCGGCGCACGCTGACCGACGACGAGATCCTGGTCTACTGCTCGGTGGTCGCGGGCGCGGGCAATGAAACGACCGGACGGCTGATCGGCTGGGCGGGCGCGACCCTGGCCCGGTATCCGGACCAGCGCCGCCTGTTGGCGGAAGACCCGTCGCTGATACCCGGCGGCATCGAGGAGCTGCTGCGCTTCGAGCCGCCCGGCCCGTTCATCGCCCGGTACGTGGCCAAGGACGCCGAGTTGTACGGCCGGACGGTGCCACAGGGCAGCGCCATCGTGTTCATCGCCGCCGCAGCCAATCGCGACCCCCGCCGCTTCGACGACCCGGACCGCTTCGACGTACGCCGCGTCAACCAGACACTCACCTTCGGCGTCGGCGCCCACTACTGCCTCGGCGCGGCCCTGGCACGGCTGGAAGGCCGTATCGCGGTCGAGGAGATCCTTCAGCGCTGGCCGGAGTGGGACGTCGACTGGGACAACGCCAAGTTGGCACAGACCTCGACCGTGCGCGGCTTCGAGTCGCTGCCGCTGATCGTGCGGTGAGGCCTCGCCACACGTCGCGTCGACCCGCGCACCGACAACGGGACGCGGAGGAATTCGTGCGCTGCCGACCGAGCGGTGAGGCCTCGCCGCGGTTGCGTCGGCGCGTCAACCCACGAGGCGAGGCGGGTTGAATGCCCGCGTGCGGCGCACAACGCACGCCGTGGCTCCACGTCGCGTCGGCGGCGGCGTGCCCACGCCGTCGGCGCGGCGCGGAGGTCGGGAGGCGGGAGGAACCTGTCGGGCTCGGGAGGACGTGCGACCTTCGCGCGAACCGTCCCGGCCGGTGGACCCGCCCGCCTCCCGACCAAACTCCCGTTGCCGGTCGGTGCGTTCAGGCCGCCCGCAGTTTCAGGCGAGCCACACCGTCTTCGCGTTGCAGAACTCGCGGATGCCCAAGGCCGACAGCTCCCGTCCGTAGCCGGAGCGCTTGACGCCGCCGAAAGGCAGTTGTGGCGAGGAGGCGACGAGGCCGTTGACGAAGACGGCTCCCGCCTCGAGTTCGTCGACGAACAGGTCGCGTTCGTCGGCGTCGTCGGTCCACGCGGCGGAACCCAGGCCGAACGTCGTGGCGTTGGCGATCCGGACGGCCTCCTCCGCCGAGGACACCCGGTAGAGCTGGGCGACCGGGCCGAAGACCTCCTCGGTGAAGACCCGCATGTCGGGCGTGATGTCGGTGAGCACGGTCGGCGGATAGAACCACCCGGGCCCGTCCGGGGTCTCGCCGCCGCACAGCACGGTGGCACCGGCCCGGACCGCGTCGGTGACGAGTTCCACGACGTCCTCGCGGCCCTGTTCGGTGGCCAGCGGCCCGACGTCGGTGGCCTCGTCGGCCGGGTCGCCCACGGTCAGACCGCGCATCCGCGCGGTGAACGCGTCGGCGAACGCGTCGAAGACCGCGTCGTGGACGATGAAGCGCTTGGCGGCGATGCACGACTGCCCGTTGTTCTGGACCCGGGCCGTCACCGCGGTCGCGACGGCGGCGTCCAGGTCCGCCGACGGCATCACCACGAACGCGTCGCTGCCGCCGAGCTCCAGCACGGTCTTCTTGACCTCGTCGCCCGCGATCGACGCGACCGAGCGGCCGGCCGCCTCGCTCCCGGTCAGCGTCGCCGCGGCGACCCGGGGGTCGCGCAGGACGCCCTCGACCTGCTTCGAGCCGATCAGCAGCGTCTGGAAACAGCCGGGCGGGAACCCCGCCTCCCGGTACAACTCCTCCAGGAACAGCGCGGTCTGCGGAACGTTGGACGCGTGCTTGAGCAGACCGGTGTTGCCGGCCATGAGCGCCGGCGCGGCGAACCGCACGACCTGCCACAGCGGGAAGTTCCACGGCATCACGGCCAGCACCACGCCCAGCGGCTGCCACCGGATCATGGCCGTCTTCGCGTCCACGGCGGAGGGGTCGGCGAGCGGTTCGTCGGCGAGGAAGCCCTCGGCGTGCTCGGCGTAGAACCGCATGGCACGCGCGCATTTGGCGGCCTCGGCCCGCGCGGCGACGATGGTCTTGCCCATCTCCGCCGTCATCACTTGGGCGATCTCCTCCCGTCGCGCGTCCAGCACGTCCGCGGCGGTGTTCATCCAGGCGGCGCGGGTGGCGAACGTCGTGCGCCGGTGCTCTTGGAACGCGCGGTCCGCGAGGGCGAGGCGGTCTTCGATCTCGTCAGCGGTCAGCGGCGCGAAGGTCTTGAGCGTTTCCCCGGTGGCGGGGTTCACGGATGCAAGAGTCATGGAAGCTTTGTTGCCCACGACGCCCCATGAGAACACCGTTCCGGCTTTCCGAAGCGCGCCCGTGACCCGGGCGGGCGACGACGCGGTTGCGGTCGCCGCCCGGCCAGGGGGCCGGACCCGTCGCGAGCCTCAGCGGCTCGCGAGCAGTTCCGCCAGGGCGGTCGCCGTGTCGGAGTGGCGGTCCAGCAGGGCGGCGCCTGTCGGTGCCGAGTCCGCCGGGGGCCAGGGGTCGTCGCAGCCGAGCAGGTTCGCGACCTCGTCACAGGTCGCGGGATGGGCCCTCAGCAGCGCGGCGCCGCTGCTGACGGCCGGGAACCCGGCCACGGCCGTCAGCAGCGCCTCAGGCGCGCTGCGCCACGGCGGGGTCCACGCGTCCAGCGCGGCGAGGCGGCCGGGGAAGATCCGGCCGGCTTCGCGGATCAGCAGGGGGGCGAGTTCTGCGCCGCCGGAGCGGAGCGTGCCGATGAGCGTGGGGAGCCATGGGAGGAGGACCGGGTCGGGCAGACGGCCGAACGCGTTCGAGACCGCCTCGACGACGAAGTCGGTCAGCGCCGGCACCGGTTCCAGGGCCTGCACGAATCCGCTGAGGTAACGCGGATAGGCGGGCAACACCATCGGGTTGTCGAGCAGTTCGTCGCACCGCCGCCGAAGGTCCGCACGGGTCAGCCGGCCGAGTTGCACCTGAGCCGCCCACAGCAGCGCCACCTTCGACGCGTCCTCGGGGTGCGACTGCGCGACGGCGAGCTCCAACTGGGTCCGGTCGCAGCCGAGCGACAGCGCCAGACTCTCCATGCTGAACAAGAAGCCCAGCATGGCCGCGACGTGGCGGACGGTCGCGTCGTCGTCGGTGAACGCGGTCGGCAGCAGGGTGCAGTAGTGCGCGTACCCGGTCTTCGCGAACGACTCGATCCAGCCGGGCAGCACCGGTTCGCTGGTCCGGTAGTACGCCAGCAGCCGCCGCACGCGGCTCAGCACCTCGGGTGCGCCGTCGACCGTGCGTTCCGTCGTCAGCACCTCCAGCGCGCGGGTACCCAGTTCGTCGGCGAGGCGGCGGCTGCGCAGGTACAGCGTCGCGTCCTCGACGGCCTTCAGCACGGTCGCCGCGGTGGCCTGGGGGCCGTACGCCATGCGCCGGAGGCGTTGTTCGAGGACTTGTTCGATGCTGACGCCTTCGTAGCCGAGCTCGATGAGAGCGCGCTGGTGGGTGCCCAGCGCGAGGTCCCACGACTCTTGGATCGACTGCTCGCCGAGTTTGCGCTCACCCATGATCGGGCGGGCCGCGCCGTGCGGCAGCAGATACCGCAGCATCCACAGCACGTCGGCGCACTTCGCCAGCTCGGGTTGCCCGGCGATGTCGAGCAACGCCCTTTGCACGCCGCGCTGTTGCAGCTTGAGGCCGAGCGGTGCGAGCCGGTCGTGGACGTCGCGGGCAAGCGGCGGCAGCGCGTCGTAGCCGACCCGGCCGATGCGGTCGCCGCCCATCATGATCTCGACGAGGCGGCGTACGTCGCGCCGGCCGGGCACGCTCTCCTTCTCGATGCAGGTGACCGCGGCGTCCTGGAAGTCGTACGGCGTGGGCTTGGCCCGGTCGCGCATCCCGGCGAGCAGGATCGACGTCTCGAACACCGCGATGGCGTCGGCGGTCGAGGCGAGGTAGCCGTTCCGGCGCGCGGCTCGGACGATGTCGACCGACCAACCGAGCAGTTCGGCCTCGTCCAGCCGGTCGAGCACGGGTGGCCTGCGCAGGAAGCCGGACAGTTTGTCGGCGGTCGACTCCCCCCGCCCTGCCGGCGTCGTCGTGTCGGCCGGGATCGAGGCGACGGCTTTCCTCGCGGTCTTCGCAGCCGTCTTCTTCGCACCCGCCTGCCCGGTCAGGCGGAACGGTTTCACGCCCGTGCGCCCCAGGTTCTTCGCCCACACGGTCGCGGCGATCGAGACCGATCCGGCGGCGAGGCCGAATTGCGCCTCGATCGCGGCGTGGCTGGACGGGATCAGGCCGTGCTGCCAGGTGGTCCCCGTGGGCGGGCTGATGTCGAACGTGTCGGCTCCGTGGACGCCGAACTCGGCGACGCGGCTGGCGGCGTGGAACGCGCCGCAGACGTAGAGGCAGTCCGCCGGGTCGGTGCCGGTCGCGGCGAGGTGCCGGCGCATGCGCGTCCACATGTGGCGCTCGCGGTCCTCGTCGACGCGCACCCGTCGTGTGTCCCCCGGGGCCAGGCGCCGGAACAGGCTGCCGATCAGCAGCATGACCTGGCGGTAGGTGTCGTGGTCGCCGTCGCCGAGCGGGAGTTCGACGTACTGGTGCCACCACTCCGACCAGTGCCGCACGCGGCCGTGTCGCAGCAGGTGCTCCTCCAGTTCGGCGAAGCGCGGACGCAGGTCGCCGATGTCCACGCCGACCGCGTCGCCGTGCAGGGCGGCCTCCGCGTCGGCCGACGGCGCATCCGGAGCGTCGGCGCCGGTGGCGGAGGTGGCTGCGGTCTCGCGTGGCTCCCATTGGAATACGTGGTCGGACGAGCGGTCCACGAGGACGAGTTCGACGTCGGGTGTGTCCAACGCGTAGGCGATGGCCTGGTATTCGGCGGATGCCTCGGTAATCGGCGCGACCACCGACAGTGGCGCCCATTCGGCCGGGAAGCCCTCGATGTCGGCTGCGAACGACTGGACCGCCACAGGGAGCGTGCAGTTGCGGAGTTCGGTCAGCAACGGCGCCATGTCCTCGCACAGTTCGAGGTACACGACCTTGGGCTGCTTCTCACGCAGCCGGCGCGCCATCGCGGTGGCCGAGGCGGGTGAGTGGTGGCAGACCGGGAAGATCTCCAGGGGTTCGCGTACGGCCCGGTCGACGTCGTCGACGATGCCCAGCAGGATGTCCCGCAGTGCGTCGGGCCCGTCGGCGAACGCCGAGGCGGCGTCATGGAGTTGAGTGCGCAGGGCGTCGAACGCCCCTTCCGTGGGGGCGCTCACGACATCGTGGCGATCGCGTCGCGGCCGCCGCCCAGGAACTCCGTCCAGGGGCCGCCTTCCTCCTTGCTGCGCGGCTCGACGACTCCGTGCAGGTACTTGTTGAGGATGGCGAGGTCCTCGGGCTCGCGCCGGGTGAGCGATCCGACGAGCGACGTGGCGAGGGTGTGCGCGGTCAGCGCGCGCTCGCCGAAGAAGTTGCTGTGCAGGATGGCGTCTTCGAGTACGCCGATCTGCTCGGCGGTCGACAGCGCGGACTCCAGCTTCTCGTCGTCGCTGCCCGCCGACGCGGCGGCGGCACGCAGGTCGGCGAAGCTCTGCAGCAGCACGTCCAGAAGCGTCGGCGGTACGTCGAGCTCGATCCGGTGGCGGCGCAGCAGTTCCTCGGTGCGGAAGCGAACGATCTCCGCCTCGCTCTTCTTGTTGGTCACCACCGGGATACGAACGAAATTGAAGCGCCGTTTGAGTGCGGACGACAGGTCGTTGACGCCCCGGTCGCGGCTGTTGGCGGTGGCGATGATCGAGAAGCCGGGTTTGGCGAAGACGATGTTGTCGCTGTTGTCGCTGTCGAGTTCGGGCACCGAGATGTACTTCTCGGACAGGATCGAGATCAGCGCGTCCTGCACGTCGCTCGTGGAGCGGGTGAGCTCCTCGAAACGGCCTATGGAGCCTGCCTCCATGGCGGTCATGATGGGCGACGGGATCATCGATTCCCGCGACTGGCCCTTGGCGATGACCATCGAGACGTTCCACGAGTACTTGATGTGGTCCTCGGTGGTACCGGCGGTGCCCTGCACGACGAGGGTGGAGTTGCGGGAGATCGCCGCGGCGAGGAGTTCGGCGAGCCAGCTCTTTCCGGTGCCGGGGTCGCCGATGAGGAGCAGGCCGCGGTCGGACGCGAGGGTGACGATGGCGCGTTCGACAAGGCTGCGGTCGCCGAACCACTTCTGCGGGATCTCCCGGTCGAGACCGTCGGAACGCTCGGAGCCGAGGATGAACAGGCGGATCATCTTGGGCGACAGGCGCCACGCGAAGGGCTTGGGCCCGTCGTCGACGGATTCCAGCCAGTCGAGTTCGTCGGCGTACTTGATCTCGGCGGGCGCGCGCAGCAGGTCGGACATGTCAGGCCTTTCGTGCGGATGTTCAGGGTGTCTGGAGCAGGGCGCGTTCTAGGCGAGGAACGTCTTGAGTTCCTGGACGAGCTTGCGGATATGACCGGATATCACCGGTGTACCGAGGTCTTTGAAGCGCTCGCGGAACCACGGGTTCACGCTGCCGCGACCGGCGCTGGTCACCGAGCCGACCGGAATGAACTTGGCGCCGGAGCGGTGAACGGCGGTCATGCTCGCGAAGAGCTGTTCGGTACGCCATTCGTAGAAGTCGGAGATCCACACGACCACGGTGTTCCGCGGCTCGGCGATCTTCGGCTGGGCCAGCGCCATCGCGACCGTGCCGTCCGTTCCGCCGCCGAGGTTGGTGCGCAGCAGCGTCTCGAACGGGTCGTGCACCCAGGGCGTGAGGTCGACCGCGCGAGTGTCGTAGGCGATCAGGTGCACGTCGACTTTCGGCAGCCCGGCGAAGATCGACGCCAGGATCGTGCAGTTCACCATCGAGTCGACCATCGAGCCGGACTGGTCGACGACGACGATCAGGCGCGTGGGTGTGGTCTTGCGAACGGTGTGCCGGTAGTAGAGGCGGTCGACGTACAGCCGCTCTTCCTCCGGACTCCAGTTGGTGAGGTTCTTCCAGATGGTGCGGTCGATGTCGAGGTTGCGGAAGACGCGCTTGGGCGGGATCGAGCGGTCCAGTGTGCCGACGGTGGCCTTGGCGACCTGGGTGCGCAGCACCTCGGCGACTTCGTCGACGAAGCGCCGGATCAGGGCTTTGGCATTGGCCAGGGCGACACCGGAAAGGTTGTTCTTGTCACGCAGAAGTTGCTCGATCAGCGACATGCTGGGGGTCAGTTGCGCGGCAAGTGCGGGGTCGGCGAGGACTTCGCGCAGGCGCATGCGTTTGACGAGGTCCGCTTCGATGGCGGCGAGGTCGGGACCGATCGTCGGGATCAGGTTGGTGAGGTCCGGGGTGCCGCTCCCGAAGCCGGTTCCGGTCGGGGAGACTCCGACGCCTCCGTGGGAGCGGGCGGCACCGGCGGATCCGCCGCCGCGCAGTTCCCCGGGCCGGCAGCCGAGTGCTCGTTCCAGCCATCCCGCGTCCGCCTGCCAGCGCGCGAGTTGTTCGGCGGTGACGGTGCCGGAGCCGGTGGACATGACGTTGAGGAGCACTTTCGACACGAGCGCGGCGCGGCGTACTTCGGCGGCGCGGTCGCGTGTGCCGGTGGTGTCGTCGGCGTCCGGTTCGGGCGTCATCAGGCCGTCGAACTCGGCGGCCAGGTCGGGGTGGCGCTGCACGACGGAGTCGACCGAGGCCTGGGGGTCGAGCAACGCGGGCGGCAGGCCGATGTCCTCGACGACGGCCAGGCTCGCCGATTCGAGTGACGCATGCTCCTCGGTGTCGAAGAGGCGTGCGAGGAGCCGCCAGTACAACACCTGCCGGCGGTTCTCGTCGCGGTCCACCGGGGTGGTCGGGTCGGTCATCGGTTCGGCCCCCGCAGCAGCTTCCCGGCGCGTTCACGGAGCACGGAGACGGCGTCGGTCGCGGCTTTCTCGGCCTTGACGCCGAGTTTGTCGGTCGCGCCGCCCGCCCACCCCCCGGCGTGGACCGTGACGGCCTTCTTGCGTACGACGGTTTCGACGGCGAGCGGCTGGACGGCGAACGTCCCGGCGTCCCAACGCAGCAGGCCGATGCACGCGCCCGACGCCGCGACGGTCTCGGGAGCCAAGGGCCCGGCCGCCGCCATGCGGTCGGTGTCGACAGCAAGTCGGTGTCCGGCGATGGTGAACGTCGTGGCTCCGTCGTCGTGTTCGACGGTGTAGCCCTCGAGGAACACCGGCTCGGCGATGCGCGTCGGGTGCCGGTCCAAAGGTGCGGTCGCGGACGAGGCGGAACCGGCCATGGCGACGCGGGCGGTGCCGAACGCGTCGGCGGGGTCACCGTTGCGGGCGTGTTGGTTGTCCCAGATCAGGTCGCCTTCGGCGGTGACCGGCATGGCGTCCAGGTCCATCGCGCGGCCCTCGCCGACGGCGGCGAGCAGCGACATGTGGGGGCGCAGCAGTTGCCAGACGCCGGCGCCGAGGACGGTGTCGGGCTTCGGCACCGAGACGGCGGCACGCACGAGGCGGGACGTGCCGCCGTCGGCGGGCTCGAAGACGGCGTGGACCTGGGCCTGGGCGGCGGTCGCGTGCTCGTGCAGGTCGATGCCGAGCGGCAGCAGGCGGCCGGTGGCCGTTGCCGTCGGCGGTCCCGGCTCGGTCCCGGGCTGCGTAAGCAGCATCGCGCGCGACCACAGGTCGGCCCAGCGGCGCGCGGGGACGCGTTCCAGCGTGGCACCGGGGCAGGACGCGGCGAGTTCGGCGGCGAAGCCGTCGAGGATGGTCGCCAGGCGGCGCAGGCCCGGCTCGGGCAGCATGGCGGAGACGACTTGCGCCGACCCTGCGATCAGGTCGTGGTCGATGCCGTGCCAACCGGCGCGGGCCAGGTCGCAGAGCCACGAGCGAGCCGCGGCAAGGAGGTTCGGTGACTGCGGTGCGCCGGGTGCCGGAGCCGTCGCATCGTCGCGGCTGCGCCCGGTCGCCTCGTCGACGCGGGTGACAAGCGCGTCGTGGACGGCGCCGAGCAGCGCGGTACGGGCGGCGGCGAGGGCGACGAAGTGCTCTTCCCCGGCGGTTCCGGCGGACGCCTTGTCGGCGGCTTCGGCAACGCGGGACGCGAGTGGTGTACCGGCGACGGCGGACGCCAGGGCGGCGAGATCGGCCGCCTGGGCGGGCTGGGGGCGCACCAGCCCGCCGATGAGCACCCGGTCGAACGCCGCGGCGGCGGCGAGGGCTTCGTCGAGTCCGTCGACGGGTTGGGCGAGGAGATCGGCGCGCATCACGCCACCGCCCTCGTCGGCGGGAACCACTGCATTTCCGGCAACGGCGCCGTGGTGGGGGCAAGTTCGAGGTAGGCGAGGTGCCGCAGGAACCGGCTGAAGACGGCGGCTGCGGGCTTGTCGCCTGCCGGCGCCGGCCCGGTGCCGGTCATGGCGGAGATGATGCCCGGCGCGCTCGTTTCTCCGCCGGTCGTCTCGACTCGCAGGTAGCGGGCGACGCGGTCGGGGCCGTACTGCAACACGGCTTCGTTGACCATCGCCCGGATGTGGTTGCAGAAAGAGCCGCGCGCGCCGCCGCAGGGACGGTTGTTGTTGGTGCTGCACGCGTACGCGTAGGTCCTGGCCGCGACGGACGAGACGTAGACCCGCGCGGCGTCGGAGCCGCTGGACACCACGCCTTGCAGGCGCCCGTCGGCCAGTTCGACGAACGGAACCTTGGCGAGCTTGCGCGGCCGGGCGGGCGGAACCACCCGTGCCGTGCTCGACTCCTCCCACGTGGGCAACACACCATCTCCTTTTGCACAGAAGGGATTTCCGCACCGGACCGGCGCGATGTCAGGGAACCTATCCGCGATCACCGACAAGCCCCGAGTCGGTAGCCTGCTCGCGTGAAGCCGTGCTGACCGGTGGGTTGCCGTGGAACATGGCGGCGGCCGTGCACTTCCGAACCAACTGACGGCCGAACGCTGCGGCTGCCGGACCTGGTCGAGCCGGCCCGCCGCCTCGCCGGCTGACGGAGCATGATCGGCGGCACGACCGGCGCCGGCGACGCACGGCCGTGCGATCACGCGCGGCCGGTCGACGGGAGGCCGAGGCGTCGGTTCGCCTCGGATTGTGTCGGTGTGGCCTGGGCGGGTAGCCGCGGCGTGCGGGGTCAGCGCAGGGCGCCGCCCGGACTGCGGGCCGCGGCCGTCACCTAGGGGCGAAGCTGTCATGACCGGACCGTTTCCATATCCGCCGGAGGACCCGCGCGCCCATGGGGTCGAGGAGTTGCACCGGCTTCACGCGCCGTCGCACGGGTCGGCGGGGCATCCCGAGCGAATGGGGGATCTCGCCTCGCACGAAGAGAGGCGGAATCCGTCGCGCGGCTGGGGAATCGTCGGAATCGCCGTGGTGGTGCTGATCGGACTCGTCTTCGCGGCGATGCTGGTCGGCATGGCGATCGTGCTGGCGACCTGAGTCGGAGGACCGGGCCCGGCGGCTGATCCAACCCGAACGCGAGTTGCGCGCGGCGCCGAAACAGGGGCCCGCAAGGTACTTGCGTACCCGTCGGCCCCTGAAGCCGCGAAAGAGACGTTTTCACGCGACTTTTCGCTTTTTCCCATGTTCATCAGGATTTTGACGGGTAGCCGGGATCGGGGGACCTCACGACTTGGAGGACCGATGGCTACCACCCACTCGATCGAGCATCATCCTGATCTGGTGGAGTTGCGTGAGCGCTACGACCGCGCCGCCGCCACTCCCGTGGTCCAGATGCTCGAAGCCTTGGCGCTCATCACCGGGGTGTACCTGGCGGCATCGCCGTGGATCGTGGGATTCGACGGCTTCACCACGCTGGCGATCAGCAACCTCATCACCGGAGCGGCGTACATCCTGTTCCTCGGCGGGCTCGGGCACGCCGCGAACGCGTACGAACGCTCCCATGCGATGGCCTGGGCCGCCGCCGCGATCGGCATCTGGACGATCGTCGCTCCCTGGGCGATCGCCGGCGATGTCTCCAGCACCCGAAGCGTGACCAGCAACGTGATCACCGGTGCGGTCGCCGTGCTGTGCGCACTCGCACTCGCCGCCGCAATGAGGGGCCGGGGCGGCACCTCCGCACGCAAGGAAAGCAGGCGCTGACCCGAGGCCCCCTCGCACCGGCACCCCGGAGACACGCACGCGAGGAAACTCGGACGGCAAAGCCGCCGACGCGGCCCGGAACACACAGTGTTCCGG
>NZ_JBPKBI010000007.1:143465-153118 GCF_051388935.1 Yinghuangia sp. YIM S10712
CCCGGAACACACAGTGTTCCGGGCCGCGTCGGCGTTTCTGCGCCGGGATCCGCTTGCGCCGGGGTCAGCCCGACGCGCGGTCGCGTTGGCCGCTCGCGGTGTACGTCACGGAGAAGTCGTCCTGCCGCTTCTCGTACTGCGCGAGGGCGAGGCCGAGGCCGAAGAACGTCGGCGCCCATTCGCCGACGAAGATGCCCCAGCGGTCGGCTCTTTCGATGTTCTCCGCCTTGTTGCTGGCCAGCCACGAGGCGAAGCTGAGGCCGATCGAGGCGACCGCCGCCGTGTAGGCGTGCTCGCTGCGCAGTCCCATGTCGTGCAGTTTCTCGATGATCATGCCGTCCTCCGTTGTCGAGTGGACCTCGTCGCGCGGCTGTCCGCGGAACGTCTCGGCGACACGGCCTCGCGGGCGCGGGTTTCCGCCGCGCGGGTTCACGGATCTCTCCGACGACCCTTGACAGTTGCATGGATCGGGCTTCATTCTTACTGCATACGAAAGAATCCTTCGCAGTTGCGAAAGTCATGCGAGAGTCTTCGGCCGAAAGGACAGCCGTGAAGCTTGACCTGCTGTACGAGTTCCAGCCCAAGATCGGCCCGTACGACGAGCCGTTCCCCCTCGGTCAGAAGCGGGCGGAGCAGCAGACGTACGCCGAGGCCTTCGAGGAGATCAAGTTCGCCGACAAGCTCGGGTTCCAGACCGCCTGGTGCGTCGAACACCACTTCCGCGAAGGGCGCTCCGCGGCTCCGTGCAACGAGACGATCCTCGGGGCACTGTCGCAGGTCACCGAGAACATCCGGCTCGGGTTCGGCGTGGTGCTGCTGCCGTCCGGGTTCCAGCACCCGATCCGGGTCGCCGAGAAGGTCGCGACGGTCGACCTGCTGAGCGGCGGCCGGGTGGAGTGGGGCTCGGGGCGCTCGACGCCGAACGAGCAACTCGCCTTCGGCGTCCCGGCCGACGACCGCTCGCGCGACATGTGGCGCGAGGCTTTCGAGTTCGTCATCGAGGCGTGGTCCAGCGAACGGATGTCGTGGAAGTCGGACACCATCGACTTCCCCGAGCGCTTCATCACCCCCCGGCCCTACCAGGACCCGCACCCGCCGGCGTGGCTGGCGGCCGCGAGCGAGCAGTCGGCGTACAACGCCGGGAAGCTCGGGCTCGGGCTGCTGTCGTTCGCGCTGATGCAGCCGGTCTCGAAGATGGCGGAGGCGATCAACACCTACCGCCGCGGCCAGGCCGACTGCGTGCAGCCGCTGTCGAAGGTCAAGAACGACCGCGTCGGCGCGTACACCCTCGTGCACTGCACGGACGACCTCGACGACGCGGAGCGCTACGGGCTCTGGGACTCGGTCAAGTGGTGGTACCAGAACCTCGCAGAGTTCACGCTCGAATGGGAGCTCGCGCACCTGCCGGAGGAGGAGAAGGAGAAGGTCTTCCCGCTACTCCAGCCGACCATCCAAGGCGACATCGACATCGCCAAGTACACCGAGCAGGACATGATCATCATCGGGACACCCGAGGAGTGCCTGGAGAAGATCCTGAGGTACGAGGAGGCGGGCGTCGACCAGCTCCTGTGCTACTCGCAGTTCGGGAAGCTGCCGCACGAGAAGGTCATGCGCAGCCTCGAACTCCTCGGCACCCGGGTCATCCCCGAGCTGGAGAAGCGCGGGCACCGCGTCGACTACCAGGCACTCTTCAAGGACGCGTGAGCCGTGGACCTGATCTCGCTGCTGCGGCTCCAGGCCGCGGCACAGCAGCAGGAGGAGGCCGACCGCCGGAAGGAAAGCGCCTCGGCACAGGCACCCGGCGAGCCGGCGAGGGAGGCGGCCGGGCCGGCCGCCGAGGAACCCGGCGCCGAGGCGTCAGGCGGGGAAGCGGCCCCGGGTCTGCTTGGTGACGACCGTGGCGCAGGCCTTGACCCGCTCGGCGATGGCGGTGACGTCCTTCCCGGTCAGTCCGGGTGAGAAGCCGGAGGCGGTGATGGCGACGAGCGCGCGCCGGTCGGCGTCGAACACCGGCGCCGACGCCATGCCGAGGTCGTACGTCCGATCGGGTTCGATGACGGGCAGGTCGTAGTCGTGCAGCGAGACGGAGCCGGCGAGCGCGTTGCGGTCCTCCGCTCCGGCGCCCTCGGCAAAGGACCGCGCGGCGTCGGAGAAGCGCTTGATACCCGAGGCCAGGCCCAACGCGTATCCGCGCTCGCGCACGCTCGCCAACGAGCGCTGGACCTGTTCGCGGTCGAGCGCGAGCGGCGAGCGTTCCAGCCACGCCTCGACCTCGCCGGGATGCGCCCAGGCCATGAAGACGAGGCCGAGTGGCGGGTCGAGCGGCACGCGCTCGCCTTCCTGGAAGCCTCGGCCGTAGCGCGAGGCCGTCTCCCCGACGGCGACGAAGACGATGTCGACGGGGGTCGCGGCGGTGACCACCACGTCCGCGTGGAGCTCGGCGGCGAGCCCGGTGATCTGCTCGGCGGCGACGCGGATCGCCGGGTGCTGCTCCAGCGCGGCCATGCCCGCGCTGACCAGCGCCGGGCCGAGGCCGTACGTCTTCCGCGCGGGGTGCCGGGTGAGGTAGCCGGCCTCCTCAAGGACGGCGAGCACCGCGTGGGCGGACCCGAGGCTGCTCCCGGTGCGCCGGGCGATGTCGGAGATCGTGAACTGCTCGCCGCGGTGGGCCACGAGGAGTTCGATGATCTTCAGCGCCTTCGCGGCGGCGGGTGCCGGTCGTGCCATGAGGTCCCCCAGGGATCGCGGTCGAGCCGGTCGGCACCCTATCCCACACCACGTCATTTTTCGTAACCGCGAAGGAAATTTCGCAAGGAGCATGATGCACCGCGAGCTTGAGAACGCATTCGAACTTGTCGGACGCACCGCCGTCGTCACGGGCGCGGCGAGCGGCATCGGCCGGCAGGCCGCAATCACCTTCGCCCAGGCGGGTGCCGACGTCGTCGTGGCCGATGTCGGCGAAGCCGGTCTTGAGGAGACCGCGGCGCTGGTCCGCAAGACGGGGCGCACCGCGACGGTGGTCCCCACCGACGTCTCCGACCGGGCGGCGGTCGACCGCCTCGCGCAGGCCGCGCTCGACACGCACGGGCGGATCGACGTCTGGGCGAACGTCGCCGGGGTGATCCGGTACGGCGCCATCGTGGACACGTCCGAAGAGGAACTCGACCTGATCCTCTCCGTCAACGTCAAGGGCACGTACTGGGGTTGCGCCGCGGCCGCACGCGCGATGACGGCGCAGGGCAGCGGCTCGATCATCAACGTCGCGTCCGCCGGGATGGACTCGGCGACGCCCGGCATCTCGTGCTACGCGCTGAGCAAGTCGGCGGTGGCGATGCTGACCCGCACGCTGGCCGCCGAGGTCGCGCCGCACGGGGTGCGGGCGAACACCGTCTCGCCGGGCTGGGTGCCCACCGGCATGACCGCGCACTACTGGACGAACCCGGACGGCACCGTCGACGAGGCCCGGCGGGAGCAGATGTTCACCGACCGTGCGGAGCACGCACCGCTGAAACGGATCGGCGAACCGGCCGACATCGCCTGGGCGATGCTCTACCTCGCCGCCGACGCATCGCGCTTCGTCACCGGGCAGATCCTGCGGGCCAACGGGGGCGTGGCCATGGTGTGACCGCCGCGACGCCTCGCACAAAAAGCCGCCGCAAGGGACTTCGCCGACGAAAGGCCGTCATCCATGACATCCACCGACCAAACCCCGATCCCCGTCTACCGTGACCTCCTCGATCTCACCGGCCGCAATCTCGTCGTCCTCGGCGCGGGACAGGGCATGGGCCGCCAGACCAGCCATGCGCTCGCGCAGTCCGGGGCACGCGTGGTGTGCGTCGACATCGACGACAAACTCGCGCACGAGATCGCCGAGGAGGTGGGCGGCGTGCCGTGGGTCGGCGACGTCACGAAGTCCGCCGACGCGGCTCGTCTGGTCGACGAGGCCACGGCCGTGCTCGGCGGGCCGTTGCACGGTTTCGTCGACATCATCGGCCTGGCCGAATGGGTCGACGCCCTCGACATCGACGAGGACATGTGGGACCGGCAGTTCGACATCTGCCTCCGCCACGCCTACCTGGTGAGCCGCAACATCGGCCGGCACATGGTCGACACCGGCACGCCGGGGACGATGGTCTTCATCGCCTCGGTGAACGGCATCACGGCGTCGCGGCGCCACGGTGCGTACGGTGCCGCGAAGGCGGGTCTCATCTCGTGGGTCAAGACACTCGGACACGAACTCGGCCCGCACAACATCCGGGTGAACGCTGTCGCGCCCGGCTCGATCATCACGCCCCGCCTGATGGCGGCCGGCGCGCCGAAGCCGTCGAAGGAGAAGTCCGCCCCGCTTTCGCCGCTGGGACGCAACGGCCTTCCGTTCAACATCGCGTCGGCGGCGCTGTTCCTGAGCAGTGAGCTGTCGGCGTTCATGACCGGTCAGACGATCGTCGTCGACGGCGGTGTGTCGATCATGGACCCGTACGCGGGGCTGACGTGAGCACCGAGACCATGGCACCGGGCAACGCCGCCTCGCCGGCCCTCGGGACGCTGCCGCCGCTGCGGCACTCGACCGTGCCGACGCCGGCGGACCTCACCGCGCGCCGCGCAGGCGCCGGAGCCGCCCGCAAACCGGTCGACCTGCCCGGCATCACGGTCACGGAAGTCCGGTACGGCGACGTGCCGTGCGTGGTCTGCGCACCGCCGCAGCCGCGCGGCGTACTCGTGTACTTCCACGGCGGCGGCTACCGATTGGGGTCGGCCGCCCAGTTCGCGGCCTTCGGAGCGCGGCTGGCCGACACCACGGGCGCGCGTGTGGTGGTCGTCGACTACCGGCTCTCACCCGAAAACCCCTTTCCCGCCGCACTGCACGATGCCGTACGGGTCTACGAACAAGTCCTCGCCGAGTCCGGGCACCCCCCGATCGTCCTCGGCGACTCCGCGGGCGGCGGCCTGGCCGCGGCGCTCACCGTCGCCTGCACCGGCGCCGGACTCGCCCTGCCCCGGGGGCTGGTGCTCATCTCGGCGTGGCTCGACCTGCGGTGCACCGCCGACAGCTACCACTCCCGCGCCGCGACCGACCGGCTGTTCTCGTACGACGCCGCGAGTCAGGCCGCACAGCAGTACCTGCAAGGGCACCCTGCCGAAGACCCCCTGGTGTCACCGCTGTTCGGCGACCTCACGGAGTTTCCCCCGACACTCCTGCTGGCGAGCACGGACGAGGTGCTGCTCGACGACACCGTCGCCATGGCGGCCTGTCTGACGGAGGCGGGCGTGTCGAACACGACGCACATCGAGCGCGGCGTACCGCACGCGTGGCCCGGGATCTTCCCCGATCTCGCCGAATCGGCGGCGGCGCTGGACATGATCGGCCGGTTCGTCGCCGCACACGGCGGCACGACCGAGGCGACACACGAGGGACGGACGACGTGACCGACGCAGGACGGCTGGCGGGCAAGGTCGCGCTCGTCACGGGCGCGGCGCGCGGCATCGGGGCGGCCACCGCGGCCCGGTTCGTCGACGAAGGCGCGTTGGTGGTCGCGGCCGACATCGCCGTGGCGCCCGAGACCGAAGCGGAAGTCGGGACCGAGTCCGAAACGGACTCGGTCGGTCCGCACGCCCCGGTCGCGATCGCACTGCACCTCGACGTGACGGACCCCGGGTCGTGGACACGAGCGGTCGCGGCCGCGACCGACCGATTCGGCCGACTCGACATCCTGGTCAACAACGCCGGGGTCGGGGCGGGCGGGCCGTTGCACAAGATGCCCCTCGACCGGCACCACCGGGTGATCGACGTGAACCTGCACGGGGTGTTCCTCGGTATGCGGGCGGTCACCGAGGCGATGTCGGCCGGTGGGGGCGGGTCCATCGTCAACATCTCCTCCATCGACGGGCTCGTGGGCATCCGGAACCTGACCAGCTACGTCGCCTCGAAGCACGCGGTGACCGGCATGACGCGGTCCGCCGCCCTCGAACTCGGGGCGCTGGGGATCCGCGTGAACTCCGTTCACCCTGGGGTGATTTCGTCGGACCTGGTGATGCAGTCACCCGTTCTCGATCACCTCGAACGCCTCGTGGCGCGGCAGCCGATCCCAAGGATGGGCCGTCCCGAAGAGATCGCCGCGATGGTCACCTTCCTTGCGTCGGACGAAAGTTCGTACTGCACCGGGTCGGCCTTCGTCGTCGACGGCGGCCACCTGGCCGGCCCGTGGCGCGAGGACTACGGCACGATTTCGCCGACGTCCGGCTGAGGTCCACCCGCCGCGGCTGCCCGGTGTGCCGCTGAGCCGACACACCCGCGTCGCATACCCGACCGACCAATCGGCCGAGGGCCCCACGGCTCTCGGCCGATTGCCGTGCGACGCGCCTGCGCCCGGAGCGCCTCGCGCCGATCCCCATGCCGCCGGCACGGCACGCTCGGCAGCCAAAAGTCTTTTATCACCGACGAGTTCGCGTCCACGCGCAGGGCTCTCCCGCAAGCTCTCGCGCGCCATTGCCGCACCGCCGCCACCCCCGCGGCAAGTGGTTGCCTTTTGTTGCCAGGTAGCGGAACGAAAGCTTGTTACCGGCGGGTTGCGTTCGCTATAACCCTTGTCTTGCACGGGGATTTCGCCCCTTCAAGGGACCAACTGTGCGGGTTGTCAGGTGATTTCCGATCACACACGATCCGCCCCTGCGTTCTGCCTCGGGCGTCCCTTGCGCAGCACCACCGCACCTCCCGTTCCACGTGCTCGACGCGCGTGCGACCCAGCACGCGTACTCCTGCCTCGAAGGGAAATTCGGTGAGTCAATCCGCAACAGGCACCCATCGCAAGCGCCGACGGACGCTGTCCTCCGTCGTCGCGGCGTTGGCTGCCGTGGTGATCCCCCTGACGGTCGGCTCGGGCCCGGCAACCGCCGCCGTCGAAATCGACCGGTACGCCGCTCTCGGCGACTCGTACGCCGCGGGCATCGAGCTCCCGAACGACAAGGACCCGGGCGACTGCTGGCGATCGGACCACAACTACGCCACGCTCGTCGCCGAGGAACTCGGCATCCCCGCACTCGACGACATCACCTGCGGCGGTGCCACCACGGTCGAGATGACCCAGCCGCAGGGCACCAATCCGCCCCAGCTCGGCGTCCTGACGGCGGACACCGACCTGGTGACGCTCCAGATCGGCGGCAACGACATCGGCTTCGCCGAAATCCTCCAGGAGTGCCTGGGCTCCGGCCTGTGGCCGTTCGGCTCGCCGTGCAAGGACAAGTACACGGCCGGCGGCACCGACCAACTGCTCCAGCGCATCCAGGCCACCGCCCCCAAGATCGCGGCGACCGTGCAGGCGATCCGCGAACGCGCCCCGCAGGCACGGATCTTGGTTCTCGGCTACCCGCCGATCCTGCCCGACACCGGCTCCGGCTGCTGGCCGATGATCCCGATCGCCTTCGGCGACGCGCCGTACCTGCGCAGCGTGCACAAGGCACTCAACACCATGATCGCCCAGCAGGCCCAGGCCAACGGCGCCACTTATGTGGACATCTACACACCCAGCATCGGCCACGACGCGTGCAAGGCGGCGGGCACACGCTGGGTCGAAGGACTGAGCTCGCCCTTCTTCCACCCGAATGCGACCGGTCACTCGGCCGTGGCGGACATCGTCGCCTCCGCCGCGGCGTAACCCGCTCCGCCGGGCGCCCCGTGACGCTCTCGCGCCCGCCGTCCGCAGCGGCGGGCGCGAGAGCCGTTCCGGAACCCGCCCGGGGCCGACCGAAGCAGTAACGCGCCTTGTGGCAATGTCAGTTGCGGATCCTTCCACACCCCAACCCTCACTCGGCCCTGTTGCCCGCCTGGTCCGACCGACCCGCGCATCCCGGCTTCGTGCAAGCGGTCGTGGGCGGCCGGCGCCCCGTCCGCGAACCACGCACCACCGTCGTTCGCCAGCCGCTCAGAACAACAGCTCGTCACACAACTTCTGTCCCATCAGCCTCATGCAATCCACCACCCGCACACACCTCACGCACGCGCCGGGCGTTGTGACCGCCGAACAAGCGATCCACTCGTCGCACGAAGAGCGTTAATCGGTGCGGGTCCTGCGAGATATCTCCGCCCGGGCATCTCGGACATCCCGGGATCGGGGTGGATGGCTGGCACTTTCGGGCGGATTTCCCGCCTTCGCCTACCCGTGACCCTCTCACCGTTCTATCGTCAGCCCGATCGGTGTCACCCGAGGGAAGGGGCCGGCCGTGACCCGACGAGGAATGGGTGTTGCCCGGGTCGGACAGGCGTTGGGGCTTGTCCCCCGGCAGGTTCGCCTCGCCGCGCGCGCGGGACTGCTGGACCAGCACGAGGACGGCACGTTCGACGCGGACTGCGTCGCACGCGCCGCCGCGGACCAGCGGCGGTTCATGGACGCGCTGCACCGCGAGGAACCGCTCAGTGCGCGGCAGGCCGCCGCGCGGCTGCACGTCAGCCGCGAGCGATTCACGCGCGTCGCGCGCACCGCCGAACTGCCGGTGGTGGAACGCCAGTGGCTGCGCCGCAACGGGCGGGACATCGAGGTCTGCTACTACCGCACCGCCGACGTCGACGCGCTGCTCCCGCATGTCGTCGCCGACATCGAACTGCGGGCGGCGGCGGCCTTGGTCGCAAGGTCGCAGGCCGCCGCGAAGGCGGCCCTGACCCGCGCCCACAATCGCGAACGAGCCAAACACGCACGCCAATTGCTCGAGACCCGGCGTACCGACGAAGTCGGCGACCCGGTCGAGACCGTCCTGTGGGCGGTCGCGCTCGGCGGCGCGCACGGCCGCATCGCGCCACGGCTGCGCCGTTTCCGCGACGATCCGCGCGCCGTCGCGCTGGCCGAAGTCGTCACCCACGCCCGCCTGGCGGCCGAGGAGCTCGAACGCCTCGCCGCCGAGGCGACCGGGCCCGCGTTGCGCGCGCTGCCCCTGCTCGCCCGTCCCAACGAAGTCGCCGCGCGCCTCGGCGTCCCGGCACTGCGCGTCGCGGAGCACACGCCGGCGCTGCACGGCTACATCGCGCGTTCCAAACTCGACGAACTCGCCGCGGTGCCGCCGGAGTGGCTGCTGCTGCTGCGCGGCGACCAGGAGTTGGCGCGCGTCGCGGCGCTGTGGGACCGCGAGCAGGAGCGGGTGTGGGAGCTGGAGCGTGCGCGGGCCGACGCGGTCATGCGGGACGCGGCGCGCGCGGTGTCCCGGTTGTCGGATGAAGCCGTCGCGGAACTCTTCGGTCTGGACATCGAGTTGGTCGCGGGCCTGCGTCCGCGCAGCGGTCGGTGGTCGACCGAACACGTCGAGGAGGTGCTGCGGACGCGTCCGGCGTGGCTCGGCGACGCGGCGGCGGCGCGCGCGGAGTTGGCACGCCGGGCGCGGTCGGCCGAGCGGCGGGCGGCGGCCCGGGCCGCGCGGCGGCTGGCGTGGCGGCGTGCGTGGGCGCAGGTGTTCGGGGTGCCGGTCGAGGACGTCCCGGAGTCGGTGGGCCGCCCGACCCCCGCGGCAGTACGCGCCGCCCTGACCGCTCCCCCGCGATGGGCACAGGCGTCGGACGGCGACGGCGCGGGGGCTTCTGTCTGACGCGTTGCAGGAGACGCAGCCTTCGCCCGCCTCGCCTGGTGCGGTGGCAACGAACGTTTGCCTGGTCTCGTCGCGCCGGGCCCGGC
>NZ_JBPKBI010000007.1:153255-173780 GCF_051388935.1 Yinghuangia sp. YIM S10712
CGCGGCAAGACCCGGTGATCGTTCGTGACCACCGCACTTGGGGCGGGCCGGGGTCGGCCTCAGCACGTGGCCGGAGCCGCCCGGCAGCGCCGAGAGCCGGCCAGTGGCTCCCTCTTGGCCCACGGCTCTCGCACTCGGCGTCGGCCCGCGATCACCGAACCTGCGCGAAGGGGCGCGACCGGGAATCAGCCCGGCACAACCAACCGCCACGCCCGCGGCAGCAGATCGTGCGGGGTGGTCGGTCGTGCGACGGTCCCCGGCACGCGGGCGCAGGCAGCGGCCCGGCGGGATCCGTCCGCCCGTCAGCCGATCACCGCGTGGACGGCCCGCAGGTCGTCGACGAGTCCCGCGAGCGCCGCCGCGCGGTCCGGGGCGCGCAGTACGGCCGACGGGTGCACGGTCGCGACCACCATGCGGCCGTCGTCCGGTGAGGACAGCGGTTCGCCGCGGTGCGCCGTCAGGCGGAAGTCGCGTCCCATCAGCGCCCGCGCGGCAGTCGCGCCCAACGCCACGACCACGTGCGGGTCGACCGCCGCGACCTCGGCCTCCAGCCACGGCCGGCACGCCACCATCTGCGACAACGTCGGCGCCTGGTGCAGGCGCTTGCCGCCCGGCGTCTCCCGGCGGAACCGGAAGTGCTTGACCGCGTTCGTCAGATAGACGTCCCGCCGATCGATCTCCGCCGCCGCCAGAGCCCGGTCGAGCAGCCGCCCGGCCGGGCCCACGAAGGGCGCGCCCTCGCGGTCCTCCCGGTCGCCGGGCTGTTCGCCGACCAGCATCACGCGCGCGCGGGCGGGGCCGTCCCCGAACACCGCCTGCGTCGCGTCCTGGTACAGGTCGCAGCCCTGGCATGCCGGCAGTGCGGCCCGTAGCGTGCCGAGCGACCGGCGGGTCTCGTCGGGCATGTACTCCTCGGCCCCGGCATAACGCGTCCCACTCATGCCGACGCGGCTGCCCGCCCGGCGCCCACTCAGTCGTCGTCCATCAGCTCCGCCGCCACCAGGGCACCGAGGTCCGCGCACGCCTCCCGGGCCGCCTTCGTCACCGGGCCGGTGACCTCGACCGGCGGCCGTACGCGGCGCAGCCCCATCGCCGAGGCCGCCCCTTCGACCGAGCGCACCGCGCCGGTCGTGTCGCTGCCGCCGTGCACGTACAGGCCGTACGGCCGCCGGAGCAGGTCGCCTGACCGGAGGTACAGCAGTTGGTCGAACCAGTGTTTGAGCGCTCCCGACATGTAGCCGATGTTCGCGGGGGTGCCGAGCAGGTAGCCGTCGGCCTCCAGTGCCTCGGCGGGCGAGCAGACCAGCGCGGGGCGCACCCGCACCTCGACCCCGGTGATGTCCGGGTCGCGGGCTCCGGCCAATGCGGCTTCCAGCAGCTCGGCGAGTGTCGGGGAGGGGGAGTGATGCACCACCAGCAAAACCGCCACGTACGAAACACCTCTCCGGGAACGGGCCGTGTGTCCGCACACATCATCGCGGGCCCGGCACACAGCGCGGGCCGACGCTCATCCCCGGGCCGACAGTCGCGCGCCAGGCGGACGCACCAGACCCGGGGCCGCACACATCATCGCGGACGCGGCACACGGCGCGAGCCAATGGTCGCGCGGGGGACGCGCGGAAACGCGGGGCGTGCGCCTGACGACCACGTCCGGTGTCGCAGCGGAGGCGCCGCACGCACAAAGCCCCGGTACCCGACGCCGACGGGTCAACGAGGTCGCGGGCACACCCGAGGTCACGTGCGGCACTCGGCCCAGAGAAAAGCGACAAATTACCCATTTGCCACTTTCGCCCCTACTCACTTCTTGTAAGTATGAGAACACTTTCTGTTTGATCCGGCGTCGTGCGAGCGCCGTCGTCCCCCACACCGCACACCCAGGAGTCACCGTGGTCCTGTCGATTTCCGGAGTCCTGCTGCTCGGCGTCATCGCCTTCCTCTTCTTCCGCAAGGACGGGATGAAGCTCTCTCACGCCGTCGTCTGTGCGCTCTTCGGGTTCTACCTGGCCGGCACGGCCGCCGCGCCGCACATCACGGCAGGCGGCAACAGCGTGGCCGGCATGCTGAGCGACATCTCCTTCTGACCCGTACGCGCAAGTCCCTGAACGCCGGGCCGCGGCGGGCCGGGCGACGTGCTTACCGGCGCGGCACCGGCCCTGGCTCGGCGACGAGTCGGGGCCCGGCGCGTACCCGCCCCCCCCGGAGCCCGCCGCGACCGCGAGTCCCGCCAGACCTGCCGACCAGGAGCCCCCGTGCCCTCCCCTCTGCCTCCCACCGCCCCGGCCTTCTCCCGACGCCTCGCGGACGCCACGCGGAACGGATACGCCGCCACCAGGGCCGGGCTCGCCGGCGGTCGCGCCCACGTCGCCCGCGTGCGCCACCATGCGCGCGACATGTTCGCGCCGCTCCTGTGCGTCAGCCGGGGTCTGCGCCTCGGGGCCGGCCGGGGGCGCAGGTGGTGGACGGCCGCACCCGCGAACCACCGCCAGGTCGCCGCCGTCGCCCTGGCGGTGGCTCTGGTTCTGCTGTACTTCCTGCCGTTCGGCCTGCTGCTCGCGTTCGGCGCGGTCGTCGGCGCCGCCGCGTGGCTCGGCCGCACCCGCACGATGCCGCCCGTCCCCGGCCCGCCGCCCGGCAGCGGACGTCTCCAGGCCGTCTACAACGGACTCGTGCCGCACCTGTCCGACGGCCACGACCCCGACGGCCTGTTCGTCCCGGGCGGCGACTACACCAAGCCCTTCGAGCACCACGAGTTCGACGGCGACCGTCTCACCCGCCTCGAAATGCGCTACTCCCCTTACTTCACCGACGACGACCCGGCCTCACGCGCCCGGATCGAACGCGTCATCGAGGCCAAGGCCGGCCGGTCCCGCGAATACCTGTACAACTGGGACACCGAGAACAACCGCCTCACCGTCGCCGCGCTCCCCCCGCTGCCCGGCCCGGTCCCTGCCCAGCACTACATCACCGCGCCCTGCGAGATCGTGCTCGGCTTCACCGACGCCACGTCCTCCGACCGCCTCATTCCCGTCCACACCGACCCCGGCAATCCCGGCGCCCTCGCGCAGCAGTTGCCGCCGGTCATCTGGCGGACGGGCAGCCGGACAAGCGCGCCCCACCTGCTGGTCGTCGCCGGGCCCGCGTCCGGCAAGACCACGCTGCTGCGCACGATCGCCCTCCAGGCGCTGCGCGACGGCGAAGTGGTCGCGATCGACGCCACCGGCTCCGGTGAGTTCGCCTATCTCTCCGGACGCGCCGGTGTCGTGCGCGTCGACAACACCGCCGACCAGGTCCGCGCGACCCTCTCGTGGCTGCACGCCGAGGCGACGCGGCGCGCCGCCGCGATCAGCGCCGCGAAGGCCGCCGCCGTACAGGTGCCCGAGGACGCCCGACGCCCGCTTCTCGTGCTGCTCGACGAGCCCGCGGAACTCGCCGACGCGACCGGCGCCACCGCCTCCGAGGTGTACGAGTTGCTCGACCTGCCGCTGCGCCTCGGCCGTACGACGCACATCAGCCTGGTCACGACCGCCCGGCCCAGCCGGCTCGCGCGCCTGCACCCCGGGTTCCTCGGCGAGACGCACACCCGCATCGCCCTCGGGCCGCTCGACGACCACGACCTGATGACCGCGCTGGGTGCCACGCCCGGTATCGCAGGCGGCGACGCCATGCCGCCCGGGCGCGGTTACGCGCGCATCGGCGCGGGTCCGGTCATCCGCATCCAGACGCCGTACACGCCCGACCCGCTCGAAGACGACACCCCCGAGGCGGACCGGCGGCGAATCCTGGACCTGCTGCCCGACGTCGTGCTGCGGGGACTCCCCCGGCACACCGCGCCGGCACCGAACGCCCACGTCACCGGCGGCGCGATCCTGGAGAAGGTCGTCGAGAAGGTCGAGTCCGAGCCGGGTGCGCCGCCGATGTCGCTGGTCAAGACGACGGCCGGGGCACCGCTGTCCAAGACCCGCTGACCGGGCCGATGGCTCCGTACTCCGGCGGCTGATGTCCCCAGCCGTGCCGGGGAGTTCGATCGCCTCGGCGGGCCCACGGGGCGACTGCGTGCGGGGCGGAGTACCGGCCGGGATACCCGCGTACCACCCCCGCGTTCCCCCAACCGGGCACGAATGCGCCAAAGGCCCCGCACCCGGCCGTTTCGCACGCCATGATGGTCCCCCGACAGGACCGGCCGGACGGCAGCCGAGGACGTGGACGCCCGTGTTCGACCTCGCCAACCTCACCCCCAGCGACCTCGTCGTCTGTGGGTCCGACTTACGCCAGGCTGCGGCCTCGGCGGCGACGACGGAGGACGCCGCCTACGCTGTGGCACGGCACTTGCGCGGCGCGTTCGTCGACCCTGCGACCGGGGCCGCCCAAGTGGCGCTCGCACGGGTGTACGCGACCGCCCGTGTCGAGGGCTGCGGCACTTCGGGCTGCGACGTGTCGGCGCCCGGGCAAGTGCTCGAACTCCTCGCCGGGGACGGGGAGTACGATCCCGGGCCGGGCCATCCCGGGCAGCCGGAGCTGGTCTCGCTGCACTCCCCCGGCGAAGTGGCCCAACTGCACCCGGCGTTGGCCTCGGTGCTACGCGATCTGGGCATCCTGCGGCCCGACGTCCCGGCCTCCCCGGACGGCTCGGGGCCGGACTCGGGGCAAGGGGCGGGGCAAGGGTCGGGGCAGGGGCCGGCGCAGGCGGGCGAGGGCCTTCTCCCGGAGGCGACCGATATCGCCTCCGCGCAGGGCCGTTCGGGCCCGGTGCGGTCCGCCGCCGCCGGCAGCCCGGTGGCCCCGCACCCCGGCAGCGCGGGCGGCGTCGCCCTCGCAAGCGAGGTTGACCGCCAGGAACTCCCCTACGGCGAGCGTGACTTCGACTCCTCCGGCATCAATGCGGCAGGTCCCGACACCGACGCCGACGCAGACTCCGAGCGCCACGCGATCGCGCACATCCCCGACCCCCTCGCGGCGCGCCACGAGGTGCGCACGGTGCTGGGGTACGCCGGGGCACTTCCGGGCGGCGACCTGTTCGCGGTGCTCCTGTTCACCGCCGCCCACGTGCCGCTGTCGACCGCGGAGTCGCTGCGCGGCCTGACCGCCGCGACCCGGCTGGCGCTGCTGCCCGTCCCGTCCACCCCCGTGCCGACCCCGCGCACCGGGCAGCTCACCGCCGCGCGCCTCGACGCGTTGGAACAACTCCTGTCGGTCGCCGAGGACACCACGGTCGAGCAGGCCCGCACGGTCGAGACCTACCGCGGCAGGGTCCGCACGCAGGCGGAGCAACTGGAGGCGAAACAGCGCCGGTTGGAGCAGGAACGGCACATCGTCGAGACGCTCTACAACATCGGGCAGCAGTTGACGCGCGAGCTCGAACTCGACGCGCTCGTGCAGCTCGCCACCGACGCCGCGACGACCGTGATCGCCGCCGAGCACGGCATCCTGCTGTACCGCGACTGCGACACGGACGGCCTGGACGACATCCGGCACGCCGCCGCCACACGCGGCCCGTCGCCGCACCCCCTTCTCCCCACCCCGGGGGTGCGGCTCACCGGGGCGCATCTGGCCGTCGACGTCGTGCGCTGCGGCGACGTCGCGGACCATCCCGGGGCGTGGCACCTCGCCCCGGTCGCGGACGACCCGGATGCCCCGGCGGTGCGCAGCTATCTCGCGGTACCGGTGGTCAGCCGCACCGGCGAAGGGCTGGGGTCGTTCGCCTTCTCCCACTCCAAGCCCGACATCTTCACCGAACGCGACGAGCAGTTGGCGCTGGGCATCGCGTCGCAGGCGGCGTCCGCGATCGAGAACGCGCGGCTGTACCGGAGTGTGCGGGACACCGCGGTTCGCCTCCAACGCTCGCTGCTGCCCCCGGAGTTGCCGGACATCGAGACGCTGGAGATCGCGTGCCGGTACTTGCCGGGCGCACGCGGTTCGCAGGTGGGCGGCGACTGGTTCGACGTGATCCCGCTGTCCGCGGGGCGCGTGGCGCTGGTGATCGGCGACGTGATGGGCCGCGGGCTTGCGGCGGCGGCGGTGATGGGGCAGTTGCGCACGGCGGTGCGGGCGTACGCGGTGATGGATCTCCCGCCCGCGCAGGTGATGCGGCATCTGAACCGACTGATGGCCGGCATGGGCTCGGAGGACCAGATCACCACGTGTGTATACGCCGTGTACGACCCGGACCAGGACGTCATCCGGTGGTCCAACGCCGGCCACCTCCCGCCCGCGGTGATCTCGGCGGACGGCGAAGTGCGGCTGCTCGACGACGACTTGGGCGTACCCCTCGGCGTGGACGGCACGCCGTTCGACGACGCCGACGCGCGGTTCCGGGCAGGTGACCGGCTGCTGCTGTACACCGACGGCCTCGTGGAGCGGCACGACGCGTCCCTGGCCGATCGGCTGCTGCTGTTCACCGCCGCGGTCGACGGGGCCGCGCGGAACCCGGGCGGCGTGCAGGACACGTGCGACCGGCTGATGAGCGGCATGCTGACCGGCCGCGAGCATGACGATGTGGCGTTGCTGCTGGTGCGGGCGCAGGCGGGGCGGGAGCGGGCGGCGACCTTGGAGCTGCCGCCGACACCGCGCGCCGCGCGCGAGGCGCGGAACTTCACGCGGTCGGTGCTGGGCCGTTGGCGGCGCGCGGCGGCGGTGGACGGCGCGTGTTCAGTGGTGACCGAGCTGGTCGCGAACGCGGTGGAGCACGCGCGGACGCCCATGGAGCTGCGCCTGAGCCTACGTCCGGGGCGGCTGGTGGTCCAGGTGGCGGACCACGACGGACGCCTGCCGCGCCGAATGAACGCCGGTTCGGCGGACGAGCGACACCGCGGCCTGCTGATCGTCTCGGCCCTCGCGGCGGACTGGGGCGTGCGTCCGACCGACACCGGCAAGGTCGTCTGGGCCGAGCTGCCGGACCCCGGGTAGTTCGTATTCGACCGAAATGCATGCTGCGTATGGCCCCACAAAGTGGACATATCAGACCAACGCTTCCGCAGGGAGGTGGCGGTTATATGTCCGATATGGGATGAAACTTCATCATCGGGGTAGTTAGCTCGGCGGCGCAGGCGTCCGGGGAGCACGTCTCCATGACGTTCCGGGAATCTTCCGGACCTGTCGCACGTTGATCGATCGAACAGGCAGCCACGGCTGTCGCAGTGGACTTATCGGCCCAGGAGGCACGATTTCATGAGTGAGCGAGCTCTCCGCGGCACGCGCCTCGGCGCCACCAGCTACGAGACCGACCGTGGTATCGACCTGGCCCCTCGTCGCACCGTCGAGTACGCGTGTCCGCGCGGCCACCAATTCGAGGTGCCGTTCTCCGTCGAGGCGGAGATCCCGCCGGTCTGGGAGTGCCGGAGCTGCGGCGCGGTCGCCCAGCTCGTCGACGGCGCCCCGCCGGAGGAGAAGAAGAACAAGCCCGCGCGTACGCACTGGGACATGTTGATGGAGCGGCGCACCCGCGAGGAGCTCGAAGAGGTTCTGGCGGAGCGCCTCGCCGTCCTGAGGTCGGGCGGCATCAACCTGCACCACGACCCGCGCAACAACCGCAAGACCGCCTGACCGGCGGCCACCGGACCCCCTGAAGACCCAAGGACCCGAGGACCCGAGGAAGAGACGCCGAAAGGCCCATCCGGAAAAGTTCACCGCACAGCCGGTCCCGCAGCGGCCGGTAGACAGCGAAAGGCTCCCGTCCGATCCCGCGATCGGACGGGAGCCTTTCGTCGGTCCAGTCGCTCCATGGGCATGCGTTGCACGCGTGAGTCGGCTGTACGTGTGAACCGCACGCGGCCCTCGGCCGCCGAACGCCACCGAGACCGTCCGTGATCGAGACCGTGGACTACGCGCACGGTCTCGATCACGGACGGTCTTCGTGAGGCGGGCGCCGGTTTCCGCCTTCTGGGTCGAACATGAACCCGGCGGCCCTCGAAAGGGCCGTCAGCCCGTGATCCGCCCCGGGCCGCGCTCGGAGTCCTCGGGGCGCCAGACTCGTTCGCCGTTGCGGTCGACGACGTCGCCTTCGATGACCTCGCCGGGTACGACCTTGCCGTCGGGGCGGCGCATGCGCATCCGGTCCTGGGTCTCTCGGGCGTGGCCCATCGCCGCGCCGAAGCGCGTGCGGCGGGCGAGTTGGCTGCCGACGGCACCGCCGATGGCCATGCGGACCAGGGGCCGGGTGAACGGCAGCAGGCACAGCAGGCCCAGGGCGTCGGTGATGAAGCCCGGGATGATCAGCAGGATCCCGCCCAGGATGACCAGCCCGGCGTCGGCGGCGGCGCGGTTCGCAGCCGGGGTCGGTATGGCGGCGGCGAGGGGGTTGTGGGAGTCGGCGTTCGCGGTGACCGCCGCGCTGAGGCGGTTGAGCGCACGCCGGCCCTCGTATTTGATCGCGAGCGCACCGGCGATGACTCCGGCCAGGAGCAGCAACACGGTGCTGCCCGCCCCGATGGCGGTCCCGACCCGGCTGATCAGGTAGATCTCCAGGATCGGCAGGGCGACCAGGGGCAGCAGGATCGCGGCGCGGCGCATAGGGGTCTCCTTCCGGTCCCCGTCCCGGGGCGGATTCCGCGCGGGGACGCGGGGCGGGCGGGCTGTGGGCCCCGGGGTGCCCCGCTCCGGTGTGCTGCCGGAGCGGGGCGGGTGGTGCTCGACTGGTGCTGCAAGAGCCGGGCGGGTCTGGGTGGTGCGCGGGGGACGCGTCGCGACCGGTCGTCGCGACGCCGCGTCCCCCTACGTCAGTAGACGTTTCAGGCGCCCGGAGTGTTCCCGCCGGCGCCGCGCGCCTGGCCGCCGCCGTCGCTCGCCGTACCGGTCTTGCCACCGCGTCGGAAGCGCTCCATGTGCCGGCCGGCACCCCACGCGGTCACGCGCCACAGGGCCTCGACGAAGATCGCGCGGCTCATCTTGCTGTTGCCGCGTTCGCGCTCGACGAAGGTGATCGGGACCTCGACGACCCGGTAGCCGCGCCGGGCGGCGCGCCAGGCCAGGTCGACCTGGAAGCAGTAGCCCTGCGAGGCGACCGAGTCCATGTCGATGCCGAGCAGGGTCTCCTTGCGGAACGCCCGGTAGCCGCCGGTGACGTCGCGGATGTCGATCCCGAGCATCGTGCGCGAGTACAGGCTTCCGCCGCGCGAGATGAACTTGCGGCTGGTCGGCCAGTTCACGATCGAGCCGCCCGGCACCCAGCGCGACCCCAGCACCAGGTCGGCGTCCCGGATCGCCTCCAGCAGGCGGGGAAGCTGCTCCGGCTGGTGCGAGCCGTCGGCGTCCATCTCGACGAGAATGTCGTAGCCGCGGTCGATGCCCCAGTGGAATCCCGCGAGGTAGGCGGCGCCCAGCCCTTCCTTGCCCTTGCGGTGCAGGACCTGGACGTGCGGGTCGTGCTCGGCGAGCGCGTCGGCGATCTCGCCGGTGCCGTCGGGGCTGTTGTCGTCCGCGACGAGTACGTCCACATCGGGGGCCGCGGCGCGCAGGCGGCCCACGATGCCCTCGATGTTGTCGGACTCGTTGTACGTGGGGATGATGACGAGCACTTTGCCCAGATCGGTGAAGGTGTTCTGCTCGTGGGGGGCGCTCACATCGTCTCCTCGGTGGGGTCGTCCGCCGGCCACTGCGGACGCGTCGGGCGCGTCGACCCCCGTGCGTCGGTCACGTGTCGTTCTTCCTCGCCTGTGTTCCGCGTGGTGGTCGCGGCGCGCGCGTGCGCGTGCGTTGGGGCCGTGCCGGGCCGGTCGCGGCGGGCGGTACGGCCGGGCACGGTGCGTGTACGGCTGTGACGGTACAACGTATGGGCCCGGCGTGGGGTTTCGCGGTCGCGGTTGCCGAAAAGGGACCCCGGGAGCGGACGCGGGGAGGACCGCGCGCAGGGCCTGGAGGCCAGGCGGGAGGCGGCGTACGCGGCCGGTTGTCGGCGGTGCCCGCACATGGTGGCGGGTGGGGCCGGTGCCCTTCGGGCCGACCACGGACCGGCTGGCTGCCGGTCTCGGTGGCCGTTGTCTACTGGGCGGCCGGTCCCCACCCGGGTCGCACCGTCCGGCCGGCGCGCGGCGAGCGCGCTCGGCGGCTTCCCGGACGCGCGTGCGGGGCCGGGTCTGGCAGGGGTGGCCTTGCGGTCACCGGGCCCGGTCGCGTGCGCAATTTCCGGGAAGGTGTTCCCGGTCGGTGGTCCTGCGGTGCACGTGAGCGAACGTAGTGGTCCGGGCGGGCATGGTGTCAACTGCGGTCTGACCTGGGGTGTTGCAACGTTTTCGCTGGTCGGCGGGGTCGTGCGGGGCGGCATGCGGAAGTGCCGTCGCGGGTGAATCGCCCGTCGGTCGGCGTAACGCCGGGGCCTCCGCCGCACACGGCCGGCGATGCGGCCCGTCAGGCCACACAGCCGGTGAACGACGCGGTCAGACCCGCATCCGGCCGCGACCGGTCGGTTTCGGCCGCTGCGAGGGCGAGGCGGCGTACGGCCTCGGCGAGGGTCGCCTCGTCCAGCGTGTAAGGGATCCGCAGGTGGCGTTCGAAGGCGCCGGTGGTGCTGAAGAGCGTGCCGGGGGCGACCCGGAGGCCGTGCCGGGAGGCGGCCTCGGCGAGGACGGTGGTGGAGGCGGTGTCGGTGTGCGCCCACAGCGACAGGCCGCCGGGCGGCGTGGAGAACGTCCAGCCGGGGAGGTGGGTCCGGATCAGTGCGGCGAGTGCGTCGCGGGCATCGCGGAGCGCGGGCAGGCGCGCGGCCAATATGGCGTCGGCGTGGTCGGCGACCAGGTGGTGCAGCACGAGTTGGTCGAGCACCGGAGCGGCGACGTCGAGGCCGGCGCGGGTGCTCACGAGGCGGCGTACGAGGTCGGGCGTCGCGCGGACCCAGCCGATGCGCAGGCCGCCCCAGAACGACTTTGACGCCGAGCCGATCGTGACCACGGCCCCGCTGCGGTCGTGCGCGGCGACCGGCGCGGGATGGTCGGGGTGCGGGGGTGGAGGCGTGTCGAGGGCGAGGTCGGCGCAGGTCTCGTCGACGACGAGGACGGTCCCGGCGGCCCGCGCGTCGTCGATGAGCCGGCGGCGGGTCTCGGTGTCGGCGAGGTGCCCGGTGGGGTTCTGGTAGTCGGGGATGAGGTAGGCCAGGCGCGGGTTGGCGGCGCGCAGCGCGTCGTGCCAGGCGGGCAGGTCCCAGCCGGTTTCGGCCATGGGGACCGGGACCGGGCGGCCGCCTTCGGCACGTACGGCTTCGAGGGCGTTGGCGTACGTCGGTGACTCGACGGCGACGCGGTCGCCGGCGTGCAGGAAGGTACGCAGGACCAACACCCACGCGGACAGCGCACCGCCGGTCACGATGATCTGGTCGGGCGTGGTGGGCGCGCCGCGTTCGGTATAGCGGCGGGCGATGGTCTCGCGCAGGACGGGCAGCCCGGCCGGGTGGTAGCCGTGTGCGGCGGCGTACGCAGGAAGCGCCTCGGTCGCGTCGGCGACGGCGCGCTGGAGGGCGTGTCCGGGGCCGGGGAGGGCCGCCACGCCGAGGTCGATGGTGCCGGTGGCCGTGCCGGGCACGAGGGCGCGCGTCGGCAGGTCGGTGCGGTGGGTGGGCAGGGCGGTCCACGATCCGGAGCCCCGGCGCGAGACGAGGTAGCCGTCGGTGCGCAGCAGGTCGTACGCGGCGGCGATGGTGGTGCGCGACACCCCCAGGCGTTCGGCGAGGCCGCGCTCCGCGGGCAGGCGGGCGGTGAGGGGGACCCGGCCGTCGAGCACAAGCGACCGGATCCTGTCGGCGAGCGCCTTGTAGGCGGGGATGTGCGGGCCGGAAGCGGGCGGCTGCCAGGGCTGGAGCAGGTCGACCAGACGGGTGCTGCTGACGGTCAGGTGCGGCACGGTCATCAGTCCACTCTTGTGGGGGCCTGGGTGCATCCGGGCAAGTGGCCATGGATTTCCTGTCCAATGAGGGTCATTGTCGCATCAGTGGCCCGCGTCGGGGAGCCAGTGGCGGAGGAAGAAGGCTGACGGACCGGGGGTGACAGGGGCAGGCCGGCATCGACGGTGACCGAAGCCGGGCCCGACGACGCACACGTCCGCGGCAGAGCCCGCGGAGGTCTGCGCCGTTCGGATAGCGCGCCGGACTTCCGTACCGTGTCCTGCTGTGATCTCGGCCGACCCGTCACCCGAAGGCTTGCGCCCTGGACACCGTACTCACGCATGTTGTGCCCGCAGTCCTGCTGGCGGCCGTGCTCACCTGCGCCGTCGCCCGTCCGTTCGGGCTGCCCGAGGCGGCGGTCGCGGTTCCGGCCGCCGGGGCGGTGGTGGCGACCGGCGCGCTGAGTCCCGCTCATGCCTGGGACGAGGCCGGCGAGCTCGCGCCGGTGCTGGGGTTCCTGGCCGCCGTGCTGGTGTTGGCGCGGCTGTGTGACGAGGAGGGGCTGTTCCGGGCCGCGGGTGCGTGGATGGCCGGGGCCTCGCGCGGGCATCCGCCGCGTCTGCTCGCGGCGGTGTTCGTGTTCGCCTCGGCGGTCACCGCGGTGTTGAGCCTGGATGCGACGGTCGTCCTGCTCACCCCGATCGTGCTGGTCACCGCGAGGCAGCTCGGGGCGCGTGCCGCGCCGCACGCGTACGCCTGCGCGCACTTGTCCAACACGGCGTCGCTGCTGCTGCCGGTGTCGAACCTGACGAACCTGCTGGCGTTCACCGCGAGCGGGCTGACGTTCGTGCGTTTCGCGGGGCTCATGGCATTGCCGTGGCTGGTCGCGATCGCGGTCGAATACGTGGTGCTGCGAAGGTGGTTCGCGGTCGATCTGGCGGCCGTGGCGGCCCCGCCGCAGACCACCGCGGTGCCGCCGACGCCATGGTTCGCGCTGGTCACCGTGGTGGCGACGCTGGGCGGCTTCGTCGTGGCGTCCGCCGTCGGCGTCTCCCCGGCGTGGGCGGCGGCCGCGGGGGCGCTGGTGATGGGCGCCCGCGCGATCGTGCGGCCGGGGCGCAGGACGACCGTGCGCATGATCGCCGCGTCGGCGGACGTGCCGTTCCTCGCGTTCGTGCTGGGCCTGGGCATCGTGGTCCGGGCGGTCGTCGAGAACGGACTGGCCGACGTCCTCGCGCACGCGGTCCCCTCCGGGACCGGGCTGTGGGCGCTGCTCGCGGTCGCCGCGCTCGCCGCGCTGCTGGCGAACGTCATCAACAACCTGCCGGCCGTGCTGGTCCTCGTCCCGCTGACCGCGCCGGCGGGCCCCGGCATGGTCCTCGCGGTCCTGCTCGGCGCCAACATCGGCCCCAACCTGACGTACGCCGGCTCCCTCGCCACGCTGCTGTGGCGGCGTATCCTGCACCGCCATCAACACCCGGTCGGGCTACGGGAGTTCACAATGCTCGGGCTCGCGACCGTGCCGGCGTCGCTCGTCGGGGCGGTGGTGGCGCTCTGGGCCGCGCTGCGGGTCGTCGGGACCTGAGTGCGTCACTCGGCCCCGTAGACCGTCCTGCCGCGCACCACTGTGCGCACGCACACCGGAAGGTCCTGGCCAGGCGAGACGTCCGGCAGGCCCGGGGTCCCCGAGCTCGGGTCGGTCGACCACGCCGACACGCGCCGGTCGGGCGCCTGCACGGTCAGCTCGCCGGTGCGCCACACCGCGTACGTGGCGGGCGCGCCCGGCACCAGCACGCCTTCGTCGTCGCGGCCGAGGGCCCGATGGCCGCCGCGCGTGTGGGCGGTGAACGCGGCGCGGACGGAGATCCGCTGCTCTTCGGTCCGGTGGAACGCCGCCGCGCGGACCGTTCCCCACGGGTCGAACGGGGTCACGGGCGCGTCGGACCCGAACGCCAGGGGCACGCCGGCGCGGTTGAGGTCGGCGAAGGGGTTCATCCGCGCCGCGCGCTCCTTGCCGAGCCGCCGCACGTACATCCCGTCCGGGCCGCCCCAGGCCGCGTCGAAGGCTGGCTGCACCGATGCGAACAGCCCGAATTCGGCGAACGCGGCGACCGCGTCGGCACTGATCATCTCCGCGTGCTCGATCCGGTGCCGAAGCGCGCGCACCGCGGCGGCGCCGAACCGGTCCGCCGCCGCCCGGACACCCGCCACGACGGCGTCCACGGCGGCGTCGCCGATCGCGTGGAATCCCGCCTGCACGCCGGCTTCGGTGCAGGCCAGCAGGTGTGCCGCGACCTGTTCCGGGCTCAGGTGCGCGAGGCCTCGGCCCTCGGGCCGGTCCTCGTAGGACGCGTGCAGGCAGGCCGTATGCGATCCGATCGAGCCGTCGGCGAACAAATCGCCGGCCAGCCCGCGCACGCCCAGCCGGGTCACCAACTCCCTTGCCTGCTGGGCTGATTGGACGGCTTCACCCCAGTACGCGACCACATCCGGCCCGGCCTCGCGCGCTGACGCGAGCACCAGGGCCAGGTCTTCTTCGCCGGTGATCTGCGGGCCCGCGCACTCGACCAGCGTGCCGATGCCGACCGACGCGGCCTTGGCGCGCGCGGCCTGTTGCGCGGCGGAGCGCTGGGCGGTGGTCAGCGCGGCGAACGCGGCTTCGCGTACGGCGTGGTGGGCGGCGCCGCGCAGCGGGCCGGTCGGGTGGAAGCCGTCCATCCCGGCGAGCCCGGCTACCTGCGCACGGAGTGCGGACGACGCGAGTGCCGAATGCACGTCGACGCGCGAGACGTAGGCGGGGCGTTCGCCGACGGCCCGGTCGAGCTCCGCCACCTCGGGCGGGGCGTCCCCGAACGACCCGTCGTCCCAGCCCTGTCCGAGCACGGCCGCGTCGCCGGAGAGCGACCCCGCGTACGCCGCGATGCGGTCGAGCCCCGGGCCGGCCTCACGGCCGCCGAGGTCCAGACCGGTCAGCGCCAGGCCGGTCGCGGTGAGGTGGACGTGCGAGTCCACGAACGCCGGTGCCACCAACGCGCCATCCAGGTCCAGCACCTGGTCGGCGGCGGAGACATGCGCCTCGGCGGCGCCCTCCGCACCGATCCAGGCCACCGTCCCGTCCTCGACGACCATGGCGGTCGCGAAGGGGTCGGCGGGACTGTAGACGTTGCCATTGCGCAGCAGGATCACGGTCATGGCGCACAGTCTGCCGGGTGCCCCGGCGGTCGCCCGGCACCCCCTGGGTCACCTTCGCAGGGCGCGGCGGCGTACCCGGTCGAGGATGATCGACGTGACGGCGATCGCCAGCAGCACGATGCCGGTGCCCATGTCGTTGGTGCGGGCCTCGTCGACGGCCGGGTTGTCGGCGTACCCCATGGCGAACGGCGCCGCGACCAGCCACGCGCCCGACGCGAGGAGCAGCAGGTCCGACACCATGCCGCGCGGCCGGACCGTCCCCCGGGCGGCGACCGCGAGCACGATCAGGCCCGTCAGCACCTCCTGGAAGCGCGCGTCGTCGGCCGCGTCGTCGAGCGGGTAGTTGAGGACCCACGAGCTCGCGATGAGCCACAGCCCGACCGCGAACAGCAGTGTGTTGAGCACGGCGTCCCGCACGTCGCCGGCGTGCTCGGCGTGCACGTGCCGGTTCGACGGGCGACGGGCCGGGATCTGCCGAGGGCCCGGGGCCTGCTGTATGTGTGCACCCATCTCCGCCTCCGCATCGCATGTAGCGGCGTCTGCCCGCGACGCTGTCCGGCGACGGGGCACACAAACGCCCGCGAGCCGGTCGGGCGTTCCCGGCCTTCCCGGTGCCGGGCGTTACGCGGAATCCGCGCGGCACATCCTCCGGCCGCCGGGGAGCGGCAGGGCCGGGAGTGACGGCCGTGTCCGCGCGGACAGTCTCGGTGGCGACGGTGAGCCGGTCGGACGAACTGTGGGGACTCGCGGCGTCGCCGGCCCCCGTCCACGGTGAGCCGGTCGGACGAACTGTGGGGACTTGCGGCGTCGCCGGTCCCCGTCGCGGCAAGCAGCAGCGGGGACGCTCCCGCGGCTCCCCCGCCGATCTCCGACCGAGAGGACCCCTCCATGCCTGTGTGCACAACGCGTGACGGCGTCGACATCTTCTACAAGGACTGGGGCGCCGGACGCCCGGTCGTGTTCATCCACGGGTGGCCCCTGAACGGTGACGCGTGGCAGGACCAGATGAAGGCGGTCGCGGACGCCGGTCACCGCGCCATCGCGCACGACCGGCGCGGGCACGGCCGTTCGACGCCCGTCTACGACGGCTACGACTTCGACACGTTCGCCGACGACCTGAACGACCTGATCAACGGGCTGGACCTGCGCGACGTGACCCTGGTCGCCCACTCGATGGGCGGCGGCGAACTCGCCCGCTACATCGGGCGGCACGGCACCGGCCGGATCCGGTCCGCCGTACTGCTCTCGGCGATCCCGCCGCTGATGCTGCAGGGCCCCGACAACCCCGAGGGTGTGCCGCAGAACGTCTTCGACGACATCAAGGCCGGCATCCTCCGCGAGCGGTCGCAGTTCTGGAAGGACACCGCCGTGGGGTTCTTCTCCGCCGACCGCTCCGGCAGCAAGGCCACGCAGGGCAACCAGGACGCTTTTTGGCACATGGCCATGGCGGAGACCATCGAAGGCGGCGTCGCCTGCGTCGACGCCTTCGCGGCGACGGCGTTCCACGAGGACCTGAAGCGCTTCGACGTGCCCACGCTGATCGTGCACGGCGACGACGACCAGGTGGTGCCGATCGACGCCACCGCGCGCAAAGCCGTCAAGATCATTCCCGATGCCGAGCTCAAGGTGTACGAGGGCGGCTCGCACGGCATCGCGATGGTCCCCGGCGACAAGGAGAGGTTCAACGCGGACCTCCTCGACTTCCTGCGCAAGTAACCGCGTTCGCCTTCGCCCCGCGCCCCGCACGACCCGGGCGCGGGGCGAAGCCGCGTTCGGGACAGGGCCGCCGCCGAGAGGGGCGCGCGGCCGGGCGGCCGGCAGAGTGACTGCTCGCCGCGGCGGACGACGTGGGTGTGCCCGCCTCGACCCTGCGGACGCCGCAGGTCAGGTGCCCGTGCCGGCAATCGCGGGGAGGCCACCGGCGGTCCGGCATCAGCCCGGCCACTCCCGAGCAGGTCAGGTGCCCGTCCCGGCAGTCGGGGTGATGCGCTGCTGGGCCCGGCGGCGGTAGTCGGCCGGGGAACGACCGGTGAAGGTCCGGAAGGCACGGTTGAACGAGCTGGGGCTGCCGAAGCCTACGGAGGCGGCGACGTCGAGCACGGTGGCGCCGGGTCGGGCGAGTTCGGCCATGGCGCGGGTCAGTCTGGCGCGCAGGACGAAGGACCGCCACGTCGTGCCGGTGGCGTCGCGGAAGCGCCGACGCAGCGTGCGCTCGGAGATGTTGAGGGCGCTGTGGACGTCGCCGGCGGTCACCGTCGCGAGGTGTTCCTCGGTGTAGGCGATGATCGCGGCGACCAGCGGGTCGTCGCTCGCGGGCAGCAGCAGCGGCTGCTCGCGGTCGAGGCCGTCCTCGACGACGACAGCGAGGGCCGAGAAGTACGCGTTCGCCTTGGCGTCGGTCGCGGTGCGCGCGATGGGCCAGCGCAGTGCGTAGACGATCATCTCGCGCAGCAGCGGCGCCGCGGGGACGATCCGGGCGTGGTCGCAGGCCTCCGGGGGCAGCATCGAGGGATCGAAGAACACCGAGGCCGTGCGCGTGCTGCGCAGCGTGGTGTTGTGCTCCAGGCCGGCGGGGATCCAGAGCGCCTGCTGGGACGGGACGAGATACCGGCCCTCGGCCGTCTCCACCTCGGCCATGCCTTCCAGCGGGTACTTGAGCTGGTGCAGGTCGTGGTGGTGCCAGCCGGTGACAAGGCGTTCGGTCTCGTACGCCAGGGTGCCCGCGGGCACGGACGTCTCCGTCCGCATGGCGACCGGGCCGATCCTGGCCGCTGGAGTCAAGAAGTTGGCCGCCATCGCGTCGTTTGTCGGCGTCGGCCGCTCGTACCCTGGTCGCACGCCTTTGAGAGTTGCATTCTCATGTGAAGAGATCAAGCGTCTCTCCCTTCCTGTGGCGCTGAAGCAGCGAGGAGCCCCGTGAACATCGACGACATGATTCTCGTGAGCATCGACGACCACGTCGTCGAGCCCCCCGACATGTTCGACCGGCACGTGCCGAAGAAGTGGGCCGACCAGGCTCCGCGCCTGCTCCCGGACGAGAACGGCGTCGACCGCTGGATGTACCGCGGCCGGCAGACCGGCGTCACGGGCCTCAACGCCGTGATCTCGTGGCCGGCCGAGGAGTGGGGGCTGAACCCCGCCGGCTATGCCGAGATGCGCCCGGGGGTGTACGACGTCCACGAGCGGGTCCGGGACATGAACCGCAACGGCATCCTGGCGTCGATGTGCTTCCCGACGTTCGCCGGGTTCAGCGCGGGCCACCTGAGCCACTTCAAGGACGAGACCACTGTCGTGATGATCCAGGCGTACAACGACTGGCACATCGACGAATGGGCCGCGGCGTACCCGGGCCGGTTCATCCCGATCGCCATACTGCCGCTGTGGGACCCGGCGCTGGCCGTCGCCGAGATCCGGCGCGTCGCCGCGAAGGGCTGCCACGCGGTGACCATGCCGGAGCTGCCGCACATGGACGGCCTGCCCAGTTACCACGACATGGAGTACTGGGCGCCGGTGTTCGAGGCGCTGTGCGAGACCGGCACGGTGATGTGCCTGCACATCGGACAGGGCTTCGGCGCCCTCAAGCTCGCCCCGGATGCCCCGGTCGACAACAAGATCATCCTGGCCTGCCAGATCTCGGTGCTCGGCGCCCAGGACCTGCTGTGGGGTCCGGCCATGCGCACCTACAAGGACCTGAAGGTCGCGTTCTCCGAGGGCGGGATCGGCTGGATCCCGTTCTACCTCGACCGCTGCGACCGCCACTACACGAACCAGGTGTGGCTGCGCCGCGACTTCGGCGGCCGGCTCCCGAGCGAGGTGTTCCGGGAGCACTCGCTCGCGTGCTACGTGACCGACCCCACTTCGCTGCGGCTGCGGAACGAGATCGGCATCGACATCATCGCGTGGGAGTGCGATTTTCCCCACTCGGACGCGATGTGGCCCGACGCCCCCGAGCAGGTGCTGGCCGAACTGAACGGCGCCGGCGCGACCGACGAGGAGATCGAGAAGATCACCTGGCAGAACTCGTGCCGGTTCTTCGGCTGGGACCCGTTCGCCCACGTGCCGAAGGACGAGGCCACCGTCGGAGCTCTGCGCGCCCGCGCGACGGACGTCGACACCTCGATCCGCTCCCGGAAGGAATGGGCCGAGCTGTACGCCGCCCGCTGACCACCGCCCGCCGCCCGCGTCCACGCGATGCGGGCGGCGGCATCCCCGGGGCCGCGGACCCGCGTCGAGTCCTCCGGGGCGAGTCCTACGGCACCCGGGCCTCGGTAGGGCTCAGGAGTTGCGTCCGGTCGTGACATGTGCGGCTTCAGCCGACACGTCGGCCGGGGCCGGGACGAGAGCAGCGCTGTCGTCACTCGTGTGTGCCGCGGTCTCCGGGTGTCGCCTCGCCCAGCGCCCGGCGAGCACCGAGCACACGATCAACTGGAGTTGGTGGTAGAGCATGAGCGGCAGGATCGTGAGCCCCGCGTGGGCGCCGAACAAGACGGCCGCCATCGGAAGCCCGGCGGCCAGGCTCTTCGTCGCACCCGCGAAAGCGATCGTGATCCGGTCCTCGGGAACGAAACCCATACGCGGTACGAGCGTTGCGGTCAGCAGAAGCGCGATGGCGAGGAGCGCGGCGGTCACCGCGAACAGCGCGGCGAGACGCCACGGTGTGACCTGCTGCCAGATGCCTTCCACCATCCCGGCGCTGAACGCGCAGTAGACGACGAGCAGGATCGACCCTCGGTCGACGAGACCCAGCCACTTCTTGTGGCGCGTGACGAACCCGCCGATCCACGGTCGCAGCGCCTGGCCGGCGATGAACGGCGCGAGCAGTTGCGTGCCGATGGACAGCAGGCCGGCCGCGGACACGTCGACTTTCGACCCGATCAGCCACGCGGCGAGCAGCGGCGTCGCGACCATGCCGAGCAGGCTGGAGTACGTGCCCGCGCAGATCGCCGCCGGCACGTTGCCGCGCGCGACGGACGTCAGTGCGATCGAGGACTGCACGGTGGACGGCACGACGCACAGGAACAGCAGCCCGACGTACAGGTCTTCGGTGAGGACGTGCGGTACCAGGCCGAAGCCGGCCAGGCCGAGGCCGGGGAAGACGACGAACGTGCAGGCGAGGACGGTCAGATGCAGCCGCCAGTGACGCAGGCCGGCAACCGCTTCGCCGGTTGACAGCCGGGCGCCGTAGAGGAAGAAGAGCAGCCCGATGGCGACATCCGAGACGCCGCCGAACGCCGAGGCCGCCGTGCCGCGGGCCGGCAGCGCCGCGGCGAGGGCCGCGGTGCCGAGGAGGGCGGCGATGTAGGGGTCGATCGGCAGCCGCCGCATCCGGGGAATCCTCCTGCGGCGGCGGACGGGCGTACTGTCGCGCATGGCTTCCTTCGGGTGTCGGGGGGCGCGCTGTCGGGGTGTCGCGCCGGTTGTATCCGGTGAGGTGTGGCCGGGTGGGTCGTGCGCAGGGTGTGCGCGCCTTGTCCGGCGAGCCGCCCCCGGACAAGGCCCGCTCGGACGCGGGGGGGGGGGGGGGGGGGGG
>NZ_JBPKBI010000007.1:173922-202625 GCF_051388935.1 Yinghuangia sp. YIM S10712
GGGCCTCAGCCCGCCTCGGCCGCCGCCGTTCTCACCCCCGGGGCTCGCGGGCCTCAGGGCACCTGCGGCACCTCGGGGCTCCGGGGTCTCAGTCCCCCGGGCCGCCCTCGCGGTCGCTGCCGACCGTGCCGCTGCCGCCGGTCGCCGCGTTGAGCGAGCGGTCGACTTCCAGCACCGAGTCGGTCTCGAACGCGTCGAAGCGCAACACCGTGATGGTGGGCGCCACTTCGACGATCGGGGCGAGGGGCCGGGCAGTCGAGGCCGCCGGCCCGCCGGTGGCGGCACCCGCTGCGGAGTGCCCGGTGCACAGCAGCACGGCCACGAGGGCGGCCACAGTGACCGGAACACTCGCGCGTCTGTGGGGCCGCCCCAACTGCGTTCGCACACAGCCGCCTTGGGCACGGGAGACGTGGTCGGCGCCGATCACACCGAGACCGTGCCTCGGGACACGTGGTGGCGGCTGATGTTCTTCTCCAGCAGCTCGGTCGACTCGCGCACGCCGATTCCTCCGCCGTCGCGCGGCTCCGGCAGCCGCCCGTCCGCGAAGCTGAGCTCGGCGAGTGCCGTGTCGATGGCGCTGTGCGCGGCGAACAGGCAGGGGGTGCTGTAGATCGCGACGTCCACGCCCAGTTCGGTGAGTTCGCTCAGGGAGAGCCGGGGCGACTTGCCGCCCGCGATCTGGTTGAACAGCAACGGCTTGTCGCCGATCACGGTCCGGATCCGGCGGATCCACTCGACGCTGCGCACGCCGTCCACCAGGACCACGTCCGCGTCGGTCTCGGCGAGCGCGGCGGCCCGGCGCAGGATCTCGTCCTCCTCCGTGGCGTCGGTGCGGGCGACGACGAGCAGGTCGGTCCGCGATTCGAGGACCATCTGGAGTTTGGCCAAGTACACGTCCAGGGGCAGGATTTGCTTGCCGTCCGCGTGGCCGCAGCGACGCGGGCGCTGCTGGTCCTCCAGGATGACGCCGGAGGCGCCCGCCCGTTCGAGGCGCTGCACGACGTGGCAGGCGACCTCGGGGTCGACGTAGCCGTCGTCGATGTCCACCAGCATGTGGTGCCGGGGGAAGGCGAGCCGCAGCCGCTCGGCGAAGTTCACCATGTCCGGCCAGGCGATGAAGCCGATGTCGGGCAACCCGTAGTGGGAAGCGGCGAAGCCGAAACCGGAGACGAAGAAGCCCCCGTAGTGCCCGGCCGCGATGGATGCGGAGTACATGTCGTAGATGCCGATGAGCGGCGTGGTACGAGGGTGCGAGATCTCTTCGCGCAGGGCTTTGCCGTAGTTCACGGTTCCTCCGGGGACCGAGAGCCAATGCCTTCCGCCTCGGCAGATGCACGCAGGCGGCCGGCCGGTGCGGTGGGTCGACCTATGGAGCCCGGCCGGGTCGCGGCGGCGCCGAAACGACGGCGCGCCCGGACGGGCAAATGATCGACTACGCCATGTAGCCGAACGAATTCACTCAGTAGTATGTGGAGTTGGAAAAGGGCGTGTCAAGAGACAACCAACTGACTGTTCACACAACCGTGCGATCCCGTTTGCCTCTCGCCTCCGGTCGCCCACCGCATGCTTGCCGCACACACGCTCGGACGCTGTAATGGCCCCGGCACGGCGACGCGCGGCCTCGCCTCCTCGACGGCTACGCCTGGACGAAAACGCCGCGCGGCACATGAGCGCCTCCGGTCCGTGAGCCGGCCGAGGACCCTTCGCCGCCCCGCCTCTTCCGCGAACACCCCGCACATCCCAGCCGCTCCGGCGGCCCCTTGCTGTCTCCGCCCCCCACGAAAGGTTTCGCACATGCGGCGGTACGTCCTCACCGGCACCCCCGGCGCCGGCAAGACATCGATCCTGCGCGGCCTCGCCCGCCTCGGCCACAGCGTCGTCGAGGAAGCCGCGACAACCGTCATCGCCCGGGCGCAGGGACAAGGCGACGACGAACCTTGGACGCGGCCGTCGTTCATCGACGAGGTAGTGAACCTGCAACGCCGACGCCAACTGGCGGCTCCCGGCACCGACCACGCCCAGGTGTTCGACCGCTCTCCCCTGTGCACATTGGCGCTCGCCACCTACCTGGAACGGCCGGTGTCCCCGGCCTTGGCCGCCGAACTCGAACGGATCACGTCGCAACGCATCTACGAACGACAGGTGTTCTTCGTCCGCAACCTCGGTTTCTGCGAGACCACGTCCGCCAGGCGCATCACCTTCGAAGAGTCATTGGCCTTCGAACGAATCCACGAGCAGGTCTACCGCGCGTACGGCCACGAACTCGTCGACATTCCGGCCGGCGACCTCACCGACCGCATCACGGCGGTGAGTTCGGCGATCGCCGACCGAACGGACGTCCTCGTGGCCGTCCCCCGGGACGACCTCACGTGAACCCCCGCGGTCGTACCACCGCGGGCTCCCCGCACCGGCTCCGTCGGAAGCGGTCGTGGCGCGGGTGTCCAACTGGTATAGCTATAGCGGCAGTTGTGAAGAGCGCACGGGATGGCCGAAAGCCGGGCGGAAGGCGGGGGCAGGTGCAGTCGGGCGGCAACGTCGCGGGCCGACACCGGGCACGGTGGCTTCGCCGAGGCGCGGGGAGGCCAGGACCTGCGCAAGGGGACGGACAGTCGCGGTCAGGCGTCCACGGCCTGTCCGGTGGATCTCTTCGGACCGGCCCGCGTGGTGTCGTGGCTACGATCGCAAGGCGCGGTCCCGAAGCCCGTACTCGGTGTACTCGCCCGCCGGGCCTGGCGGCTCTCCTTCACCCGCAGCGCCGCGAGCCTCCGTGCCACGCCGCTCGGGCCCGGAGACATCCACCGGACAGTCCCCGGTCCGGCAACCGGCAAGCCGCGCGGCGGTGTTGGCGTACCGGCCGGGTCGGCGAGGTGGGTGACGCAAAAACTTTCGTCGGTTGCCGCTTTGCGAGGGAAGAACCTCGGATACGGGCCGGGTCGTCGTGCCACGATGGCTCGGAGGCAGTGGTCGGCTGCCGCTGGGGTGGTGTGGGGACGCCGCTGCGCGGCCTTGGTGTGGGGGGTGGGGCGCACTGGTGACTCCTCCCCCTTGTGCGCGAAAGGGCTTCTCGCCCTCCCGGCGAGCCTTTGCGGCGGACCGGCCCGGCCCGCGGAACATGCGACCGCTCTCCGCCCGGTGGTGCCTACCCCGGCGTTCGGAATCGCGGGGAGCACGCCCGACCGGCGTCGCGGAGCGAACCGTCCCCCCGGGCGGGCTTCCCGGCGACAGCCCGGCAGCGGTGGGCGGTCCCTTCTTCTCGAATCTCGCGAAACCGCGATCACCCTAGCGAGGGCCACCGACAACGGCAGCCCGCCCGGCGGCGATTTCCCGACCCTTGCCCCGCTCCGCAAGAACTTCGCTTCACCCCCGGTCGAAATGGGGTGCGCACGAAGGAGACCCTATGGACGCCGAGTTCGGCGAGCGCCCCGCGCAGGTCGGGAAGTACCGGCTGTTGCAGCGGTTGGCGACCGGGGGGTTCGGTGAGGTCTTCTACGCCGAACACACGTCGTCCGGTGTGGCTGCTGCGGTCAAGTTGATGCACCGGGGATTGCTGGAGGCTCCCAAGGCGGCTGAATATCGCCGCCGGTTCCGGGGCGAGGTGGAGTTCCTGTCCCAGCTCGAACACCCGGCCGTGCCGAAGCTGTTGGCCGCCGAACCGGATGCCTACCGGCCCTGGCTGGCCACCGCGTTCGTCGCCGGGCCGACGCTGGCCGAGCTGGTCGACGCGCACGGGCCGCTGCCCAGTGGCGCGGTGCGGGCGCTCGCGCTGCGCATCGCCGAAGTGCTGGACCTCCTGCACCGCGGGGGCCGCGCGCATCGCGACCTGACGCCGAAGAACGTGCTGGTCACCACCGACGGCGCGCATGTGATCGACTTCGGCCTGGCGCGGGTCGTCGGTGCGCAGCCGATGACGCAGGTAGGCCATGTCATGGGCACGGTGTCGTACCTGCCGCCGGAACGGCCCGGGCAGGGAACGCGGTACGACGCGGCGGGTGATGTGTTCGGGCTCGGCGGGATCACCCTGTTCGCCGCCACCGGGCATCCGCCGTTCGACGACCTTCCGGACGTGTTGCGCGGGCGGATCAATTTCCGCGGCGTGCCAAGCGACCTGAGCGCCGTACTGCGCCGGCTCCTGGACCAGGACCCGGAGGTGCGCGGCAGCGCCGCCGAGGCCAAGATGCTGCTGCGCCCCGCCGACGGCCGGTGGCAACTTCCGGACTTCGCCGACGCGTTGGCGCCGGTGCACCGCGAGGCGCTGCGCAGGCATCCGGTACGGCCGGCGATGTGGGGCAACGGACACGACATGCCGGCCGAGTACGGATCGGACGACGCTTCCTCGGTCTCCACCGGCCTCGACATCCTCCGCGCGGTCGCGCCTCCCGAGGGGAGCGTCGCGCAGGACATCCCCACGCAGGACATGCTGGCCGACCCGCTCGGCGTCACCGGCCCCCGCCCGGCCGACCCGCTCGGCGTCATCGGCGCCGGCCCGTTCGCCCGCGACTTCACGCGTCCGCCGCGGCGCTGGGCACCGCGTGCCGAGCCTGTCCCGAGGGACCGCGGGCACCACACGCACCAGACGAACGACAGGGACCGGAGGACGGGACCGCCGCCCGGCGAGCGCTTCGTCCGGCCGGTTCGCGCCACGCCCGTGGAGGCGCTGTGGGACCGGAGGCTCGGCGACTGGGTGCGCCACGTGGTCTCCACCCCGGACGGCACGGTGCTGGCGGCCACCGCAGACGGCGTGCTGACCGCCATGGACGGACGCACGGGTCACTTCCGCTGGGACGAGCGCCTGCCCGGCGGACTCCACGGCGCGCCGGTCGTCGACGGCGGCCTGGTGCACGCGGGTTCGGCGGACGGCTGGCTCAACACCCTCGACACCCTCGACACGGCCGAGCGCCGGTTGACCGGAAGGCGCCGGGTCGGCGGCCGGGTCGTCGGCTGCGCGGTCGCCCCGGGTCGCGTGGTGGTCGCGGTCGGCAGCGGCGTGGTGTGGTCCTTCCCGTCGGCCCAGGGCGCGGCGGATTGGAGCGAGCCGGTGGGCGCGCCGATCACGACGCCGCCGGTGGTCGCGGGGCGGATCGTGTACGTCGCCGACGCCCGCGGCCTGCTGCACGCGCTGCACCTGGACGACGGCGCGGCCGTGTGGCCGCATCCGCCCGACCTGCGCGAACGTCCCACAGCGCTGGCGGTCGCGGACGGTCTGCTGGTCGCCGCGGGCGCGGACGGCGGCGTGCACGCCTTCGACACGGTGGACGGAGCCCCGCGCTGGAAGGCGCACAACGCCGCACAGGCCTGGGCCTGCCTGGCGGTTCCGGGTACGCGGACCGTGCACACCGGCGCCCTGGACGGCGCGGTGCGCGGCTACGACACCGCCACCGGCGAGTTGAGGCACGACACCAGGCTGTCCGCCGGGATCCACAACTCGCTCGCACAGCTCGACGAACTGCTCGTCGTCGGCTGCGCGGACGGCAGCACGGTCGTCCTCGATCCGGTCGACGGGCAGTCGGTGTGGCGGCACAATGGCGCCGGTTCCGTTCACGCGCCGGCCGCGGTGGTGCCGGGCGGGCCGGTGGTGATCGGGGGCCTTGACGGGCGGGTGTGCGGGCTGCCGCCGCCGTAACGGCACGACCCGGCGCCACCCGGTGGCGCCCGAGACCTCCGACACCCGTCCGACACCCGTCCGACATCCGTCCCGATCGAAGCCCGGAGCCCGATGAACGCCAGCGCACCCGCTGTGGGGCCGCCCCGGAACTGCCCGGTGTGCACGTATCCCGGCACCGACGGCACCGAGGCGTGCCCGGGTTGCGGTCGCTCCCGGGTGGCCGGTCAGCCTTCGGACGCGTCCGGTGCCTTGGCGCTGCGCCAGGACATCCGGGCGGCTGTGCGTGCAACGTCCGACGGCCTGCGCCGACGCGACGACCGGGTGCTGGCCGGCCTGTTACGGCAGTGCCGGGGTTTCGACGGGCTGCCCGAAGGGGCAGGCGACCGGCTTGTCCGCGAGCAGGCAGGGATCGTGGACGCGACCGATCGGCGGGCCCGTGCGCAGCGGCGGCCCCGCGGGGCGCCGGAAGCGGCCGTGGCCCGGCTGGCCGCCGGGGACGTCGACCGCGTGGTGCTCGTCGAGACCGGCGCGGACGGTTTTTCGACCTGCTCGCTCACCGCGTCCCCCGACGGGCTGGTGACGGCGGACCGAGTGGTGCGCAACGTCCGTGAGTGGAGCGATGCCCTCCCGGGCGACGGCGGACGCGGGCGCGCCGAGCTGCACTTCCTGGCCGCCGGCGGTCAGGGTGACAAGGGCACGCCACCCGACCTGGAGACCCTGGCGAGTTGGGCCGACGAACTGCTGCGGCCGCCCGGCGAGCGCCCGGGGGAAATCACCGAGCACGTCCTGATCCACCGCCGGGCGAACTGGCTGCTGCCCGCGCTGTTCGCCGCTGCGGTGCGCCAAGTATCCCCGCCCGTGGCCGAATTCATCGCCGAGCCCGATGAGCCCGACTTGGCCGAGCGCGCCGACGACCTGTGCACGGGAGTGCCGCTGCGCCGCTCGTACCACTTGGCGCTGGCCTCGGTGGCGGAGTCGGACGGGCGTGTCTCGGTCACGATGGTCGAGCTGTTCCCGACCGGCACCGCGGTGCGCCCGGGGATCACGACCGAGACGGAGGTAGCGGTGGCCCGGCCGCCGGGGCTGCCCGGTCCGGCCGCGCTGCCGGTGCTGACGCGCGGCGGGCCGCAGGACGAGTGGACCGAACTGGCCGTCGCGCACGCCGACATCGCGGTGCCGGGGCAGGCGGTGGTGGTGGCGACGTTGGAGGGGCCGGGCCGGGTACGGCTCCAAGTACGTGGTGTGGGCGGCGATCGGGGTGTGTCGTACGCGCTCGGCCGCTGGCCGCAGAGCTGGAGGGAGCTGGCCGCGACGCTGCCGCACCGGTACAGCGCGGCGACCGGCGCCGATGTCGTGGTGGCCGTGGAGTTGGGCGGTTCGGCGACCGTGGTGGCCGAGCGGCTGGAGGTCCTGCGGACGCTCGCGCACGCGTTGCGCGCGAGCGGCGGCCCGGCCGCGACGCCGGCGTTCGGCGGCGGTCCGCCCGGCGGACGCCCGCGCGGCCCCGAGAGCGACAGCCTGGTACGCCTGGCGGCCATCGGCTACCGCGACCATTCCAAGGACCGGCACCTGGCGGACGAAGACCCCTGCCTGGCAACGGACCTGACCGATCCCGGCGCGGTCTTGTCCGCAGTGCAGAACTGGCAGGCCCACCCGGTCGTCGACCAGTTCGCCGCACCGCTGGAGGACGCCCTGCACCGGGCGCTGAGCCTCGGCTGGCGCCCCGGCACGCAGCGCACGCTCGTGGTGCTGGGCAGCCGCCCCGCGAGCCTGACCACACGGGCGGGCAGCGTTGTCCACGCCCGCGTGTGCCCGAGGCGCCTGGACTGGGCCGAAGCGCTCCGCATGCTGCGCGAACACCTGGGTGTGCGGACGCTGGCGATGGTGGACGAGCCGTCGTGGATGACCCACCCCGATCCGGCGATCCCACACGCCCGTACCCGCGAGATGTGGCAACGGCTGGGCGCGGACGGGCGGTTCGTCCTCGGCTCGAACGCCGACCTGCGGGCCCTCGCCGACGACGTGGTGCCGACGGCGTCCGTGCCCTTGGCCCTGCCCGTCCGCGCGCCCACCCCGTCCGCCGGCACCGGCCACCCGCTCTGGTGACCGCCGCCCACCAGTCCCGCCGCTCGCCGGCCGCCCTCCCGGGCGGCCCGACTCCCCAGGGAGACCGCCATCAGCGACCAGCCGTTCGAAGGGCAGAGTCAGCCGAACCAACCACCGCCGTGGTCCGGCAGCACTCCCTCACCCGATCCGGACTTCGACGACACCACCAGCCGTCCAAGCGCCGCGGCTCCCTTGCCGCCGCGCCTCGTCGACCGGGACGTCTTGCCGCCTCCGCAGTACTCCCAGGCCGTGCCCGGTCAGGCTGTGCCCGGTCAGGCCGTGCCCGGTCCGAGCGCGCCGGTGTCGGGCCCGGCGGGCAACGAGGTACGGATGGCGCTGTGGGGTGCGAGCGGCAGCGGCAAGAGCACGTACCTGTGGGCGCTGCCGCGCGCGTTGCACGGGACCGGCGGGAGAGCGGACGGGTGGACGATCACGCCGCTCGACGACACCTCGCGCGGCTATCTCGCGGAGGCCGAAAAGGGCCTCGTGGTGGACCGCGTTCTGCCGCAGGGCACCAACATGGCCCTCAGCGTGCGCTGGCTCCTGGCCCGGCGCTCCCGTCGGGGCCTGCGGCTGAAGCCTGCGCCGGCGTCGCGGATCCTGCTGACCGTCGACGACCGGCCCGGCGGCGAATACAACCAGGCGCTGGACGGGGCCGTGGCGCAGTTGGCCGACGCCGACGCGGTGGTCTACCTCTACGACCCGGTCAGCGACGCCCGTCGGCGCAGCGAGACGTTCGAGGCGTTCAGCAGTACGCTCCGCGCGGTCAGCGCGCACCTTTTGCGCCAGGGGCGCTTGCGGGACGACGGCCGTCTGCCGCAGCATCTCGCCGTGTGCGTCACCAAGTTCGACGATCCCGCCATCTTCGACCGCGCGTGCCGCGGCCACTGGGCCACGCAGGACGACAAACGCCCCTATCTTCCTCGCGTCGCCAACCACTACGCCGAGGACTTCTTCGCCGAGTTGTGCCGGGCGACCGGCGGCACGGGTGAGCAGGTGCGCAAACTGATCCAGGACAGCTTCGTGCCGCAGCGGACCCGCTACTACGTCACCTCGTCGGTCGGCTTCAACCTGGGCCCCGACGACAACTACGACCCGGACGACTTCGGCAACATCGACCACGAACCGGTGCCCGCGCGCGGACCGGTCCGGCCGGGCGCGGAAAGCGCGGCGCGGTACCGCGAGCGGCTGCGCTCGGTGCCCGTTCCGGTCAACATCCTGGAGCCGCTGGTGGACCTGGACCGTCTCGTACGCCGCGACCGGCGCCGTGCCGCATCGCGTACCGGAACCGTTGCCGGGGGGCCGTCGTGACCGGTGTGGAAGCCCATTGGGCTTATTGGAGCAAGGATCCCGGCGACGACGGGGACTACCGGGTTCTCGCGTGTAGCACCGGGATTCCGGCGCACTTCACCGCGCTGGTGCACGCCGAGAGCCCCGGCACGCCGCGCACCGAGGACAGCGGGCTGCCCGGGTCGCTGCCGTGGGTGGCGTTCGGCAGCCGCCGCGACGGCGCCCGGGACCACTGCAGCGTCGCGGTGATGGACTGGACCGACGACACCGACTGGACCAACCGCCGGATCTCCGCCACCCGGTGGATGACCCTGCCGTTCGACGAACTGATGCCGCTCGGCACCGAGTTCACCGAGCTGTACCAGGCGGCGGTGGCCGTTCCCCTGCACGAGGGCAGCGCGGCCACGCTCGACCTGCCCGACAGCGACGCCCGCCCGGTGCCCGGGCAGGCGTCCGGAGGCACTGCCGCGGCGATGCTGTACTGGGCCGCCGGGGTGGCGGCGCTGCTGCTGGAAGGCCGCGTCGTGGTGACCGGCGCGGGTCAGGCGGGCGTCGACGAGCGGGTTGCCGCGATCGACGCCGTGGCCCGGATGCTCCCGTACGGCTACCGCGCCGATTTCACCGCCTGCACGTGGACACCGGTTCCCGAACAGGTGCGCCAGCGCCTGTGCTTCGCCGACTACCTGGGCGACGGCCTGATCAAGGCGCCGTGGAAGGGCAGGGTTCCGTCGCCGTCCGCGCCCGTCGCCCGCCGCTACCTCGAACTCCTCACCGAGCGCCTGGACGTCGGCGAGGGCGAGCGGTTGCTGCACTGGCTGAGCAAGAACGCCAAGAGCCGGCCCTTCAGCGAACCGGGCCGGGCGGTGGAAGTGCTGGAGGCGCTCACACTGCCCGAACTCGTGGTCACCGAGGTGCGGTCGGGACAGGGCAGCGCCGATCGCGTGCTGAAGGCCCTCAAGCGCAGCGGCCTCGCGGAGTTCGACAGCGAGGCACGCCGGGCCCTTTTCGGCTTCCTGTTCGCCCGGCACGACCCGGCGCTGTACCCGACCATGCTCCAATACCCGTGCGGCGAGCTGTACGAAGCCGCCCCGGCGGCCCTGCACGCGGCTCTGGCGCCCACGGCATCCGAACACGGCCCGGCGGCGGCCGAGTCGGAGGCGACGGCGATCACCGAACAGTTCATCGTCCCGATGTGGGACGACGAACGGCAGGCCGACAAGTATTTCGCGATGTGCCTGTCGGTCCCCCGCGGTTCGCGCGTCCCCGAAGCCCTGGTCGCGACATGGGCCCAGGGCTTCGCAGCCGACCGGGAACGCGACTGGCCGGAGGTCGGCACGGCACTCCTGCACACGCCGGCTGTGGGACTGGCCGCCGTAAGGCAGTGCGCGCGGCACAATCCGAAGGAACTCCCGCGCCTGATGGCGTTGCTGTCCCCCACCGGCGGCGCCCCTTGGCTGACGGTGCTGCGGTGGGTCATGGATCCCCCCGACGAACAGACCGTGTCCGCGCGTACGCTCGCCCAGGCGGTCGAGCAATGCCCGGGCGTGGCGGTGCAGGCGTACCGTCTCGCGGCGCTGTACCGCAGCTTCGACGCGGTGCCCGCGCCGCTGTGGCAGGAATGGCTGCGGATCGCGTGCGGTGAGGACCAGCGGCAGTACGCCGAACTCGTCGGCGCCGTGACCGACTTCGACGCACGGAATCCCGACGCCGGCACGCATCGGGGTATCGCCCGGTTGGGTCTGCTGCAATGCCTGTCCGAGAGACGCTTCGCCGTCCCACGGTCGTCCGGCGCGGCGGAGTACGTGCGGGAACTGGCCGACGCCTGCCGCTTGTTGCCGCGTGGTGCGATGAGGACGCACCACCACCCGTCCGTGGAGATCCTCCAGGGCATCTTGTCGACGTGCCGGTCACAGCCCGACATCGGCGAGATGGCGGTCGCCTTCCTGGTGGCCGCGCTGGACCGGGCCGACGACCTGGGCGCCGACACCTGCCGCACGCTGGCGGCCTACGCACTCGACCCGGCCAACGGGTTGCAGCACCAGGTGTGGGACGCACTCGCCGCGATCGACGACGGCGGGCAGACCCAGCAGCGCCTTCTCGCCGCGGTCCCGGACATGGCCGCCGCCGTACGCATCCCGCTGCTGGAACGGGCCGCACGAACCGGTGGTCCGGCGACGGAACTGGCCGAGCACTGGGCCTGGCTCAGGCTGCGCCTCGGCGCGGACATGGACAACGAGCCGGTGCGCCGCGCACTCGGGCACTGGCCCGCCCTGCGGCGGCAGCCGGGAGCCGTCTACGAGTTGCTGATCGCCGTCAGGGCCGCTCTCCGGCAGGCCGGTCTTCCCGCCAAGGAAGCCGACGCCTGGCTGGTGGGGACCAGCCGCGCGATCATCGCGAACAAGTGGCTCGGCGCGGCTGTCTCCGATGACCTGCGGCAAGCGGTGGCGCAGCGGCAAACGGCACTGCGCCGTGAGGAGGAGTTGCTGCGGCTCATGGTCGGGGGCTCACCCGACGCGCGGTCCGGCGGCGGTCAGCGGGCCGCCGCCGGAATGCCGCAGCGCCCTGCCGGACCTGCCCCGGTTCCCCCGGTTCCCGGGTGGGCTCCCCCTCCCGACGAACCTCCGGGGCGCGATCCGGAACGCCGCACCGAAGACGCGTGGCGGACCAAGTCATGGGCCACCGGGTGGCGTACCGACAAGAACACCTCGGGACGGCGTCCGGACGCGGACTGGCGGTCCGGACGCCGGGCCGTGACGCCACTGCTCCTGGTCGCGGTCGGCGTCGTCGTGGTGACCGTCGTGGTGCTCCTGGTGTTCTTCTTGGGCGGCTCCGACTCGTCCAAGCCGAACCCGGCCACCTCCACCGGGCAGTCGTCGGCACCGGTCGGAAGCACCCAACCCGGCAACGCGCCCGTGCGGCCCGAGAACGCCGACACCCGAACCACCGACCAGCCCTCGTCACCAGGCGCGGCACGCTCGTCCGGACCGGACGCACCGAACAACGGGGAGACCCGATGAAATCACCGACTCCCCTGCCGACGCGCGGCGTTCGGCACTCTTGCGAGGAGGCGCGATGGGCCTGATCGTGCTCGTTGTCATCGTGGTCGGTGCCGCGGGGGCGCTGGTCTACCGCCGTCCGCGCTGGACCGGTGGGCTGACGATGTGCGTACGCCGGGAGGCCGAGCCCGGCTACCAGGTCGCGGGAGTATTGGTGCGCGGCCGGTTCGGGCGCACGATGGTGCACGGCCAGGACGACGACCCGTACGTGCTGCGCCTGCCGCACACGACGGCCCGCGTCACCGTCCGCGCCCGGCGCTCGTGGCGGCATCCGCGCGAGGTCGACCTGCTCGTGCGCGTCCGGCTGGCCGACCCCGGTCGGCAGGACACCGTGCGGTGCCCGGTCGGCGGCCGGCGCATGGTGCTGGGGCTCGACGTACGGCACGACACGGCGCCGTTGCCGCCGGCCCCGCCGCGCCCGCCGGTCCCGCCGCCTCCCGCGCCCGAGTCGTACCCGCCGAACCTGCCGCTGCGGGACGCCCCCACCATGGTCCACCCGTTCCCGCCGCCCACATCGTCTCCCGAGCAGGCGCCGACCGTCATGCTGCCGCCGCCGGGCGGCCCGCGCCCACCGCACACCCACGGCGGCGGGCTGTATCCGGGCGGCGAGCTCTCCGGCGGCCCGGACACCGGCGGCCCCCGCCGCTGGCCTCCAACCTGACAACCGCCCGGGCCGCAGCGGCGCCGCGGCCCCCGCCCGCAGTCGCGCCGCCCCGCGCCCTGCCGCCCCGCGCCCTGCGGTTCGACGCGAGAAACGGCTTGCGCTGAGCCGTTTCCTTCACCGGCCCGGACGGCGCGGTGTCCCTCGACATAACCCTGGACCGAGGCAGGATCCCGAGTCGATGTCACCTGGACCGCAAGTCCGCTGCCCGCGCGATCCGTTTGGCGCGGCTCCCCGTCGTCCGTCGGCCGTGGCTGGGTGAGATTTACGATCGGGTGAGGGAGCGTCCGTTCTCGGACCCGTTCTGATGGACTTTTCCGGGGAAGCACGCTTTGCGCACCTCTGAATACGCCGTAAGCCGATCGAGTTCCCATTTGCGTGATGCTTGGGGTGGGCGGCGATCGTGGGGGCCCATCTGTCGGCTGTGGGCGCGGCGAATACCGTGGGCCCTGCGGGCCGTTCTGCGGTCCGGTGTTTCGCTGCGCCCGTGCCGGCCACTCATGACGGAGCAAGTGTTGTCTGCATTTCACCGCCAGGACCAAGCCCTGCTGCGCGAGCTGATGGCGAGGAACCTCGTCGGCCGGAGGCCCGGCGGCGCCGGAAGGTGGTTCGCCGATCCGGCCTTGGCGCGTTTGGCCGGTGCGGGGGGCTCACCGGCCCACCTGCGGGTTGTCGAGTCGGTGCTGAACGAGCGCGGCACGCTCGATCTGCCGGTGATCGAGGCGGGGAGTGTCCGGGTCGACGGGGCGGCGCGGCGGGTCTGCGTCGTTGCCGCGACGGACATCGCCGCCGATCCCACCGTACGGCACGGCGAAATGTCGACGATGTTCTACTTGCGCGATCACGTGCAATGCGCCGGGGCCTTGATGGAGCTCTTCCTGCGGGACCCCGCGCGTTATGCGGCGGAGGGCGCGGTGGGACGCGACTTGATCCGCAGCGCGCTGCACCTCATCTCCACACCCGCGCAACTCGCGCGGTTCGCGGCCGTCGTGCAGCGGGGGGATGTCGGGCAGGAGGAGTGGCCGCACATATCGCTGTGGTTCGACGATCTCGAGGCCGAAAAGCCGAACGGGTGGCGCAACAAACAGGATTCGTTCCAAATGCTCGCGTTTCTCGTCCTCGACGCGGTCGATCGCGGGTTCGTCGGAGCCGACGAACTCCTCCCCGCGCACAAACGGTTCCTTCGCTTCGTGGTGCCATTGCTGGATGCGGTCGGATTTCCGCGGTACGAAAGCTCCGGATCTTGGGAGGAGAACGCCGCGCGGCGTACCTCGGTCATGGCCGTCGAGACGGCATTGCTCGAAAAAATCCGCGTGCTTGCGGGCAGCGAGGGGATGGGCTTCCTCGAATCCGGCATGGACTTCTCCGAGAAAGTCGGCGCAATGGTGGACGCCGGCCTCCGGGAAATCGCCCGGAGGATTCCGTTCGAGTCACCGGATTATCCGCCCGAGTCGATCCGGCACCGCAAGGCGGACGCCTCCATGGTCTACGTGCTGATGTACGGCCTCCCGGAACTGCTGGCCCGGGCGCGCGTTCCCGTCGGCGCCCCGGCGCGGCCCATGACCGCGCGAGAAGTGGAGGCCGTGGTCCTCGACGGCCTGCGCGACCTCGAAGACCCGGTGACCGGGGGCCTCATCCGCTACGCGGAGGACTCGTACCAGCGCGTGAACTTCCATACGTACGAGGTGCAGGCGACCGTCCGCGCGATCAAGCGCGACACAAAAGCGGACGCGGAGGCCCGCAACGGCGAACCGGATCTTGATCGCAAGCAGGAGATGCGCGGCCGTCTCACTCCGCGAGGCCGCGAAGCGGCTTGGATTCATCCTCTCGGTCAACTCGCCGTCTGGGCCGCCCGCCGAAGCCTGCAAACGCGCCCGGCGGATCCCGAAGAGGGGGAGCGTTACCGGGAATTCGCGGTGCATTACCTCGACCGCATGCTGGCCGGCGTCACCGGCGAAAACCAGTGGCACGCCGTGCTCCGCGAGGACGGCGGCTACCACGTCAGGAAAGTCCCGCCGTACCGGGTCCCGGAATGCCACGTGACCTACCGTGACGACGAGGGCCGTGAATTGATCATCCCCTCACCGCATACGCCGCTCAACTGGGGGACCGCGATGTTGAAGGCGGCTCTCGGTCTGCTCGCCACGGACGACGACGTGCCTGCGTTTTCGGCCCCGCGCTCCGAGCAGGGCGCGTTCCGGCGCGTCCGGTCACGGTGCGGCCAGCACCTCGGTCACCATGCCCACGACGCGGTGCGCGAGCATCCCGTCCGGGTCGAGGTCGGGCCTGAAGTCGGCCACGCTCACCCCGGCGAGGCGCGGTGATGCCGCCAACGGCCGGAGCAGCGCGGTCAGTTGCTCCCAGTCGGGTCCGCCGGGCTGCGGATAGGTGACCGCGGGCAGCGAGGTCGGGTCCAGCACGTCGAGGTCGATGTGCAGCCAGCAGGACTCCGTATCGATCCGATCGGCCGCTCGCCGTCCGCTGCCGCTCGGATCGTCGCGTACCGTGTCGGCGTCGATGCGCGGCAACTCGTCCGGCAGCCGGGTGAGTTCGGCGACGGACTGGTTGTCGGCCGGGTGCGCGCGGTGGCCGATCAGGACGGTGTCGGCGGCGCGCAGCATCGGTTCGTCGAGTCCGGAGCGCACGAGGTCCGGGGGGCCGTGGCCGTGCAGCATGGCGAGTTCCATGTCGGCTGTCTCGCCGCTGTCGGACGAGTCGCCGTCGAGGTAGTCGGCGTGACCGTCGACGAACCACAGGCCGGTCCCACCGGGCAACGCACCGAAGACGCCCAGCAGAAGGCTACAGTCGCCGCCCACGACGAGGGGACGCCTGTCCGGCTCGTCGTGCAGCGCACCGGCAAGCGTGCCCGCGAGCCGCCTGGCGGCCATCACCGTGTCGGGCAAGGCCCTCACGCCGGTACGCGTGTCGCGGTCGGAAGTGCGGATCGAGGTCTCGGCGTCTCCGACGTCACGCCCGACCCAGTCTGCGAGACCGGCCGCGCGCAACGCCTGCGGTGCGGATTCCTCGCCGCGGGCGCCACCGGAGGAGTCCCAGGGCGCGCCGAGCAGAAACCAGTCTGTGCCTGCCATCACGTTCCAACGTACTCCTCCGCGCGCGAATGCGCCGTCGCGCCGGAAACGGCCCCTACTGCCGCTGCCGCGCCGTAGGCGCCGCCGTTCCTCGGCCTCGCGTTCGCGTCGCGTGACAAACTGCCGCACATGACCGGTTCGAAGGCGAAATCCGACCTGCACCGATACCTGCAAGCGGCCCGCGACGCGCTGTTGTGGAAGCTCGACGGGTTGGGCGAGTACGACGTACGTCGGCCGCTGACCCCCACCGGCACCAACCTGCTCGGCCTGGTCAAGCACGCGTCAGGTGTCGAAATCGGGTACTTCGGCGACAGTTTCGGACGTCCGTTCCCTGGAGCGCCGCAATGGAGCTCGGCGGACGCGGAACCCAACTCCGATATGTGGGCGACTCCCGAGGAGTCACGCGAGGAGATCGTCGGCCTGTATCACCGGGTGTGGCGGCATGCGGACGCCACGATCACCGACCTGCCGCTCGACGCACCCGGTCAGGTGCCGTGGTGGCCGGGGGAGCGCGGCCGGGTGACGCTGCATCAGCTCTTGGTGCACGTCATCGCCGACCTGCAACGCCACGCCGGCCACGCCGACATCGTCCGCGAACTCGTCGACGGCACGGTGGGTATGCGCAAAGACAACAACAGCATGCCCACCGACGACCGCGCGTATTGGTCCGACTACCGGCACCGCCTGGAGGAAGCCGCGCGGCGGGCCGGTCGCGACAGTCAGGGGGCGGTCGACCCCACGTAACCATCGTCAGGTGGCCGCAGACCACCTAACGGGTCAGATGCGCACCGCGTAGAGGGAGTTGTCGGCGGTGCCGAAGTAGACGGTGTCATCGGCGACGGCGGGGGTCTGCACGGCCGCGGATGCCTGGAACTTCCAGCGCGGTTGCAGGGTCGCCGCGTCGAGAACGTGCAACTGCTGGTCGCTGCTGCCGACGTAGACGGCACCTCCTGTGACGGTCGGGGCGCTGACATCGCCGGCGGTGGCGTACTCGCCCCTCGGGGCACCGGTGAGGGCGTCGACGGCGAAGAGCTTGCTCCCGCCGCCCATGTACGCGACGCCGCCGATCACCGCCGGGCCGGACTTGGGGGACACCCCGGCGAGTTTCCACAGCGGTCTGCCGGTCGCGGCCTCGGCGGCGTAGAGGACCTGGTCGGTGGCGGCGAAATAGACGTTGCCGCGCTCGACGACCGGGAAGCCGGAGACCGCGCCCCCGGTCGGCACCGTCCATTTCTTCGTGCCGGAAGCGGCGTCGACGGCGTAGAGGTTGGTGTCACTGCATCCCACGTACACCGTCTCCCCGGCGAAGACCGCGTGGTGCGTGTCGTTGCCGGTGGGAAAGCGCCAGCGCTCGGTGCCGTCGGCGTTGACCGCGTACAGGTTGCCGTCGGCGCTGCCGACGTGGACGAGGCCGCCGGAGAAGACCGGTGAGTGGACGATGCCGCCGGTCTCGAACGCCCAGCGCAGGAGCCCGGTCGCCCCGTCGATCGCGTACAGCTTCTTGTCGTCGCTGCCGAGGTACACCACGCCCCCGACCACGGCCGGCGCGGAGCCGATGGCCGCGTTGGTGGTGAAATGCCAGCGTTCGGTGCCGTCTTGCGCGTTCAGCGCGTAGAGCGTCCCGTCGTTGCTCGCCGCGTACACGGTACCCCCGGCGATTCTCGGGTACGAAAGCACCACGCCCGTGGTGGGGAAGTGCCAGCGCTTCTCACCGGTACGCGAGGACGCGGGCGCATCCCCGTTCTCGCTGCCGCCGTCCTTCTTGTCGTCACCGTCCAGCAGCGTCCAGCCCAGCGCACCGGCGGCCACCGCACCGACCAGGCCCGCCGCTCCGAACAGCACGCGGCGCCGACTCGGACGTGACCCGCCGCCGCCCGCCACCACCGTCGGAGCCTCGGCTTCCGCGGCTCCTGGGGTCTCCACCCGAGTGCGGGGAGGAAGCGGCGGGTTCGGAGGCGGGGGGATCACGACGGACGCGGCTTGTATCGCCGCGGTCGCGAGCGCAGGGATCGTCGCGGGCAGCCATCCGGGCGTGAACATGTCCGTCGTGTCGCCGCCCCGCGTCAGGCCCTCGGTGACGGCTTCCAGGGTGGGCCGACGCGACGGCTCCGGCGCGAGGCAGGCCGTGACGACGTCCCGCAACTCGTCGGGCAGCCGGGCCAGATCGGCCTGTCCGGACACGATGCGGTAGACGATCCCGGCGAGCGAGCCACCGCCGAACGGCCCTTCACCCGTCGCCGCGAACGCCAGCACCGAGCCGAGCGAGAAGACATCGCTCTCGGGCCCGACTTCGGCGTCTCCCCTGGCCTGTTCCGGGGACATGAAGCCCGGTGTGCCGATCATCGTCCCGGTCACGGTCAGCTCGGAACCGCCGCCCATCGCGCGGGCGATCCCGAAGTCGATCACGCGCGGCCCGTCGTCGGCGAGGATCACGTTCGCGGGCTTGAGATCGCGGTGCACCAGACCGCACGCGTGGATCGCGGCCAGCCCTTCGGCCAGCCCGGCGCCGAGGCTGCGCACGGTGTCCACCGGCATGGGCCCGGACGCGGCCACCGCGTCGTGCAGCGACGGCCCCGGCACGTACGCGGTCACCAGCCACGGCGGATCCCCCTCCGGGTCGGCGTCGACCACTGGTGCGGTGTGGAAGCCGCCGACCCGACGCGCCGCCTCGACCTCCTGGGCGAACCTGAGCCGAAACCCCCGGTCGGCCGCGATCGTCCCGTGCACGACCTTCACCGCGACCGGCCTTCCGCCCGGCGAACGGCCCAGGTAGACCTGGCCCATGCCGCCTCCGCCGAGGCGCCCGAGCAACGTATAGACCCCGACACGCTGAGGATCGGAGGGCGCAAGAGGATCCATGAACAGCGACCCCTGTCTGTGAGAGATCGGCACGAAGCCGCGGCTGGGCCAGGACGGCCCGAATTCTCTCAGGTATCCGCAGCCCTCAGTCACGGCGTCCGCCGACATGGACGAGGAGACGTCAACGGCGAACCAGCCGAAGCGATCGGTGAACACCGCGCCGCGGGGAACAACGTCGGAGCCGTCCTCACAGTCGGCCGACCGACGGCGAACCACGGGTCACCGCCGCGACTGCGACCAACCGGTGGGCAGAACGGGCGTCCGCCGTGCCCACGCCGGCCTCATCCGAGCCTGTACGTCGGCGCGGTGTCCACGCCCGGTGCCGCCAACGACGGAGCGCTCTCGATGAGTTCCCGGGTCACCTTGTGGCTCGGCGCGGTCAGCACGTCGTGGACCGGGCCGGACTCGACGACGTCGCCCGCGTCGAGGACCACGACGTGTTCGGCGCGGCGGGCCACGACGGCCAGGTCGTGGGTGACCATCACGACGGTGAGGCCGAGTTCGCGGCGCAAATCGTCGAGAAGATCGAGAATTGTGTCGGCGGTCTCCGGGTCGAGGGCCGAGGTGACCTCGTCGCAGACCAATACCCGCGGGTCGGCCGCGAGTGCGCGGGCCAGGGCGACGCGCTGGCGTTCTCCGCCGGACAGGCCCGAGGGTAGGCGCGCTGCCATGTCGGGGGCGAGACGGACTCGGGCGAGCAGGCGGACGATCTCCGCGTCGGCCGCCGGTGCGGGCAGGCCTCGTACGCCGACCAGTGGCCTGCGCAGCGCCTGCCGTACCGATTCGCGGGGGTTGAGGGCACCGACCGGGTCCTGCTGGACAAGCTGAACTTCCTTGCGTGCAGCAGGGGTTCGTCGCTGGTAGCCGGCCGGCAACCCTGCTCCCGCCCAGGAGATCGTGCCGGCCGTGTGTGCGTGCAGGCCCGCCACACACCGGGCCAGTGTTGTCTTCCCGGAACCGGACGGGCCGACGATCGCAGTACACGAACCCGGAGCGACGGTGGCGGAGACATCGTTGAGCGCCTTGCGCTTGTGGTGGTAGGCGCTCACGTCCCTCAGTTCGAGTCCGGCGCCGCGCCGCGGGGCCGTTTCGCGTGGTGTGACCGGGACCAACTTCAGCCGGTCGGCGAGGACTTCGTGAGCTGCGCCCTCGGCAACCACACGGCCGGCCTCCATCTCCAGCACGCGGTCCGCCAACCCGGCCACGAGGTGCGGGTCGTGGCTGACGAGGAGCGCGGCCCGGTCCGACCCGCGCAGCGTGTCGGCCACCAGGGCGCGGGTGCGCGCGGCGTGCACGGTGTCCAGGCCGCTGGTCGGTTCGTCGAGGACGACCAGGTCGGGTGAACCGGCCAACGCGACCGCGAGCGCGACGCGTTGGGCTTGTCCGCCGGAGATCTGGTGGGGGTGGCGGCGCAGGAACGCCCGGTCTGCGGGCAGGCCGACCCCGGTGAGGAGTCGGGCCACCTCATCGGCCACGAACGACCGTGTCGTCTTGCCCGGCGCGCGCAGGGTCACCGCCTCGGCGAGTTGCGCGCCCACGCGTCGCGCGGGGTTGAGTGCCGACGCGGGGTCCTGACCGAGGAAGGTGACGACGCGCCCGCGTACGCGGCGTGCACCGTCCCTGGTCAGGGGGTCGATACCGGCGACGCGTACGGTGCCCTCCCGAACGCGCAGACCGGGGCGGACGTGCCCCAGCAGCGCGAGCGAGAGCGTGGTCTTGCCGGAACCCGACCGGCCGACGATGCCGAGTACTTCTCCGCGGCGGACGGCCAGGTCGACGCCGACCACGGTGGCGGGTCCGGTCTCCGGGCCGATGGTCAGGCCTCGGACGTCGGCGATGGGCGCAGTAGTCACAGCCGTCATCCCGATCCCTTCGGCGATTCCGCGAACCAGTCCACGAGCAGGTGGGCGAAATCGGACACGACCACCCGCCGCGCCCTGGCGGCCGGGCGCCGCTCGGGTGCCTTGATCACGCGTCACTCCCCCACGACTCCGCGAGCCGGTCGGCGAGAACGCCGGCTGAGACGGCGAAAACCACCAGCAGCACGGTGGGGGCCAGAAACGGGGCCGTGGTCAACTTGGCCCCGGGCAGGTTCTCCTGCACCATCCGCCCCCAGTTCGCCTCGGGTGCGCCCCGGCCGAGTCCGAGGAACCCGGCGGTGGCCGTCAGGTGGACCCCGGCGACGAGGCGGATCCCGGCGTCGGCGGCCAGCGGTCCGGCGAGGTTGGGCAGCACGTCATACCGGAGCAGGTGCAGCGTGCCGTCGCCCCGGGCGAGGGCGGCTTCGATGTAGCCGCGGCCGGCGAGTCTTCGCGCGGCGGCGCGTACGACGCGGACGGAGAACGGCAGCGTGGTCAGGGCCACGGCGGCCACCACGGCGGTGTCGCTTGCGGGATATCCCGCCGCGAGGACCAGCATGAGCAGCAGCGCGGGCACCGCGGCGAGGACGTCGACGGCACGCACCACCGCCTCGCGAAAGCGCCCGTCGCCGAGCCCTGCCCACAGGCCGACCACGATCCCGATCAAGGACGTGGCGATGGTCGCGCACACGCTCGACACCACGATCACCCGCCCGCCGTGGAGTACGCGGCTCAGCACGTCCCGGCCGAGGACGTCGGTGCCGAGCAGGTGTGTCCCATCCGGTGCTTCGAAGGGCATGCCGACCTGTTCGGTGGGCGCGTGCGGCGCCACCCACGGGCCGATGAGAGCGGTGGCGAACACGAACAGCAGTCCGCCGGCGGTGAGCACGGTTGTCGGCGACCGTCGCCGTCCGGCCCCGGTGTGTTCGCGGGGACTCCGGGCAGTGTCCGTCTCTGCCATGGGAGTTCCTGTTCCGCCGAGCGTCATGCCGCACCCCTGGGGTCGATCAGGCGCGCGATGACGTCGCCGATGAGCAGCGTGACCAGCGTGACCGCGCACAGCGACAGCGCGATGCCCTGCACCATGGGGATGTCCCGCCCGGCGACGGCGAGTTGGAGTTCGCGGCCGATGCCCGGGTACCCGAAGACGTTCTCCACCACGACGGTGCCGCCGACGAGCCCCGCGGTGGTGAGGGCGAGGGCCTGGACGGCCGGTCCCCATGCTCCGGGCAGTACGTGCCGGACCGCGAGGCGCAGCCCGTACACGCCGTTCAGCCGCGCGGATTCGACATACGGCGTGGCGCTGATGTCGGCCGCGCTCGCACGGATGAGCCGTGTGGCCGCCGCCAGGCCGACGACCGACAACGTCAGCACCGGAAGGACAAGAATCTCCGGGGCGTGCAGCGGCGACGCGCCGAGCGGAACCAGTGACACCTGGGGAAGTACCGGCCACCACACGGCGAACACCGCCAGCAGCAGGCCTGCGGTGACGAACTCCGGTATGCCGACCATGGCTTGGGTGACTCCGGAGATCCACCGGTCGAGCGGTCGCCCGGCGCGCATGCCCGCGGCCAGCCCCAAGGCCACCGCGATCGGGACGGCGACGACGAGTGCGAGCGCCGCGAGCAGCAGGCTGTTCGGCAGCCGGTCGGCCACCACGTCGGCGACGGCCCGCCGGCCCACGAAGCCGGTGCCGAGGTCTCCCCGGACGGCACCGGAGGCCCAGTCCAAGTAGCGCATGACCGCCGGCCGGTCGAGCCCCAACTCGGCTCGCACTCGCGCGCGTTCCTCGGGGGACGCGTCGACCCCGGCCACCACGTCGCCCGCGTCCCCGGGCAGTACCTCGGTCGCCGCGAAGACCGCCACCGACAACAGCACGAGGACCACGGCGGCGAGGACGAGCCGTCGGATCACATAGCGGAGCATGGTCACGTCGCCCGAACTCCCGGCTGCACCAACGTCATTGCAGTGAGGCCTGGGCGAAGCCCGGGAACTGCTCGAACAGATCGTCCGCGACACCGGCGACGTTGCGCGACGCTGCGTTCATGTACGGCTTGAACACCGGCAGAACCGTGTTGCCGTCGCGCCACATCGCCAACTGTGCCGCGGCGCCTGCCTCTTGCGCACGCAGGGGGTTGCGTTCCCCGCGGGCCTGTCCCACCAGGGCGTCGACGTCGGGCCGGTTCCAGCCCAGCGCGCCCGGGGCGCCGCCTGCCGTGGTGACCTGGTAGGAGGACAGTGCAGGGACCGGCACGTGGAACGAGGCGGCCAGCGGCAGGCGGGTGTAGGCGGGGAAGTCGGCGAAGAGTTGGCCCGCCGGCAACTCGCGCAGTGCGGCGCGTACGCCGACCTTCTTGAGGTCTTCGACATACAGCGTCGCGGCCTCGACCATGCCGGGCGTCTCCGGTCCGGTGGTCAACGTGACCTCCATCCCCTCGGCACCGGCCTCGCGCAGCAACTGCCGTGCGCGATCAGGGTCGTAGGCACGCTGCGGTATGTCCCGCGCGTAGTCCGCGAAGCCGATGGACGGCAGGTCGTTGCCCACCGTGCCGCGCCCGAACAGCACTGTCTTGACCATGCCCTCGCGGTCGACGGCGAGTTTGAACGCCTCGCGGACCCTGGGGTCGTCGAACGGCTTGACGGCCATGTTCATGCGGAACGACAGCCCGACCAGGTACGGGCTCGCGGTCGGCGTGAGAACCACGCGGCCGTCCGCCTCCAGCGTGCGCGCGGTGACCGGCGGGAGGTCGTGCGCGAAGTCGACCTGTCCCCCGGTCAGCGCCCCTGCCCGGGCATCGCCCGCGGGGATCGAGCGCAGTTCCAGGCCGTCGAGGTACGGGCCGCCGCCGAGCGCGAGCCCGTAGTAGTCGTCGTTGCGTACGAATGCGGCACCCTGGCCGGGGTCGAAGCGGGTGAGTTTGAACGGACCGCACGTCGGCGTCCTCGTCGAATACTCCGTCGTGCCGTCCTTGACGACGAGGAAGGTGCCCTGGCACAGGATCAACCGTCCGTCGGCGATCGGTTTGCGGGTCGGCAGGACGACCGTCAGGTCCCCCTCGGCACGCGCCCGGTCGAAGTCGAAGTTGGCTGCGGGCATCTTGTACACCGGCAACGGGCTGCTCTTGGCGGGGCCGGCGAGCGAGTAGAGCACGTCGCGTGCGGTGACCGGCGACCCGTCGGTGAACCGCACGCCCGGCCGTACCCGCAGCGTGTACGTGCCGAGGTCGTCCGAGACATCGATGCCCTCCAGCACTCCGTACCGGACACCGTCGGGCGCGGCCGGGTCGAGGTTCCCGAGAGCCCCGTGCCACGCACGCGCACGCACGAAGTCCATGGGCGTCGGGCCCCGGAAGTGGTCGAGCGTCTCCGCCGCGCCTCCGCCGACGAATGCGGCACGCAACGTCCCCCCGCGCCTCTTCGGCCCGGCAGGCGCCGCAGCCGGATCGGCAGCGCCTCCGTCATCGGAGCACCCGACAAGAAATGCCGACCCGGCGGCGACCGCGACCGCGCCTCCGGCGGTTGCGCGCAGGAAGCGGCGACGTTCTATGGACTGGGACATGGTTCTCCTGAGCCAGGCGGGGACCGACCGCCAGGAGACTATCGGCAATGATTTTCAATATCAATAAGTCCTTCCGGTCGCCCGCCCACAAACCATGGAGGACGCGTCGGCCCGGCCCGCCTGACGCGACGAAAAAGCTGCCGCCAACGCCACTTCGACCGAGACAGATCCGGCCTCAGCCCTCCCCCGCCATCCCCCGCAGCATCGCGTCGAACGCACCGTCCCACTGCCTTCGCGCGTCCTCGAAATCACCGAGGGCGCCGCGTAGTTCGAGGCTGCACAGGCCGTGGGCCAACGCGTTCAACCGGACGGCGAGGTCGTGCGGGTCGGCGCGAGCGAATGCGCCCTCTTCCACGCAGCGGACGGTGGCCGCGACGAGTACGTCGAACGTGGGCCGGATCAGCACAAGCGTTCGGGCGTCGGGCTGAAAACCGGGAACCGCCCGGCCGAACATGAGCTCGTACAAGTGGGGGTTGGCCAGTGCGCTCGCACGGTAGGCGCGGCCGAGGGCCAGCAGATCGGCAACGGGATCGTCGGTGCGCGGCACACCGGAGAAGGCATCGCCGAGGCGCTGGAAGCCGGCGAGGAACATCTCGCGGACCAGGCCGGCCTTGTCGCCGAAGAGGCTGTAGACGGCCGTCGTGGAGACACCCACCTCCTGCGCGACGCGGCGCGTACTCAACGCCTGCGGGCCCTCGGCGGCCAGCAGGCGGCCGGCGGCGTCGACGAGGTCGCGGCGCAGTTCGGCGTAATCGCGGTTTCTTGGCCTTGCCATGGCGACCAGCATAACGTAACGTCATTATATAACAGCGTTTCGTATCAAGGATCGGGAGCCGCATCCATGTCCGGACTGCACGTCGTCCTCGGCGCCACCGGCGCGATCGGCTCGGCCGTGATCGCGGAACTGACAGCTCGCGGCCACAGCGTGCGCGCCGTCAGCAGAAACGCGCCCGCCGGCTCCCGCGGCTTTCCGGCGGACATCGGCACGATCGAGGGCTCGACCGCCGCCTGCGCGGGCGCCGAGGTCGTGTACCAGTGCGCACAACCCAAATACGAGCGCTGGGCCCAGGAGTTCCCCGACCTCACGCGTACGGTCCTGGCAGGCGTCGAGGCCGCGGGGGCGAAGCTCGTCATGGCCGACAACCTGTACGTCTACGGCCCTGTGGACACTCCCATGACCGAGGACATGCCCCACGTCGCGACCAACCCCAAGGGCCGGGCCCGTGCGGAAGTCGACAGGCTGATCCTCGACGCCCACCAGGCAGGGCGCATCCGCGCGACCCTGGGACGTGCCTCCGACTACTACGGCCCCGGCGGCGTCAACACCACCATCGGCCCCACCGTCTTCGCCGCCGCCCTGGCCGGAAAGACCGCCCGCTGGGTGGGCGACCTCGACCAGCCGCACACCGTCGCCTACCTCCCCGACATCGCCGCAGGCCTGGTCACTCTCGGCGAGCGTCCCGAGGCCGACGGCCGCGCGTGGCACCTGCCCGCCGCCGAACCGATCACCGGCCGCGACTTCCTCGGTCTCGTATGGTCGACAGCCGGCGGCAAGCCGAAGATCGCCGGCCTCGGCCGCACGACGCAACGCCTGCTCGGGCTCGTCAACCCCGTCGTACGCGAACTCGGCGAGACGTGGTACCAGCGCGATCGCCCGTTCATCGCCGACGACTCCGCGTTCCGCGAGGCCTTCGGCCCCGTCGGCACAACCGCGCACGCCGAGGGCATCGCCGCGACACTCGACTGGTACCGAACCCGCCGCGGAGCCTGACTCGGGGCTCCCGCAGGCACAGAGGGGACGGGCATCGCTAGGAGGACGAGCTCGGCCGCCCGGCCCGGGGCCGGGACTCGGAAAGGCCTCCGTCGAAGTGGCCCCGAGGCATCGGGCAAGCACGGCCTGCCCGTTGACATCGCCTCCGGGACAACCTCGCGACAACAGACGCCGACCTTGGGACGGGCGGCCGACCTTGGGACGGACGCCGCCCTTGGGACGGCCGCCCGCGTTGTCTACCGTAAGCGCTCGACACGAGTCGCCGTCCGGCTCGACCATGCCGGGCGGAGCACGCGCCCGCTGTCACGCAAGACGGTCGACCCGAGGAGCACGATGGAATTTCATCTGTACCTTCCGCAGATGCGCATGTCGATGCCCGAGATCGTCGAGCGGGCGGTCGCGGCCGAGCGGGCCGGGTTCGCCGGCATCGCGATGATGGACCACCTGGCGCCGCCCGCGGCCGAACAGGCTCCGATGTTCGAGGCGATGACCACGGCCACCTGGCTCGCCGCCCACACCGCGCGGCTGAGCGTGGGCCACCTGGTGCTGTGCGACATGTTCCGCAACCCCGTGGTGCTGGCCAAGCAGGCCGTCACGCTCGATCACGCCTCCGGAGGGCGCTTCGAGCTGGGACTCGGCTGGGGTTCCGCGCCGAGCGAGATCTCCGCGTACGGAATCGGCGACGCCACCCCGCGCGTGCGGGTCGACCGGCTCGCCGAGACCCTCGCCGTACTGCGACTGCTCTGGACCGGCGAGACCGTCAGTTACGCGGGCAACCACCATTTCCTCCACAACGTCGCAGCCCGGCCGACACCGACCGCGCCCATCCCGATCACTATCGGCGGAACCGGCCCACGAACGCTCGAACTTGTCGCCGAGTACGCGGATTGGTGGAACATTCAGATCGGCCGGCTGCCCGAACTCGATCGCCTGCGTCCCCGCGCGGGCAAGGCACGTGTATCGCTTCAGCAGTTCGTCACATTCATCCCGAGCGAAACCGAGCGCGACGAGATCGTCGCGAAGGCGCAGCGCCGCTTCGGTCCCCTCAACGTCGGCGGCGGCCTCGTCACCGGAACCGCCGCCGAACTGACCCCGCACTTCCGCAAACTCGCCGACCAGGGCATCGAACGCTGCTACGCCTGGTTCACCGACTTCGCGACCACACCCACCCTGGAAGCCTTCGGCGAGGTGATCGAAAACCTCCGCTGACGAGCCTCACGCCGGCCGCGGCCGGCGGAACGGGCCGTCAGGCATCGGGGCGTTTCCGCACGCCTGCCCCAAGAGGACGCGGGCCGGCGGCGGGTTCAAGGGCGCCTGGGGGCCGCGAACCCGCCCCGGTCGTCGGCTGCCACACTTGTCCGATGTCGACCAACTCCGTCGCCGGATTGACCGTTCGTCGCCCACGGGAGACCGATCAAGCACGCGTGCTCGCCGTGCTGGACCGCTGGTGGGGCGGGTTCGGCGGCGACGACGGCTCACGGCAGCGCGCCCTGCTTCTCCCCAGGCTGTTCTTCCAGCACTTCACCACGACCAGCTTCCTCGGGGAACAACAAGACGGCACCATCGGCGCCTTCCTCATCGGCTTCCTCTCGCAGAGCGACACCGACACCGCTTACATCCACTTCGTCGGCGTGGCCCCCGAACTGCGAGGCCAGGGCGTCGCCGCCGCGCTCTACAGCGCGTTCTTCGACACCGCACGCGCCCACGGCCGCCGGTACGTCCACTGCGTCACCAGCCCGGGCAACTCCGGCTCCCGGGCGTTCCACGCCGCACTGGGATTCACCGAGAAACCGTCCGAGAACGGCTCCGGCGAAGTGCACAAGGACTACGACGGCCCCGGACTGGATCGCATCGTCTTCGTACGAGAGCTCACGGACGACTGAAGCGCGACTTCCCGGGACTCGTGACGATCGGTTGGGCCGCTGGTTCACCAATCGATCACCCTCCCGATCCGAGGCACGCGATCCACCGGCCTCGCGAACCCCAAGGCGTAACAACCCTGTTGCCCCGACCACAGCGCGCGGGCCACGATCGGCTCCCATGAGCGACGCCGATGACGGCCAGGCCGCGGGCACGACCACGCTGCGGCCGTACCCGAAGATCCCGGCAAGCGGCGGCACGCCGGCACCGGGCGCACGCGAGTGGGTCGCGGCCGAGAAGGTCCACGGAGCGCACTTCGCGGTCGTCTGCGACGCGGCCGGGACGCGGCCCGCGAAACGCCGCGAACTCCTCGGCGACGACGACCTCGACGCGTTCTTCGGCGTCAGCCGCATCTGGCCCGCGCTGGCGGTGGCCGCGGACCGCTTCGCCGCGACCCTGCGCGCGGCAGGACGCAGGCACCGGGGCGGCCGTGCGGGCGGCGCGACGGACACGACACCCGTTGCGGCGATCACGCTTTACGGCGAACTCGCCGGCGGCCGTTACCCGCACCCCGATGTGCCCGCCGAGCCCGGCGTCGACCCCGTGCAGACCGGCGTGTGGTACGCGCCCGGACTGCACTGGCTGCTGTTCGACGCCGTCGTCGACACCTCCGGCGGACGCCTGTGGATCTCCGACCGCGTCCTGCGCACGGTCGCTGCCGGGGTCGGGCTGCCCTGCGCCCCACTGCTCGGCCGCGGCCCGCGGCGCCGACTGGACGACCTTCCCACCGCGTTCCCGACCCGAGTCCCCGCCCTTCTCAGGCTCCCGGAGCTGGACGGCAACCTCGCCGAGGGATATGTGCTCAAACCCGCCGGGGAATGGCGCGAGGATGCGGAAGACGCTTCCGTCGTACGACCGTTGGTCAAGGTCAAGCAGCAAGCTTTCGCCGAAGACCGCCGCTACAGCGGCGCGCGGCCCTCCCTGCCCCCGC
>NZ_JBPKBI010000007.1:202725-240224 GCF_051388935.1 Yinghuangia sp. YIM S10712
CGCGCGGCCCTACCTGCCGCCGCCGCAGGGCGCCGCGGGTGTGCCCGCTTGGCTGGTGCGCCACGCGGCGACGCTGCTCACCCCCGCCCGCGCCGCCGCAGCGGTGAGCAAGACGGGGCCGCGCACATCACTCGACGCGGTGGCGGACGAGATAGCCCGCGATGCGGCGGACGACACCGCGACGGCCGTCGGCGGCCTCGACGCCGACCAGTTCCGCCACCTGGTGACGGCGTTGCGTCCGGGTGCCCGGGCGCTGGCGCGGTACGACGCCGCCGACCGTGGCGCATGCCCCTGATCCGGATCGCGTTCACGCGCGAGCCCGATATCCGTTGTCGCCGTGGTCCCGAGACGTGCGAGGATGCGCAGCGCATCGCCGACCGGTGGCACGGCACCTTGGAGGGGCACGCATGTCGACCGCGACTCCGTCATCCACGGTGAGGGTGCCCGCTCATCCCGAACTCCCCCAGCGGGGGCACCCGTTCCGGCAGTGGAAGACGTGGCGGATCCCGGGCACCGAACTGACCCTGACCGGTTATTCCCGCGCCAACGACAAGACTTTCTTTCACGTCCCCGAGCTCCGCTGCGCCTTGGACGCGGGGCTGTGCGAAGGGCGTCGGCCCGACACCGTGTTCCTCACGCACACCCACCACGACCATGCCAAGGACCTCGACTTCCTGGCCGCGCGGACCGGCGGAACGGACATCTACCTGCCCGCCGACGCGGTGCCGTACGCGGAGGCGTACATCCGCTCGTGCGCCGAGCTCAATCACGGAACGGCGTTCGACCCCGGCCTCATGGGTCACCGGCTGCACGGCGTGCGCGGTGGCGACGAGTTCACTTTCGGGCGGGCGGGGCACCAGGTGCGGGTGGTGGAGTGCCTGCACAAGGTGCCGTGCGTCGGGTACGCATTCTCCGAACGGCGCAGGGTTCTGCGTCCCGAATTCGAAGAGCTGCGGCAGACGTTGGCGGTGGAGGGCCGGGGCGCGGAGTTCGGCCGGCTGATGGCCGAGCGTCGCAGGCAGGGGGTCGAGGTGGACGAGGAGGTCCGTCGGCCACTGTTCGCGTACCTGGGCGATACACACACTGATGTGTTCCGGCGTAATCCGTGGCTGTTCACATTCCCGGTCGTCATCACGGAGTGCACGTTCCTCGACGACGCGGAGCTGGTGCGCGCGGATCGGGTGGGCCACACGGTCTGGAGTCGGCTGCGGCCGATCGTCGATGCGCATCCGGAAACGTTGTTCGTGCTGATTCACTTCAGCCTGCGGTACTCCGACCGCGAGGTGTTGGAGTTCTTCGCACGGCACCGGACGGAAGGACGGGCTCCGGTGCCGGACAACGTCGTTTTGTGGGCGCATCCGGAGAGCCGGTTGCCCGAGCAGCATCAGCAGCGTGACTCCTGACAGCCGGGCCGCGGCGGGTCGCGTCTTCGTCCCGGCGGCCGACCGCAAACCGCCTTCGACGAATCTGTACGCGCCCTGCCACGGCTCGACCTGACGCTCCGCCGCAGCCGCCCGGCGCAACGGCTGCGACGGGCGCTCGGGGAAGTTGTTCGCTGCCCCCACGGAGCGGGCCGGACGCGCGATGGCAACGCGCCGCCGACCACACGACGCGGGCTACGTAAGGTCGTTCACGCTCTTGCCGACGTCCGCCAAGGTGACCGGTTTCCCGTACGAGCCGGTCAGTTTGTAGGACGCGACGCCACACCGGTAGGAACCCTGGTTGGCCTTGACGTCGACGCTCTTCCAGCCGTCCGGGGTTGCCTTGACCACGTTGCAGCACTGTGAGGGGCTGTCCTGCGCGGACATGTCGCGGGGTGCCTGCAAGCCGCCCCCGGTCCACGCGGTCTCCTTCCTCGCCTGCTCGTACAGACACTTGCGGGTGAGGTTGTCACCACAGGCCGACGCCGACTTGGCGAACAGCAGCCAGGCCGAGAACGACTTCACCGCCCCGATCGAAACCTCCGCGCCGGGCGCGTACTTGGCGAACAGATCCACGACCTGCCGCGTCGCCGGGTTTCCGGCGGCGTCCTCGACGGGGTGGATCCCGCTGAGGTCGGCCATGTTGTTCTGCGCGTTGAGGACCTGGCTTCCGGTGATGTCCACGAACGCGTGCCCGTAGGCGTTGACGTTGGTGTCGATCCAGTCGAGCTTGTAGTCCATGTTGGTCAACTCCTGCTCCAGCTTGGCCAGCATGCGGAAGTCACCCATGAAGATCAGGCCCTTGACCCCTTTGTTCTTGATCGCCTGCGCGTACGGCGTCCAGTTCGACACCCCCGTCGCCGGATACAGGTCGGAGTAGGCCACATTGGCCCCCCACGCTCGGAGGAACTCGATCCGCTGCTCGCCCGACGACTTGATGGAGTCGCCGACGATGATGCCGACCGCGGACGCCGACGCGGGATAGGCCTCCTTCAGCAGCCAGTCGTAGAAGGCCGCGTTGCGCAGGTACGACGCGCCTCCGGGCTGCACGCTGAACTGTAGGTCCGAGCCCTCGTTTTCGAGCTTGATCACCTGGCCGGGGAACTCGGGCAGCAGGCACGAGACGCGGTCCCTGACCCCGAGATGGTCCAGGCCGGCTCCGCCGCCGACGAGCGCGAAGTCGTCGCGGCAGGCCTCAAGTACGCGCTGCCGCACTTCCATGAACTTGGTGTCACGGATGTTCGCGACGATCTTGCGGCCGTTGATGCCGCCCGCGTCGTTGCACCACGACGTGAACACCTTGGCGGCGTCCACGAATTCGGGGTTCTTCGAGAAGCCGACATCCGTCAGGACGCCGACCTCGACTTCGTCGGCCGTGACGCCCTGGGCCGGTGCGGCGGTCGGGTTGCCGGGGCCGCACACGTTCTTGAGCTCGCCGAAGTCGGCCGATGCGGCCGACACCGTCGGGGCCGTCGGCGCTCCGTCACTGTCGGAGCCGCCGCGATCGGCGCATCCGGCCGCGAGCAAAGCGCTCACCACCGCGAGAGCGGCCAGGGCTGGGGAAGGTCTCACGTGCTGCCTCCTCGGTGCTGGGTCGACCGGCGTCCTCGATGACGCCGGTTCGGGGTCTGCGGCTGACGCCGTGCATGGGCGCGGACCACCGCGGACATGCCGAGCTGCGTGTACGTACGTCTTGAAAGGCCCGGATGAGCGGGCGGCTCATGCGCATCCGGGGCGGCAACAAGGCGCGGTCGGCCGATGCCGAGAACCGCAGTGAGCGAAAGGCCCGAGGCCGCGCGACTGCTCTGCGCAGGCGTCAAGTGACCAGGGCGGCTTCGACATTCGGTACACCGATGATGCGATGCCACGGGTCACACGCCGCCGGACGCGTGCCGCTCCCACAGCGATTTCCCGCCATGCCATGCCGCCTGGGCACGAAGGTAGAGGCTCGCTATTGCGTTTGGGAAGTACCGTTCTGAGTCTTTTGGATGGGCGCGCCGGGGCCCGTGGTGCCCGCGGCCCGGCAAACCGGCGGCGCGAAGGCGGCCGAAAGGGCAGTCACCCTTGTAGAGTGAGCGTTCACTTGTTAACGTTCGCTCGAATCGCCGCCGAAGAGCCCCATCGCCCCACGCACACGGAGGACCGAAGCGAAAACAACGCAATGCCGCCGATCAGCCCGCACGTCTCGACCGCCCGTCACCCCGCCCCCGATGCCGGACGCACCGACGCCGCCCACGACCCCCGCCCCCAGACCTGGCTTCACGGACAAGGCCATCCCCTGCGGCCGACCGCCCGCAACTCCGCGCCCTCCCGCCAGCCGCCTCCCCCACCACCACGCACATTCGTTGCCACGAGCCAAGGCTGCAAAGCTGCACAGTCACACACATGTTTGACGGCCACCTTGTTGTTTGCCCGCTGTCACAATCGCCTCGCCCGGTGGATAATCCGAAAGCCGGGCAGGATCTGAGCAAATCCGGCACGGATCATGTACGGGGGCCTGCGCAACTCGGCCCGCCTGGTGGGGACTTCGTCGCGAGGGGGCGTGTGGGGTGGGGCACTGTGGGGCATGCGGCGGTGGCGGCTGGATGCCGATGGATACGGCCTGCCACGGGTGCGGCGGGTCGGGGCAGTCGGCATCGATGGACCCGAACGAGCGCTGGCCGTGCGGTGGTTGCGGCGGAAGCGGACGCCTGACGGCCATGCAGCCCTGCCCGCATTGCGGCGGCTCCGGAGGCCAGGCGCCCGGTCCCATGGGCCCCGAGTACGCGCCACCCCGAGTCCCCATGACCCGCGGTCGACGCCTCCGGCTCCAACTGACCAACCTCCTACCCCTGGCCGCCCTGGCCGCGTACGTCTACTACACGACCCGCTGACCCCCGCCCGCGACCCGACGCCCGCAGCGGGACCTGCCGCATCGCCGCGTCGCGGAAAATCACTGCCGTTCTCAGGAAGGCGCAGGGCTGACGTCCACCGCCATGTGCTCCGCGACGCCGCAATCGGCGTCACCGCTCTTGCGGTTCTTCGTCCGGGACCCTGCCGCAAGGTGCCGCGGCTTCCGGTCGGTTACTTCTGCGCCGACTCGGCTTCTTCGTACGCGTCATGCCAGTTCCACCATTCGTACGGCGGGGTCTGGGGGTAGTCCTCAGGCGAGTCCTCCCATTCCTCCTGCCGTCCGAGCGCCGTCATATCGAGGTAGCTCCACGTGGTCCCCAGCGCCTCGTCGCCGCGGGCGTTGATGAAGTAGGTGCGGAACACGCGGTCGCCGTCGCGGATGAACGCGTTCGTGCCATGCCACTCGTCGACTTCGAAGTCCCTGTCGAAGTCGTCCGTAATGGTGTACCAGGGCATCGTCCAACCCATCCGCGCCTTCACCCGCTCGATGTCCGGTTGCGGCGCGCGTGAGGCGAAGACGAGAGTCGTGTCGCGGGCGTTCAGATGGGCGAGGTTACCGACATGGTCGGCCACCATGGAACAACCGACACACGCGTGCTCGGGCCAACCGTCCACTTCCGGAGCGAAGAACGCGCGGTAGACGATCAGCTGACGACGACCGGCGAAAAGGTCGAGCAGGGTGGCTTTTCCTGCGGGCCCGTCGAACTCGTAGGTCTTCTGCACCGCCATCCATGGCATCCTCCGGCGCTCGGCGGCCAGTGCGTCCCGTGCGCGGGTCAGCTCCTTCTCCTTGACAAGAAGCTCCTCGCGCGCCGCCTTCCACTCACTCGCCGTGACGATTGGGGGCGTCTTCATGCTGCCGTCCACCTTCCGGTTCCGTCCACGGCCGTCAGACCAGGGGCTCGGTCGGGCGACGCCACGCGCCCCTCCCTCCAGGGTCGGCCGTCACCGGCTCAGACGCATATTGGCGCAGGGGATCGAACAAAGATACGGATCCGGGCATGACGTCGCGACCGACCAGTACCTGGACGGCCGCGACACCGATCTTGATCAGCTCGTACGAGGGGACCGCACCGGGTCCGCAAGTTCGCTCAGGAAGCCGTGGCGCGGACCAGCGCCTCCCAGGCGCCTTGCGTGACGGCCAGCTTGGGCCCAGCCTTGTGCTTGGAGTCGCGCACGTGCAACGCGCCCTGAGAGGCGGCGACTTCGACACAAGCGCCGCCTTCCTCATCGCTGTGGCTGGACTTGCGCCAACCCAGTTGGTCGCTCACAGCTCGGCCTCCACCTCTGCAATGAACCCCGCCGAGTCCTCGGCGTTGAGTGCTTGCATGCGGATGATGCCATGACGCCGGGTCAACAGGCTGATGGTTGCGGGATCCGAGTAGAGGGCGCTGGTAGCCGGGGCTTCCACGTACGCGTAGTGCTCGTGCTCATCAGTCTCCAGCAAAACCAGCGAACCGCCAAGCCCGAGAACGGTGCCGCTGTCCGCACGCAGCACCTGAACCGCAACGTTGCGCAGCCCGGCGATCTCCAACAACCTGCCGAGTTGCGCCTTCATGACGTCGCGTCCACCCACCAGGCTGCGCAGCGCTGCTTCGTGGATGACGAAGCCGAACTGCGCATACGGCTTGCGCGTCAACTTCTCCTGCCGTTCCATCCGCGCTGACAGGCGTTCTTCGATCGTGTCGTCGTCGAACGGCGGGCAGTTCTCGATCATCAGCGCTCGTGCGTACTGCGGGGTTTGCAACAGCCCCGGGATGAGCATCGGTTCGTACCAAAGCACCGAGGTCGCCGACGCCTCAAGACCCATGAACTCATGCGTTCGCGCCGGATACCTCTCCGGCTGCAAATACGCCTGAGCCGCCGCCACCATCCCGTCCGCGCCGCACATCTGGTCCGCCACCTGCAACAGGTGCAACGACGCCCTGCGCCGCCCCTGCTCGACCGACTTGATGGTCTCCTCGCAGTACCCGGCCTCCTCCCCCAACTGCTGTCGGGTCACCCCGGCCCGCGTGCGCCAGAGCTTGATCTGATTCCCGCAATAGCGCCATGCCATCGGCGCCTGGGAGTTCATCGCCACGGCATCCACCTCCCCCGGTTCACCGCGGGAACGCCACGCTGCGTACCCACATCGTCACTATCTGAGTGCAAGTGGCCGAAAGCAGGCTGTGGCCCGAGTTCGCGGAATCACTCTCCGCAGTCAACTGGGCCACACGGCCGCGCTTTCACCCGTACAACGACTCAGGACTCCGATGACAACGCACCGCCACCCCGTCGACGCCTCCGCCGCGCCTTTCGTACCGATGAGGTACCCGCACGAAGCGACTTGGTCCCTCCCGCACCACCCCCGCAGCGCCGGCGAGGCCCGCGCACAGCTGCGCGAACACGCCTATATCTGGCGCCTCGGCGACGAAGTAGCCACCACGGCCCAGCTCTTGCTCAGCGAACTCGTCACCAACGCCTGCCGTCACGCCCGGCCCCTTCCCGGAGACCGGGTCACCGTACGCTGCGCGCTCTCCCCCACCCGTACCTTGCGCGTCGAAGTCACCGACGGCGATCCCCTCGAACTCCCGTACCCACGCCGCGCGTCCCCCACCGACATTTCCGGCCGCGGTCTCGCGCTCGTCGCCACACTCGCCGACGCCTGGGGCGTCCGGGCCCTCCCCGGCACCACCGGCAAGACCGTCTGGTTCGAACTCACCGCGCCCCCACCCGAACATGAGTCACCCGCCGCCCGGCCACGCCCCGCCGAGACGGACGAAGGCCACCGATGAGCGCGGGTTCGAACATCACGGCGCCCGCGCGGTGGCTCGCCGCACCCGCAAGGGTTACTCGATTGCGGATGCGAGCGCGGCCTCCGTATCCTCCCGGCAACGCGTTGACGGAGACGAGTAGCCAGGGATCACGCGAGCCGAGAGAGCCGCCGGTGGCTGGGAAGGCGGCCTCGCGCCCCGAGGCGAAGACCCTCCCGAGCGCGGGGAGGAACGACCTTTGCCGTCCAATGCCCCGCCGGCCGGCCCCCGTCATCGGGCCCGAATGAGGCCGCCACTTGGTGGCGGCGAAAGTGCGGTGGTACCGCGAGTTGCCCTTCTCGCCCGCACTCCCAAGGGATCATGACGACGTCCTTCGGAGGACCGAATGATCCACAGCCGCGTACACATCTCCCACCTGCGAGAACATGTCGGCCGTACCGTCTCCGTCTGCGGGTGGGTGAACACACTCCGCCTGCAAAGCACCATGCAGTTCGTGATCGTGCGGGACAGCACCGGCATGGTGCAGGTCACCCGCGCACGACGGCGGGCCGTTGGAGGCCCGACTCGAAGCGCTCACATCCGAGTCCGCCGTCAGGATCACCGGCCGTGTCGTCGACGCCGCCCAGGTCAAGCTCGGCGGCCTGGAAATCGTCCCCGACATGGTGGAGGTCCTGAACCCGGCCGCCGCTCCGCTGCCGATCGACAGGCGCACCGGTCCGGAGCAGCGGCTCGACTGGCGGTTCCTGGACGTGCGCCTGCGTCCCGCCGCACAGTTGGTGTTCGCCGTACAGACCACCCTGGAACAGGGCCTGCGCGAGTACGCATACGCGCAGGGCGCAACAGAAATGCACACGCCCAAACTCATGCGCACCGCATCGGAGTCCGGCGCGGAGGTCTTCGAGCTGAACTACTTCGGACGCAGCGCCTACCTGGCGCAGTCGCCGCAGTTCCACAAGCAGATGGCGATCGCGGCCGGCGTCGAAAGTGTCTTCGAGGTCGGGCCGATCTTCCGTGCCGAGCCGTCGTTCACTTCACGACACGCCACCGAATTCACCGGTGTGGACGTGGAGTTGGCGTGGATCGACGGCGTCGAGGACGTGATGGCGTTCGAAGAGCAGATGCTCGCCCACGCGATCGGCAAGGTCGCCGAGGCGCATGGCGACGCGGTCGCCGAGCACTTCGGCATCGATGTCACCGTCCCCACGACGCCTTTTCCCCGCGTCACGATGGCCGAGGCGCACGAGATCCTGCGCGAGGTCGGCTGGGCCCCGGCAGCCACCAGGGAGGACCTCGACCCGGAAGGCGAGCGCCGCCTTTCCGCCCACGTCAAGGAGGCCACCGGCCACGACTTCGTGTTCGTCACGCACTACCCCGTCGGCATCCGGCCCTTCTACCACATGCGGTCGGACGACGACCCGGGCGTGACGCTGAGTTTCGACCTGTTGTGGAAGGGCCTGGAGATCACCACCGGCGCGCAGCGCGAGCACCGGTACGAGGTGCTGCTGAAGCAGGCCGCCGGGAAGGGAATGCGCCCCGAACCTCTGCGCGACTACCTCAACGCGTTCCGGTACGGCTGCCCACCGCACGGCGGATTCGGCATGGGCCTCGCGCGGGTGCTTATGGTGATGGTCGGCCTGGACTCCATCCGCGAGGCCACCTTCCTCTTCCGCGGACCGAACCGGCTGGCGCCGTAGCGCTTCGCGGCGCGGGGGACGGCCTCGTCCGCTCCGGGTGATCGTCGGGTCATCCGGCTTCAGCCCGTCGAGATGTACGCAAGAGATGCCGAGCGCGGCGTTCGTACATCTCGACGGGCGGGCCGCAGCGTTCCGCGCCGCCCGCATCCCGTGGCCGGGGGCGACGGCAGCGTTGGGGCTTGGTTCGTCGGTCGCGAGCCAGGCCGGCCGGGCGATGCGGGGGTGGCCTGACCCCGCGCGGCGACGGGGGGCGGGGCGCGCCTGGCGCTGCCTGGTCGGCGGTGCGCCTGCGACGTCCGTGCGGACTCCGTCATCGCGCCCCGAGCAATATCGCGGTGGCTGCGCGGGCGTGACGGGCCGGAGCCGGGTCGCCGGTGATGCCCGCGGTCACGATGGCTCCTTCGGCGAGAAGGAAGACCGGTTCGGCCACCGGCTCTCCGGCGGCGCTGACCCACGCGGCGATCTGATCGTGGAACGCCCTTTTGTGTGAACGGACTTCGGCAAGGATCGCCTCGGAGGACGAACCGAGTTCACCGTGCGCGTTCACCCAGGCGCACCCGCGGAAACCCGGCTCGGCGAACCACGCGGCGAGCCAGTCGAAGACAGCGAGGACTCGCTCGCGCGGATCCGGGACCTGTTCCACGTGGGCGGCCAGGCTCGCTCTCCAGCGTTGGTCGCGACGCCTGAGCATCGCGACGACGAGGTCTTCCTTGGCGTGGAACAGTCGGTATATCCGCTTGAGCGGCAGACCGGACGACGCGCGGACCTCGTCCATTCCGACCGCCTGGATTCCTCGCTCGTAGAAGAGCCGCTCTGCCGCGTCGAGCAGTGCTTCGCGGTCCACGCGGGTCTGTTCCGCGGTGATCGGGGCCGGCATCCGGGGCTCCTTGACGTCGAGAACGTACGTTCTCTATCTTAGGCGCACCGATGGAGAACGAGCGTTCTCCACATGAGGAGGCCGCAGTGCCCGCAGCGCCGGAAGATCGCCCGCCCTACCCGCCGTTCACACTTGAGACAGCCCTGCGGAAGGTCCAGGCGGCCGAGGACGCGTGGAACACCCGCGATCCCCTGCGGGTGGCGTCGGCTTACACTCCGGACTCCGTATGGCGGAACCGTGACACGTTCGTCAGCGGACGCGAGGAGATCGTCGCGTTCCTGACGCGCAAATGGGAGCGCGAACTCGACTACGCGCTACGGAAAAGCCTGTGGGGGTTCCGGGAGAACCGGATGGCCGTCCGATTCCAGTACGAGTGGCACGACGCGGAACACCAGTGGTGGCGCAGCTACGGCAACGAGCTGTGGGAGTTCGACGAGCGGGGGCTCATGCGCCGCCGCGAGGCGAGCATCAACGACGTCGCCATCAACGAGTCCGACAGGCGCATCCACGGCCCCCGTCCCACGCAGGAACACGGCATCGACATCCCGCTCCAATAGCGCCCGCGACCACGTCGGCCCGGGCAGAAAGACAACATGCTCATCCCGGCCGGCCCCCTGCTCGGCGAAGCCGCCGAAGCCGGCGTTCTCGCGGGTGTCTTGCGCGCCGCGCACACACGGGCGGCCGAGAGCTCGGAGAATCCCCGCCGTGGCGCCGCTCCCGGATTGTGGAAACACATGACGTCCGAGGCCGCGGGTCCGCCAAGCACCTCGACCGGTCACTCGTGGGCATCAAGCGGGAACGGATTCTCGTCCAACCAACGGCGGAACGCCTGGGCCTCATCCTGGCGCCCGAGGGCATCGAGCAGAAGCACACGCAGGCCCAACGCCGTGCGAAGGGACCGCAGCGCGGTCGGCACCATGTCCGGGCGCCGCTGACAAATGTCCAAGGCTTGCTCGGTCGCGGCCAGCGCCTCGTCCAGTTTCCCCGCCCCCGACAATTGGACGCCGAGGTTGGTCAGCGACCGGGCGAGGTCAGGCTCGTACGCGGCCGGGTTTCCCGCCGCCAGGCGACGGTGGATCGCCACGGCCTCCTCCGTCGCGGCCAGCGCCTTGTCCAGTCGACCCACTCCCGACAACTGGACGCCGAAATTCGTCAGCGACACAGCAAGGTCGGGCTCGCCCGTGGCCGGGTTCCGCGCCGCGAGTCGGCGCCGGATCTCCACGGCCTGCTCGGTCACGGCCAGCGCCTCGTCCACCCGCCCCACTTCCGACAACTGCGCACCGAGGTTGGACAGCGACACGGCGAAGTCGGGCTCGTACGCGCCGGGATTGCGCGACGCCAACCGACGGTGGACCTCGACCGCTTCCTCCGTCGCCGCCAGCGCCTGGTCCCGCCGCCCCTGCTCCGCCGACTGGGCGCCGAGGTTGGTCAGCGAGCGGGCGAGGTCGGGCTCGTACGCGCCGGGATTGCGCGACGCCAACCGACGGTGGACCTCGACCGCTTCCTCCGTCGCCGCCAGCGCCTGGTCCCGCCGCCCCTGCTCCGATGACTGGGCGCCGAGGTTGGTCAGCGAGCGGGCGAGGTCGGGCTCGTGGGCGGCCGGGTTCCACGCCGCCAGTCGGCGCCGGATCTCCACGGCCTGCTCGGTCACGGCCAGCGCCTCGTCCAATCGCCCCATCCCCGACAACTGCGTGCCGAGGTTGGACAGGGAAACGGCGAGGTCGGGCTCGTACGCGCCCGGATTGCGCGACGCCAACCGACGGTGGACCTCGACCGCTTCCTCCGTCGCCGCCAGCGCCTGGTCCCGCTGCTGCGTCTCCGCCAACCGGAGGCCGAAGTTGGTCAGCGACCGGGCGAGGTCGGGCTCGTACGCGCCCGGATTGCGCGACGCCAACCGACGGTGGACCTCGACCGCTTCCTCCGTCGCCGCCAGCGCCTGGTCCCGCTGCTGCGTCTCCGCCAACCGGAGGCCGAAGTTGGTCAGCGACCGGGCGAGGTCGGGCTCGTGGACGGCCGCGTTCGCCGCCACCAACCGACGCCGAATCGCCACCGCTTCCTCTTCGGCTGCCAACGCCTCGTCCCACCGCCCCACAGCCGCCAAGCGGAGGCCGAGGTTGGCTAGCGAACGGGCGAGGTCGGGCTCGTGGACGGCCGCGTTCGCCGCCACCAACCGACGCCGAATCGCCACCGCTTCCTCTTCGGCTGCCAACGCCTCGTCCCACCGCCCCACAGCCGCCAAGCGGAGGCCGAGGTTGGACAGGGAAACGGCGAGTTCAGGCTCGTACACGGCCGCGTTGCCCGCGACCAACCGACGCCGAATCGCCACCGCCCGCTCCTCGGCGACCAGCGCCTCGTCTGATCGCCCCACGGCCGCCAAGTGGCCGCCGAGATTGGTCAGCGACCGGGCGAGCGCGGGCTCGAACCAGCCGGCGTTTCTCACCGCCAACCGACGGTAGATGTTCACCGCCTCTTCGGTCGCGGCCAGCGCCTCCTCCCGCTGCCCCGTCTCCGCCAAGCGGATACCGAGGTTGGAGAGCGACCGGGCGAGGTCGGGCTCGTGGACGGCCGCGTTCGCCGCCACCAACCGACGCCGAATCGCCACCGCTTCCTCTTCGGCTGCCAACGCCTCGTCCCACCGCCCCACAGCCGCCAACCGGACGCCGAGGTCGGACAGCCCTCCGGCCAGGCCAGGTTCGTGTGCGTCGAGGTCGTCGCACGCACGCTGCCGGTCGCGCGCGGCGACGGCTTGGGTGAGGTGTGCGGCGAGCGCGGCGGTGACCCCGGCGGGGTAAGGCAGCGCGATGGTCGCGCTCCGGAGCGCTTCGTCGTCCAGCGCGTCGGTGTCCAGTCCGGTGTCCAGGACGTGCAGAAGGTGGTCGGTGTCCGCAGTCCGCCCCGCGTTGTAGTGGGCGATGGCGGCGCGGACCAGGACGGTGACGACTTGTGCCTGCTGGCCGGGCGCGGCGGCAGTGAGCAGAACCGCGAGGTCGACGCTCCCATCGGTGAGGGCACGCGCGGCGTGGTACTCGGCGATGCGGTCGGGCTGGAGGGATCCCCAGTAGCGGCCGGGGTCGGCCGGGTACAGCCCTTTCACCCATGCCGCGGTGCCCGGTGCGGCGTGGTCGGGCAGGCTCGGCAGGGTGCGCAGCACGGCGTCGGCCTGGTCTGCGTCGACGGCCCCGCACAGCGCGGCGACGGCGACGGCGGCGCCCAGCGTGGGGGTGGGCAGATCGCCGAGCTTGTACGCGGGGGTCTTGGCGCTGTCCTCCCAGAAGCGTTCCTCGTGGTGGAGCAGGATCTCCTCAATCGACGCCCCGGGAGCGGTGTCGGCCGGTGCGGGGCCGTGCTGGAGGAGGGTGACGAGGGCGGTCATCTGCAGGGTGAGAACGTTGTCGTAGCGCGGGTGGGCCAGGTTGTCGGGCGGCTGCAACGAGGCGGCCAAGCCGTCCCAGTCGTGGTCGGGGAGGGTCGGCACACGGGGCAGCAGGCGCGCCAGGTCGCGGGCTGCGGCGGTGAATGCCGTCGGCCGGTCTTCGCCGGGGTGGCTGCGTGGAATAAGCGGGGAGAGCTCGGTGACGGGCGCTTCGACAAGGAGGCGGCGCACGGACGGCAGCGCGTTCAACGCGTCGGTACGCCATGGGCCGTCGGAGCGGGCGAGGAGCAGCAGGCGTACGCGGTGGCGGGTGCGGTGGAGTGCGGTGACCAGGTGGCGGAGCAAGCGCGGGCGGGTCTCGGCGTAGTCGACGACAAGCAGCAGGGCGAGGGCGGTTGTCAGGCGGGTGAAGTCCGGCGTGCGGGTGTCGTGATCGTTGAGGTCGGAGCGCAGGTGTCCGGTGGCCCAGCCTTCGCGGCCGAGGGTGTCGGCGAGGTGGCGGGCCAACCGGGTCTTGCCCTGGCCTCCGGGGCCGGTCAGGACGCGGACCGAGATCGCGGCGGAGTCGGCGGTGCACCAGGCGTGCAGGTCGCCGAGTTCCGAATCGCGGCCGTGGAAGCGGACAGCTTCGGCGTCGGCGCGCAGAAGAGACGCGGGCGAGTCGAGGTCGCGGCCGGGGATCGCGGGGGCGAGCAGGTCGGCGAGTTCGGCCGGCTCCAACACCGGTTCCCAGCCGGTGTGTTCGATCAGCAGGGCACGGAATGTGTCATCGGCGATCAGGTCGGCGCTGCGGGTGGCGGTCAGGCGCGTGCCGCCGGTGGCCTGACGGTCGTGGCGGATCACCCCGCACAACAGGTCCTCGCCCAGCCCGTCGTCGGCGAGGACCGCTGCCCCGGACAGTCCCGACCACGGGGTGCCGCCGACGGCCGTCTCGGCACGGGGCAGGGGGTCGGTGCCGGACACTTCGTAGCGGTCGGCGAGTGCTCCGGTGCCCGGCGCGATGCGGCCGGTGAGTTGTTCGTCCAGGCGGCGGCTGTCCCGCGGGTCCTTTTGCATGCGGGGGAATCCGGTGAGGGTGACCGGGTGCGGCCTCGTGCCGACCAGGTGCCCGTACCGCTGCGGCGGCCGGGTGAGGAGGTCCGCCAGTGATCGCGGCACCGGCCACGGACGGCCGGCGGCGTCGGTCTCGGCCACCTCGATCAGCGCGGCGTCGACCACGTGGTCGTTGCGCCACCACCGCACGATCGCGGGGAACTGCCCTGCCCCGACGTCGGGTTGGGACACGGTGACGGTGGCTCCGCCGCCCGGGGCCGCCATGCGTTTCAGTACGTGCGCGGCAGTCAGGACCAGCCGAGGCGCGACCAAGTACCCCGACCCGAAGCCCGTGTTGTCCGCGCCCGTCACATGCACGCGGACCTGCACCCGCCGGTCGAACTCCACCCCGTCGCCCCGATCCCTCGCCCCATGCGCGCGTTCCCGCGGGGGTCACTCGGTGTCGTCGACCTCGATGTGCCCGCCGCCGGGCCCCTGCGGCGTGAGCGTCACCGTCACCGTGTGTGTGGTCGTCCTGCCGCTGTCCTTCCTGCCGCCGAAGCTGACCACGCTCCACCGCAGCCCGCCGTCCGCGCCCTTGCTCTCGGTCAGTTCCAGCCCGAGCTCCAGCGTGATCTCCCCGACCGTGAACAACACCCCCCGGTCGGCGCCGACGGTGTGCCCGGGAGGGGTGGCGATCCGGCGCTGGGCCTCGGCGATCTGATCGCGCAGCAACGTGATCGCGTCGGCGAGATCCACCGCTCCCCCCGCGGACCCGCCCGTGTTGCCCAACGTCATCTCCGACTCCCCCTGGGTCGCGCGGGTGCGAAGCCGCCTGCCCGTTCCCGCCGTTGTCAAAGCTGTACCAGAAGCCCCCGGGCCGGACGGGCCGTTCGGCAAAAACATCGCCGATTCGCGGTCGCAGGGCCACCCCGGCCCGGCAGGCCGCGGTGGCGCTCGGAGATCATCCGGGACAGGCTGGGGATCGAGCCCGGGGATCAGGAGCGGCCCAGCGCCTTGGCCAGTTCCTTCTTGCTCATGGACGAACGCCCTTCGATGCCACGGTTTTTCGCTTCCTGGTAGAGCTCGTCGCGTGTCGGCTCCTTCGAGCGGTTTCCGGACTTCTCACCGCCGCGCTGCGATGCGGACTTCCCCTCGGTGGAACTCCGGCTTGCGGTCTTCGACTCCCCGGAGCGGGCGCGCTCCTTGTTGACGGTGCGGGCCGCGATTTCCTCGGCCCTGCCCTCGGACATGCCGCGGTTCTTGCCACTGGCCTTGATGTGCTCGTATTGCCGCTCCCGCTTGGCACTGGAACCTCGGGGCATGACGACCTCCTGGTCTCGTTGGGCGCTTGTCGTCTGTCAGGGCTGCCCGCCGTACCGGAGCTGACACCTGTGACCCCGGCCCGCCGCCGGTCAGCGGTGATAGAGCCCCACCAGGGTGCCGTCGGCCAGTCGTCGCCGGTCGACGGCCGCGTGTACGTCGTCCGCCGTGGCGTTGTCGGGCAGGGACACCGGCTCGGGATTCGGCGGCGTCGTCGGGGACGCCCGACCAGATCAGCTCGGGTGACACATTCTGGCCCCTCTTTGGATCTTTTTCTTCTTTGGTGGTCTTTGGTGGCAGGGAACCTTTGTGGCCGCCGCCTGGCCGCCGCCCTATCGTCCGCTGCCGTTGCGGGAGTCCTGTCCGGCGGCGAAACGGCTCTCGTAGACCCGCCCGGCCTCCTCCACGAGGCTGTCGCCGAGGCGCCCGACCGGTGTGGTCTCCGCGAGCAACGGCTCGTGGTCGACGCCTCGGCCGACTTCCCGCCCGGTCAACACCCAGCCGAAACGGTCGGGTTCGGTCCCAAGTTGCGCGTACTTGTGGATCTGGCGGGCGATCCAATCCTCCGGCGGACGGGTCCACCACTGCGGAGCGTCCAGCACGGTCACGGACAGCCCCGGCATCTCCAGCCCGCTCTCGTGGTCGAGGCTCGCCCCCGTGTCCGCGTCCGGGCCGCGTGACCAGCGCAGGAACAGTGCCTCCGGTGCAGACCGGACGAGTTCGGCAAGCTCGCGCAGCGACGCGATCTCACGCAGTCCGGTCTCGGGCGACCTGTTCACGGTCGGCCGTGGTGGTGTGGTCCGCGTGGGCGTCGGACGGGGTGCGGCCCCGGGTTGCCCGGTCATTCGGCCTGGCGGGGCGGGCAGGCGGCGCAACCCTGCCGCACCGGCGGCAGACGGAAACGAGGAGCGCACCCGAACCCCGGACGCGCACGCTCTGGTGACATGACGGACCTTCCGGGCCGACATCCCCCGAAGGCTGCGACTCCTTGAGGCTCACCGCAACGGCTCTGTGGATTCGACATCGGTTGCTCCTCGTCCCGGCTGATGGCTCGGACGCCTGCCACAGCGGCAGCGGCAGCCACGTGCCGACCGGGCGTACCGCATATCAACGCTCGAAGGTGTCCCGGTACCGTCTGACGCTGCCCTCGGTCGCAGGTGGGAAACGCGGCGCCCGCCCCCGCAGGCCACAGGCGCCGCAGGACAGACAGGCGGCCACCGTTCAGACGCGGCGGTCAGGGGACGATCGCGTCCACGTAGCCGCCGTCGACACGCACCGCCGCTCCCGTGGTCGCCGACGCCTGGGCGGAGCTGAGATAGACGACCATGTTGGCGATCTCCTCAGGCTCGATCAGCCGCTGCAGAAGCGACTGCGGCCGGTGGCGGAGCATGAACTCACGCTGCGCCTCGTCCCACGGCAGGTCGCGGTCCACCAACTGGTAGACGAACTCCTCCACCCCGCCGGTGTGCGTGGGCCCCGCGATCACCGAGTTCACGGTGACGCCCGTCCCCGCCGCCGCCTTGGCGAACCCGCGCGAGACGGCCAACAGCGCGGTCTTGGACATTCCGTAGTGGATCATCTCCGCGGGGATGGCGACCGCCGAGTCGCTGGCGATGTACTGCACTCGGCCCCAACCCCGCTCCGTCATCCCCGGCAGGTAGGTCCGGGTGAGTCGAACCGCGGTGAGCACGTTCACCTCGAAGTACCGGCGCCACTCGTCGTCGCTGATCCCCAGCGGTTCCTCGGCACCGAAGATGCCGAGGTTGTTGACGAGAATGTCGATGTCGGGAATCCGGCCGACGACCTCGGCCGTGCCTTCGTCGCTCGCGAGATCCGCGGCGATTCCCAGCACGTCGGCAGCCGCGCCGCGGTCCCGCACCTCCTCGACCGCCGCATCCACCTTGCCCTGGTCGCGGCCGTTGACGACGACGCGCGCCCCGGAGCGCGCGAGCCCCGACGCGATGGCCAGTCCGATGCCCTGACTGGAACCGGTGACGAGGGCGGTCCTACCGGTGAGGTCGAGCTGCATGTGACACGTTCCTTTCCCGATGCGGTACGTACACATCATTCACGGACCGGTGTGGCCCGTGTTGAAACGCCGTCCCGTCATGCGGATGACCGAGGCGGAGAACGTCGCCGACCCGGGTCTCGCGGACCAGGGCGTCGTCGACGTCCCCGGACCCGGACCCCAGCGGGCACGGATGACCAATCGGTGCTATTCCCAGGGCCTTTCGGCCCTGTCGCGGCAGGTTGCCCCGCGGAACGCCACCGGGGACGACAGGGCCACCAGGCGCCCTGCCGTCCCCGGTCCGGTCCGTCCATCAGCTCACGCGGTAGGCACGCAGGATGGTCTGGTTCAACGTGTTGCCTTCCGCGTCACGGAGTTTCGTCCGCACGGCCACGTAGCCGTCGCCGCCGGCGGGGGACGGAGGGGTGAACACGGTGTATCCGTGCGGTCCCGGGATCGCCGGCGCGTGGCGCCACGTGGCACCGCCGTCATAGGACACCTCCGTGGCGAGCTGCCGCACCTGTGCCGCTGCTCCGTCGGGCCGTTCCACGCGCACGTTCAGCACGAACGGGCGGTTGGCCCGGGCGCTGTTGTCGAGGTCGAATTGGCCGTCGACACGGACGAGCGGAAGCCCGACCGGCTCGAACACGCACTCGTCGGCGGGGCGTTCGGAGGTGAACGTCCACGTGGCGTCGATCGAGGTGCCGAGCCGCCAGCCCGGTTCGTCGCGCGACGTCTCCAGGCGCAAGGCATACGTGGCCTTCTCGGGAGCCATTCCCGGGAGGTAGGCCGCACGCGGCTCGTCCGAGACGGCGACGACTTCGCCGTTGCGTGACAACGTCACCTGGCCGGTGCCTCCGCTCCAGGTGGTCGTGTGGCCGGTGATCGGCCCGTTGTACGGCGCGATGACGGCGAACCCGTCGTCTCCGCAACGCGTCAGCGACACATGGGGTGTGCCGACCGCCTTGTTCCATTCCTCCGTGGTCGGTCGCCCGGTCGTGTACGCCACGTCCGGAGCCGTCTCGTACAAGTGGTCGGCCTGGAGCACCGACTGCCAGGTCAGTCCTGGTTGCACGGTGAAGTACTCGCGCGACGTCCCCGGCAGCGACACCTCGTGGAACCAGCCGCCGAAGTTGCCGTCGCCCCAGCCCGCGAGGCGCGAAATGCTGCCGGTCAGCGGCTCGCCCTGGCCGTACACGCGTGCGTTCACGACCGCGAGATCGGACGTACGCACAGGCAGCATCGGGTCGGCGGGGATGCCGCCCTCGTGCGAGACGGCCAGGTTGTAGCGCCGCGCGGGCTGCCCGTCGGCGGCGGCTTGGCCGAGGAAGGCACTCAACCGGTAGGAGAACGGCCGGTCCTGGACGCTGAAGGGCACCGCGTAGGCGCCGACGTCGGTGCTGTACAGGTAGGCCTCGATTCCCCCTTCCACGCCGCCGATCGTCTGCGTGAAGCCGAGACGGCGGTGGTCGACCGTCGTGCCGGCCTGGTCGAGGGCGAGGCCTGCGGGCAGTCCCGCACGGGCGTCGACGGCGACCGACGTGTCCTGGGTGACCTTGACGTCGGGCTGTGACGCGATCGTCCAACTCCGGGGCCCGGCTGCGGTCGCGGGTGTGTGGATCATCGCGTCCACGCTGTAACTGCCGGGCGGGACACGGGCCTTGCGTACGTCGGCGTCGAACTCGGTCGGGAACGACTCGCCGGTCTCGATGTTCGTCACGTTGACGGCCCCGCCGGCCGGCGGGGCGCCGTTGCGGTCGGTCGCGGTGACGCGCAGGTCGTACAGCTCCGGCTCGTCGTACACGCCGAGTACGGTGCGTATCAGTGCGGTTCCGTCCGGCCCCCGCGCGGTGAGGACACCGCCGTACGTGCCGGTGTCGCTCGCCGCCGGGTCGATGGTGATCGTGACCTCGGCGGTCGCGTGCGGCGCGACGGTGACCCGCGGGGTGTCGAGTCGCAGCGGCGCGCCCGGGTCGGCGGTCACCGCCAGGTCGAGGACGACCGGCTGGTCGCCGTCGTTGCGGTAGGTGACGGTGCGAGCCACCGGTGCGGTGCTCGGCCAGCGCAGGTACGTCGACAGCGCGGACGGGCTCGCGGACACCGTGCCGCCGACGGCGGCGGCGACGTCGACCCGGCCGGCGCCCTGGTCGAACACCGTGTCGGGGCCGGGCGAGGCGGTCCCGACGAGCGCGTCCTTGAGCTGCGCTCCGGTCCAGTCGGGGTGGCGCTGCGCGAGGATGGCCGCCGCCCCCGCGACATGCGGCGCCGCCATCGATGTGCCGCCCAGACGCGTGTAGTGGTCGTCGATCGGCTCGCCGCGCGAGGTGCCCGCGGCGCGGGCGGCGGCGATGGCCACGCCGGGCGCGGTGATCTCGGGCTTGACCGCGTGGTCGCCGGTGCGCGGGCCTCGGCTGGAGAAGTCGGCGACGCGGTTGTCCGCGTCCACCGCGCCGACCGACAGCGCCGAGGCGGCGGTCGACGGGGCGCTGACGGTGCCGGGGCCGCCTTCGTTGCCCGCGGCGATCACGAACAGGGCGCCGGACGACGCGCTCAGCGTGTCCACGGCCAGCGACATCGGGTCGGTTCCGTCGGTCGGGCCGCTGCCCAGGCTCATGTTGACCACGCGCGCCTGCTGCGCGACGGCCCACTCCATCCCGGCGATGATCTGCGAGTACGTCCCGTCTCCGTAGTCGTCGAGCACCTTGCCGACCAGCAGTTGCGTGTCGGGCGCCACCCCGGCGAGACGGCCTGCGGACGCGGCGCCGCTGCCGGTGATGATCGAGGCGACGTGCGTGCCGTGGCCGGATCCGTCGACGGTGCCGTGCGGGTTTCCGGTGAAGTCCGCGGCGCCCACGACGGCGTCCGTCAGGTCGGGGTGCCCCGGGTCGATGCCGGTGTCCAGCACGGCCGTGCGCACGCCCGCACCGGTCCAACCGCCGCGCCACGCTTCGGGCGCGCCCACCTGCGGGACGCTCTGATCCAGCGACGCCTGCACGCGGCCGTCGAGCCAGATCTTCGCGACACCGGGGGTGAGGGCGTCCGGTGCCGCGCCGGGGGCGAGCCGGGCACCGGGCGCCGGGGCGGCGACGGAACGCCAGAACTCGGCGGCGTCCGCCTTGCGTTCGGCGACTGCCTGGCCCTGGATACTCGGCAGTTCGCGGCCGGCCGTCGCGGCGGCGGACACCGTGGCACGCGCGCCGCTCGTGTCGGTCGCGTTCGGTGCCGGGGCGGCGGCGTACCGGACGATCAGCGGCAGCACCGACGTGCTGCGGTCGTCGTAGCCCTGGCTGATCAGCCCGGTGACATCGAAAAGAGCCGGGTCCAGCACCCCGCGGTCGAGCAGCCCCAGGGCGTCCGACGGCACGACGGTCACGGCGCCGTTCCTGCTCCAGCGCAGGAACGATACGTCGGTACGTCCGGGGCCGGGCTCGGGCGTGACCGCCCGGGTGCCGTCGGGGAAGGTGTCGACGGTCACCACGTCACCCGTGATCAAGGTGACCGTCGTCCGAGCTGCCGGGGCGCCTCCCGGCGTGCCGGGGCGTGCCGAACTTCCGTTTCCCTCACCGCCGTTCCCCGGTGCGGCAAATGCCCCGCCGGTGCCTGCCGTCCCGGTGGCGAGCAGTGCCCCCGCAACGGCCGCAGCCGCCAATCGGCGGCCTCTTGGCCTGCGTTCGATCATGTCTGCCTCTCCTGTCCCGGAACCCCCGTGGCGCGTTCCCGGCACGGTGTCCCGAGAAAGAGACCACCCGGCACAGCAGGGGAGTTGCCTCGCGGACACAACCAATTTCCCTGCGGTCGAACTTAGTTGGCTTGATGGCCGCGACGATCGGCGAAGGGGCGGTATCCGCACACCGAAAGCCGCTGCCACGGTGTCGGCGGGCGCTGGCATCATCGGCCGCGTGTCGACCCATTCCACCCCTGTGTTCCCCGGGCATGTCCGAGGGGAGTTCGAGACCCACGTCACCTTCCGCTGCGCCGGCGCGGAGATCGACGCGCTGGCCGCGTGGGGGCGGACGCGCGGGGCCGGAATGACCCACATCGTCCTGGCACGGGGCCACACGGTGTCGCAGCCCATGCTGACGTTGCGGGCGACCACCACCCTGAACGCCGCCCGACAGACGGCCCGGGACCTCGTGCATGCCGCGCGCGCTCACGGCTTCCACGCGGTGCGCGTCAAGGTCGAGGCGGCGCCGTGGCATGACGGCGTCCCGGCCACGGATACGGAGGCCGCCGCTTTGGGCTCCGACTACTACTTCGAGCACCACGTCAAGTTGCTACTCGAACCTGGCTGCGACACAGGGCAGTTGGCCGCCCTTGCCGTGCGGCACACCGCGCACCTGTCCCACAACGCCCGGCGCCGCCGCCCCGACGGACACCAGGAACGCTTTGTGACGCAACGCTGCCGCCGCGTCGGCAACGTGAGCGCGGCGGGCAGACTCGACGTTCTGGTACGTGAGTTGCACCGCCTGGGCCACCACATCCTGTCCCGCGAACGCGAATTCGTCGTCTTCGACGACGACCGGACACTCGACCACGGCTGGATCGACGAGAAAGGCGACCGCATATGAGCACCGAGGAGCAACCCGCCACATGGGACGAATTCGGTTGGGGTCCGTGGCCGGTGACAACCGTGGTCCCGCACGGCCCGCTCACGGCGGCAGAGCGCGAAGAAGCCGAACTGCCCGCTTCGCTGACCGTGGTGTCCGGTGAAGGCGTCGTACAGCACCCGGTGTTCGACCCCTCGCTGAAGGACTACGGCAAGGCCGTGCGCGCCGGCGAACCGCAGTTCTCCTCCCCCGACACGGCCGCGCTCTGGCACGACGCGCGCCGCCGCGCCGTGGACCACGTCCTCGCGGCGATCGCCTCGTCGCGCTGGGCCGATCACCTCGTGCTGCGCGGCAGCGTGCTGTTGCGGGCCTGGTACGGACCGGCCGCCCGCGAGCCCGGAGACCTCGACTTCGTGGTGGTGCCCGCCACCTGGGCCATGGAGGAGCCGCGTACCGAGCGCATGTTGGACGAGCTGGCAAGCACCGCCGAAGCTGCGTCCGAGGGCGCGGACCATGTCCGAATCGACGCCGCCGGCGCGCTCCGCGACGAGATCTGGACCTACGACCGGGTGCCGGGCCGGCGGCTCGTCCTGCCATGGCATGCAGAGGGGTTGCCGTCCGGATCGGTGCAACTCGACTTCGTCTTCGAGGAGCAGCTCCCCACCACGCCCGAACTGACACACGTCCCACGCTGGAACCAACAGGGCGCGCACCAACTTCTCGCCGCCACACCGGAGTTGTCTCTCGCGTGGAAGCTGCTGTGGCTGATGAGCGACATCTACCCCCAGGGCAAGGACCTCTACGACGCGGTCCTGCTGGCCGAGTCGACCCCCCTGCGCGCGTCCGTGCTGATGGAGACTCTGGTCGCGAGCGACACCGGATGGACCGGCCGCCGCGTCACTCCCGACCTCCTTGAGGCCGAGAACGTCGACGCCGACGAGTTCCGCAAGGACTACCCGGACATCCACGAAACGGTCGAAGGGCTGCACGAGCGGCTGCTGACCGCTTTGGAAGCGACGTTCGCCGAATGCGCGGCCATCCCGCCGACCGACGGCTACACATGGCGTGCGCGGCTGCTCGCCCCCCGCATCGAGGTGTGCCGGGAGCTGGCACGCCGGGAGGGAATGGAAGCCGTCCAGGAATACCTGCGCGACCACTCCATCGCACTCACGGACGGCATCGTCGTCATCCGCGAGGCGGTCGGCCCCGACCGGTGCAGTGTCGAAGGCGCCGCGGCCACGTACACCGATTTCCTCGACCGGTCCAGCCATTCCACCTACTACGAGCGCAATCCGGACGCGACAGCCAAAGCAATCACGGCACTTCGCGAGCTGGTCTGACCTGCACGCCGACAGGAGCGACCCCTGGCATGGACCGCATCTCGCCGCAACTTGCCGGCGTCGTCTTCGGCTTCGCCGGGCCTGACTTGACGCCCACACTCGTCGCCCGCCTCGGCCGCGGGTATTTCGCGCCGACCGACGCGGTCGACGGCGCCGACGCCAAACCACCACGGCCCGATCCGCGGGCCGACACACCGCGCGTCCTCACCGGGCCGGTACCGGACCGGGACCACCAAGCACTGCCTCCCGAAGAACGCGCCCGCCGCCCCGACCTCACCGGCGTCGAACTCCGTCGTCTCCTGGACCTGGACGACCCCCGGGTGGACGCGCGCCTCTTCGTCAACCCCCGCCTCGACGACAACGAACGCCGCCGGATGCTGTCAGGCATGCGACGCGACGGCAGCCGAACACGGGTCGGCGCCGCCTTGCTGGACCTGCTGTGGACCACCGACACGCGTCGCCTCCGGCGCCTGCTCCCCCCGGCCCTCACCTCCGGCGACCCGGGCGTCGCCGAGGCGATCGTCAGCCGCCTCGAACTCCGCAGCGACGGCGGCCGGTTGCGTCTCGTCATTGCCGTATGGGAGCGACACGGCCGCACCGCGGCACGACGCGTCCTGGACGCCGCCTCGTTCCCGGCAACCACCACCGAACTGATCGACAAGGCCCTCGCGCGGCCCTCCGGCCTCGACGACCTCAGGCGCCACCTCGCCGCCGACGAGGCACCGGAGAAACTGGCAGGCCGTTTGCGCCGGCACACCAACGGAAACAACGCGTACGTCGCGCAACTCGTCGCCGAGGGCTGCGTGCTGCCGTGGGACGCACTGCTCCGCTCACACCGGACCGACCCCTTCCCCCGCGCACTGCACGTGTCCCTGGCCGAGCAACCCGACTGCCCGCGCCCGCTGCTGCTCGACCTGCTGGCAGTGGGAGTGTCCACCGCCACCGTCCAATCCCCCTGGCTGGACGATGCATTGGCGCAAGGACGGCTCACACCCGTGGACGTCCTCGCCCACGCACAACCGGCCGTCGCGACACTGGATCTCCTCGTGGGCGACGGGTTTCGCGACCGACGCATCCGCTGGAAGACGGCAACCGCGCACCCCTCTACCCGGGACCTGTTCCGCGCCAGGCTCGGCACGAACCCCGACGCCTGGGCCGTGGCAGTCCGCCTGCTCCCCGAATTCGTGGGCAGCATCAGCGCGTTGCTCACAACCGCCGCGGCGGCGACCCGCACCGAGGCAGTCTGATCAGCACACGTCGAAGTCCCCCCGCAGACGAGCCGTTCGTCACCGCCGCGACCCGCTCCACCTGTGGGGCGAATCCGATCAATCCGATGCCGGCGCATCACCCGCGCCGGAGGCGTCGTCGCGCGCGGCCGGCGCCCGGTCGAAGCGGGCCAAGTAGGTCTCGATCAGCGCGAGCACTTCTTCGTGGCCGTCCGTGAGGCCGAGTGTGTCGTCCATCGCCAGGATCCGGGGCAGGCCGCCGATCAAAACCGTCAGCGCGGCCGGGGAGAGCCCGCCGGTGTCGATGCCGTACGCGCGCAGGATGTCTGCCAGGGCGTCCTGCTGCACGCGCCGGAAACGCCGCGAGTACGTCGCGAGTTCTTCGCGGATGACCTCGCGGTGGTTGGCCAGGGCCATGAACTCGACGGTCAGTGCGGAGTCGTGGGGTGCGCTGACGACCTCCCAGAGCCCGCGCAGCGGGTTGTCGGCGGCCAGCGCGCGCTCCAGCCGCCGAATGTTCGTCTCGGCGCCGCGCCGGAAGACGGCGAGGAGCAGCTCGTCCATGGTCTGGAAGTAGTAGTAGACGAGTGCGTGGTTGACTCCAGCCTTGGCGGCGACCTTGCGGGTGCTGACCGCGGTGTAGCCCTCTTCCAGCATCAGCCGCGTGGCGGCGTCGAGCAGCGTCTCACGGGTCCGGGCCCCCTTGGTTCCGGCAGGCGGCGACACGGTCATGGCGTCGCGCCCTGTCGAGGTCGCGTGCGGGGGCCGAAGGGGGCACTGATGGGAGGCACGCGGTCACTGTACCCGCCTTGACCGGCATGGCCTCGGCCTGTTAGGCATACGGCGACACACTTCTTAGTCACACGCCTAAAAAAGTACGACCGCACCGGAGGCCCGCCCGGTGCGCCAGGAGACGGAGCAGACATGCGCAACAGCACAACCCGCGACAACCGGCGGCAGCGGTGAAGCCCCCCTCCCAGGAAGCGCTGTGGGAGATGGTCGCCGGCGCCCGCGAGGGCGTACTGGCGACGATCGGCCGCGACGGCCTGCCGCACCTGTCGAACGTGTACTACGTCCCCGAGACCGGCCCCGACGGCTCGCGCATCATCCGCATATCGACGACGACGGTCCGCGCCAAGGGCCGCAACCTGCTGCGCGACCCCCGCGCGGTGTTGCACGTCGCCGGGCGCGACTTCTTCAACTTCACCGTCGCCGAAGGCACCGTGAGCCTCGGTGAGGCGAAGGTTCCCGGCGAGCCGGCGATCGACGAACTCTACTCCGTGGACCGGGTCTTCAACGGCGAGCAGGAGCGGCCCGCGTTCGACGAGAAAATGATCCGCGACCACCGGATGATCGTCCGGATCGACGTCACGAAGCTCTACGGCCTGGTCTTCCACGGCCGGCAGTGACCAGCCGCCCGGCCTTGCTCCGTCAAGGGAGTCAAGGCCGGTCCGGCACACTCGGCCGCGATCAGGCCTCCTCCCCGAGTCCTCCCCCTCGCTCGGCGGGCGCTGCCGACACACGGGAGTGCGGCGCCGCGAATCGCATCTGACACGACGCCAAAAAATTTATGGAGAACGGCTGTTCCGCGATGCGCCGGCGAGACGCCGAACCTGGCGGCGGCCTGCCGCGGTCGAGGGGCACCGCCTGCACGACGGTGCCCCTCGGGGCCTGCTCGTTCCGTCAGCTCGCGGTGAGTCCGTTGTCGAGCGTGTAGACGGAACCGGTGATCGACCGTGCCTCCGCGGAGGCCAGGAAGGCGAACAGCGCGGCTACCTCCTCGGGTTCGGCCAGGCCGCGCAGACCGCCCATGCGGCGGGCGAGGTCCGGGTCGAGGTCGGGTGGGAACTGCGTCGTGGCCGCGATGTTGGTGTTGGTGCCCGCGGGGGCTATGGCGTTCACGCGCAGGCCCGTCTTGAGGTATTCGACGGCGAGTGCCCGCGTCATCTGGATGACGCCGCCCTTGCTCATGGCGTAGGCGACGGAGTACGGAATGCCCTGCAACCCGGCGTTGGAGGCGATGTTGACGATGTTGCCGTGACTGCGCAGCAGGTGCGGCAGTGCCGCCTGGGCGAGGAAGAAGCAGCCGTCCAGGTTGACGCCCATCACGCGCCGGTACTGGTCGACCGTCAGGTCGGTGGCGTGCGACGCCACATAGATCCCGGCGACGTTGCCCAGCACGTCCAGGCTGCCGAATTCGTCGACGCAGGCGGCGACCGCTGCGGCGCACGCGGCCGGGTCGCTGATGTCGGCGCGGTGGACGGAAACGGTGCCGCCGCCGAGTTTCCGGGTCTCGTCGAGCCGGTCGGCGTCGATGTCCACCGCCAGCACGCGGGCGCCCTCCCGGGCGAGCCGGAGCGTGATCGCCCTGCCCATGCCCGATCCGGCGCCCGTGACGAGGGCGGTCTTGCCGTCGAACCTGCGGGTGCCGTCCCGGTCGGCGGCGAGCTCTTGCGTACGCGATTCCTCGGTCATGACGCGCGGCTCAGCTCGCGGACGAGGGGTGGTTGACGAACCACGTGTTCTCCTCGACGAGCCTTTCGCTCCTCCACCCGTCGGGGGTCCGTACCAGGTCGTGGCGGTAATAGCCGCCGCAGTAGCTCTGCTCGGTCATGTTCGGCAGCAGCATCGGGTTGTAGAACATCGCCGTGGCCTTGGCGCGGTCGCCGTCGACCTCGACCTCGATGTTCGAGATGAAGTGCTGCGTCATGGGCGTCGTGCCCAACGCCTGCTCCAGGATCTTGATGACCTCGTCGCGCGAGCCGACGATGCCGGTGACGGAGCTGTAGTCGAGCTGGGCGTCGGGGGTGAACACCGACCTCCACAGCTCCCATTCCTTCCTGTCGACACCGCGTGCGTAGCGCGCGAGCAGCTCCGCGATCTCGATCTTGTCCGCCACCGTTCGCAGGTCCATCGCTTCGTCCTCCATCGCGGTTCCGACTCCGGCGCGTCGGCATATCGCCGCGGGCGCGGATTGCACACTGTTGCAGATGTAGTACTGCGTGGCAATAAGTGCGGACGGCTGCGTACGATGCCTCCATGCCCAAGGTCGCTCAGCAGTCGCCGGCGGCTCGCCCGCCCGTGCCGAATGTCCGGGTCCGGACCCGCAACAGCAGGCATGTCCTCGACGCCGCACGGTCGTTCGTGGAACGCCACGGGCTGGAGGAGCTGTCGATGCGGCGCCTTGCCGACGAGGCGGAAGTGAGCGTCCGCACGCTCTACAACCTGTTCGGCGACAAACAGGGCCTCATCGCCGCGCTGGTGCAGCAGTCGTTCGACGCGATGGACGCGGCGGCGGAGGGCGTCGAGGCCACCGACCCGATCGAGCGGATCTGGGAGGCCGTGGCCGTCTCGGTCGCCGCGACGACGCGCCACGTGCCGAAGGCGGTCGTGGCGGCGATCGTCGCCGACGCGGCGCTGTACCGGCGGCTTGCCCAGGGCTGGCACGGCCGCCGGGCGGTGGCGCAGTCGATCGACGCGGCGATGCGGTCGGGCGCGCTGCGCACCGACCTGGCACCGGATCTGCTGGTGCAGCACGCGGGGACGGTCTTCCTGCACCTCTTGGGGCGCTGGGCGGCCGATGAAATCGACGAGCGCGTCCTACAGGCCGGTGTCCTGCACGCGTTCGACGTCTGCCTCCTCGCGATCGCCCGGCCCCACGTGCGGACCCGGCTGGTGGAACACGCGGCGGGCCTGGAGGTCCACCGGTCCCGACTGCTGGAGCTCGACCCTGCGAAACAGGCCCGCTGACCGGACGCAAACGGAACCAGGCGGAAACGGAGCCCGACAGCGCACGGCCGCCGACCGGCGAGAGCCCGGAGATCGGGCCGTCCGATGCCGGGCCCGCAGATGCGCCTCGGGTCGACGCGCGGGTCACCGTGCCCGGGACGGACCTCCCGAGTCGGTCTCCAAATGCTCCCGCAGGCGCACCAGGATCCCGGTCAGGAGCCGGGAGATGTGCATCTGCGACAGACCGAGGCGTTCGCCGATCTGTCGTTGCGTCAGGTCGTCCCAGAACCGCCATCGCAGAATGAGCTGTTCGCGTTCCGGCAACGAGCGGATCAGCGGCGTGACGGAGGCGCGGAAGTCGACCAGGGCGAGCTCCGGGTCCTCCGCGCCGATCAGGTCGCCGCGCGAGCCCGACTGCCGGTCCTCCGTGGCCGTGGGGGCGTCGAGCGAGTCGACGAGGTAGGCGCGGCCCGCGTCGCGTCCCTCGCCGACTTCCTCGGTGGTGACCCCGAGGCACTCGGCGATCTCCTCGGCCGTGGCGTCGCGCCCCAGCTCAGCCTGGAGCCGGTCGCCGGTCTTGACCACGGCGAGGAACAGCTCCTGACGTCCGCGCGAGACGTGGACCGCCCACGCGGTGTCGCGGAAGAAGCGCTTGATCTCGCCGGTGATCGTCGGCGTCGCGAAGGCGACGAACTCGACGCCGCGCGACGGGTCGTACCGGTCGATCGCCTTGATCAGGCCCACCACGCCGGTCTGGTAGATGTCCTCGAAGTTCTCCGGGCGGCGCCCGAAGCCGCGCACGATGTGCCGTACAAGGCCGGTGTTGAGCTCGATCAGCGTCGCGCGGGTCCTGCTGTACTCGTCGGTGCCCTCGTCGAGCCGGGCCAGCCGCCGCAGCATCCGGTCGGTGTGCGCCCGCACCTCGGTCCGGCTCATCCGCCGCATCACCTCGCGCTCGACCAGCGGAGCCGCCCCAGCGCCCGTGTCGGTGCGGGCCGGGAGAGACGGAGGCGCGTTCCGGACGAGACGGGCGGTGGCCGACATGGTGGGGCTCCTTCGCGGTCGCGAAAGCCACGGTGACGCGGCGCTATGTATACGTGGATATACGTTGATTCATCGACGTATCGGCCGACGGGGCTCCGCGTACGGTTCCCGGAAACGGGGCCGCGCCACACCCGGCTGCTTCAGGCGGCGCGGCCGGCACACCGTGTGTGCCGCCGGCCGGGCGGCTGCGGGGCCGCCCCCGGACGGGCCGGTCCCACCGGCCTGGCCCTCTTCCCGGGTACCACGGCACTCGGGCACCAAACGCCACACCCGCCGGGCCCGCTCCGGGCAGCCCCTCCCCTCGCAGCGCCGCGGGGGGCGCGCCTAGGGTAGGGGCGTGATCCCGGACGAAGAGCCCACACTGTCCCTGACGACGACGAGGAGCCCCCACGCGGCCGTGGTGACCGCGGTCGGCGAGATCGACATCGCCAACGCGGAGCGGTTCCGCGCGGCGCTCCTCGATGCCCTGGCCACCGGCTCCTCATCGCTGCACGTCGACATGTCCGGCGTCGGCTTCTGCGACTCGTCGGGGCTGCGCGCCCTCGTGGCCGCCCGCAACGCGTGCGCCGAGCAAGGGGCCTCGTTCGACATCACGGCGGTGTCGGACCAGGTCGGCTATCTGCTGGCCGTGGTCGGCCTGACCTCCCTGCGCGAGGACGGCAGCGGCAGTCCGCAATGACCTGGTGACACCTTGCCACCGGCGGTCCGGCGTCGTGTTTGCCGAGTTTGCGTGTGGGTAGCCCGAGTTGCCGCTTGAGCCCCGTTGATCGGCAATCTCCCGTTTGCCGGCCGAGGAGGAACCATGTCCCCGGACAACGCCCGCCCCGACGCCCTCCGCCCGGACGCGACCGGTCCGCGCGCACCCCTCTCCCGGCCCGGCGGCTCGCCGGGCGCCCGCCGGTTTCGCCGCGCGGTCGTGACTGGGGGCGCGGGATTCCTCGGCTCCCACCTGTGCGAACGCCTGCTCGACGACGGCACCGAGGTGGTCTGCCTCGACAACTTCCTCACCGGCACGCCAGCCAACGTGGCGCATCTCCTCCCGCGCCCCGACTTCCACCTGGTCCGCTGCGACCTGAGCGAGTTCGTGCACGTGCCGGGCGACGTCGACCTGGTTCTGCACTTCGCGTCCCCGGCCTCGCCGCGCGACTACCTCGAATACCCGATCCACACGCTCAAGGTCGGCAGCCTGGGCACACTGCACGCCCTGGGGCTCGCCGCGGAGAAGAACGCGCGGTTCGTCCTCGCGTCGACGTCCGAGGTGTACGGGGATCCGCTTCTGCACCCGCAGCCGGAGACCTACTGGGGCAACGTCAACCCGATCGGCCCGCGCGGCGTGTACGACGAGGCCAAGCGGTTCTCCGAGGCGCTGGTCACCGCGTACCGGCACGCGCGCGGCCTGGACACCGGCATCGTGCGGATCTTCAACACCTACGGCCCTCGGACCCGCCCGGACGACGGGCGCGCGATCCCGGCGTTCGTGTGTGCCGCCCTGCGCGGCGAGCCGCTGAAGGTGCACGGCGACGGCTCGCAGACGCGTTCGATCTGCTACGTCGACGACACGGTGGCGGGCGTGCTCAGCTTGGCGCGGTCCGAGCACTCCGGGCCGGTCAACATCGGCAATCCGGACGAGATGAGCGTCCTGGAGCTGGCCCGCCGCATCGTCGACCTGACCGGTTCGGCCTCGCCGATCGAATTCGGCGAGCGGCCGGTCGACGACCCGACCACGCGGCGCCCCGACATCACCCTGGCCCGCGAACTGCTGGGCTGGGAACCGCGGGTGCACTGGCGTGACGGCCTGGGCACGACGATCGCGTGGTTCGCCGACCAGCCCGGCGTGCGCGGTGCGGCCTGACCCGACGACCCGGAGCACACCGGCGCATGGCGTCCGCGGCGACCCGCGTCCTGGTCACCGGCTGGTACAGCTTCCGGCACGGCGAGGCGACCGCAGGCGACATCCTGGCCGGCCAGGCGGTGGAAGCGGCGTTGCGCGCCCACGCGATCCCGCACGACACCGCCTGGTCGCCCGGATTCCGCCCGGCCGGTCTGCGGCTTGAGGACGCCGATCCGTCGCTCTACAGCCACGTCGTCTTCGCGTGCGGGCCGGTGCACGCGCACGAGCCGGCCCCCGGCGTCGCGGCACCGCTGGCGCAGTTGCACGCGCGCTTCGCCGGCTGCCGGCGGATCGCGGTCGGCGTGTCCGTGCCCGACCCGGCCGACCCCGCCGCCACCGGCTTCCACACGGTCCTGCCGAGGGACGCGCCCGGCGCCGACCCGACGGCGGATCTGTCCCTCGCGGCGCCGCGGCCCGCGGCCGTCCCGGTCGTCGCCGTCATCCTCACCGACGGGCAGCACGAGTACGGCCCGCGCCGCCGCCATTCCGAGGTGTCGCGGACGATCACGCGGTGGCTCGGCGGACTGGACGCCGCATGCCTGCCGGTCGACACGCGCCTGGCCACCGACGACTGGCGGCTGTGCACGACGCCCGGCCAGTTGCGGGCGGTGCTCGGCCGCGCCGACGCCGTGGTCACGACGCGTCTGCACGGCCTCGTCCTCGGCCTGGACGCCGGGGTGCCGGTCCTCGCCGTCGATCCGGTCGTCGGCGGCGCGAAGGTCTCCGCGCAGGCCCGCGTCCTCGACTGGCCCGCGCTGCTTGCGGCCGAACAGGCGGACGACGAACGACTCACCCGCCTGTGGACGTGGTGCCGGTCTCCGCAGGCCCACCGCCGCGCGCAGAGCATCGCGCACGGCGACCGCCCCCGCCCGCTGCTCATCGACCGGTTGATCGCGGAGCTGGGCGCCGACGCGACCGGCACGCGGTTCCCCGGGCTTCATTGAGGCCGACCTGTCGGAACCGGATCGGTGGATGGCGCCGAAGCGTACGGCACCCGTGCCCGGATCAGCCGACGTACCGCCGCGCCGGCCCGTGGAGTTGGCGGGCGTCCAGGGTTCGCAGTGCCTGCTCGGCGTGCCGGGGCAGCACGCGCCGGGCGCGCAGGACGCCCGGCATGCCACGGGCGGCGTCGGCGAAAGCCGCCAGCGACACGCGGTCGCGCGGCACGGTCCGCGCGAGGTCGAGCGTGCGGCGGACCGCCCGGGGCAACGGCCGGCGCAGCCACGTGGACCACAGGGTGTTGCGGATTCCGGCGCGGCGGCGCGCGGAGGGGTCGCGCAGGGGCGAGGCCTGGTGGTGGACCTCGACGTCGTTCGCGTAGAGCAGGGCGTACCCGTGGGCGAGCAGGTCGGCGGACAGCAGCTCCTCCTCGCCGCCGAGCACGAGGCGCGGCGAGAACCCGCCCACCGCGCGGAAGGCGTCGGCCCGGACCATCGACGCGCCCGCGAGGATGCTGCCGAGCACGGGCCCGGGCAACGGCCGTCCGGGCGGCGGCGGGACCGGCGAGTTCCGCAGCTCGGGGACGATGGGGTCCTCGGTGCCGTCCGGTTCGACGATGACGCGGCCGGTCACGGTGGCCACCTCCGGGTGGGCGTCGAGGAGATCGGCGGCCCGGGCCAGCGCGCCGGGGGCCCACCACACGTCGTCGTCGCAGAAGGCGATGTACGGCGTGGTCACCGAGCGCGCGGCGATGTTGCGGCCGACGGCTCCCAGATTGCGCCCGAGGACGGTCAGCGCGACCTCGGGGCAGGCCGACCGGACGGCGTCCGCGGTGCCGTCGCGGGACGCGTTGTCGACCACGGCGACCGCCGGCGCCTCGGGCAGGCGCCCGAGGCGGTCGAGGGTGCGCAGCAGTTCGTCGCGGCGGTTGTGGGTGATGACGACGACGGTGACGCGGGGGTCGGGCGCGTGTCCCGGCGGCTTCCGCGTCCTCGACGGCCTCGGTCGTCGTTTTCCCTGCACGGACGGCTCAGCCATGGCGTGCCTCGGGCCACGGCGCGGACGAGACTGCCGCAGCCGCCTCGGACGCCGACCCGGGTTGCCCCGCGTCGGCGCGTTCGGTGAGTCGCACGTCCGGGACGGCACCGGCGGTGTCGGTTTCGGCGTCGGCGTCGGCGTCGGCTGCTTGAACGGCTTCGGCGGTGCGCGAGGCCCGCTCGACGAGTGCGATGTCGCGCAGCACCGCGTCGGGCAGGCGCCTCCGCTTCGCGATCGCCGCCGGGAGGGCCCCCAGCACCGACAGCGCGGCACGCCGGGCGGCACTGTCGCCGGGTGCGCGCAGGACCAGGGCCAGCCACTCCGACAGCGCCTCGCCGACGGGCCTGCGCATGATCCGGACCAGGACCGAGTTGCGGGCCTGGCGGGCGCGGCGTGCCGCGGGGTCGCGGACCGGGAAGGGGTGGTGGTGCGCGACGACGGACGGGGTGTAGGCGAGGTTCCAGCCGCAGGCGGCGAGGTCCCAGGCGAGCATCTGTTCCTCGCCGCCGATGAGCAGCAGCGGTTCGAAGCCGCCGACGCGCAGGTACGCGTCGCGTCGCACGACCGCGGCGCAGGCCAGGAACCCCAGGACCGCGGGCCCCGGCGTGCCCGGGAGGCGGCGGAGCGGGCTGTGGGCGAGCAGCTCGTCGACAGGGTCGGGCCGGTCGTCGGGGCCTACGAGGAGGCGGGCCGCGACCAGGGCCGTTGTCGGGTGCGCGGCAAGGATGCGGGTCGCCTCGGCGAGTGCGTCGGGTGCCCACCAGGAGTCGTCGTCGCTGAAGGCGACGTACGGAGTGCGGGCCGCGGCGACGCCGAGGTTGCGGGCGGCCGCGCCGGTGTTGCGGCGGTGGCGGAGGACGCGGACGCCCGGGTGGAGTCTCGCGACGGCTTCGGCGCTGCCGTCGGTGGAGGCGTTGTCGACGACGATGACCGGTGGTCGGCCGGGCAGCCGGTTGAGCCGGTCGAGTGTGGCGCACAGCGCGTCGCGGCGGTTTCGCGTGGCGATCACCACGGTGACGGGCGGTGTGGCGTCGTGGGCGTCGGCGCTGCGTGTCATGGGTTTCCTCCGTCGGTGCCCCCGCCCTGGCGGCGCGGCCGGGCGGGGCCGTCGTCGTGTCACCGGTCCCGGAGCCGGTACGTTGCGCCGCTGCCCGGGTCGCAGGCGCTTACTCGGCGGGTCGGCCGTCGTTGTCGCGGTCGCTGTTCGCGCACTCGCGTGCGCACCGCGTTTTCGTTGGCCGCGCGCATCGCCCGTTCGGCGCAGCGCACTCGGTCGCGGGCGGCGTGCCCGTGCGCTGCCGTACGGGCTGCGCCAGGCGGCGCGCGGGTCGCCGCGTGACCACGGCTCCCACACGGCCAGGTGCCCTCAAGCGCAGGGCCCAACCAGCCCAGTTTATCGAACATGCGTTCGATATTACGTGGGTCGTGAACGTTTAAGTGCCTCGTTATCGGCAAACCGCGCCTTGCTCCATTCGCGTCGGCCGACACCGCCGCACCCGACGATCGGAAGAGCCGTCACATGCGCATTCTCGGCCTCAATGCCGTGTTCCATGACCCCGCAGCCGCCCTCGTCGTCGACGGAGAAATCGTCGCCGCCGCCGAGGAGGAGCGGTTCTCGCGGCGCAAGCACGGCAAACGCCCGGTCCCGTTCTCGGCGTGGGAGCTGCCGGAGAGATCGGCGGCCTGGTGCCTGGAGCATGCGGAGCTGCGTCCGGAGGACATCGACTTCGTGACGTATTCGTTCGACCCGGCCTTGACCGCGCCCGCCGCCGAACTCGGGCTCGACGACCCGTGGGACCACCTGCGCCGGATGTACGTCGGCGAGGCTCCCGGCTTCGTCGCCGACGCGCTGCCGGGCGTGGACTCCGCGGCACTGCGCTTCGTGCCGCACCACATCGCACACGCCGCGTCCGCCGCACTCGCGGCACCGTTGCCCTACCGCGACGGCAGCGTGCTGGTCGCGGACGGCCGCGGGGAGTCGACCAGCCATCTGGCGGCGGCGTACCGGGACGGCGCGCCCGAGGTGTTGGCCCGCACGCGCCTGCCGCACTCGCTGGGCCTGTTCTACGAGGAGGTCACCGCGCACCTGGGGTTCCTGCGCTCGTGCGACGAGTTCAAGGTGATGGCCCTCGCGTCGTACGGCGAGCCGCGTTTCCTCGGCGAGTTGCGTGCGGCCGTGCGCTCGACCGGGGACGGTTCGTTCGTCACCGAGCCGGTCGACCTGGCCGCGTTGGCGAAGGCCCGGCGTCCCGATGAACCGTGGACGCGCGAGCACGCCGACCTGGCCGCGTCCGTGCAGGCCGTCACCGAGGACGTGCTGCTCGACCTCGTCCGCTGGCTGCACGGCCGCACCGGACACCGGCACCTGTCGATGGCCGGCGGCGTGGCGCTGAACTGCGTGGCCAACTCGCGGATCGCCCAGGAGGGGCCCTTCGACCACGTCTGGGTGCAGCCCGCCGCGGGCGACGCCGGTACCGCCCTGGGGGGCGCGCTGCACCTCGCCGAGCAGGTCGGCGACCGTACGTCGCCGATGGCCGGAGCGGACCTGGGCCGCGCTTGGAACGAGGCGGAGTTGGAGGCGTGGCTGCGCCGGGCACGGCTTCCGTTCGCGCGTCCCGACGACCTCGCGGACGTCGTTGCGCAGGCGCTGGCGGCGGACCAGATCGTCGCGTGGTTCCAGGGCCGCAGCGAATACGGGCCGCGGGCGCTGGGACACCGCAGTCTGCTCGCCCACCCCGGCCGGGCATCGAACCTCGAACGCCTGAACGACGTCAAAGGCCGCGAGCAGTTCCGTCCGGTGGCCCCGATGGTGCTGGCCGAACGGGCGTCGGAGCTTTTCGACGGACCGCTGCCGAGCCGCTACATGTTGTTCACTCACGATGTCGCGCCGCAGTGGCGGGAGCGCATACCCGCTGTCGTGCACGTCGACGGAACGGCCCGCATCCAGACCGTCGACGCGTCGGAAAACCCTTTGCTGGCCCGCATGTTGGCGGCGTTCGAGCGGCACACGGGCCTGCCCGTGGTGGTCAACACGAGCCTCAACACGGCAGGTCGGCCGATGGTCGACGATCCGCGCGACGCCTTGGAATGCTTCGGATCGGCGCCCGTCGACGTGCTGGCCATCGGCCCGTTCGTGGTCCGCAGGCCCGCGGTGGGCGACGGGGCGGACGCGCTGTGAGCGGCGCGAACCCCGCGGCCTCGGGGGAACCGCGGGAGGACACCGACAGCGGGCACACCCCGGGCGGGACGGACCCGGCCGTCCCGCGAAAGACACCCGGGCACGCCCGCAAACGGCGCCCTCAGGGCGGCGCGAATCGGTCCGCTGCCCGAAACAGTCGCACACGCCGCCAATCCGGAGATGTCGGCAAACCCACGGCGGCCCGGGACAAGACCGGCGGCCGTCACACGCCCGCGGCCCTCCCCTACGCCGTCGTCGTGCCCACGGTGGGGCGCCCGAGCCTCACGGGATGCCTGGCCGCCCTCGACGCCGCGACGGGTCCGCGTCCGGAGTCGGTCGTGGTCGTGGACGACCGGCCGGGCACACCCGATCCGCTGCCGGTCGTCATTCCCGACGGACTGCGCGCGGTGACGCGTGTCGTCAGCACCGGTGGCGGCGGCCCCGCCGCGGCCCGCAACACCGGTTGGCGCGAGGTCGCCGCCGACGTGCCGTGGATCGCGTTCCTCGACGACGACGTCGAGGTGACCGCGACCTGGCGTGCCGACCTGGTCGCCGACCTCGCCGCCGCAGGCCCGCACGTCGGCGCGGTCCAGGGCCGCCTCGACGTCCCGCTGCCGCCGGACCGCCGGCCCACCGACTGGGAACGCGGCACACACGGACTGGCCTCGGCCGCGTGGGCGACCGCCGACATGGCCTACCGGCGCGCCGCCCTGGTCGAGACGGGCGGCTTCGATCCGCGTTTCCGCCGGGCGTTCCGCGAGGACGCCGACCTCGCGCTGCGCACCCGGGAGGCCGGGTGGCGGCTGGAGCGCGGCCGCCGGGTGACGGTGCATCCGGTGCGCCCGTCGGGCCGGTGGGCGAGCGTTCGCGCGCAGGCCGGCAACGCCGACGACGTCCTGATGGCCCGGTTGCACGGCCGCGACTGGTACGCGCGGGCCGAGGCTCCCCGAGGCCGCCGAACCGCCCACATCGCGGTCACCGCCGCGGGCCTCGGCGCGGTCGGCGCCGCACTGGCCGGCCGAAGGCGCCTCGCGGCGGCTGCGGCGGCCGGGTGGTTGCTCGGCACCGCGGAGTTCGCCGCCGCCCGCATCCTCCCGGGGCCGCGCACCCGGGACGAGGTGGCGACGATGCTCGCGACAAGCGCGGTGATCCCGGCGTACGCGGTCGGGCACTGGCTGCGCGGGTTGTGGCGAC
>NZ_JBPKBI010000007.1:240375-240979 GCF_051388935.1 Yinghuangia sp. YIM S10712
GTCGGTCCGATGCCGCGCGCGGTGTTGTTCGACCGCGACGGCACGCTCGTGCGCGACGTGCCGTACAACGACGAGCCGGCCAAGGTCGAGGCGATGCCCGGTGCGGTCGAGGCGGTGTGGGCGCTGCGGGCGGCCGGGCTGCGTACGGCTGTGGTCAGCAACCAGTCCGGCGTCGCGCGAGGGCTGGTCGCTCCCGAGGCGCTGGCGCGGGTCAACGCCCGCGTCGACGAGATCTTCGGGCCGTTCGAGGCGTGGGAGGTGTGCACCCACGCTCCCGACGAGGACTGCGCGTGCCGCAAGCCGCGCCCCGGGCTGATCGAGGGCGCGGCGCGGCGGCTCGGCGTACGTCCCGACGAGTGCGTGGTGATCGGCGACATCGGCGCGGACGTCGAGGCGGCTCGCGCGGCAGGGGCCCGCAGCATCCTCGTGCCGACCGAGGTGACGCGGCGTCAGGAAACCGTCGGTGCGCGGCTCGCGGCGGATTTGCCGGCCGCCGCGCGCATGGTTTTGCGGGGGCTGCGGTGACAGGCCCCCACGTACTCGCCGTACGCCTCGACGCACTCGGGGACGTCCTGCTCACCGGGCCGGCCGTGGGGGGGGGGGG
>NZ_JBPKBI010000007.1:241114-243901 GCF_051388935.1 Yinghuangia sp. YIM S10712
CCGCGCGCGCCGGGCGCGTCACGATGCTCGCCGGGCCGGCCGGCGCGCCCGCGGCCGAACTGCTGCCCGGCGTCGACGAGATCGTGGTGTGGGATGCGCCGTGGTCGGGTTTCTCCCCTCCCCCGGTCTCGGTACCGGACACCGAGCGCTTGGTGGCGCGGCTGCGGGAACTGCGTGCCGATTCCGCCGTCGTCTTCACCTCGTTCCACCAATCGGCTTTGCCCGCCGCCTTGTTGCTGCGGCTGGCGGGGGTGCCGCAGATCGCGGCGATCAGCGCCGACTACCCGGGCTCGCTCCTCGATGTGCGTCACCGGGTCGACGAGACCGAAGACCGTCCCGAGGCCGAGCGCGCGCTCGACCTGGCCCGCGCGGCGGGCTTCCCGCTCCCTGCGCACGACACCGGCCGTCTCGCGGTGCGCGACCGGTCGCCCGACGTGCGCGCGCTGGTCGGCGAAGGGCCGTACGTCGTGTTCCACCCCGCGGCGTCGGTGCCGGCCCGGTCGTGGTCGGCGCGTTCGTGCGCGGCGGCGGCGAAGGCCTTGGCGGCGGCGGGCCACCGCGTGGTCGTCACCGGCGCGCCGGCCGACGCGGCCCTGACCGCCGAGGTGGCCGCGGCAGGCGGCGGCACCGACCTCGGCGGCCGTACGACCGTCGCCGAACTCGCCGCGGTCCTCGCCGGCAGCGGCGTGGCGGTCGCACCGAACACCGGGCCGGCGCATCTGGCCGCGGCGGTCGGCACGCCGGTCGTGAGCCTGTTCGCGCCGGTGGTGCCGGCGGCGCGCTGGGGACCGTACGGCGTGCCGTCCGTCCTGCTCGGTGACCCGTCCGCCGCGTGCGCGGGAACGCGTGCGCGTGTGTGCCCAGTGCCCGGCCACCCCTGCCTGGAATCGGTGACACCTCACGAAGTCGTCGTCGCCGTGGAGAAGTTGCTCATGGAAGGCGGTGCGCGGTGAACATCCTGTTGTGGCACGTCCACGGCTCGTGGACCACGTCGTTCGTCCAGGGCCCGCACCGGTATCTGCTGCCCGTGCTGCCGGACCGGGGGCCGGACGGGATCGGGCGCGCGCGTACGTGGGAGTGGCCGGACCGGGTCGTCGAGGTCCCCGCCGAGCGCCTGCGCGACCAGGACGTGGACGTGGTGGTTCTGCAACGCCCGCACGAGTACGAGTTGGTGCGCGACTGGCTGGGCCGTACCCCGGGCGTCGACGTGCCCTCGGTCTTCCTGGAGCACAACGCACCCGACGGCGACGTGCCGCTCACCCCGCACCCGATGCGCGACCGGCCGAATCTGCCGATCGTGCACGTCACTCACTTCAACTCCCTGATGTGGGACTGCGGTTCCGCGCCGACGACCGTCGTCGAACACGGGATCGTCGACCCCGGAGCCCGCTGGACGGGCGACATCGGACGCTGCGCGGTGGTGGTCAACGAGCCCATCCGGCGTGGCCGCCACACCGGCACCGACCTGCTGCCCGACATCGCCGACGCGCTGCCGCTGGACGTGTTCGGCATGCGGGTGGAAAAGCTCGCCGAGCATTTGGGCCTGGCCCTGGACCGGTGCCGGACGTACGAGGACCACCCGCAGGACCGCATGCACGACGCGCTGGCCCGCCGTGCGGTCTACCTGCACCCCATGCGCTGGACTTCGCTGGGCCTGTCCCTGCTGGAGGCCATGCACCTGGGGATGCCGGTGGTCGCCGTGGCCAGTACCGAGGCGGCGCGGGCTATCCCGCCGGGGGCGGGCACGGTCACCGCGTCCACCGCCGAACTGCGCGAGGCGGTCAGGCACTACGCCGCCGACCGCGCGGCGGCCCGGGCCGCGGGCGCCGCAGCACGCGACGCGGCGTTGGCGCGCTACGGATTGGCCCGGTTCCTCAGCGACTGGGACGCCGTTCTGAAGGAGGCTGTGTCGTGAGAATCGCCATGGTTTCGGAGCACGCCAATCCGCTGGCCACCCTCGGCGGCGCGGACGCTGGGGGCCAGAACGTCCACGTCGCGGCGCTGTCCGCCGCATTGGCCGACCTGGGCCACCGGGTGACGGTCTACACCCGAAGAGACTCACCCGACGCCCCGACGGTGGCGGCCCTGTGCCCGGGTGTGTCCGTGCATCTGGTCGACGCCGGGCCGCCACGCCCCGTGCCCAAGGACGAACTTCTGCCCTACATACACGAGTTCGGTGACCGGCTCGCCGACCGTTTCGTGCTGAACCGGCCGCATGTGGTGCACGCGCACTTCTGGATGTCGGGTCTGGCGGCGACACGCGCGGCGGAACGCCACGCGGTGCCCCTCGTGCAGACGTACCACGCGCTCGGCAGCGTCAAGCGGCGCCACCTCGGCGCGGCGGACACCAGCCCGGCCGCGCGGATCGCGTGTGAAATGCGTGTCGGGCGCGGGGCGGCGCGCATCGTGGCGACGTGCGACGACGAGGTCGCCGAACTCGTGCGCCTCGGGCTCGACCGCGAGCACATCAGCGTGGTGCCGTGCGGTGTCGACCTGGAGCGGTTCCGCCCGGACGGACCGGTCGCCGTGCGCACCCGCCGTCGGAGACTGCTTTCGGTCGGCCGGCTCGTCGAACGCAAGGGCGTGGACCTCGCGATCCGGGCGCTCGCCGATCTCCCGGACACCGAACTAGTCGTCGCCGGGGGGCCGTCCGACGGCGACGTGCACGACGACCCCGAAGCGCGCCGTCTGCTGGCCATCGCGGAGGAGGCCGGCGTCGGCGACCGCGTCGTCTTGCTGGGCATCGTCGTCCGCGAGCGGATGCCGGCGCTGCTGCGCAGCGCCGAC
>NZ_JBPKBI010000007.1:244025-307050 GCF_051388935.1 Yinghuangia sp. YIM S10712
CGTGTGCACCCCGTGGTACGAGCCGTTCGGCATCGTGCCGCTGGAGGCGATGGCCTGCGGAGTCCCGGTCGTGGCGGCGGCCGTCGGCGGGCTGTGCGACTCGGTCGTCGACGGCCGCACGGGGCTGCTCGTCCCGCCGCGTGACGTGCGGGGCCTGACGGCGGCCCTGCGGCGGCTCGCGGAAACCCCCGGGCTGGCCGAGGAGTTGGGGCGCGCGGGAGCCGCGCGAGCCAAGGCGAAGTACGGCTGGCCGCGCATCGCCAGGCAGACGGCCCAGATCTACCGCGAAGTCGTCGACCACGACCGGGCCGCCCGACGCGCGGTGGTGAGCGGATGACGACCCGAAGGAACCGCCGCACCGCTCCCCTGGGAGGGGCGGGCCGCCATGCGCTCACCGCGTACGAATGGGCGGCGTCACCGAACGGTTCGGGCGACGGGCAGCCGCGCGTGCTGCGCGCCGAACTGCTGGCCCGGCGGCACGTGGGCGAACTGATGACCGCACTGCGCGACCCCACCGGCGATCCGGCGCGCGCTGCCCGGTGGGGCGAGATATTGGCTCCTGAACTCCGCGCTGGGGCCCGGCTGTTGGTGGCGGGCAACGGGGGCAGCGCGGCGGAGGCCCAACATCTGACGGCAGAGTTGGTGGGCCGGTACCGCGACGAGCGGCAGCCGCTGTCGGCGCTGGCGCTGCACGCGGAGACGTCAAGTGTGACGGCGATCGTGAACGACTACGGTCCCGACGAGGTGTTCGCCCGGCAGATCGAGGCACACGGCCGTTCGGGTGACACCGTCCTGTTGCTGTCGACCAGCGGCACGAGCGCGAACGTCCTCGCGGCGGCGCGCCGGGCGCACGCCCTGGACCTGCGGGTGTGGGCGCTGACCGGCCGCGCGCCGAATCCGTTGGCGGAGCTGGCGGACGACGCGCTGCGCGTGGCCGCGCGAAGTACCAGCACGGTCCAGGAGGTTCATCTCATGGCGGTGCATCTTCTGTGCGAAGGGATCGACGCGACTCTGCGCGCGGATGCGAAGGCGGGCTCAGGCCGCGGCAGAGACGGCCGGGGTTCGGACCGTACGGGCGACCGGCATCGTTCGGACGAGCACCGGCGCGCCCGGCGTTCGGGGCGATCCGCACCGGCGCGGGGGGTGACGTGATGGCGACGGCCCCCGATTCCGTGGTCGTGGTCGGCGACGTCCTGCTCGACCGCGACCTCGACGGCACGGTCACCCGCTTGTGCCCCGACGCCCCGGTGCCGGTGCTGGACGACCCGACCGAATACCCCCGCCCCGGCGGCGCCGGGCTGGCCGCACTGTTGGCCGCCTGGGACGGCTTCGACGTGACGCTGGTGACCGCGCTGGGCAAGGGCCCGGTGGCCGAACGGCTCCGCGCGCTGCTGGCGCCGCACGTGCGCCTGGTCGAGCTGCCGCGCGACGGGGAACCCGCCGAGAAGACCCGTCTGCTCGCGGACGGGCGTGCGTTGCTGCGCGTGGACCGCCCGGGTCGCGGAGCGGTCGGCCCGGCAAGCAGTGGGGTGCGCGCGGCGTTCGCGCAGGCGGCGGCGATCCTCGTGTCCGACTACGGCGGCGGTGTGACCGGCACCCCGGCGGTGCGGGACGCGATCGCCCTGCGGGCGGGTCGTGTGCCGGTGGTGTGGGACCCGCATCCGCGCGGCTCCGAACCGGTGCCGGGGACGAGGGTCGTGACGCCCAATCTCGGCGAGGCCGCCAAAGCCGCGGGGGTGTCTCCCCCGTCCCGGGGACCGGGACTGCTGCGCGAGGTCGCACGGCTGGCCGGGGAGCTGCGCGAGCGGTGGGACGCGGGCGCGGTGTGCGTGACGCTCGGCGCGGGCGGCGCGGTGCTGTCGCGCGGCGCCGAGCCGTTCACCGTCCCGGCGCCTCCGGTGCGCACCGGCGATCCGTGCGGTGCCGGCGACCGGTTCGCGGCCTCGGTGTGCGGCCTGCTCGCGGCGGGCCGGACCATGCCCGAAGCCGTCGAGGGAGCGGTGCACGCCGCGGCGGATTTCCTTGCGGCAGGCGGCGTTTCGCGTGTCGGGCACCTGCTCGCCGAAGCCTGTGCAGCCGACGGGCCCCCGAGCGCGGCAGCACACGGGACCCGTCCCGCATCGGCCCGCCGACGCGGCCACGCCGACCCCGGCACCGCCGATTCGGCGAAGAGCGCGGGCCGCTCCCCCCGCAAGCCGGTGCGGTTCGACGCGGTGGCTCCGCGGGACCCGGCGCCCGGAAACAGCGGCAGAGACTCTCCCGGCCGACCGAGCACGCCGATTGCGGTGGGCACGGCCGGTCGCGGCCCGAACGCGGGGCGCCGTGCCGAGACGACCGCCTCCGTCGCTGCCGGGCCGACGGTCGACGCGTTGGAGCTCGTCCGCCGCGCCCGGGCGCGGGGCGGCACCATCGTCGCGACCGGCGGGTGCTTCGACCTGCTGCACGCGGGTCACATCCGTACGCTCCAGGCGGCCCGCGCACTGGGCGACTTCCTCGTGGTGTGCCTGAACTCGGACGCGTCGGTGCGGGCGCTCAAAGGCCCCCCGCGCCCGTTCCACTCGGCCGAGGACCGCGCCGAGGTGTTGCGGGCACTGGCCTGCGTGGACGCGGTCGCCGTCTTCGAGGAGGAGACCCCCGAACGCCTGATCGGCACCTTGCGCCCCCACGTGTGGGTCAAGGGCGGCGACTACGCGGCGGAGGCCCTGCCGGAGGCCGCACTCGTCGCCTCGCTCGGCGGGCAGGTGGTCACGGTGCCGTATCTCGCGGGCCGCTCGACGACGCGGATCGCGCGGGTTGCGGCGGACGGCGGCTGACGTGCCGCACGACGGGCCCGGCTCGGGAGACAGGTCGGGCAGCGACGCCGGGCGGTCCGGGGCCGGGCGCGCCGCCCGGTCGGACGACGCTGCCGGCACCGCCGCCCAACCCGCCCGGGCACACGACGCGCCCCGACCGTCCCGGCCCGTCGTGTTGGTGTCGCGGCCGCTCGGCCTCGGCGACTTCCTGACCGGCGTTCCCGCCTATCGGGCGCTGCGCGCGGCCTTTCCCGACCACGAGGTCGTGCTCGCCGCGAACGCGGCGTTCCGGGCGCTGGTCCCCCTGACGGGCGCGATCGACCGGTTGCTGCCGACGACGGAGTACGCCCCGGTGGCGTGGACCGGCCCGCGTCCGGACGTGGCCGTCGACCTGCACGGCCGGGGGCCGCAGAGCCATGACCGGCTCGCGGCGCTGCGACCGCGTCGGCTGATCGCCTTCGGCGGGCCGACCGGCGGGGGCTACGCCGGCCCGGTATGGCGGCAGGACGAGCACGAACGAGCGCGCTGGTGCCGCCTGTTGACGGAGTCGGGGATTCCCGCGGATCCGGACGACCTCGCGTTGCGGAGGCCTCCTGCGGGCAGTGCCTGGGACGCATGGGCCGGCGCGACGGTGGTCCACCCGGGAGCGGCGTCCGCGTCGCGCCGCTGGCCGACCGTACGGTTCGCCGGGCTGGTCGCGGAGCTGTCGGCGCGGGGGCATCGGGTCGTGGTCACCGGTGGCCCCGGCGAGTCGGCGCTGGTGGACGACGTGGCGGCGGCCGGCGCGCGCCGGGCGGAGACCGCCGCGCTCACCGACCTCGCCGCACTCGTGGCAGTGGCGAGGGTCGTCGTCTGCGGCGACACGGGTGTGGCGCATCTGGCCTCGGCGTACGACCGTCCGTCAGTGCTGTTGTTCGGCCCTACACCGCCCGCCGAGTGGGGTCCGCCCGCGCGGCCCCACAACAGGGTGCTGTGGCCGGCGCCGCCGGGCTACCGGGGAGACCCGCACGGCGACCGCGTCGACCCCGTCCTCGGCGCGATCCACGTGGACGCGGTTGTGGACGCGGTGGACGAAGTGCTCGCTTGCCCTGCGGCCCGGGGGTCACACGGCCCGACCGCCTGAGGGACGCACCCGTCGGGGCAGGAGGGCGCCGCGGCGCGGAACGGCGCAGGCCTGGTTGCCGGTACGGGGCCCCCGCCGGCCTGATGTTCGGCGTCACCGGCGGAAAGCTCGTCGACCGCTTCCCGCGCAAGGCCATCCCCGCGCCGAACCGGGCGGCACTCGGCTGCGTCGCGTTCGGCACGGCGACACTGATAGTGCCCGGGCTGCCCGGCGTGGGGATCTCCGGTCAACCGGGCATGCCGGGAGACCGGACGGGGCCTGCCGCGTCCGTTGGCGAGCCTCCGCCCCGAGCGGCTGCCTCACGCCATCGCCGGCGCCGGTTCGGCGACGCGGCGGCGGGCGGTCAGTTGCAGGCCGGCGGCGGTCGCGGCGGCGATGAACAGGCCGCCGGCGACGAGGCAGCCCCGGGCGCCCGCGGTTTCCATCAGCAGGCCGAGGAAGGGCGGCCCGATGAGTCCCCACCCCGTGCTCAGCGTGCTCCACACACCGAGGACACGGCCGCGCATGTGCTCGGGCGGGTCCGTCTGGAGGACCGTCGTGGCCGCGGTGTCCGCGACCGACTCCACGACGGACATGGGCACGATCAACACCGCGAGCAGCAGCAGGGTGGGCGCGAGTCCCGCGGTCGCCTGCAACAGGCCTCCGGCGCCGGCGAGTACGGCGACCAGGCGTACGGACGGTCGGCGCAGCCTGCCCGCGAGCACAGCGCCGAGCACTCCGCCGACCGCGAGGACCGTCGAGACGAGTCCGTACTCGGCTGCTCCCCCGGCGAGCGGTCCGGTGACCAGCACCGCGAGCGTCAGCGCGTAGTTGCGGCCGAGGACAGCGCTGACCGCGCAGACGGCGGCGAGCGCGACCAGGTGCGGCTGCCGCATGAAGTACGCGACACCCTCGCGTCCGGTTCCGCTCGGTCGCTTCGTAGGTGCCGAACGATCACCGTCCTGCTGCGGCGACACGGCGGCGATCCGCGAACGGCCGCGGATCGGTCGCAGGAAGAGGATCACCGCGGTGACGAATACGAACGACACGCCGTTGGCGGCGAACACCGACGCGATGCCGAGGAACCCGACCATGACCCCGGCCGAGGCGGCTCCGATCAGGCGCCCCACGCTGTGCACGACGGATCCGAGCGCGATCGCGGACGGCACGTCCTCCTCGGGCACCAGGTCGTTCCCCAGCAGCGCGCAGGCGGGGGCGTCGACGGTCGCGATGAGGCCGGTGACGGCCGCGAGGACCAGCAGCGCGGGCACGTTGAGCAGCCCTAGCACGATCAGCGCCGCCGTGCCGAACGCGACGCAGCCGAGTGCCGCCTGGCTCAGCGCGGCGATGGTCTTGCGCGGGAAGCGGTCGACGAGCTTTCCGCCGGTGACGCCGAACATCAGGCCGGCGGCGGCCTGCACCGACAGCGAGAGTCCGGTCACCGCGGCCGACCCGGTGATCTGGAAGACCAACAGATTCTGGACGGTCAGTTGCATCCACGTGCCGATGTTCGACACGGCGTTGGCGAGGGACCACCACCGCATGTCCCGGTGCCTCAGGCAGCGCCACGGCGACCGGTCGCCACGTGCCTCGCGGCGGCTGCGGGCGCCCGGCTCGACAAGGGCGTCGGCGGGGGGTCGGGGCGCCGGAAGGTCGGCGCGCGCGGGCACGTCGGGGAGTGAAACAGGCACAACTGGGCTTTCGCTGGCGTCGAGGAGCATGCGTACGACGCGGGCGCAGCCCGGTGGTGGAGTCCCGACCGGCCGTTGCGCCCCGGTCGGGATGCCCTGGTCTGTGATCGATCCGTGCGGCTCGACGCTGAGGCACGGCGGGGCGGGAAACGCCCTCGAAGAGTCTCACAGACGCGGGAGAAAAGTCGGCGCCACGAGGAAGCCGCCGGACACCTTACAAGCCAATAAACATGAGCAAAACGGACACATGGATGGGCTACGTGTTACTCAAATCACTCAAAACGCCCATGGCTCGACGTTTGAATAGCGGTTCCCCCCATCCCACTGCTTCGGCCCGGTCTGGATCCACCCGGCTCCGGAGCTCGCCCACCGGGCCGCCGACCCCGCTCACGCGGGCGGGCTCGGCGTGCGAGGGCACGTCGCCGGGCACACTCTCCGGGCCCGGAACCGCCCGCGGAGCACGTTTCCGCGCGGTCCGCCGAGGTAGCTGTTGCCGGCGGGCCGGGCCACGCAGGACGGGAGTCTCCGACATGAGCCGACACGGCACCTCCCCGGGCTTCGACACCGACGTTCTCGTCGTGGGCGCCGGACCGACCGGTCTCGCGCTGGGCACGGCGCTGGCGCGGGAGGGGCGTCGCGTCGTGGTCGTGGACAAAGAGGAGCGGACGCGGGACACATCGCGCGCGGTCGTGGTGCACGCGCGGACACTGGAGGTCCTCGACTGGCTGGGCGTGGCCGCGCGCCTGGTCGATCTCGGGATCAGGGTGCGGCGGTTCACGGTCCGCGACCGGGACCGGGTCCTCATGCCGATCATGTTCGACCGCGTCCCGTCCGCCTATCCGTACGCCCTGATGGTCCCGCAACACGTGACCGAGGCGGTCCTCACCGACCGCCTGGCCGCGTCCGGTGTCGAGGTGCTGCGGCCCTGGGAGCTGGCGTCGGTCACGCAGGACGACGACGGGGTGCTCGCGCGGTGCACGGCCGGGCGGACGATCCGCGCGTCGTTCGTCGTCGGGTGCGACGGCATGCACAGCACGGTCCGCGAGGAGGCCGGCATCGCGCTGGAAGGCGGCAAGTACGCCGAGGAGTTCGTGCTGGCCGACATCAAGGTCTCCGGCGGCGTGCCGAGGAGTCAGGCAGTCCTCTACCTCTCCCCCGCCGGCCTGCTCTTCGTGGCCCCGCTGCCGGCGGGCCTCCACCGTGTCGTCGGCAGCGCGTCGGACGCGCCGGGTGCCATCGACCGGGACTTCGTCCAACACCTGCTCGACGCGCGCGGCCCGCGCCGCGACCGCGCACGGGTCGAACGGGTCGACCGGAGCTCGCGCTTCCACATCCACCACCGGCTCGCCGCCCGGTACCACCAGGGCCGCCTCGTCGTGGCCGGCGACGCCGCGCACGTGCACAGCCCGGCGGGCGGACAGGGCATGAACGTCGGCATCGTCGACGCCGCCGCCCTCGCCGCCGTCCTCGACGCGATCCTGGACGGAGCTCCGCTCGGGCTCCTCGACGAGTACGAGGCCGCCCGGCGCCCGGTCGCCCGCCAGGTGATCGCGCTGACCGACCGCCTGACGAGGCTCGCGGTGGTCGACCCCCGCCTCCGCACGACCCGGAACGCCCTCATCGGGGCTGCCGCGCATGTGCCGATCATCCCGCGCCGCCTGGCCCGCCGACTGTCCGGCGTGGTCTACCGCGACACGCTCGCCACCGAGACCACGCCGGTCGGCGGCCCGGTGCGGTAGTGACCGCAGCGGGGTCTCGATCGGTCAAAGACCGAGCGGGGCCGGGAGGGCAGGAGGTCGCGCGGTAGCCCCCTCCGCGGGTCTGCCCGGGTCTCGCCGCGATCGTCGTGACCTACGAAATCCCTTTTTGGCCAAGGGTTTTCGTTTGCAACCAGGGGCTGTGCCGGCAGCCCGACGGCGGTAGCGTGGCCGTCGGCGATGGGGCGCACCGACGGGGGGCGGCATGGACCGCGAGCTTGTACGTGTGCCGCTGGAGGACGGCGGCGCGATCCTCTTCGAAACGGTCCAGTACGCGCACGACTTCGATGGGCCGGTGCGCGCGGGCCGGGTGGGTGACGCGGTGCGCGACCTGCCGCAGACCCTCCAGCAGGCGCTCGCACCGGTGGGGCAGACCGCGCGGGCCGTGCTCGCCCAGCTCCGCCGGGCCGAACCGGCGGAAGTGGAGATCGAGTTCGGCATCGACCTGTCCGCCTCGGCGGGTGTCGTCGTCACGAAGGCCGAGACGGCGTTCCACATCAAGGTCCGGGTGCTCTGGAACCGCGAGGCGGATCCCGCCCCCGACACGACGCCTGCCGGCGCCTGACCGTTCTTTCGAACAACGCCGCCGCGTGCCCCCATCGGATGAGGTGCCGACCGGGGAGTGCGCCGGAACGGCGTGGCACAGTAACGGAGTTCGTTCTTTCCTCAGCCCGTCGGACGGGCCAGCCCGGACTGGTAGGCGATGACCACCAACTGGGCCCGGTCCCGGGCGCTCAGTTTCGTCATCGCACGCTGGATGTGCGTGCGGACGGTCAGAGGGCTGACGACGAGCTCGTCCGCGATGTCTCTGTTGGACTTGCCTTCGGCGGCCATCGCCATGACTTCGCGTTCCCGGGTGGTCAAGGCGTCCAAGGCGACGGGCGCGGGTGCGGGGGCTTGCGGGGCCGCGATGAATTGGGCGATCAGCGCGCGCGTCGCCGTCGGCGACAGGAGCGCTTCCCCGGACGCGACCGTGCGGATGCCGTCCAGCAGAGCGTCCGCGGTGACGTCCTTGCCGAGGAAGCCGCTGGCACCCGCGCGCAGGGCCTGGGCGACATACTCGTCGGTCTCGAACGTGGTGAGGATGAGGACGCGGACGCCGGCGAGTTCCGGGTCCGCGCAGATGGCGGTGGTCGCCGCGAGACCGTCTGTGCCCGGCATGCGGATGTCCATGAGGACGATGTCGGGCCGGTGCGTACGCGTGAGTTCGACGGCCTGCCTTCCCTCGGCGGCCTCGCCGACCACCTCCATGTCGTCGCACGAGTCGATCAGGATGCGGAACGTGGTGCGCAGCAGAGCCTGGTCGTCGGCGAGCAGCACGCGGATGGGCATCGGGTCGGTGTTCCTTCCAACGGTCATGCGTTGACGGGGAGTTCGGCCACCACAGTGAAGCCGCCTTCCGGTCGGCGGTGCGTACGGAGGGTGCCGCCGACGGATTGGGCGCGTTCGTGCATGCCCATGACGCCGAATCCTCCGCCGGAGGCGGACGGGCCCGGGGGCGGCACGGTGGGTCCCGCGTCGTTGCGCACGGTGATGGTAACGAGGTTGCTGCGGTACGCGAGACGCACCTGCGCGCGGTCGACTCCCGCGTGCTTGGCGACGTTGGTGAGCGCCTCCTGCACGATCCGGAACGCGGTCAGGTCCACACCGGGCGAGAGCCGCCTCGCCTCACCCTCTACGGTGACCTCGACATCGAGTCCCGCGGTGCCGAACGCGGCGACCAGTTCGGGCAGTCGCGCCAGCCCGGGAGACGGCTCCAGGGGAGCCGCGGGGTCGTCGTGGCGGCGCAACAGGCCGACGGTGGCTTTGAGTTCGCGCAGCGCCGACGACGTGGTGCCGGCCAGGTCGTCCAGGATCTGCGCGGCCTGCTCAGGGCGGTTGCGCACGAGGTGGGCGGCCGTACCGGCCTGCGCGTTGGCGAGGGCGAGGTGGTGGGCGACCACGTCGTGGAGTTCGCGGGCGATGCGCACGCGTTCTGCCGCGACGCGGTTGCGGGCTTCCTCCTCGCGGGTGCGCTCGGCGTGTTCGGCGCGTGCGCGCACCGCTTCGAGGTAGGCGCGCCGTGTCTTGACCATCGCGCCGGTGAGTGCGGGGACCACGAGCCAGAACACGGGGCCCATCGTCTTGAGCGCCCACGGGTGGCCGTACTTGTCGGACAGCACGGCCGTGACGACGATCAGCGCGATGACTCCCGCGCAGTAGCCCTGCGTCGTGGTGCGGGACGCACGGACGGCCAGTTGGTACAGCGCGACCATGACCGGGGCCAGAAGCAAGGGGGTGATCAGATAGCCGACGCCGCCGGCGGCGCTGGCGCAGACCGCGGTGACCGCGACCACGGTGCGCGGATACCGGTGACGCCACAGCAGGGCGAGGCAGGCGACGGCCGCGGTGAGATACCCCGGGAACCAGTCCAACTCGCCGTACGAATCGCTCGCAACCTGGCTCGCGGGCCCGGCCGCAGCGAACAGCAGCATCAGGAACACCGCTTCGGTGCCCTTGGGGTGTCGCTGGACGTACCGCCGCCAAGTGGTGAGCATCGGTTCTCCGGTCGAAGTGGTCAGGCCCATTGTCGAGGACGCGGGCACGTGATCGGCGCGGGCGGCCGGTGTTCGGCCGGGCCGCCCGCGCGTGGGCCGGTCTCGCCGCCGGTCGGCCGGGTCAGACGTGTACCGGGTCGCGCTCGTCGCCGGAGCCGGACCCGGCCGCGCTGGGAGCGTGGTGGTTCAGCGCCTCGCCCTCGACGTCGACGCGCGGGACGACCCGGTCCAGCCATCGCGGCAGCCACCAGGCGCGGGCGCCGAGAAGGGCCAAGACAGCGGGGACGATCGCCATGCGCACGACGAAGGCGTCGAACAGGACCGCGATCGCGAGTGCGAACCCGATCATCTTGACCATGGACTCCTCGGCGGAGACGAAGCCGGAGAAGACCGCCATCATGATGAGCGCCGCCGCCGCGACGACTCGGGCGCTGGACCGGAAGCCGGTCACGACGGCCTGCCGGGGGGCTTCCCCCCGGACATACGCCTCGCGCATCCGGGAGACCAGGAACACCTCGTAATCCATGGCCAGCCCGAAGACGATGCCGACGAGGAAGATCGGCATCATGCTCATGACCGGCCCGGTCTGCTGGACGCCGAGGAACTCGGCGAACCAGCCCCACTGGAAGACGGCGACGACCGCGCCGAGCGAGGCGAGCACCGACAGCAGGAAGCCGAGGGCGGCCTTGAGGGGGACGAGCACGGATCGGAAGACCAGCAGCAGGAGCAGGAACGCGAGGCCGACCACGACCACGAGGTAGGGAACCAGCGCGTTCTGCATCTTCTGCGCGATGTCGATGTTCATCGCGGTGGTTCCGGTGACCTTGTAGGTTGCTCCCGTGGCCGCCTCGGTCGCGCCGCGTTCACCGCGGATGGCGTGGACGAGGTCCTTGGTCCGCTCGCTCGTGGGCGCGGTGGACGGTGTGACGGTGAGCACCGCGGTGTCGCCGGCGGTGTTGAACCTGGGTGCGGAGACGGTCACAACGCCCTCCGTGCGGGCGATCGTGCCGGAGATCGAGGACACCGCGGCCTGCGGGTCGGCGGCCGGGCGCGCGTCGACGACGACGGTCAGGGGGCCGTTGAAGCCGGGGCCGAAGCCGTCGGCGAGGGCGTCGTACGCGCGGCGCTCGGTGGTCGCGGTGGACTTGGCCTCGTCGCCCGGCATGCCCAGTTGCAGGTCCATGGCGGGCACGGCCAACGCGCCCAGGCCCGCGACGGCGACCAGCAGCACCGGGAGCGGGCGCCGCAACACGAACCGGGCCCACCGCGTTCCGGCGTTGTCCTTCCGCCGCGCAGGCTTGGCCCCCTTGCGTTCACTGCGCGCGAGCACCGCGCGCGGCCAGAATCCGAGCAGTGCCGGGACCAGTGTCAAGGCGATGAGCACGGCGACCACGACCGCGCCGGCGGCGGCCAGGCCCATCTTCGTCAGCATCGGGACGCCGACGACGGAAAGCCCGGCGAGGGCAATGACGACGGTGAGGCCGGCGAAGACCACGGCGGATCCGGCGGTTCCGACGGCGAGTCCGGCGGCTTCCTGGGCCGCATGCCCCTTGGCGCGTTCCTCGCGGTAGCGGGCGACGACGAAGACCGCGTAGTCGATGCCGACCGCGAGTCCGAGCATGGAGGCGAGCGTGCCGGTCGTTCCGGAGAGTCCGAAGGTACTGCCGAGCGCGATGATCGCGGCCATGCTGATGCCCACCCCGAGCACGGCGGTGAGCAGCGGGAGCCCGGCGGCGGCGAGCGATCCGAAGGTGATCACCAGCACCGCGGCGGCGATGAGCACGCCGATCGCCTCGGCGGCTCCGCCGGCGCCCGGGTTCTCCGCGATCGCGGAGCCGCCGGCCTCGACGGTCAGGCCCGCGTGCCGTGCCTGGTCGATGGCGTTCTCCAGGTCGGCCTTGCTCGTGTCGGTGAGGTCCTCCGCCTTGACCTGGTAGGTGACGGTGGCGTACGCCGTCCGCCCGTCCTGGCTCACCGCTCCGGCCTGGTCTCCGAACGGGCCGACGGCGCGCGCGACTTGGGGATCGTCCGCGATGTCGGCGACCGCCTGCTCGACGACCGTGCGGTGCGGGGCCGCGGTCACCTGCTGCCCGTCCGGCGCACGGAAGACGACGCGGGCGGTCGCGCCGTCGGCCTCGGTGCCGGGGAACCGCTCGTTCATCAGGTCGTACGCCTGCCCGGCTTCGATACCGGGCATCGACGACCCGTCGTCGGAGGCTTCGGACGAAGTGGCCGCGCCGAAGGCGACGGCGGCCAGCACCGCAAGCCACAGCAGGACGACGTAGAGCCGCCGGCGGAATGCCGCGCGGCCCAGTCGGTACAGGAAGGTCGCCATGGCGAAGAACCCCACATCTGATCTCGGCTGATCTCAGGAGGTCTTCAGGCTCTCCGGAACGCCCCTGTCCCGTCGTCGTGCAAGTGCCGTCACTCGGCGTACTGAAAATGCAGTACGCGCGGCCGTGCGTCGGTCCGATGCGGTCGGCCGGGTGGCTTCGGCCCACACCTCGATGTTGAATTGCCCCAGTTTGGTCTGGGACCGACGGGTCACGGCAGTCTCGGCACCCCGCGGCGTACGCGCACCATATGACTGCCAGATACCGAATGTTAAGAATGTCTACATGCCAGACGTTTTCCGGCGGTCCTCGCGGCGGGGCTCCCACGCGGCGCCTCGGGATCGGCGACAGGCTCCGACCGAGCGCCCCGAGCGCCCCGGGCGGAGCCGCGCGAGCCGTTGGGTCCGCCGTCTGGTTCCACGCAGCGTCGCCGGACAGGTGCTGTTGCTCCAGACACTCGTGGTCCTGCTTCTCGCGGCGGCCGCGGCCGTGGCACTGGTCCTCCAGACCGAGCGCGACAGCACCCGCGACGCCCGGAACCGGTCGACGGCTGCCGCGGAGACGTTCGCGCTCTCCCCGCTCACGGCGCAGGCGCTGACCGGCCCTGATCCGACGGCGGTACTCCAGCCGTGGGCCGAGGCGGCCCGCACGGCCGCCAATGTGGAGTTCATCGTCGTTGTCGACATGAACGGCACCTTCGTCACGCATCCCCTGGCCGAAGCGATCGGGGCCCCGGCACCGCCCCAGGTCAGGGACCTCATCAGCAGCGGCGAGTCGAAGACCACGATCATCGAGACACCCGAAAGCCGTGTCGTGAACGCCGCAGCACCGGTCCGGGCTCCTGACGGGCGAATCGTCGGCACGGTGCTTTCCGGTATCACCGCCGATTCGGTCGGCAACACGGTGGACCGCCAGATGCCCGTCATCCTGGGTGGCACGGCCGGCGCTCTCGCCGTGACGGCGTTGGGCACGGCCTTGGTGAACCGCCGCCTGCGGCGGCAGACGCACGGACTTGGTCCTGCCGAGATGACGCGGATGTACGAGCACCACGACGCGGTGCTGCACGCCGTGCGCGAAGGCGTGCTGATCGTCGCGGCCGACGGGCGCCTGCTGCTGGTCAACGACGAGGCCCGCCGGCTGCTGGACCTGCCCGCCGACGCCGAGTCGCACACGGTCCGCGACGTCGGGCTGTCCCCTGAGCTGACGGAGCTTCTGGCCTCGGAGCGACCGGCGAACGACGAGGTGTACGCCTCCGGGGACCGCCTCGTGTCGGTGAACAAACGTGCGACCGCGCCCGACGGCCGGCCGGCCGGCCATGTGGTGACGCTGCGGGACACCACCGAACTGCGGGCCCTGGCCGGCCGCGTCGACGTCGCCCGCGAGCGCTTGGGGCTGCTGTACGAGGCGGGTGTGCGCATCGGCACCACCTTGGACGTCGCACGGACCGCCGAGGAACTGGCCGACGTCGCCGTGCCCAGGTTCGCCGACCTGGCGACCGTCGACCTGCTCGACCCCGTCTTCCGGGGCGAGGAGGCGTCCGGCGGCCGTCTGCGGCGGGCCGCCGTCCGCAGCGTCCGCGCCGATCCGCCGGTGCTCGGGGCCGGGCAGGCGACAGAGGACGAGTCGGACTCCCCCGACACGGTTGCCGCGACAGGCCGGGCCGTGCTGCACGCCGACCTGGGCAGCGGCCGGGCCTGGGCGCGCGATCCGAAGCATGCCGACAGGCTCGCCGCGTACGGCATCCACTCGCTCGTGAGCGTCCCGCTGCGCGCCCGCGGCATCACGTTGGGGACGGCGAACTTCTGGCGTGCGGAGACCTCCCAGCCGTTCGACGAGGACGACCTCGCGATCGCCGAGGAGCTCGCCGCGCGCGCCGCGCTGTCGATCGACAACGCCCGCCGCTACACGCGCGAGCACACCGTCGCGGTGACCTTGCAGCGCAGCCTGCTGCCGCACGAGCTGCCGGCCCAGAACGCGCTGGATGTCGCGTACCGCTATCTGCCCGCGCACGCCGGGGTCGGCGGCGACTGGTTCGATGTGATCCCGCTGTCCGGAGCGCGGGTGGCCCTCATCGTCGGCGACGTCGTCGGCCACGGGCTGCACGCCGCCGCAACGATGGGCAGGCTGCGCACGGCCGCGCACAACTTCTCGACCCTGGACCTGTCGCCCGACGAACTGCTTGGCCGCATGGACGAGTTGGTGGCCCGCAGCGACCTGGAGCTCACCGACGACAGCGCGGCCATCACCGGGGCGACGTGCCTGTACGCGATCTACGACCCGGTCACCGGCCGGCTGGCCGTGGCACGGGCCGGCCACATGAATCCGGCCCTCGTGCTGCCGGACGGCCGAGTGGAGTTCCCCGACATCCCGGTGTCGCCGCCCCTGGGCCTGGCCGGCAGCCTGCCGATCGAGACCGCGGAGATGAACGTGCCCGAAGGCTCCCGCCTCGTGATGTTCACCGACGGGCTGGTGGAGCACCGTCGGCGCGACCTGGACGCGGGACTGCGGCGCCTGCACTCCTCGCTGGCCGCCGCGCACGAACTCACCCCGGACCAGATGTGCAGCGCGGTCCTGGACGACATGCTGCCCGCGCGTCCCATCGACGACGTCGCCCTCCTGATCGCCGGCACGCGGCGCCTCGACCCCGACCACGTCGCGGTGTGGACCGTGCGCCAGACTCCGGACGCCGTGGCGCCAGTACGGGCGGCCTGCGCCCGGCAGTTGGGCGCGTGGGGCTTCGAGGAGTTCGCGTTCAACACCGAGCTGATCCTCAGCGAGCTGATCACCAACGCGATCCGGTACGGCAGGCAGCCGATCCGGGTTCGCCTGCTCCTCGACCGCACGCTGACCTGCGAGGTCTCCGACGGCAGCAGCACCGCCCCCCACCTGCGGCGGGCCACGGCCACGGACGAGGGCGGACGCGGCCTGTTCCTCGTCGCCCAGTTCGCCGCCCGCTGGGGAACCCGGTACACCCCCGAGGGCAAGGTCATCTGGGCCGAACAGGACCTCGACATGCCCACGGCCCCCGTGGAGGCCCCGACCGAGGACGCCCTCCTCGACCAGTGGGACGACGCGGCCATGTGACACGGGCGGGCGGTCACGACGACAGATGGCGCTCGATCCAGTCGGCCGCGCGGGCTCGGAAGAGCCTTCGGTTGGCCGCGCGCTGGAAGTCGTGGCCTTCCTCGCGCAGCACCAGCAGTTCGGCGGGGATGCCGCGGTCGCGGGCGGCGCGCACGGCCTGCCGGGACTCGTCGGCCGGAACGTTGGTGTCGTGTTCCCCGTGGACGGCCAGGAACGGAACGCGCAGGGCGTCGAACCTCGTCAACGGGGACAACGCGTGCAGGAGTTCGCGGTCGTGTTCGGGATGGCCGTATTTGACGGCGGCCGATTCGGCGATCCACGGCTCGGTGCCGGCGAAGAACGTCGCGAACGACGACATCCCGCACACGGTGACGCCGGTCCGGAACACCTCCGGGTGCCAGACGAGCGACGCCAGGGTGAGGTAACCGCCGTACGAGTGACCCATGACGGCGAGCCCCGCCGGGTCCGCGAGGCCGCGCAGCACCACGTGGGCCGCGCAGTCCGCGACGTCGTCGATCGCGGCGAACCGGCCCGCGCCGAGGTCGGCGTCCACGAAGGACTTCCCGAAACCGGAGGAGCCGCGCACGTTGGGCGCGAAGACGTCGATGCCGCGCGCGAGCAGTTCGTGGTACATCGACGCGTAGACCGGGCGCTCCTGGGACTCGGGGCCGCCGTGCAGGTGGACGACGCACGGCCCGGGTCGGTCGTCGGCGCGTTCCGGCGCGCGGTGGTACCAGCCGCTCAGCGCGAGGCCGTCGCGGGCGGACAGTTCCAGGAGTTCGGGGCGGACGGGGCGGCTGCCGGGGCCGGCGAGCGCGTCGTCGCGTGCGGACCAGCCGGTGCGCACCGCCGTGCCTGCCGCCTGCACGCGCCAGACTCCCGGCGAACGCTGGGACCCGGACAGCCCGACCAGGTACGCACCCGGACCAGCCTCGGCGAGCCGGGTGACCACTTCGTGCGGCAACGACACCGGCAGCGGGGACGGCAGCGGGGACGGGCTCGGGGCCGCGGTGGGAGGCGGCACGTCGGGCTCGTCGCGGAGGACCGCGGGCCGGGCGGGCAGGCCGCCGTCGGGGGTGCGCAGTTCAAACCGCCTTGCTGCGGGCGCCTCTTCGCGTGGCGGGACCGCATCCGATGGCTCCGACCGGAGGGTGGCGAGCTCGAACTCGCTGCATCCGCGCACGTTCCACACCAGCGCGGCGGGGTTCTCGCCGTGCGGGACGTGGAGCAGTTCCAGTCCGGCCCCCTCACGGGCGATCACCGGCGTGAATTCCGCGCACGAGCCGTCCGGGCGCAGCCGCGCGGCGCACAGTGCGGCGAACTCCCGGTCGGCGTCGCTGCGCAGCCACACCACGCCGCCGTTGTCGGTGAAGCCGCCGATCCACGGGTCGCCGTCGGCGACGGGGAACACGCTCCTGGTCTCGCGCGACGCGGTCTCCAGCACGACGGCCTCGCGGCGCCCGCGCGGGCCGCGCCGGACGAGCGCGAGACGGCCGTCGGGTGTGAGGTCGCAGACGCGCAGCGACGAGGCGTGTGCCTCGGTGGTCAGCAGCGCGGCTGCGGCCAGGCCGTCCGGGTCGACGAGGTACGCGGTCAACCGGCGGCGCAGCGGATAGCCTTCGGCGCCGACGCCCTCGCGGGGCCAGGTGCGCGGGAGGCCGTCGACGACGGTATCCGGAGGCATCCGCCCGGTCGCACGCGCTCGCGCGGGGGGCGTGTCCTCGGTGTCGTTTCCCGTGGTGCCGCCGTTCCTGCCGGTCCCGCTGCGCGCGGCGATGCCGCCGTGGTTGCCCGCGCCGCTTTCGGTGACCGTGAGGGCCACCGCGCTGCCGTCCCTCGCCCATGCGCCCAGGTGGGCGGATTGGCCCGGGTCGGCACCCGCCAGAATGCGGCGGCCGGTTCCGTCGGGGCGTACGCACAGGACCCTGGTGTGCTCGCTGCCTCCGGGCGCGGTGGTGTACGCGATCCACCGGCCGTCGGGCGACCACGAGACCTCGCGCACCGGATCCGGTCCGGTGTCCAGCGCGCGGGGTGCCGTGTCGTCGGCGGACGCGGTCCACAGTTGCGGCACGCCTTCGCGGTCGCAGATGAAGGCGACGTGCGCGCCGGACGGCGACGCGGTCGGGTGCAGGCAGCTGTGTGCCGCGACGCGCGGCGCACGGGTGCCGTGGCCGGCCGCGTCGGGCAGCGGTGCCGCAACCGGCCCCGCGGGGGCGGGGGCGCCGGTCACCTGATCCGGTGCTCTTGCAGCCATATCTCCAACAAAGCCACTTGCCACAGGGCGTTCGCCCCTCGCTTGGTGCGGTGGGTGTCCGGTGCCGCCAACAGCGCGTCGACGCACTCGCGGCGGAACACCCCGCGGCGGCGGGCCTCGGGGGCCGCAAGGGCTTCGCGCACGCGTTCGAGGACGGGGCCGGCCATGTGCCGGATAGCGGGCACCGGGAAGTAGCCCTTGGGCCGGTCGACGACCTCGCGGGGCAGGACCACGCGTCCGGCGTCCTTGAGCACGCCCTTGCCGCCCTGTGTGAGCTTGAGTTCGGGCGGGCACGCGGCGGCGAGTTCGACCAGTTCGTGGTCCAGGAACGGGACCCGCGCCTCCAGACCCCAGTCGGACGTCATGTTGTCGACGCGCTTGACCGGGTCGTCGACCATCATCACGTGGGTGTCCAGGCGCAGCGCGGCGTCGAGGGCGGTGTCGGCGCCTGGCTCGGACATGTGCGTGTCGACCAGGTCGGCGGACGGGTCGTGGGCGGGCAACATATCGGGTTCGACGATCCGCGCGAGGTCGGCGTGCGGTCGGTCGAAGTAGACGTCGGCGTAGGCCGCGGGGGCTTCGGCGCGCGGTGCGCTGGCGAAGTCCGGATACCAGTGGTAGCCGGCGAAGACCTCGTCGGCGCCCTGGCCGCTCTGGACGACCTTGACGTGTTTGGCGACCTGCTCGGACAGCAGATGGAACGCGACGACGTCGTGGCTGGTCATCGGCTCGCTCATGGCCGCCACCGCGCGGTCGAGGGCGAGCGGGAGCCGGTCGGACGGCACGAGGATCTGGTGGTGGTCGGTGGCGAAGTGCCGGGCGACGAGGTTGGAGTACGCGAACTCGTCGCCCACTTCGCCGCCCTCGGTCTCGAACCCGACGCTGAACGTCGCCAGGTCCTCGTGCTGCTCCTCGGCGAGCAGCGCCACGATGAGGCTGGAGTCGAGGCCGCCGGACAGCAGGACGCCCACCGGCACGTCCGCGACCGCGCGGCGCCGCACGGAGGCGCGCAGGGCGGCGAGGACCGCGTCGCGCCAGTCGGCGGCGTCCATGTCCGCGTGTTCGGGGCGGCGGGTGTACTCGGGCTGCCAGTAGCGGTGGTCGGTGTGGCTGCCGTCGGGCTCGATGACGCGCACGGTGGCGGGGGGAAGTTTGCGTACGCCGCACAGGATCGTGCGCGGCGCGGCCACGGTCGCGTGGAGGGACAGGTATTGGTGCAGGGCGACGGGGTCGAGGGACGTGTCGACGCCGCCGCCCGCGAGCAGTGCCGGCAGGGACGAGGCGAAGCGGAGTCGGCCGGGCTGGTCGGCGAGGTAGAGCGGTTTGACGCCGAGCCGGTCGCGGCCCAGGACGACGCGTCCCTCGGCGTGCTCGACCATGACGAACGCGAACATGCCGTACAGCCGTTCGACGCAGGAGACGCCCCACTCGCGGTAGGCCGCCATGAGCACTTCTGTGTCGGACGTCGAGAAGAAGCGGTGCCCTCGGGACCGCAGGGTGGCGCGCAGCTCACGGTAGTTGTATATGCAGCCGTTGAAGACGGCGGTGAGGCCGGTGTGCGGGTCGGTCATCGGCTGTGTGCCGCGCTCCGACAGGTCGATGACTTCGAGGCGGCGGTGTCCGAGCGCGACCGCGCCCTGGGACCATACGCCCCGGCCGTCCGGTCCGCGCGCCGCGAGGCGGTCGGTCATGCGTTCGACCGCTGCGACGTCGGGCCGGTGCCCGTCGAAGCGAACCTCTCCGCTCAAGCCACACATGGTGGAACTCCTTCTTGGTTCGCGGCGGTCACGACGGAGGCGCGTACCGCCCGTCTGGTTCGCCACGGACGCCGGCGCACGGAAGTCGGGCCGGGACGGCGAAAACCGTGGAAGCGGCGGTGCCCTGACGGGCTGCCGCCGTGCGAGGACGCTGCCCGGATCGGCGGCATCTACTCGGAGCGGTTTCCCTGCACAGCTGCCGACACCAGGCGTGACCTGCCCCTTTGCCGTTGCGGTGCGGTAGCTGGGGCCTGCCGGCTCGGGTGGGGGGCGACCTTGTGCGCCGGCGTTGCCGGCGCGTGGCGGCTCGGCCGGCGAAAGGTTTCGCCACGTCCTCGTCAGGCGCAAGACGAGCCGTGTAGCCCGGCGTGTCCTGGGCAGCGCCGAAGGTGGACCCGAAACCAAAGGAGGTGCCCGTGCTCGGCCTGGAATTTCGGCGCGTACCCGGATCGGGACTGCTGGCGGCCGGTGTCACGACCGGGTTGCGCGGCGCGGTCGGCCTGGCCGAGGCGGCCGTCGGTCGGGGCAGGCGCGGTATCTGGTCGCGGCCGGGACGCTGCCACATCGAGGTCTACGGCGTACACGGCCCCGACGGCGGACGCCTCGCGCGCCGGATCGAACGTGCGTTGGAAGAGCACCCGGATGTCGCGTGGGCCCGGGTCAACGCGCCGAGTGCCCGGGTGATCGTCGCGCTGGAGTCAGCGGACACGCGGCGCGGCGAACTCGTCGACATTGTCGCGCGCGCCGAGGCGGAGGTCGGCGGCGAGGCACCGCCGGGCGCGGAGTGCGCCCACATGGTCGGCGAGCCGACCGACGAGTGGGGTGAGATTGCGCACCACCCGTGCGAGGGGCCCGGCACGCGGCGTTCCGTGGCCGCGTTCGCCGCGGACGGCGTGGGACTGTGGCTGTCGCTGGTCAACCGCATCGCGCCGTGGGCGCCGCTGCCGCGCGAAGTCGCCGCGACGGCCGCCGCGTTCCAGTTCCACCCGAAACTGCGCCGGTGGGCCACCGAGTCGCTGCCGCTGCACCCGGACACCGCACGGTCGGCGATGCCGATCGTGGGGGCGCTGCTCCAGGGCGTCGCGACGGGCGGCGAAGGGCTCGTCCTCGACGTGGTGCAGCGGGCCGCGGCGTGGCGTGAGGCTCGCGCGCATCGTGCGACGTGGACGGACGCCGAGGAGCGGCTCATCCTCGGGGCCGAGCACGCCGCAGCCGAGGCCGTCGTCACCGAACGCCCGCGCCCTGTCCCCCACAACGCCACCGACCGGTACGCGGAGCGCGCGCTGGGCTTCTCGTCCGCCGCCGGGCTGCTGGCGGCACCGCTCGCCGGTGTGCGTCGCGGTGCGGCGGTCGCGCTCACGGGCGTGGCCAAGGCGCCGGAGTCGGGACGCGAGGGGTTCGCGACATCGCTCGGCCGACTCCTCGCGCTGCGCGGGGTGATCGTGATGGACCGCGGCGTGTTGCGGCGGCTCGGGCACGTCGACACGGTCGTGATCGACGCCGCCGTGCTGCGCGGGCGCCGCGCCGAACTCGTGGACGTGGCGGCCCTGTCCGGCGCGCGGCCGGAGGAGGTCGCCGAACGGGCGTTCCGGATGTTCGACCCCGAGGCGGTCACCGAGACGCGCTCGGAGGACGGTTGGACACTCGGCCCGTTGGACGCGCTGGACCTGCGCGGCCGTACCGGCAGGCAGGCCGCCGCCCGCCTGCGCAAGGGCCACGCCGAGGACGTTCTGGGCCTCGCCGAGGGACAGCGCCTCCAGGCTGTGGTCGGCCTGGCCCGCCGCATGGCACCGGGTGCGGAGGCGATCGCGGCTGCGGCCCGGCGTTCCGGCGCGAAGATCGTCGTCGCGGCACACGATCCGGGCGACGAGGCCGCGACGGTGGCCGGGTCCGGGGCTGCGCACGGCACCGCGGGCGGAGCGGGCGGAGCGGGCGGAGCGGGCGGAGCGGGCGGAGCGGGCAGCGCAGGCGGCGCGGGCGGCGACGTTCGCCCGGGAATCCCGCCGCAAAAGGCCTCCGCCGGGGCCGGCAACGGCTCTTCCCGCGCGCATCCCTCCTCCCCCGATGACCCGCCGCCGGCCTGGGCGGACCGTGTCGTCCCCGGCGGACACCGCATCGTGTCGTCGATCCGCGCGCTCCAGGCGGACGGCGCCGTGGTGCTCGTCGTCTCCGGTCGGCGCCGTGCTCTGGGCGCGGCGGACTGCGGGGTGGGCGTGCACGATGACGGGGACCCCCCGCCGTGGGGCGCGCATCTGCTGGTCGGCTCCGACCTGGTCGGCGCGGCGCTGCTGGTGGACGCGGTCGGGGCCGCCGCCCGGGTGGACCACGACAGCGTGTTCCTGGCCGCCGGCGGCACCGGCGTGGGAGCCGTCGCCGCGCTTCAGGCGCCGCCCGCACGGGCCGCCGCGCGCGGCGCGCAGGCCGGCACCGCCTCGGCGGCGATGGCGTTCTGCCTCGGGGCGTGGCGGGCGCGGCAGTTGTCGGCGCAGCCGGCCGACACCCCGGCCGACGGCACCCCGTGGCATCTGATGCCGGTGGACGCGGTGATGTCGCGGCTGCGGACGTCCGCCGAAGGCCTCGGCGCGGAAGATGCGTCCGCCCGCGCCCGGGCCGCCGGGGAGCAGGACACCGACACCGACCCTCGGCCCGGACTGTGGTCGTCCTTCCTCGACGAACTCGCCAATCCGCTCACTCCCGTGCTCGCCGCCGGCGCGGCGTTGGCCGCCGCGGTCGGGTCCGGGACCGACGCGGCGCTCGTCGGTGCGATCACCGGCACGTCGGCTCTGGTCGGCGCGGTGCAGCGGGTGCGTACGGATCGGGCACTGGCCGAGTTGTTCGCGCGTTCCGCGGTGGGCGCCCGCGTGCGCCGGGACGGCGGCGAATCCGTCGTGACCGCAGGTGACTTGGTACGCGGTGACGTGATCCTCCTCGGACCGGGGGACGTCGTCCCCGCAGACGCGCGCCTGATGGAGGCCGACGGCTTGGAGATGGACGAGTCGTCCCTGACCGGCGAGTCGCTGCCCTCGCCCAAGGACCCCGCGCCGGTCATCGCCGCGCAGCTCGCCGACCGCCGGTCGATGGTGTACGAGGGCACCACGGTGGCCGCCGGCCGCGCCGTCGCGGTCGTCGTCGCCACCGGTGCGGGCACCGAGATCGGGCGCAGCCTGTCGACGGCCCGCCACGCCCCGCCCAGGGCCGGGGTGGAGGCGCGCCTGTCGTCGCTGACGAAGAACGGCATCCCGATCGCGCTCGGTTCCGCGGGCGCGGTCGTGGGCGCGGGGCTCCTGCACGGCCGGCCGTTGTCGACGACGCTCGGTGCCGCGGTCAACCTCGCGGTCGCGTCGGTGCCCGAGGGCCTGCCGTTCCTGGTCGGCGCGGCGCAACTGGCGGCGGCGCGAAGGCTGGCGGACGAAGGAGCGCTGGTGCGCAGGCCGCGCACGATCGAGGCTCTCGGGCGCGTGGACGTGCTGTGCTTCGACAAGACCGGCACGCTCACCGAAGGCGATCTGCGGCTCGCGGTCGTCTCGGACGGCGAGCGCTCTGCGCCGGTCGAGGAGATCGACGACGAACTCCGTGCGGTGCTGGGCGCGGCGATGCGCGCCACGCCGTCGGCGCGCTCGTCGGAGAAGCCCGCGCATCACACGGACCGGGCGGTGATCGAGGGGGCACGCCGCGCGCGGGCGACGTCGAAGTCGGGTGCCGGCGGCTGGCGTCGGTCCGACGCGCTGCCGTTCGAGCCGTCGCGGGCGTACCACGCGACCACCGGGCGCGTTCCCGGTGGCGGCAGGCTCCTGAGTGTCAAGGGCGCGCCCGAGACGGTGTTGGAGCGTTGTTCGCGGCGGCGTACGGCCGAGGGCGACGCCGCGCTCGACGCCCGTGCTCGGAAGCAAATGACCGCTGCCGCGGAGGAGTTGGCAGGCGCCGGGCGCCGCGTTCTGGCGATCGCCGAACGCACCATCAAGGCAGGCGAGTTGGACGACGACGCGGTGACCGACCTGACGTTCGTCGGGTTCGTCGGCTTGTCCGATCCCGTACGCGGGGGTGCGTCGGACGCCGTCGCGCGGCTGCGCGAGGCCGGCGTGCAGATCGTCATGCTGACCGGCGACCACCCGGCCACCGCGGACGCGATCTCCGCCACGATCAGCGAAGACGACGAGAAGCAAAAGCTGTGCACGGGCGCGGAGTTGGATGAACTCGACGACGACGCGCTGGACCGTCTGCTGCCGGAGGTCGACGTCATCGCGCGGTGCAGCCCGCGCCACAAGGTGCGCATCATCGAGGCGTACCAGCGCCTCGGCCGCGTGGTGGCGATGACGGGCGACGGCGCGAACGACGCTCCGGCGATCAGGCTCGCGGACGTCGGGATCGCCCTGGGTCGGCGCGGCACCCCGGCGGCGTCCGCGGCGGCCGATCTGATCGTGGGCGACGACCGGCTGGAGACCATCATCGCGGCGCTGGTCGAGGGCCGGGCGATGTGGTCGTCGGTGCGTACGGCGCTGGCGATCCTGGTCGGCGGGAACTTCGGTGAGATCGGATTCAGCGTGCTGGCCGCGGCGTTGACCGGCAGCTCGCCCCTGACGGCACGTCAGATCCTCTTGGTGAACCTGTTGACCGACCTCGCCCCGGCAGTCGCGATCGCGATGCGCGAACCCCGCGCGGACGCGATCGAACACCTCCTGCGCGAAGGGCCCGACAAGTCGCTGGGCACCGCGCTGACCCACGAGATGCTGCTGCGCGCCGCGACCACCACACTGGGCGCCGGATTGGCGTGGGGCGCCGCGCGACTGACCGGACGCCGGCGCCGCGCCGGCACGGTCGCCCTCGCCGCGCTGGTCGGCACGCAGCTCGGGCAGACGCTCACCACGGGATCGCTGGACCGCAACGTCCTTGTGGCGGGGGTGGGTTCGGCACTGCTGCTGGCGGCGGTGATCCAGACGCCGGGCGTCAGCAATTTCTTCGGCTGCACGCCGCTCGGCCCGGTGGGCTGGTCGATCGCGCTGTCCGCGACGACGACCGCGACACTGGCCAACGCGGCACTGACACCGATCATCCGACGCCTCGCCACCGGCGCCGACGAGAACGGAGACGCGGAAGCCGACGCACCGACCGAGTGACGTCCGTGCGGTCACCCCTCAGCGGCACTGACGCCGATCACCGACGTCTCGCCACCGGCGCCGGCGAGAGGGGAGCGCGGAAGCCGGCGTCCGCGCGAGTCACCCCTCAATCAGCGGTGCGGTGCGCGGCCCGTGTTCGCCCCCGACGCGACCGGGCCCGCGACCGGTTCTGGGACCGGCCCGCGGGCCCGGTGGCGTCGGCGTGCGCTCAACGCGTGACGACGTGCCGTTCGTCGGGAACGCAGTGCGTCATCGTGAGGCCGTTGACGTCCCGCGGCGGGTTGGCGCCCAGGTTCTCCAGCCGCTTGCGGTCCTCGTCCGTCAGCGTCTGGCCGGACAGGGGCTCCAGATGCGCGACGTCGGCCGCGCCGATGCCCAGCCCCGCCCCGACGCGCAGGCCCAGGTCGTTCTCGACCAGCAGGAAGTGCCAGACCATGCGCTCCTGCACGGCCCGGTCGCACTGCGAGAGCATGGTGGTGAGGTTGGCGACCAGGTCGTCGCGCTCCCAGTCCTCCATCAGCAGGTAGCGCTGCCCGGCCTGCATGTAGTCGTTGGTGCGGGGGATCCGCCTGCGCGTGAGCCGGCCGCGGATCTCCGGGCCCTGCTCGTCGGTCGTCGGGTGTTGCGCCTCGCGCAGGCCGCCGGTGATGGACGGCTCGTAGTTGACCTCGGGGTTGTCCCCCGCCTGGTCGACGTAGTGGGCCATGAAGCCGTCGCGCTGGTTGGTGCGCACCCGCGCGTTCTTGGCCTGGTTGACCGGGAGCTGTAGATAGTTGGGGCCGACCCGGTAGCGCTGCGTGTCGCTGTAGGAGAACGTCCGGCCGACGAGCATCTTGTCGTCGGAGAAGTCGAGCCCGTCGACCAGGACGCCCGTGCCGAACGCGATCTGCTCGTTCTCGGCGAAGTAGTTGTCCACCGTGCGGTCGAGCACCATGCGGCCGACCGGCTTGGGCGGGAAATCCTGTTCGGGCCAGGTCTTGGTGTCGTCGAGGGGGTCGAAGTCCAGCTCCGGGTGCTCGTGGTCGTCCATCATCTGGACGAGCAGCTCCCACTCGGGGTGATCGCCGCGCCGGATGGCCTCGTACAGGTCCTTCGTGGCGTGGCCGAGCTCGTCGGCCTGCACGTTGGCCGCGTCGCGCTCGGTCATGCTGCGCACGCCCTGTTTGGGCATCCAGTGGTACTTCACCAGCATCGTGCGGCCCTCGGCGTTCACCCACTTGTAGGTGTTGACGCCGAAGCCCTGCATGTGCCGGTAGTCGGCCGGGATGCCGCGCGGGCTGAAGAGGTTCACGAGCATGTGCATGCTCTCCGGCGTCTGCGACATGAAGTCGAAGATCCGCGCGGGCTTCTGCTCGTGGGAGACCGGGTCGGGCTTCAGGGCGTGGATCACGTCGGGGAACTTGACCGCGTCACGGATGAAGAAGACCCCCAGGTTGTTGCCCACCAGGTCCCAGTTGCCGTCCTCGGTGTAGAACTTCACCGCGAACCCGCGCGGGTCGCGCGCCGCCTCGGAGGAGTCGCGCCCGCCGATGACCGTCGAGAACCGCACGGCCACGTCCGTGCGCTTGCCGCGCTCCTGGAAGAGCTTGGCCCGCGTGTAGCGGCTGATCGGCTCGTCGCCCCAGGTCCCGTACGCCTCGAAGTAGCCGTACGTCGTGACACCGCGCGCGTGGACGACACGCTCGGGGATGCGCTCGCGGTCGAAGTGGCTGATCTTCTCCAGGAAGTGGTAGTTCTCCAGAGTCGCCGGGCCGCGAGCGCCGACCGTGCGCTGGTTCTGGTTGTCGTGGATCGGGTGTCCCTGCCGGTCGGTGAGTTCCGAGCGCCCGTCGCCGGCGGGCGATCCCATGCTCGATACGTCAGTCACGGCCATCGGCTCCTTCGGGGGTTTCCCCGAGCCGGGCAGGCGCTCGCGGCTCGGGGAGGCGTACAGCGGACCCGGGCATGAGTACCCAAACCGTGAATTCTCACCCCATACATGATGGACAGCTTGAAAGGCTGTCTTTCCCCACGGCGTGTCGCGGAGGCTGGAGGGCCGGGCCGCGCGGCTCAGGGCAGCAGGTCCAGTCCCTCCGCCGGGCGGGTGGGTGCGGGTGTCGGGCGGGGGCCGAAGACTCGGCGCAGGGCGGGTTCGGTGAAGCGGGCGGTGACGGGGCCGGCGATGACGAGGAGCAGGACGTACGCGGTGGCCAGCGGGCCGAGGCGCGAATCCGTGCCGTCGGCGACGGCGAGGCCGGCGATGACGATGGAGAACTCGCCGCGGGCGACGAGCGCGCCCCCGGCCCGGTAGCTGCCTGGCTTGGCGATCCCGGCGCGTCGGGCGGCCCAGTAGCCGGTGGCGATCTTGGTGACGGCGGTGACGACGGCGAGCGCGAGGGCCGGCAGCAGGACGGGCGGCAGGTCCGCGGGGTCGGTGGACAGGCCGAAGAAGACGAAGAAGACGGCGGCGAAGAGGTCGCGGAGCGGGGCGAGGAGTTGCTGGGCGTGTTCGGCGACCTCGTCCGAGATGGCGATGCCAACGAGGAACGCGCCGACCGCCGCGGAGACTTGGAGCTGGTTGGCGAGCCCGGCCACCAGGACTGTGAGCCCGAGTACCCCGAGCAGCAGGAACTCGGGCTCGTCGCTGGCGAGGGCCCTGGAGACGGTGCCGCCGTGCCGCAGCGCGACGGCGAGGACCACCGCGATCGCGGTGAGTGCGATGAGCACGGTCACGCTGCCGCCCAGGAAGCCGACCCCGGCGAGCAGCGCGGTGAGGATGGGCAGGTAGACCGCCATCGCGAGGTCTTCGATGACCAGGACGCTCAGCACCGTCGGCGTTTCCCGGTTGCCCAGGCGCCCGAGGTCGCCGAGGACCTTGGCGATGACGCCGGACGACGAGATCCAGGTGACACCGGCGAGCGCGATGCAGCCGACGAGTTCGAAGCCGAGCAGGAGCCCGGCGACGAACCCGGGGATGGCGTTGAGGACGAAGTCGAGCGCGCCGGCGGGGGCTCCGGACCGGAGGTTGGAGACGAGTTCGCCGGCGTTGTATTCCAGCCCGAGCATCAGCAGCAGCAGGATCACGCCGATCTCGGCACCGGCCGACACGAAGTCGTCGCTGGCCGAAAGGGACACGAGCCCGCCGTGACCGAACGCGAGACCGGCGAGGAGGTAGACGGGGATCGGGGACATCCCCATCCGTGCGGCGAGTCGGCCGAGCAGGCTGAGGCCCAGGAGCATGGCGCCGAGCTGGATGAGGAGGGCGGTGGTGTCGTGCATCGGTCGGCGCGGCTCCGGTTCCGGTGGGTTCCCGCAAGTTCCGGTGCGGTTCCGGTCGGGTACGGGGTCGGCTACTCGCCGGTCAGGAGCTCGGCCAGGGCGGCGGCCTCGGCTTGCGTGAGGCGTACGCCGGGGCCGCAGGCGTCTGGGTCGTCGATCTCGAAGATCGCGAGGCTGCGCCGACCGTCGCGGGCGGCCACGACGCTCAGGGCGCGTCCGCCGGCGGTCTTCAGGATGAACTGGGTGCCGATGCCCGGGAGGGGTGTCGAGGTGATCGGGACCTGGTTGGTCATGGCTGCGGCTCCGGCGGGTCGGGTGGCTGATCCTGGGTCAGGGTAATGCGCTTATCGGCGACCGGGGAGCTCCCGGTGCGACCCCGGCGGAGCACTCTCGAACACACGTTCGCACACGCTCTCGCCCTGTGCTCCCCGGTGCTGCGCCGGCTGACCGCGCTTGTGTCCCCTTGCCGCGGCGGCGGCCCGGTGTCGCGATCCGTACGGTGTGTGCCCGGGGCCGAGGGGTATGCGATTCGGGTGGGGGGACGCCCGTTCGTGCGAGGAGGTTGTTGTGACCCATCCGCCGAGTCCGCCGGCTCCCCCGGGTCCGCCCGGGCCGTTTCCGCCCGACCCGTTCCCGCCGGGTCCGAAGCCGAATCCGGAGCCGGGCCCGGAGCCTGACCCCCTGCCCGACCCCTTCCCGGACCCGCTCCCGCCCGATCCCGGGCCCGAGCCGAAGCCGGAACCGGTGCCCCCGGGCTGAGACGCCGCCGGCCCGACGGCCCGGCGTCGCCCTCGCGCGGTGTCGGGCCGTTCGCGCGTCCGGGCCGTCAGCGGATGGGGACGCCGCTGACGGCCCGGGCGATGACGAGGCGCTGGATCTCGCTGGTGCCTTCGAACACGGTGTAGACGGCGCTGTCGCGATGCATGCGTTCGACGGGGTATTCGCGGGTGAAGCCGTTGCCGCCGAGGATCTGCATGGCCTGGGCGGTGACCCATTTCGCGGTCTCGCCGGCGTACAGCTTCGACATCGACCCCTCGGCGGCGCCGAACGCCTGTCCGGTCGCGGCCATCCACGACGCGCGCCAGACGAGGAGGCGGGCGGCGTCGATGCGGGTGCGCATGTCGGCAAGGGTGAACGCGATGCCCTGGTTGTCGATGATGGGCCGGCCGAACTGCTCGCGTGTGGTCGCGTAGTCGAGCGCGTACTCGTAGGCGGCGCGGGCGATGCCGACGGCTTGCGCGCCGACGGCCGGCCGGGAGGACTCGAAGGTGGCCATGGCGGCGTTGCCGCGGCCGGAACCGGCCCCTTCGCGGGCGCGTGCCAGGCGCGTGTCGAGCGCATCCTTGCCCCCGAGCAGGCAGTCGCCGGGGACGCGGACGTTCTCCAACACGACCTCGGCCGTGTGCGACGCACGGATGCCGTGTTTCCGGAACTTCTGCCCCTGACTGAGACCGGGCGTGCCCGGCGGTACGACGAAACTCGCGTGCCCGCGCGCGCCCAGGGCGGGGTCGACGGTGGCGACGACAAGGTGGACGTGGGCGATTCCGCCGTTGGTCGCCCAGGTCTTCACCCCATCGAGAACCCAGTCGCCGGTGGCCGCGTCGTACGTGGCCCGGGTGCGCATCGCGGCGACGTCGGACCCGGCGTCGGGCTCACTGGAGCAGAACGCGGCGACTTTGACGTCGTCGGGCGTGCCGAACATCAAGGGCGCCCAGGTGGCGACCTGATCGGCACTGCCGTTGGCGACCAGGCCGGCCGCCGCGAGGGTGGTGCCGGTGATGGCGAGCCCGAGGCCTGCGTCGCCCCAGAACAACTCCTCCATCGTGAGGGGGATGCCGAGGCCGGTGGGATCGAACGCCTGGGCGGAGAAGAAGTCGAGGGAGTAAAGGCCGACTTTGGCCGCCTCCTGGAGGATCGGCCAGGGGGTCTCCTCGCGTTCGTCCCACTCTGCGGCGGCCGGGCGCAGGACGTCCGCGGCGAAGGCGTGCACCCAGTCCCGGACGGTGCGCTGGTCGTCGCTGAGGTGGAGGGAGAAGGCGGTCATGAAATCTGGCTCCCCTGCGGTGGACGGCGGATGTCGCAGTCTGTTACCCCTGGTAACATCCGGTCAAGATTCCCTGACGCACAATCAGAAACCCTTCGGCCCGGTCCCCCAAGCCCCTGCGTCGCGCGGGCGTCGCGGATGCCGGAGACTGCGATGGGTACGGCGCGGGCGTCGCGGCGGACGACCGAGCCCCGGCGCATGCGCACCGGCACGAGCACACGGACAGGCACGGGAGCACGGGACGGGTACGGGACATGAAGGTACGGCAAAGAGTCGTATGACGCACGACGAAGCCACCACCGGTGCCTCCGCCCCGGTATCGGCGGCCCAGCCGGGCCGCCGCTCGGCGCGGCGGAGGCGCGAACTGCTCGACGCCGCCGACCGCGTCGTCATGCGCGACGGCCCCGACGCGTCGATGAACACCATCGCCGCCGAGGCCGGCATCACCAAACCGATCCTGTACCGGCACTTCGGCGACAAGGACGGCCTGTACCGGGCGCTCGCCGAACGCCACACCGAGGAGCTCGCGCTGGCCATCCGGGCGGCCGTGCACCCGGGGCGGACCACGACTCCCCGCGACCGGATCCAGGCGACGATCGACACATATCTCGCGCACATCGAGGCGAACCCGCAGGTGTACCGGTTTCTCCTGCACCGCGCGGGCGCGGAGTCGGCGGACGTGCACGGCCACGTGACCGCGTACCAGCGCCGCGTGGGCGAGGAACTCGCCCGTTCCTTCGACCCGTTGGGCACGACCGGCGTCCTGGCCCGGGCCTGGGCACACGGCATCGTCGGCATGGTCCAGGCGTCCGGCGACTGGTGGCTCGACGAACGCCCTTGCCGGCGCCCCGAACTGACGGCTCATCTGACCGAACTCCTATGGGGCGCCCTGCCGACCGCGCTGGCAACATCGACGGAAGGCACCGCCGACCGAACCACGGACAGCACGGCGGCAAGCACGGCGGCAAGCGCAGCGGACAGCGCGCCGGAGACATCGGCTCAGCCCGCAGGCGGGATTCCTCCGAAAGCGGGCTGATCCGGTCCCGCCCCGCCGCAAACGTGCATAACCCGATCGCTCGCGGGCCAAAAGACGGTCATGGACGTCCTGAGCAGCCGCATCCTTCTGCGGCCCACCGATCTCGAACGCAGCCGCGCTTTCTACCGCGACGTCCTGGGACTCGCGATCCATCGAGAATTCGGCGCCGGCGACCACCGGGGCACGGTCTTCTTCCTCGGGGGCGGCTTCCTGGAGGTCTCCGCGGGCGCGGACATCGCTCCGACCGCCGCGACCCAGCTGTGGATGCAGGTCCGCGACCTGCCCACCACGCACAAGGAACTCGCCGAGCGCGGCGTGGAGATCCTCCGCGAGCCGCGTCGTGAGCCGTGGGGCCTCGACGAAATGTGGATCGCCGACCCGGACGGCCTGCGCATCTGCGTCGTGCAGATCCCCGACGACCACCCGATCCGCTACCGGCCCTGAGCCCCGCGCGCGAACCCCTCTCGGGACTTGCCGACACCACGATCAACAGCGCCGACCGAGTCCCGCGCGCGCAAACCCCTCTGCGCCCCGGCGGGTTCGCCGGGACACCCCACCACCGCCCACTTCCGGCCACACAGTTCGCCGCCGACCGCCCGGCATCCCCATGTCCCCTCGGACGGTTCGCCCGACCGCCTCCCGCACCGCGGCGAGTCCCCGTCGGCGCGTGCCCGCGCGACCGGGACGTTACGCTGCCGTGAGTCCCGCGGCGGTCCGTGCCGCGGAGTGAGGGAGTGGGCGTGGGGTACGACCGGGTGGCCGGTTCGATGTTCGGACTCGCATACGGTGACGCGCTCGGCGCCCCGACCGAGTTCTTGTCGTACGCGGAGATCATGCGCCGCCACGATGTCCCCGGCCCGCGCGACCTGCCGGTTCACGGCGGCGTGGCCTTGGTGACCGACGACACGCAGATGGCCCTGGCGGTGGCCGACGCCCTTGTCGCCGCGACCGCGGACGGTCCCCTGGCTCCCGAACCGTTCGCGGCGCATCTGCGTGACCGCTTCCTGGCCTGGTACGCCTCCCCCGACAACAACCGCGCCCCCGGCAACACATGCCTGCGCGCCTGCGAGGCGCTGGCCGACGTCGCGTCGTGGGTGGACGCGACCGTGCGCGGCTCCAAGGGCTGCGGCGCCAATATGCGGGTCTCGCCCGTCGCACTGCTCGACGGCATCAGCGAGGAGCAGCGCTGCGCGGCGGCGCAGTTGCAGTCGGCGCTCACCCACGGGCACCCGACCGCGTTGGCCGCGTCGGACCTGACCGCGGCGGCGGTGCACGCCCTGCGCGCCGGCGTGGCCCCGCACGAGCTCCCCGGCCGTCTGCGCGAACACGCCCGGGCGCAGCGCGAGGTCTACCACGGCGACTGGTTGGGCGACCGGCTGTGGCGCGGACCGTTCGGGACGACGCCGGAGGCGTTCATCGCCCGCGGCTGGGACGAGTGCCTGGCCGTTCTCGACCGCCTCGACACCGCCGTGGCCCTCGCCGACCGGCGCGGCGATCCGTGCCAGGTGACCGGGGCCGGCTGGATCGCGGAAGAGGCCTTGGCGACCGGCTTGCTGTGCGTGTTGTTGTACGAGGGCGAGCCCGTCGACGCGCTGGCCCGCGCGGCGGCGTCGTCGGGCGACTCCGACTCGATCGCGGCTTTGGCGGGTGCGTTCGCGGGTGCCGCGTACGGCATGGCAGCGTGGCCGAAGGCGTGGGAGCCGGTGATCGAATACCGCGCGGATTTGGCGCGGCTGTCCGGGGCACTCGCCCGATGAGGCGGACGACGCCGGCGTGGGACAGGCCCGGCACGGGTTCGGCCGCGGCAGCCGTGATCGCGGTCGGGGTGACCGCGGCGGCGGCCCGGGCGATCATGGGCAGGGCGGCGGCCGACCCTGGCGTTCGCCGCCAGTCGGCGGAATGGCGCGACTGGGCCGGGCACTGGCTCGGCACCCAGGCGGGCCTGGGCAAACAGGCGGGATCCACGGCGAGGCTGGTCACTCGGGCCGGGAAGGGCACAGGCGACGGTAACGGCATGGCGAAAGCGTCGGGCGGCTGGAGCGGTTTGAGCGGCGTGGGGGGATGGAACGGGACCGCGGCGGTCACAGCCTGGCGGCGTGCCGCCGCGGATTCGGTCGGCAGCCGGGTGACCGGCCTGGCCGCCGGCATCGCGGGCGCGCTGGGAGTGGCCAGCGCGGCCGGCGCGGCGCCGACGCGCGTACCCGGCGCCCCGGGATCGCGGCCGGGCATGCTGGGCCGCATCCACCGCGCCGACCAGGCGGCTTTCGCCTGGGTCGCGTCGCACCACGTACCGTGGGCGAACCGAGCACTCCCGGCCCTGTCCCGGTCCGCGAACCGGTCGCGGCTGTGGATGGTGACGGCTGCGTCGATGGCGTTGTCGGGCGGCCGGTCCGGGCGGCGGGCGGCGCTGCGCGGGCTCGGCTCGGTGGCGTTGGCGTCGACGGTGACGAACGTCTTCCTGAAGAACTGGACGCGGCGCCCGCGCCCGGTCCTCGATCTCGTGCCGCACGTGCGCCGGCTGGCGCGTCAGCCCTGGACGACGTCGTTCCCGTCGGGGCACGCGGCCTCCGCCGCGGCGTTCGCGACGGGTGTGGCGCTGGAGTCGCGCTCGCTCGGTGCGGCGGCCGGTGTGCTGGCGGGCGGTGTCGCGTTCTCGCGCGTCTACACCGGCGTGCACTACCCCGGAGACGTGCTGGCGGGTGCGGCGCTGGGTGCGGGTGTCGCGGTGCTCACGCTGCGCTGGTGGCCGAGGCGTCCGATGGTGGCGGCCTTCGCGCCGCAGCCCCGGGTCCGGGTCCCGGCGCTGCCCGGCGGCGAGGGCCTGGTGGTGGTCGTCAACGCGTCGGCGGGCCCGGACGGCGAGGTGGCGCCGCGGCTGCGCGAGCTGCTGCCGCTGGCCACCGTGATCGAACGCGGGGCGCCCGACACCGACCCGGAAGCCCAGTCGGGCGCGACGGCCTACGACGAGAACACCGCCGCCGAAAGCGACGGCTCGGACCTGGTCGAACTGCTGCGCAGCGCCGCGTCCGAGGCCGTGGTCCTCGGGGTGGCGGGCGGCGACGGCTCGATCAACGCGGCGGCGAAGGTCGCGCTCGACTTCGGCCGCCCGCTCGCGGTCTTCCCCGCCGGGACGCTCAACCACTTCGCCGCCGACCTGGGCCTGCAACGGTTCGAGGACACCGCGCGGGCGGTCCGCGCGGGCGAGGCGGTGCTCGTCGACGTCGCGGAGATCGCCCGGGACCGCACGTACGACTTCGGCCCGCTCAGCGGCACCGAACCCGAGGTCTTCCTCAACACGTTCTCCGTCGGGGTGTACCCGGATCTCGTGCGGGCGCGGGAGTCGCTGGAGGGCCGGATCGGCAAGTGGCCCGCGATGCTGGTCGGCCTGGTGGAAGTGCTGAAGGAGGCCCGGCCGGTCAAACTGCGCGTCAACGGCCGCGCCCGGTCGGTGTGGCTCCTGTTCCTCGGCAACGGCGTCTACGCCCCACCGGGCTTCGCCCCGACCTACCGTCCGAACCTCCACGACGGCCTCCTCGACGTCCGCCTCGTCGACGCGGCCCGCCCCGCGGCCCGCATCCGCCTGGTCGCCGCGGTCCTGTCGGGCACGCTGGCCCGGTCGAGGGTGTACGAGGCCTCCACCGCACGAGCCGTGCGCCTCACCGAGATCCAGGAAGGCGCCCCGCTGGCCGTGGACGGCGAAGTCCGCCCGGGCGCCTCCCAACTGCGCATCGCCAAGGGCCGCCGCCTGGTCGTCTACCGCCCGTTGGGGGCGCGCAGGGCCTGACGGCTCGTGCGGGCATTCCCCCGGTGAGCGGGACGGGGTCTTTCTCGCCTCGCCGTCGCTGATTTCCGCGTCGACGGTCACTGCACGGCGATACCGGCTTCCGGTACCGGCGATGTCGTCCGGGCGCCGCAGACGGGCGTGACGCCATGCATACCGTGGCGGTCCTGGCGCTGGAGTGCGTGGTGGTGGCGGACATGGCCACCTCGATCGAGGTGGTTCGGCAAGCCCGGCTCGCGGACGACCGTCCCGGCGCCCGTGGTCTGCACGCGGCAACGCGTCCGCTACGAGCCCGCGGTGTCCTCGTCCGCGCCGCCCAGCGCGACCGCGACGGCCGCGTCCGCGACGGTGAGGGCGCCGAGGAGCAGCATCCAGGTTTTCTCGCGGCGGTCCAGGGTGCGCCAGCGGCCGACCGTGCCGGCGCTGTCGGAAAGATCGGAGGCGACCTGGAGCCAGGCCCACTCGGCTGCGCCGCGGCCTCGGTCGAGGGCATGCCACCAACCGACGCCCACGACGGTGTCGCGGACGCCGAGGCCGCGTGCGAGGGCGGATTCGTCGCCGGCGCCGGCCGGACGGGCGGGCAGCAGGCGGTCGGCGGCGTTCGGGGCGACGGCCTGGACGACGCCGACCGCGAGGCGCCCGACGGCCAGTGCGCGGGCGGCGCCGAGGGCGACGCGCGGGATGGGCCGCGAGCGGGCCGCGCGTACCGCCGTCACCGCCCGCGGCACGACCCCACCGGTGTTTCCGCCCCCCATGTCGAACCCGCCCTCCTGCTTTTGCGCCCCGTGCCGCCCACTGTGCCGAACAACGGGGCTCCGGTATATCCGGATTCCCCTCGGTGTCGAAGAGTGCCCCCGCGGATACCGGATGCGGCACGGCGTGCCGCCCCATGATTGTTCAGGATCACCGCCGCGGACACGCCCGAAGGGCGCGAGGGTGCCGCGTGCGGTGACGTTTGCCCCGTTCTCCGCCCGCGACCGGCGTATTCGGCGAGTGCCGCGGCCACTGCACGGGTCCGATCTCGGTAGGCTGACGCGACGTATACGGATCCCCGCCTGACGGCCGGTCCGGGTACGGGCCCCGAAAGCGTGTCAGGTGCCGTACGGCGCAAGGCGGTTCGTCGCGGGTTCCGGGTCCGGTGTGGCCGTCGGGTCGTCCTGCGCGAGGGGGGTTCGAGGGAACGGCCGCCGGCCTGGTCGCGCGGTGGCACGGCGAGACCGCTGGAGGATACGCATCCGATGACAGGAACTTCCGTTCCGGGCCAGGGCACCGGGGCCGTGCGCGGACCGGGCGCGCTGCCGCCGCGGTCCAAACTGGCGGTGACCGCGAACCGCGTCACCGCGGCGATCTCGCGGCGGGCGGGCAAGGGCAGCGGTTCGGTGATCGGCGGCAAGATCGCGCTGCGCATCGCCCCCGACCTGCTGGCCCAACTCGCCGACCACCTCCAGGTCGTACTGGTCTCCGGCACCAACGGCAAGACCACGACCACCCGCCTGATCGCGGAGGCCATGCGCGCCGCCGGCCCGGTGGTCTCCAACGCGCTCGGCGCGAACATGCCCGCCGGGATCACGTCCGCCCTCGCCGGTGCGAAGGACGCCCAGTACGGCGTGATCGAGGTCGACGAGAAGTACCTGTCGGGCGTCGCACGCGATGCCGACCCGCTCGCGATCGTGTTGCTGAACCTCTCGCGCGACCAGCTCGACCGGGCCGCGGAGACGCGGATGCTCGCCGAGAAGTGGCGCGAGGGGCTGCGCGGCACCGAGGCGATCCTGGTCGCGAACGCGGACGACCCGCTGGTGGTGTGGGCGGCCTCGTCGGCCAAGGACGTGGTGTGGGTCGCGGCCGGCCAGATGTGGCAGGAGGACTCCTGGTCCTGCCCGGCGTGCGGCGGCGTCATGCACCGTCCGGGCGAGGACTGGTACTGCGGCGAGTGCGACTTCCGGCGCCCGCAGGTGACGTGGTCGCTGGTCGGCGAGCAGATGGTCGACCCTGACGGCCGGGTCTGGCCGCTCGACCTGCAACTGCCGGGGCGGGCGAACCGCGCGAACGCCACGACGGCCGCGGCGGTCGCGTCGGTGTTCGGGGTGGAGACCTCGGCGGCGCTGGCCCGGATGAAGAACGTGACGGCGGTCGCGGGACGCTACGACGTCGTGCCGTACCAGGGCCGTCACCTGCGGCTGCTGCTCGCGAAGAACCCGGCGGGCTGGCTGGAGACGTTCTCGCTGATCGACGCCCCGCCCGCGCCGGTGATCCTGGCCGTGAACGCGCTCGACGCGGACGGCAAGGACACCTCGTGGCTGTGGGACGTCGACTACACCAAGCTCGCCGGACGCCCGCTGTTCGTGCTCGGCCAGCGGCGCCTCGACCTCGCCGTACGCCTCGACGTGGCGGGGCTGACGTTCAGCGTGCACGAAAACCTCGCGGGTGCGGTGTCGGCCTGCCCGCCGGGACAGATCGAGGTCATCGCGAACTACACGGCGTTCCAGCGGCTGCGCCGCACGATCAAGGAGGCGCAGGCGTGATCGGCATGAGCAAACTGCGGCTGGTGTGGATCTACCCGGACCTGCTGAGCACGTACGGCGATCAGGGCAACGTGCTGATTGTCGAGCGCCGCGCCCTGATGCGCGGCATCGAGGTGGAGCGGGTCGACGTGCGTTCCGACCAGCCGGTGCCGACGTCGGGTGACATCTACCTGATCGGCGGCGGCGAGGACCGGCCGCAGCGGCTCGCGGCCGAGCGGCTGCGCAAGGACCCGGGTCTGGGGCAGGCCGTCGCGCGGGGCGCGACGTTGCTGGCGGTGTGTGCGGGCTACCAGATCATCGGCCACGAGTTCGTCGACGACCTGGACCGCGTCGAGCCGGGCCTCGGGCTGCTGGACGTGAAGTCCGGGCGCGGACCGGCCGGGCGGCGGTGTGTGGGCGAGGTCCTCGCGGATGTCGATCCGGAGCTGGCGCTGCCCCCGTTGTCCGGATTCGAGAACCATCAGGGCGTGACACACATCGGCCCCGGCGCGAAGGCGCTCGGGCGGGTGACCGCCGGGTTCGGGAACGGCACCGACGACGGTACCGAAGGGGCGTACGCGGGACGGGTGTTGGGCACGTACCTGCACGGTCCGGTGATGTCCCGCAACCCCGCGCTGGCGGATCTGCTGCTGACGTGGGCGACGGGTGTTCCGCTCACGCCGTTGGAAGACCGCTGGCACGAGCAGTTGCGTGCGGAACGCCTGCGCGCGGCCCGGTCGGCGGCGAGCTGAGTCGGGCGAACTCGATCGGGAAGACACGACCGAGGGGGGAGAAGCGCCGTTTTCCGGGCGCTTCTCGCCCCTCGGTCGTGGTCGCTCAGGTGTGCCCGTGTCCCGTCCCCAGCCCCAATTCGGCGGCGAGTTCCTGCACGTTCGCATAGCGGCGATCGTCGTCCGGGAGGCTTCGGGCAAGGTCCATCACGTCGTTGTGGGCGGCGTCCCCGCGCAGGTGGTCGAGGATCCGCCCGCGGTCGGCGGGGAAGACGTCCGCTCGGAGATGGTGCGCCAGTTCGGTACGCAGATGCACGTCCCGGGGTGTCAGCCCGGCTGCCGTCCTGCCGCCCGCCGCCCGGGCACCGTCGCCGCGGTCTGTCTCGTGTCGGGGTGTCATCAGCACTCACCCTTTCCCGGGCTCGTCCGCCCGGCCGCTCGCCCTCGGCTGCCGCCACTCCCTCCGCGCGCACGGCGCATCGCAGTCCTGTCCGGGCTCTGCGGCTACCCGGAAACCCCGGCACTACGCAACTCGGGGCGCTCCAGGCGTCAGAAGACGCGCCAGGCGTCGTCGCGCACGATGGTGGCCATGCTGTGCTCCGCGAGGGCGGCGATGGTCATGGACGGGTTGCAGGCGCCGGTGGAACCGGGGATGCGGGCGCCGTCCAGGACGTACAGGCCACGGTGCCCCAGCACGCGGCCGGCGAGGTCGACGGCGTCGCCCGTCGGCACGCCGCCGAGCGGGTGCCACGTGGAGGGCCTGCCCGCGTTGGTGTCCATCATCATGCCGCCGCCCGCGGCCGCGATCGCCTGCATGCGCGCGGTGATCAGCTTCTGCAGCGCGGCGTCCCCGTCGGTCGGCCAGGTCAGGACCGCGTCGTCCTTGGCGGCGTCGTAGGTCCAGGTGCCCACACCGTCGACGACACCGAAGCCGACGACGGTCAGCGCGGTGGCCCCGGGCTGCTGGACGGGCGACCCGGCGTGGACGACGGTGAACGGGATCGGGCTGGTCGGATCGGTGCCGCCGACGCACGCCGGGCCACCCTGCACGGTTCCGGCGTCGCCGTTGGGGTTGATCCACGCCCAGATCCGGTCGCCGTTGTTGCCCCAGCGGCTGCCGATGGCGTCCGGCAGGTCCGGGATGAGGCCCTTGGCGCGCGACTTGACCAGCAGGCGGGTGGTGCCGAGGGAGCCGGCGTTGAGGAAGACGGCGTCGGCGGTGACGCGGATGCGTTCCAGCACGTTGCCGCCGGTGTCGATGCGGTCGACGGACAGCACCCAGCGGCGGTTGGCGTCCAACGCGAGGTCGCGTACGACGTGGAGGGGCGCCACTTCGACCCGTCCGGTGGCCTCGGCCTGGGCGAGATAGGTGACGTCGATGGACTGCTTGCCGCCGTTGTTGACGCCGAAGGCGATGTCGCTGGTGGTGTACGTGGGCTGGTAGCGACCCTCCAACTCACCGCGCGCGTAACGCCAGTCGATGGGCAGCGGGACCCGAAATGTGTTCAGGCCCGCCCGCGGCGCGACGTCCTGGAACAGGCGCGAGGACTTGTACGGGTCGGCTGCCAACAGGTCGTCGGGGAGCGGGGAGACGCCCAGCTTCCGGGCCACCGCGGGGTACGCCCACCGGTTCAACTCGTCGTAGAGGTGGGCGGCCTCGGGCATGGACGCGGCGAATGCCGCCTTCGTCGGTTGCAGCGTCATGCCGTGGTACGGGATCGAACCGCCCCCGACCGCCGCTCCGCACATCGCCGTCATACCGTTGCCGTCGACCGCCTCCAGGACGCCCGTGTACGGCGTCCACGTATGCGGGGTGCCGACCACGCTGTGGTCGGTCAGCCACGCGGATCGGTTGTCCATGGTCGCGAAGCGGCAGAACGTCGTGGCGTTCGGTCCGGTGCGCCAGCGCCTGCCGCGCTCCAGGACCAGACTGGGCACTCCGGCGAGCGCCAGCCGCAGCGCGGTCACACCGCCGCCGAAGCCGCTGCCCACGATCACGGCCCGTTCCCGCCGTTCCGTCACGGCGGCAGAAGTGGTCGAGGTATTCGAGGTGTTCGAGGACGTCAGCGCCTGCACCTTGCCTGCGCCGGCAAGGGAGCCGCCCAGCGCTGCCGCGCCGAGTGCGGCGCCGAGCACGCGGCGACGGGTGGGGCCGGAACCGGAAGAAGTACGGGGATACGCATTATCGGACATGAGACTCCCGTCGAGGGGCCGGTCGTGGCTGGTGGACTCACGAAGCCGAACTGGGGGTGCGCTCATACGTGACCGAATTGCTGTCGCGTTCCACCGCCGCGGATGCACATCGCGGCGGCAGCGCCTGATTCCGGGGGGCGCCGATGCGCCCCTGTGGCATCGGCGCGCCCAAGCGGAATCAGCGCGCCCGACACCGTAGCACCGCAATGTCGCATCGTGCCACAAAGTCGCAGTGCGACATCGATTAAGATCAACCGGGTCCGTGGGGGCCAGGAGGGGCGCGTCGTGGGGGTAACCGTGGGGGGAACCGTGGCGAGTACCGGAAGACCGCCGTTGACCGAGCGGCACCGCCGGGCGACGCGTATGGAGATCGCCGACCAGGCGGTCCGCCTGTTCGTCACCCGAGGCGTGGCGGCGACCACCGCGGAGGAGATCGCGTCCGCCGCCGGGGTGTCCACACGCACCCTGTGGCGCTACTTCCGCTCCAAGGAGGACTGCGCGCGTCCCCTGCTGACCGCGGGCCTCGACCTGATCACCGAGCACCTTCGCGACTACTGGGGCGGCGGCAGTTCGCTCACCCAGGCGATGCCGCGCGCCGAGGACCCCGACCTGGTGGCCGCGCAGCGCCTGGACGCCCTGCGCGACCTCGTCCGGCTGACCCGCGAGGAGCCCGGGCTCCGGGCCATCTGGCTGGAGACGCATTTCGACGCCGAAGCCGTGTTCGCGGGGCTGATCGCCGAGGGCACCGACAGGTCGGCGGACGATCTCGCGGTCCGGCTGGAAGCGGGCATGCTCAACGCGGCGCTGCGCATCGTGGTGGAGGACTGGGCCCTGGAACCCGACGAGCCGACCGGTCCGTCACTCGGCGAGGCTCTGGCACGCGCCCTGGAGATCATGACGCGGCTCTTCGAATGCGAGAGTGTTTCGGGCTCCGGCCGGAGGCAGTGAGGACCCGCGGCACCACAGCGGACCCGGCGGCCCGCGTTCGTTCTGAGACCCGGCGACCCGCGCGTTCTGCCGGTGCCGGGCCATGTCCTGGGCGGCCCGTCTGCCTCGGCCCCGACTCCCGTGACACCTACGCGCGTTGTGGCCGCCGGTCCACGGCCGGAGCTCGACCGGAACGAGACCCTGCGGACGCACTATCCGGCACGTGACCGGCCCGGCGTCGCCGGCTGCACGCCTCCGGCGCGATGCCCTCGCCGACCGGGAGGGCGAAGGCCGCGACGAACCGGGCGCACGGTCCTCGTCCCGTACGTCACCGGTCCGTCGTCTGGCGAGGGTCGACGCAATGGGCCGACGGCGGTGCGGCCGCGCCGTCTCCGCCCGGTGCCGCGGCGATCGTCCACACGCTGGGTACGACGTGGTCGACCTGGAGCGTGGTGTGCGCTATCTCCCAGCGCTCGCGCAGCAGTTGCGCGAGCCTGTCGCGTACCGCATGGCAGTCGTGTTCCGCGTCGACGAGCACGTGCGCGGACAGGGCGGGGAATCCCGACGTGATGGTCCAGATGTGCAGGTCGTGGACCTCGGCGACGCCGTCCTGACGGGCCAGTTCCGCGCCGATGTGGTCGGGTTCCAGGCCGGCGGGCGCGGCTTCGAGGAGGATCTTCCACGACTCGCGGACCAGCGCGACACCGGCTTTGAGCATCAGCGCTGCGACGACCAGCGAGGCGACCGCGTCCGCGCGGGCGAAGCCCGTGGTCATCACGATCACACCGGACACGGTCGTGATGATGAACGCCCACATGTCGTTGAGGATGTGCTGGTACGCGCCCTCGACGTTCAGACTCGACCGGTTCGCACGGCTGATCAGCCACGCCGCGGCGACGTTGACCACGATCCCGGCGACCGCGGTGGCGACCACCAGACCGCCTTCGACGTCGGGCGGGTCGACGAGCCGGTGGATTGCCTCGTAGGTGAACCACACCACGAGAAGGAGAAAGGTGATCCCGTTGATCTGCGCGGACAGGATCTCAGCGCGCTTGAGCCCGTACGTCCACCGCCCGCTCGCCGGCCGCGCCGCCAGCCGCATGGCGATCAGCGCGAGAACGATCGAGAACGCGTCGGTGAGCATGTGCCCGGCATCGGTGATCAGCGCGAGCGACTGCGCGATGACGCCGACCACGACCTCGACGACCATGTACGCGCCGATCAGCACGAGCGCGGCTGTCAGGTAGCGACGATCGGCATCGGGCGACACGCCGTGGGAATGGCTTCCGTGGCCGTGCCCGTCGTGCGAGCCGTGGCCGTGCCCATGCGCGTCGCCGTGCGCATGCACGTGGTGCTCCCCAGGGGTCTTCTCCGGACCGGTCGCGGACGTCACGACGCAGCCCTTTCCGATGCCGCGGTCGACTCCACCGCCCGCGCCGTGCCCGGCTCGCCGTGGTCGAGGTGGGCCAAGGTCACGTCCAGCAGCAGCCGCACGTGCGCGTCCGCAAGCCGGTAGTACGCCATGCGCCCGGACCTGCGCGCGGTGACCACCCGGTGCGCGCGCAGCAACCGCAACTGATGCGACACCGCCGACTCGCCCTGACCGCAGGCCGCCGCGAGGTCGCACACGCACATCTCGCCTTCGAGCAGCGCGACGAGCAACTTCAGCCGGCCGGGGTCGCCGAGCAACGAGAACACCTCGGACGCCTCGGCGACCCGCTCCTCCTCCGGCAACGCCGAACGCACCACCGCGACCCGATCGGCGTCGACCACCCGTATCCCGCACCCGGCGTCCGCGTCCGCGGGATGCATCGCGGTCACCGGACGACTCCCACCAGCTCATCTGAACAAGTCTTCATACGTCAAACCGTACGACCCGGCCCCGCTCCCCGCAACCACCGGCCCCGAGCACCGCAGGGGGTTCGCGCACGAAGGCCGGCGCAGCACACGCCGACAGGATGCACGCGCAGGGACGCGCCGGCCGGGACGCCCGCGCATGAAGCTCGCTCGCACGCGGCAGACCGGCGCCCGGCCCCCCGCGCGTCATCAGCCGGCCGCCCCCGTCCCTGCGGCGGTGTCGGCGACACCTGCGTACGCCGGGCCTACAGCATCTCGACGACCGTGACCACGGCGAGCACGGCCATCACGATGCCCCCGGCCCGGCGTACCAGTCGCATGGGCACGTACTTCAGCAGCGTGCGCCCGGCCGCGATGCCGAGTGCCGAGACGGTCAGGAGGGCGAGACCCGAGCCGATCGCGACCGAGACGGGGTCGTACTTCGCCGCCAGGTTGGCGGTGCCGATCTGGGTGATGTCCCCCCACTCGCTGAGGAAGATCAGCCCGAAGCTGGTCGCGACGGTGCCGGTGAAGCCCAGTGCCTTGCGGCCCGCGGCACCGCTCGTGGCGGCGTCGGCCTCGTCGTCCTCGTCGTCCTTGCCGAACAGCAGCACGCCCGCGCCGATCGCGAACAGCACGGCCACGACCGACTTCACGACCGTGTCGGGAGCAAGCTTCAGCAGCCCGCCCGCGGTCACCGCGATCACCACGTGGACGAGGAACGCCAGCGAGACCCCCAGCCACACCCACAGGGGACGCAGCCGCGTGCCGAGCATCAGCGACGCCAGCATCGTCTTGTCCGGCAGTTCGGCCAGGAAGATCACCACGAAGGCGGTCGCCGCGGCGGTCAGACTCATCGAAAAACCCTCTGCCTCTCGGTCCACCGGGCCGAGAGCACACGCGGGAGGCGGGGTGCCTTCGACCCGGGTGTGCGTCGATACCGCGCGGCCAGGCCGCGCAACGCACACCTCAACGGTCGAAGGTCTCGTCCACCCGGCCCCGCAGCGCGGGTCACGGGCTCGATGGCCGGGCACCGAGGCGGCGCCAGTATGTCGACCAACCGACAAAAGCGGGACTACTCCCCTTCGCGGGCAACTGTACAGGCCGCCCGGCACGGCCCTGGGACCGGGCCCGGTTCAGCGCCACCACGGCACCTCGTCGGCCGGCCGAGACCAACGCGGGACACCGGGACCGATCCACCGCTGCCACGGCATCCCGCCGACCGGCCGAGATCACTCGCCACGCGCTCGCGGCGGTTCTCGCCGACCACGCGGCCCACCACCCGTGCCTCCGCACCAAGAGCCGTGCGGCGCCGTGGGATTCGGCCGGGCTCAGACGGGCTGGAGACACGAACCAACGGACAGCGCATTCGCGACTTTCGTCGAATCGAGGGCCGACGTTCGGAAGTTTCCCGCGGACCGGCTCGCGGCGGACGATCGGGGCATGCGGAAGATCTTCGAGACCGGCGGCTTCCTCCTCGCCGCGCTGGGGCTGGCCGGGATCTGCCGGGAGTACATCGGCTGGGCACCGTTTCGGGTGGTCGCACGGCTCGTGCCCTACAGCGACGGCGTCCTGTGGATCAACATCGCCCTGATCGTGGTCGGCGGCCTCGCCATGGTGGCTCCCGACGTCGTCAGGGACGCGCGCAGATAGCCGTCCGATCGGCACCGGCGATCCGGTTCAGCCCGAGCACGCCCCGCGCTGCGACTCCTGCCACTCGCACACCGGGCACAACGTCACCCCGGGCTGTGTCGCGGCGTATTCGGTCGGTCGGCCGCAGTACACGCAGTCCGCGTACGGCGGCCCGGCCGGTTGCGTCTGCTCCGTCCTCGCCCCGGGAGCCGCGCAGTACGAACCGTCCTCCGCATCGCCGCGTCCGGTGGCGTCGGAGCCGGAGACGGCGGTCGGCTTCTGCGGGAGATCCATACGCCGACTGTACTGCGACCGCTTTGACGCGTTGCTTCGTCCCGTCTCGACGGGTCCGCGACTTACGGCCGTCCCCGACCGCGCGGCAGGTGGTCGCTGTCGTCCAAGGCACTGTGGACGGCGGCGATGGTCAGCACGACGACGAGCACCGACGCGATGATGATCTCGGCGAGCGGGTCCTCTCCGTAGCCCGTCACCCACACGAGCGTTCCCGCGCCGACCCCCAGCGCCGCCACCGCCACCGCCAAGGCCGGCCGCCACCGCGGACGTTCGTACACCGCGCTCACCCCCGTCCGACCCGGCGTTGCGCATTTTGCGTACCTCTCCACCATCAGGCTCCGGCCGCCGATGCGGAAGTCCCAACCTGCCCCGGCCTGCCCGGTCCTGCATCAGTCCCGGAGCCGCCGTGCCAGTTCCTCCGTGCGCTCAGCCGCAGCGTCTGCGGCCGAACGGGCCTCGCGCGCGGTTCGTTCGGCGAATCTGAGGCGGTCGCGGGCGCGTTTTGCGGCCTCTTCGGCCTCGTCACGCTCGCCTTCCGCGTCCCGGAGCCGGTCGGCGAGGTCGGTGACCTGGTGTCGGGCCCGTTCCCGGCGTTCCTCGGCGTGGGACAGCGCCCTCTCACCCGAAGCGCGTTCCTTCTCCGCATCGCGCTTGGCCCGGTCTGCGTCCTCGGCCTCGCGGCGCGCCTGCCGGAGTTCGGCTTCGAGACGTGCGCGAGCCTCCCGGGCGGCCTGTTCCCGGGCTCGCTTCTCGTCGGCTTTTTGGGCCTTGTCCGTCGTCCGCTCGGCGGCGGCCGTGCTCGGTTCTTTCTTCCCGGCCGGTTTCCGCGCCGCCGGCTTCCTGTCAGGGGAGATCGCGGCCGGCGCAGTGCCGGCCGCCGGGAACCCGGAGGCGGAGATGTTCCGGGACAGTCGGCCACGCGCCCATTCGTCACCGGCCTCCGGGTCGGCGAGTGCCGCGTGCAGGATGCCCTGGACTTCGTGGACGACCTGGTCAGTGACCGCGTGACCTTCCCGGCGGGCGAGCGCCTGCGCCTGCCGGGCGAGTGCGGCGGTCAATTGGCGCTGCTGCGCGGACAGTCTCCGCAGCAGATCGGGGGCGACGTCCTGGTGTGCCTGGCGCAGCGCGCGGCCGAGTTCGAGGAGTGCCTGCGCCTCGTCCGGCTGCGCGCGGACGAGGAGGTTGCTCGCCCACGCGGCGAGCGGCGGTTTCCGGAGCGCGCGGATTCGCTTGGCCAGCGCCTTGTCACCCGCCTTGACCGCCGCCGACGCGAACTTCTCCCGCGCGGCGGTGAATTCGTCGGGCGGCAGCGCGTACAAATCGTCGGCGACGCGGTCCCAGTCCACAGTCGGACCTCCCAGCCCTCACCTGCCCGGCCCTCACGTGCGGGGGCCCCGCGAGGCACGGACGCACCTCGCGGGGCTCGTGGCGTGGCCGAACGGGTTCCCCGGTTTTCCCGCCGCCCGGATGCCGCCCGGCCCCGACGGGCACCGAGCGCCCCGCGGCGAGTCAGCCCGTCAGGGCCGGGCGTGACGGGAACCGGCAACTCCTCCCGCCCGCAGCACTCGTGCCGTTGGCGGGTCAGGACGCCGTGCCACGGAATGCGGGCGCGGAGGAAACGCCCGCCGCGCGGTGCGCGGCGCCCGCCGGGGATCGGCCGAGCGCGTGTGCGCCGGGTCGGGTCACTCGTCGAAGTCGATGTTCGCGCAGGAGTTGCCGAACGTCGGGTTCAGGATGCCGACGACGTCCACGGTGTTGCCGCACAGGTTGACCGGCACGTGCAGCGGGATCTGGACCTGGTTGCCGGACACCACGCCGGGCGAGCCGACGGCCGTACCCTCGGCCTCGGACTCGGCGTGGGCCGCACCCGCGCCGGCGAGCAACAGCGCGGCACCGCCGACCGCGAGGACAGAAGCCTTCTTGAACGTGATCACTGCTTCTCCGTTTCCAACCGCCGCGACGCCGGACGGCGACGCGTGCCCTGGGAAACGACGAAGGCCGGGATCGGCAACCGGAGGTGGCGTGTATTCACTCGAACGCAGTCCGAATACCCGGTTGTTCGCCCGCACGGTCTCTCATATAGCCCATATAGGTCATCAACGGGCACTACACGCACAACTGACGAAACGCCAGATGTCGATGTCGATCAATTCGCGGCTTCCTATCCCGGAGACGGCCGCGGTGCCGTTAGCTTGGCATGACGGGATCGGGTTGGTTGGAGGTAGCGATGGCCACCGGCATCGACTTCAGTTTCTCCCGTGTCCCCGCCCACGTCGCGGCACGGAACGGGCATGCGTTCGCCGTCAGTTACCTCACCGACCAGGACTCGGCCCACCGGGTCAAGCAGTGGAGACCCGAAGAGATCGCCGCGTACCGGGCCGCGGGGCTCGGCGTGGCGGCGGTCTGGCAGGGCGGGTTCGACGACCGCACCGTCGCGTGGCGCGGCGGCCACGCGCGCGGCCGTGCGGACGCAACGAAGGCGGCAATCGAATCAGGTCGGCTCGGGCGTCCGGAGGGCGCGCAAGGGCGGCCGGTGTACTTCGCCGTGGACCACGACGTGTCCGATGCGGAACTCGGTTTGGTTTCCGCCTACTTCGACGGCGTGGCGAGCGTTTTCGACGTCGCGAACATCGGGGTGTACGGCGGACGCCGCGTGATCGAGTGGGCCATGGCGTCGGGCAAGGCCCGCTGGTTCTGGCAGACCAAGGCGTGGTCGGGAGGCCACCAGGTGCCGGGAATCCACCTGTTCCAGCGGCTGCACAACGTGAAACTGGAGGGGTACGACGTCGATGTCAACGACGCGCACAACGCCGACTACGGGCAGTGGTTCGACGTGACGCCGACGGACGGCTGGTACCCGCGCGCCACCCGCCTGGAGTTGCCCGAGGCACGCACCCAACCGGCCATCCGCCCCACGCAGTTCATCATGCACTCGATCGCCGCGCCGTGGGACGTACAACGGTTGTTCGAGTACTGGCGCGACCAGGCCGGCGAGGAGTCGCACTTCGGCCTCGCCTACGACGGCTCGCTGGGCCAGTACATGCCGACGACGCGGCGTGCCGACGCCAACTACTCGGCGAACCGGCGCTCGGACGGGACCGGCGCCGTATCGATCGAGACGGCGAGCCGCCCCCAGAGCGACGATCCGTGGACCGACGCGCAGGTGCGGGTCCTCATCGAAGTCGGCGCGTGGCTGCACCGCGTACACGGCATTCCGCTGCGGGTCTGCCGCTCCTGGGACGACCCGGGTTTCGGCTACCACAACCTGTTTCCGCAGTGGTCCACCGGCGGCGCCACCGCGTGTCCGGGGCCGCTGCGCATCCGCCAGTTCTCCGACGTCGTCTTCCCCGGCATCGTCCGGGCCGCGCAAAGCCCGCCCGGGACCTCGTTCCCGACACCCGACCTGGAGGAAGAGATGAAGGTTCTCGGCGGCGAACTCCGTGCCGGGTTCGATCCGATCGGCAACCTGGTGATACCCCCGGCGGTGCCGAACGGACGCAGCATGTTCGTCAACATCGGCGCGGACATGGGACGCGTACGCGGTCGCGTCGACATCTACGTCACCGGCCAAGGCTGGCGCAGACTCGGCGAGTTCACCATCGACCAGAACACCGACCTGGCCTTCTATCCGCTGCCGCAGGGCACGCGGAAGGTCAACATCAAACGCCTGCCCGGCGACGGCATCCACCCCGACACCCCGGCCGCGTGGAACGTCGAGATCATCTGACCCGCACCGCCCGTGCCAACGCCGGCTTCGGGAAGGCTCGGTGCCCGTGACCGCCGCAAGTTCCCTAGGTGCCCGGCGCATCGCGTTCCGCAAGCCCAGGCTCCGGGGTCGGCCGCCACCGAGACCGCGGGACCGCGCACGTGAAAGACGCTCGGCTGGGAAACCCAGCCGAGCGTCTTGGCGAACAATCGGCGACAGCCTCATCCGTGCGGCCCGTCCCCGTCACCGCGCGGGCTCACGTGAAGAGACCCGCCGGATGACGCGGTCAGCGCGGCAGGGCCGCCACGGCGTCGTCCGGCGTGGCGTGCCACCAGGTGGTGATCGGGTCGTACACGGCGATGCCCGTCTCCGGCGCCTCGATTTCGTCCGCGGTGAAGACCGTACCGAGGTGGGCCGGGTCCGCGGCGACGTTGAGGGCGGGCACGTACCTCGCGTTGCCGCTGCGGTCGTCGGTGCTCACGGCGGCGAAGGCCTCGCCGTCCGGGACGAGCACGTACGGGGCGCTCGACGCGGGCGGTTCCGGCATCGCGGAGCCGTCAAGGCCGAAGAAGGTGACGGTCGGGAAACGGTCGATCGTGCAGGACTCCTCCGCGTCGCTGGTGACGCGGACGAGAATCACGGCGGCGGCGACCGGCGGCAGTTGCCGGGCCTCGACGACGACGTCCTCCTCCGCGCAGGACGGCAGCAGGACATCGGCGGCCTGGGCGGCGCTGCCCGACGCGGCGTGCGCGGTCGGCAGCGCGGCGAGGGCCAGCAGCGGGAGCAGGGCGAGAGCAGTGGTTTTGCGCATGGCCAAGGGCTTTCCACCCGCCTGTTGCGCCATGCCTGGCTTCACCCGTGAGGCGTACGGCTCACCGCTCGACGTGCGGAGCGGGACGAAGGAACCGCCGGTCGCGGCCGGCTGTTGCGCCGAGCGGACCCGCGGCACGCAGCACCACGTCCAGCACCGCGTCGTCGTCGCACGCGTAACTCCCCGACGCCCACGCCGCGTTGGCCTCCACGACCGCCCACCCGCGCCCGTCCACCCGGCCCACGTCGACGACCGCCGCACTGGGCAGGGTGTCCCGGGTCGCGGCGCACATGTCGCGGGCGAACGCGGCGACCTCCCGGTGTTCGGCGCACGCCGCCAAGGGCGCCACGGCCAAGTCGCCTTCGACGGCGTACCGCGACGCCCCGCACACCTCGCCGTCGAGGACGAACAACCGGAACTCGGCGGTGAACCGGACCACTTCGCAGACCAGCACGGGCTTGTCCGGGTCCGCCCTGTCCGGTCCGGGCAGTTCCGAACCGTCCTGGTAGACCCGGGCCGGAAACGTCTTGTCGGTCGGCGGCTTGACGAAGGCCGAGCCGCGCAGCCGCCGCGCCTGCGCCAACGTGGTGGCCACGACACGACGCGCGGTCAGGTCACGCGGCAGGCCGGCAAGCCAGTCGTCGGGGATCTCCAACAGCGCCAGCGCGAGCGCCCGGGACACGCTGTCGGCGAACAACGGCCCGCCGTACACATGCGCCCGCCCGGCATGCACACCCTCCGGCACCGCCCACGCCCGCGCGCGCTCGACCCGCAACCCGCGCCGATACGCGGCCACCGCGAGCCGCCGGTCGGTGTCGGTGCTGCGCGGTGCAAGGACGAGGACCCGGTCCTCCCGGGCGGTCGAGGAACCCACGCCCGCGAGCATGCCGCACGGCCCACGGGACGGGGAGTGGTTTTCCGGCAACTGCCCTCGCCGCGACGCACCCACCACGCGCGTCCGGTCGTGCGACGGCGACTAGGCTGATCGCGTGCTCCCCCTGGTCCAAGCCATCCGTTACGTCACCCCGCTGCGCGAGGGCGGCTCGCTGCCCGGCATCATCGAAGCCGACGATCTCGGAACGTACGTCGTCAAGTTCCGCGGCGCCGGCCAAGGTCCGAAAGTACTGGTCGCCGAGGTGGTCGTCGGCGAACTCGCGCGGCGGCTCGGGCTGCGCGTCCCCGATCTCGCCGTCGTCGAAATCGACCCGGTCATCGGGCGCAGCGAGCCCGACGAGGAGGTCCAGGACCTGCTGCACGCCTCGGGCGGACTCAACCTGGGGCTGGATTTCCTGCCCGGGTCGGTCGGCTTCGACCCGGTCGCGTGGCTGCCCGACCCCGACACCGCCGCGCGGGTGTTGTGGCTCGACGCGTTCACCAGCAACGTCGACCGGAGTTGGCGGAACCCGAATCTGCTGGTGTGGCACGGCAAGCTCTGGCTCATCGACCACGGCGCCGCATTGTGGTTCCACCACGCGTGGTCGGCGGCCAAGGCCGCGGCGAGCCGTCCGTACGACGCCTCCGACCACGTCCTCGCCCCCACCGCTGCCGGTCATCTCGGCGACGCCGACAAGGCACTCGCACCCCGGGTGACCAGGGAGCTCCTGGAGGACGTCACGGCACTCGTCCCCGACGAGTGGCTGGCACCGAACGAATCCGAGGCCGCTCTCGGACTCGACTCGCCCGACGCCCTGCGCGCCGCGTACGTCGACCACTTGCTCGACCGCCTCGCACACCGCGACGCCTGGCTTCCGGGGGTGGACGCGGCATGAGCACCTTCCGACACGATCCGCCGGCCGCCGGGCGCGCCCTGCCCGAGACCGTCCCGGCCACGATGCCCGCCGACGACCCGCTGACCGCCGAAGTGCCGCCGCGTCACCGGGAGTTCTTCGAGTACGCACTGATCCGCGTCATGCCGCGCGTCGACCGCGGCGAGTGCATCAACGCCGGAGTGGTGCTCTACAGCCAGGCGTTCGCGTTCCTCGGTGCGCGCACCCACCTCGACGTGCCGCGACTGCGTGCGCTCGATCCCCGGGCGGACACCGTGCAGACGCGCGCCGCGCTGTCCGCGTGGGAGATGGTGTGCGCGGGCGCGCCGGGCGCGGGCCCGGCCGGCGGCGAACCGCTCGGCCGCAGGTTCCGCTGGCTCACCGCACCGCGCAGCGCGGTCGTGCAGCCGGGCCCGGTGCACGGCGGGCTCACCGCGAACCCTGCCGCCGAACTCGACCGATTGTTCGACTTGTTGGTGCTGTGACGCGGTCGCCCGCGTCATCGGCCGACTGCATCCGCCACGGCAGGCAGGCGCAGGTTGCGACCAGCAGGACGACCGCGACCGTGATCGCCGAACGCGGTGCCGTCAGCGTGGCGAGGACCCCGAAAGCGAGCGTGCAGGTGGCGCGCGCCGCGTTGTTGCTGATCGTCCACGAGGTGAGCACGCGCGCCACCTTGTCGTGCGGCGTCTTCTCCAGCCGGCACGTCGCGAAAATCGGAGTGAAAAGACTGGTGAAGAACACGGTGCCGCTGTGGATCGCGGTGACCGCGGCCAGACCGAGCGGACCGGCACCCACGAGCGGCAGCCAGGGCAGCCACAGCACACGCGCCACCCCGGCGACCAGCAGCACCGTACGGTTGCCCCACCGCGCCGCGCACGGCCGGCTGAGCCGCGCGCCGATGACGCCCGCGATACAGGGGATGCCGATCGACAGCCCGTACGCGAACGGGCTGAAGTGCAGGTCGCGCAGCATGATGACAGCCCAGATCGGCGCGATCGCGATGATCAGGGAACTGACGACGACGGTGTTGGCGAACAGCAGCCGCAGGACCGCGTCGGTCCAGATGTGCCGCCAGCCCGCGCCGAGGCCCTGCCACCACCGGCGGTCGGCGGTTCGGGGCGGCGGCGCGGGTTCCGGGGCGGCGATCGCGCGTATGCCCAGCGCGGACAGCAGGTAGCTTCCGGCATCGGCGAGGATCGTCGCGGCCGGCCCGAACAACGCAACGGACAGGCCGCCGACCGGGGGGCCCACTGCCGAGGACGTCCACAACACGCTCTCGAAGCGCCCGTTCGCCGCGGTGAGGTGTTCGCGGGGCACGAGGCCCTTGAGATGCGACGTGGAAGCGGCGACGAAGACGATCTGGCCCACCGCCGTCAGTACGCACACCACGACCAGATGCGGGTACGTCAGCGCGTCGACGGCATACGCGAGCGGCAGCGTCAGCAGCGCGCAGCAGCGCATCACGTCGGCGCCGATCATCACCGGCCGCTTGTGCCGGAACTCGATCCACGGGCCCAGCGGCAGCGCGACGAGTGCGCCGACCGCCCCGCCGATCGCCGCGAGCAGGGACACCTGGAACGCGCTGCCGGACAACACCAGCACTGCGGTCAGCGCGAAGGCGTCGGTGGCGATCGCGCTGCCGACCGCACTGACCGTGTACGCCCCCCACAAACGGGTGAAGTCCGGTCCGAGGCCGTCGCGGCGCAATCCCCACCTCCCGCATCGCCGACCTGCCTGATCAGCGTCGGCCGGCTCAGGAAAGCGCAGGGCCGCAGCGCGCGGCAAGCAACCGCAGGGCGTACGCCGACAACGCACGGTTGTGCGGGACGCCGACCGCTTCATCGAACGGACGTTTCACGACTTCACGTCACCCGTATGCCTGATTGCGTTCCGGCGCGCTAATCTGCAAGTCAGGGACAACATCGACGCCGTCGCCCCGGGAGGGCCTATGTCCGGTGTCACCCCGAGCTCGACGAGCCGTGGTCTGGTGATCTGCACCCTCGTCTATCTCGGCATTGCCGCGATGTACTCCGCGACGTTCGACGCACCCGCCTGGATGTGGTTCGGGTGGTGCGTGCTGGCGATCGCCACCGCCGTCCTCGTCGTGACGGACCGCTGACGAGTTTGCTCGGTCACGCCGGCCGTGCTGCGGGAAAGTCGCGGGCAGGCGGGTCCGAGCCACGGTTTTGCGGCGATGTGGCGTGTCGTTGACGCGGCAAACGGCTTCGCGCGCCCGGCGTGCGGCTTTTCGGCGACGTGGCATGTCATTGATGCGGCAGACCGTTTCGCATGCCCGCGCGTGCGGCTTTCGGCAGCATGGCGGCTATTGGACGCCCCGACGGTTTCGCACGCCCGGCCTGCGTTTGCCGCGTGCGGGCGTGCGTCGTCGGCGTCGAAACGCAGGGGCCTGCTATCAAAGCCTGCTCTCACCTCCCGCTACAGCTCCGGGTAATGCAGCGTCGCGTCGAGGCGGGCCTGTGGGTGGCTGAGACGCTTGACGCTGATCACGCGCGTCCGGGCCGGCTCGGCGAGCTCCAGCCAGGTCGCCTCGCCGTTGCCGACCGCGCGCTCCTGATTGAACTGGAGCCACGTGCCGGCGCCGTCGGAGACGTCGATGCGGACGGTGGCCTTCTCCCCCGGCGGCACGTAGTCCGCCGAGATGTTGATCCAGGCGCGGCCGGGCACCGCGGTGAACACGGTGGCCGAGTCGTCGCCGACGACGCTCGGGACGGTTTTCGCGACGAGTGCCATCTTCTTGCCCCTCCGCGGGTGCGCTGGGTCGAGTGCGTTGGCCGGGGTGACCCGCCCGGAGTTGTCGACGCGGGCTCCGCCGCGGTAGTCGTGCGGGTCGGCGGTCGGCGGGCAGCCGTCCGGGAAGTTCGGCGCGAAGTAGCCGGTGACGCGCGGGTCGGTGCGGCGGTACGTGTGCGCGTAGACGCCGCGCCCCTGTCCGCCGTCGCCGCCTTCGGGCAGGGTGTTGCCGCCCTTGGTGGTGACCGTGGTGGCGGTGAACCCCACGACGATCTCGGTGTGTTGGCCGTTCTGCCAGTTCATCCACGCGCCGAGGCTGGGGTATTCGGACCACTGGCCGCGTTGCCTGGCCCAATTGCTGAAAGCGGTGACGTTGTTGGTCTTCGGCACGATGTGTGCGAGGCCCGCGTCCTGGTACATGCACCACTCGAAGATGACGCACCAGGCGACGCCGTCCTCGCCGTACTGGCGTCCCCAGCGCGTGAGGTTGTCCCAGCCCGTACGGCTGTTCCACTTCTCGTAGTCGCCCTCCGGGATCGACAGGACGTGCGCGACGAGCCGCTCCCAGGCGGGCCGGGACCGCTCGGCCGCGCGGGTCTCGGCGGGGACGACCGTCGCGGTCGACCGGCTCGTCCGCACCGCATCGTGGCCCGGGACGTCGGCGGGCGGCGCTCCGACCCACGTGCGCAGGGCCTCGGCGGTGCCGCCGAACACGTTGGTGTCCAAAGGCCGGTCGGTGAACTGGTGGAAGCGCCATGCCGCCTGGATGCGCGGGGTGCCGGGCGGAGCCTGGTAGTCGGCAATCCACAGGAAGTCGCCGCATTCGTCGTCGGTGCGGAACCACCAGTCGCGGTTGGCGTACATCCCGACCTTGTGACGCGGGTAGCGCGCCTTGACCGCCGCGAGCCAGGCGTTTTTGCGCGCGGTGCACGTCGCGTCCGACACGCCCTGGTTGTAGGGCTCGAAGTCGAGGACCAGCAGCTCGTTTTCGGGGAGCGCGCCGAGGGCGTCGCAGAAGTGCGCCACCTCGCCTTCGACGTCGTTCTCGGCGTGCAGAAAGTGGTAGTACCCGACGACGATCCCGCGTCGCCGTGCCTCCGCCTGTTTCTCACGCCAGTGGTTCTGCCGTGTGCGGGCGCCTTCGCTCACCTTGATGAAGACGAACGTGGCGTCCGAAGGGATCTCTGACTGGTAGTCGGAAACGTCGTAACCTTTGGCGTACTCCATCGAGGCCCCCGGCCGACTGCTCGGCGAACGCGTGGACAAGCCACCGGACATCCCACCCGAGATCCAGTGTCCGCGTTGCCGGGCGCTGTGGTCGGCGGTCTGCCGAGATCCCCCCGAATGGAGCAGCGCATGGGGGCGCACACAGGGCGTACGCGAGACGCGTCGCGCCGGGACCTACTTCTCGCAGGCGACGCCGTCCCTGTCGCGGTCCAGGCGCAGTGAGTAGCCGGGGTCGCCGCGGTGCAGGGGCGCCGCGCCGGCAGCCTTCGCCTCGTCGCAGTTGCGGAAGAACACCAGGCCGGTCGGGAGGGTCGGGACCGGGCCGGGGGGTGTCGTGGTCGGTGCGGGCTTCGTCGGTGCGGGGGTCGTCGGCGGCCGGGTGCTCGGAGCCGCCGAGGTGGGTGGGGCGGACTGCGAGTACGACGGCATGGCGGTCGGGTAGAGGGTGCAGTTCTCCTTCGTCGGCACCGCTCCGAACTCCACGCGCTCCTTGGGGTTCGTGGGCCCGGGGGCCGGCGTCTGGTCGCAGACCTTCCAGTTCTTGTCGGCAACCGGCTTGCGGCCCTTGCCGCCGGCGTCGCGGTACACGATGTCGGTGAAGCCGAGCCCCTTCACCGTCTCGGTCGCCGTCCCCAGGTCCTTGTCCACGAGGTCGGGTATGTCCACGGTGGGCACCGAGACGCCCTGCTCCGGCTCACCGGGCGAGGACGGTCTGGCGTCCTTGGCCGTGTCCTTCTTTCCGGACCCGCTGCTGCACCCGGTCAGAGCGAGGCTGGCGGTGACGAACAGGGCCATCGTCGTACGAGCGGCATGGTCGCGCATGGTCGGCATCTCCCGGAGCATTCGGCTCCCGGAACCCTAGCGACGCGCGTACCGCAAGCACATTCGAACCTCCGAAACCCGCACCGAGGAGGCCTTCGACGGCACATCAAACCCCGCCAATTCCCTACAGAATTTTGCGTGTTCGCGTCGCAGACGTCGTCGCCGCCCGCACGGCCGGGGACGGACGCAAGCCGCACGCGGCGCTTGTGCGGCATCCCGGATCACCGTCCGCTCCGGAGCCCTCACCGGTCGGTCGCGCGCTGTCCGGATCCTCCGCTGGATCGCGATCGCCCGGCGCCGAAGCGGACAGGATCCGCACACGCACCGCGCCCGGCGTACGGCCCGGCCGCCGGGTCCCCGCTTTTGTGTCCGAAGCTGTGCCCCGGGGAGGAAGGGCGCTCGACAGCTCCCTCCTCCCCGGGCCGTGGCCTCCGTCGGGCGTTTCGAAGCGGTCAGCCCGTGTAGTTCACTTTGAGTTCCTTGATGCCATTGATCCATGCATGACGCAGTCGGCGGGGCTCCGCGGCTTTGGCGATGTTCGGCATGGCGTCGGCTATGGCGTTGAACATCAGGTTGATCTCCATCCGCGCGAGCGACGCGCCGAGGCAGAAGTGCGGGCCGCCGCCACCGAAGCCGAGGTGCGGGTTGGGGTCGCGGGTGATGTCGAATTTCTCGGGGCTGTCGAAGACCTCGGGATCGAAGTTCGCGGAGCTGTAGAAGATGCCGACCCGCTGCCCTTCCTTGATCTCCTGGCCGCCGAGCACGGTGTCGGTGGTGGCGGTGCGCTGGAACGACATGACCGGCGACGAGTAACGGATGATCTCGTCGGCGGCGGTCTCCGGACGCGTCGCCTTGTAGAGGTCCCACTGGTCGGGGTTGTCGAAGAACGCCAGCATGCCGTGCGTGATGGCGTTGCGGGTCGTCTCGTTGCCCGCGACCGCGAGCAGCAGGACAAAGTAGCCGAACTCGTCCGATCCGAGCGAGCCTTCGGACTCGGCGGCGACGAGTTTGGAGACGATGTCGCTCGCGGGGCAGGCCTTGCGCTCCTCGGCCATGCCCATGGCGTACATCATGACCTCGGCGGCGGCCTGCTGGCCGACGGACTGGTCCACGGCGTAGTCGGGGTCGTCGTAGCCCATCATCTGGTTGGACCACTCGAAGATGCGGACGCGGTCCTTCTGGGGGATGCCGATGAGTTCGGCGATGGCCTGCAGCGGTAGTTCGCAGGCGATCTCGGTGACGAAGTCGCCGCTGCCCTTCTTGCGGAAGTCGTGGACGATGCGGGCCGCCCGCTCGGTCAGGGTGTCCTTGAGGGCGTTGACGGCGCGCGGGGTGAAGCCGCGCTGGACGATGGACCGCAGGCGGGTGTGTTCCGGCGGGTCCATGTTGACCATCATGACCTTGACGCCGTCGATGGCGGCGGGGTCCATGTCCTCCGCGAAGCGGATGATGACGTTGTTGCGGTGCGCGGAGTACAGCTCCGGCCTGGTGGAGACCTCTTTGACGTCGGCGTGCCGGGTGACCAGCCAGTAGCCGTCGTCGCCGAAGTTGGAGACGGTCGGCGTCTGCGGGATCCACTTGACCGGTGCGGTCCGGCGCAGCTCGGCGAGTTCCTCCAGGGGCAGCCGCTTGGTGTAGAGATCCGGGTCGGTCGGGTCGAAGTCCGCCGGGAGAACCGGACACGTCATGGAAGCCTCCTCGTGCAGGGAATCGGGCATTGCGGGGTCGGCGTCCGGCGTGGGACTCGGCAGCCGCGCGTTCGCCGGTACGTTTCTTCGTGTCAAATCCGAACTGACCGATTTTTTCGGTCATTTGTTGCGCATCGCCACGCAGGCGAGGCGCCCTACGCCGCGTCCGGCGCGGCCGGCCTGCCGCGTCGTGACGCGCGCGCGGGCAGCAGCCGCCGCACGATGTCCAGGAGCACGGCGCGCAGTTCGTGGTCGGGAAGGTGGGGGAACGTCGCGACGGCGGCGTACAGCCCGCCCATCGCGACCGTCGCCGCGACGCGGTATTCGACGGGGCGTTCGTCGTCGTCGAGGACGGCGCTCACCCGTGCGGTGATCGATTCGAGTCGTGGCCTGATCGAGGGATGGGTTCCCACCGACACATCGCGATCGAGGATGACCGCGAGGGTGCGGTGGCGGAGCAGGAAGTCGACGTAGCCCTCGAACAGGACGCGCTGGCGCACCGCGTGGCCCTTGCGTCGCTCGGCGGTTTCGAGCACGCGGTCGAGGTCGTTGAGCGCGGGGCGGAGCAGCGCGTCGAGGAGCTCGTCCTTGGTGCGGAAGTGATAGTAGAGCGCGGCCTTGGTGACACCGACACGATCGGCGATGGCCTGGAGCGAGGTTCCGGCGAAGCCGCTCTCGCCGAACAACTCCACGGCGACCGCGAGCACTTTGTCGTACGTGTCTTCCGGTGCCGGTGAGGCCATCACTCCTCCCCTCCCGCGCGTGGTACGAACGGTTCGGTTCCGTGCACGTGCTGTCATGCGGGCGCCCTGGGCGTGAGGCATGCGGTACCCGAGCGGTCACGTCGTTGCGCTCCGTGTCGCCGTGTGATGAAACGTACGTCGGAGACTGACGGATGACAAGCCTGATGGGCCGTCAAATCACAAGTGCGGCAGGAAACTTCGGCAGTTCCTACTTGCCGGGTGGCAAGTGGGGAAAGCCGGCGGCCATGCCCTCGCGAATGGTTTCGCGCGACGGTTGGCCGATGGGCCGATCCCGGGGGCGCGATGACACGGGCGCCCTCGGCACGGCATGATGCGCTGCACAAACGGGCGGCGCCCGCGCGGCGTGCGCGCCGCACCGCGAAGCCGCCGCCCGGCAATCGGATCCATCCCGTGACAGCAGGGGGAACCCCTCAGATGCCGTGCGCCAACTGCGGTGCCCAACTCGCCTTGAACGGACCGTGCCCAGCGTGCGGCGCCGCTCCGCCCCAGGCCGCCCATGACCCGTTCGCCCCGCCGTCCTCGGGGCCAAGCGGAGGGGGCGCCCCCGCGTTTCCGCCCGGCGCGGTACCCATGCAGGCTCCCCCGCCGCCCGGAATGGGAATGGGCGGCCCCCCGCCCGGCTACCAGCCCGCGCACGCGTGGCCGGGGCAGTACGCGCCGATGGAGTGGGTCCCGGTCAAGCCTCTGCGCGGCCTGGCGAACGCCGTGTGCATTCTGCTCGGCGTCGTGGCGTTGATCGACCTGCTGGCGGCGGTCGCGCTTTTCCGCCGGGCCGCGTTGGTCGACGACTTCACCCTCAGCGACGTGCTGTCCGGGAGGCTGGAGGACGCGGACGACTTCGTCCAGGTCTCCTTGGGCCTGTTCGGGCTCGCCAGTCTGGCCACCGGCATCGTCTTCATCGTCTGGTTCGCTCGGGCGCGCAGCAACACCGAGGCGTGGTACGGCCCGTCGGCGACGATGTCGAAGGGCTGGGCGATCGGCGGCTGGTTCATCCCGCTCGCGAACTTCGTGATCCCGAAGATCGTCGCGCACGACATCTGGAAGCGCAGCGATCCGCAGTCCGCGGTGCCGGGCGGCCGTAGCAGCAAGGCGCTGTTGTGGTGGTGGTGGATCATCTACACGATCGCCGGGCTCATGTTCTTCGGCTCCGTTTCCGGGCGCGAGACCGAGGAAGACCTGGACAACGGCGACATCACCTTGTCGGAGTACGTCGACTCCGCGGTCGCGAGCGACACCGTCGCGGGCGTGGCACTCCTCGTGCAGATCGCCGCGGCGGTGCTGGCGATCCTGGTCGTGCAGCGGATCACCACGATGCAGGACCAGCGCATGGGGTTGCAGCCGATGCCGGGCATGTACCCGGGCGGCGTGCCGGCGCCGGGCGGGCCGGGGTATCCGGGCGGTGGGTTCGGTGCGCCTGGCATGCCGGGCATGCCGCCCGCACCGGGTGCGCCGGGCATGCCGCCCGCTGCGGCTTCCGCGATGCCGGCCCCCGGCTGGGGCGGCGCCGCTCCGCAACCCCCGGCGGCGCCGCAGGGCCCGGTGGAACTCCGCAAGGCCGACGAACCCGGCGGCGACGCCCGCTAGGAGCGCCGGACGGCTCACGTGACGGGATTGCCCCGATCGACCACGACGCGTCGATCGGGGCAATTCGCTGTCCACCGGCGCCGATTGCCCGCGGCCTTCGCCAACGGCCCGGAGCCAACCGCAGCGCACGGTCGGCACCGGACCGGTGCCGTCGCCCTGTGCGGGCGTCGTGCTGCGGGCTTCGGGTGCGACGGAACCGTCAAGGCGCGGCTGCGTGCGCCGTCACCGCCGCCCCGGGCGCAATCTGCGCCGGACCTCGCGGGCGACCCTGTCCTCCACCCGGCGCCGGGCTGCCCGGCGCGGGTTGGATATCCAGCCGAACCGTGACCGGGCGCGCCGGACCGGTGCGGGGGCCAGGTGGGCAGCCGGGTGGCGGGTCACCGAGCGCGCGTGGGACCAGCGTGCGTACCAACGTGGCGCGATGATCCGGAGCAGCGTGCGCATGGATGTCCCTCTCGCTCGTCCGTGTTGCCCGCGTCTGGGCTCTTCGCGAGTCTGCCCAGCAGGACGACAAGCGGGGTGCACCCGGTTGCGGGGTTTCCGCACCGAGGGGGTCGTGCGGGGGGCGGACGCCCCGGCGGCGGCGCTACGCGGGGTCGTAGTCGAACGTGACGGTGACCGGCGCGTGGTCGGACCAGCGCTCGGCGTAGGTGACGGCACGCTCGACGACGGCGGTCTCCGCGCGCTCGGCGAGGCCCTTCGTGGTGGCGAGGTAGTCGATGCGCCACCCGGCGTCGTTGTCGAAGGCCTTGCCGCGCATCGACCACCACGTGTACGGACCGGGCACGCCGGGGTACAGCATGCGTACGACGTCGTGGTAGCCGAGCTCGCCGAACAGCCGGGTGAGCCAGGCGCGTTCCTCGGGGAGGAAGCCGGATCTGGTGAGGTTGCCCTTCCAGTTCTTGATGTCGGCCTCGGTGTGTCCGATGTTCCAGTCGCCGGCGACGACGACTTCGCGGCCGTCCGCGGCGGCCTTCTCGCGCAGGCGCACGAGGTGTTCGGCGAGTTCCGTCATGAAGCGGTGCTTCGCCTCCTGCTCGGGCGTCTCGGCCTCGCCGGTGGGCAGGTAGAGGCTCGCGACGGTGACGCCCGGCAGGTCGACCTCGATCCAGCGGCCCGTCCCCTCGAACTCGGCCGACCCGAATCCGATGCGGTGTGCGGCGGGCTCGGTGCGGGAGTACACCGCGACGCCGGCGCGGCCCTTGAGGACGGACGGGGCGTACACCGTGTGCCAGCCGTCCGGGTCGCGCACGGCGTCGGTGAGCTGGTGGGGTTCGGCGCGTACCTCTTGCAGGCACACCACGTCGGCGTCGGTGTGCCGAAGCCAGGAGGTGAAGCCTTTGCCGGACGCCGCGCGCAGGCCGTTGACATTGACGGAGGTCACGGTGAACATCCCGGCAGGGTACCCAAACGGGGCAAACCCCGACGGCGGCGGCCCCGCCCCCGGCGCCCGCCGCCCTGGGCCTGTCCGGCGGGTCTCATCGGGCCGGCCCGCCGACGCGACCGTCTCGCAGATCGGCTACCTCATCACGGCCTTCGCGGTGGCCATGGCCTTCGGCGGGCCGTTCCTGACCACGGCCCTGACGAGACTCCCGCAGAAACACGCCTTGATGGTCCTTTTCGCCGTCTTCCTGCTCGGCAACATGTTGGCGGCGACAGCCACGTCGTACGCCGTGATGCTTGTCGCCCGGGTGATCACCGGCGTGGCGTCGCAAGCGTTCTTCGGTGTCGCGATATCGATCTGCATGCGCGTCACGGCACCCGAACTACGCGGGCGTGCCGTTGCGTTGGCGATGAACGGACTCATGCTCGGCACACTTCTCGGACTTCCGATGTCCGCACTCATCGGCGAACACCTGGGCTGGCGCGCCGCGTTCTGGGCCATCAGTGTCCTCGCCGTGATCGCCGCCGCGGCCACATGGGCAGGTGTGCCCAACCTGGAGGTCGAGGAAAGCGGAACCGTTCGCGACAGTTGGGCTTCTTCCGGTCGCGACCGCTCTGGTGGGCGATGGCGACCAGCACACTGATCATCGGAGCCACGTTCTCGGCGTTCAGCGTGATTTTTGCGAGGAACCCCGGGGCTTCGGCCCCGGGAGGAATCGCATCCTTGGTCCGGAGGCGCGGAGCGCCGGAGTTCTCCGCGTCTCCGTTGTGACGGTCGGTCCGGCTGCTTCTGGTTCTCGAGGTATCCCTTGATGCCGCCGAGCGGTGCGCCCGCTGCACGATGCCGCGAAGGAGGAGGACGGTGCGGATGTCGGGTTTGGTCCCTTCGTGGTGTCATGGGCCCATACGATGCCGGCGTGAAGATCGTGACGCAGGTGAAGCTGCTGCCGGAGGCCGGCCAGGCCGCCGCGCTGCGGTCCACCCTGCGCACGGTCAACGAGGCCGCGTGCTGGGTGTCCGCGGTGGCGTTCGAGCGTGGAGTCCCGCGTGAGTACGAGCTGCGCAGGCACACGTACGCCGAACTGAAAGCCCGGGGTCTGGGCGCGCAGGCCGCGCAGCACGTCATCAAGAAGACCCGCGACGCCTACACCGCGCTCCAGGCCGGCATGAAGGCCGGGAACCTGGGCAAGCCGGGACTCGAAGCGCCGGACCACGGCCGAGTCCAAGCCCATCGTGTTCCGTCCCGAGGCCGCGCAGCCGTACGACGACCGGTGCCTGTCCTGGCAGTTGGACGCCGGTACGGTCTCGATCTGGACGATCGCCGGGCGACTGAAGAACGTCCGCTTCACATGCTCGCCCGGCGCCCTGAAGATGCTCCGCGAGCACCGCAGGGGCGAGTCCGACCTGATCGAACGCGACGGCGCCTTCTACCTGATCGCCACCTGCGACATCCCCGAGCCNGATGCTCCGCGAGCACCGCAGGGGCGAGTCCGACCTGATCGAACGCGACGGCGCCTTCTACCTGATCGCCACCTGCGACATCCCCGAGCCGCAGGTGTACGAGCCCGCCGGGTTCGTCGGCGTCGACCTTGGCATCGCCAACATCGCCACCACCTCGACCGGCTACCGCGCCGCCGGGCGGGGCCTGAACCGGCACCGCAGGCGGCAACGGGAACTGCGCGCGAAACTCCAGGCCAAGGCCACCAAGTCCGCCAAGCGCCTCCTCAAAAGGCGTGCCCGCAAGGAAGCCCGGCACACCGCCAACGTCAACCACACCATTTCCAAGACCATCGTCGTCGCCGCTGAACGCACCGGACGCGGGATCGCCCTGGAAGACCTCACGGGCATCCGCGACCGGGTACGGCA
>NZ_JBPKBI010000008.1:0-39776 GCF_051388935.1 Yinghuangia sp. YIM S10712
CCCCCCCCCCCCCCCGACCGCACCCGCAACACCCGGGTACGCCCGAACAGCCGCGTGCCCCCAGCCACTTCTCTCACACCGGTCGTCCCGGACCGCCCGCTTGGTGACGAACCACCCGACCCCGATCGGTGTCCGTGCGCCGCAGCTCCGGCGGTCGCGCACCGCAAGATCGGACACCGACTCGCCGGCCGGACCGCCGTCAGGGTGACGGCGCGGGGACCACACCCGCGGTCACGCTTCACCGCCCCTCCCACGCCCCCGACTTCGCGTCGGCGTCACGGGGATCGGGCGCACACGGTTTTCTCGCGGGGACACATCGGCTGCCCGGCACCGCGCCGGACGTACGCCCGAGCCACCCGCGCATACTGCGAGCGGCCTGCGGCAGCGTGCGGCGCAGCGTGCCCGTCGCCTCGGACATGCGCCCGGACACGCGCAAGTTCTTCCGATGCCAAAGGAGTTCGCCCATGCCTCGGCCCCGCGCGCCGCAACACCCGATCTTGTTGCGCAGCGCCCGTATGCTCGATGTGGACCGGGGGGAGCTGGTCACACCGGGCGAACTGCTCATCGAGGGCGACCGCATCAGCGCGGTCGCGCCCGCCACCGTCCCCGACGACGCTGTGGTGATCGATCTGGGCGACCTGACCCTGATCCCGGGCCTGATGGACATGGAGGTCAACCTCCTTCTCGGGGGTCCCGACCACAACAGTCCGCTCAACCCCGTCCAGGACGACGCCGCCGTGCGCACCCTGCGGTCCGTCGCCAACGCCCGTCGTACACTGCGGGCCGGCTTCACCACCGTCCGCAACCTCGGCCTCTTCGTGCAGACGGGCGGTCTGTTGCTCGACGTCGCGCTGAAGAAGGCGATCGACCACGGCTGGATCGAAGGCCCGCGCATCGTCCCGGCCGGCCACGCCATCACGCCGACGGGCGGCCACCTCGACCCGACGATGTTCCAGGCCTTCGCGCCGCACATCATGCCGCTGACCGTCGAAGAGGGCATCGCCAACGGCGTCAGCCAGATCCGCCACGCGGTCCGCTACCAGATCAAGCACGGCGCGAAGGTCATCAAGACCTGTGCGTCCAACGGCGTCATGTCGCACACCGGGCCCGCGGGCGCCCAGCAGTACTCCAACGAGGAACTGTCGGCCATCGTCGACGAGGCCCACCGCGCCGGCCTCAAGGTCGCCGCGCACTGCATGGGCGATCAGTCGACGCGCAACGCGATCGAGGCAGGCATCGACTGCATCGAACACGGCTCGCTCGCCACCGACGAAACCCTCGACCTCATGGTCGAGCGCGGCACGTTCCTGGTCGCCACCACATACCTCGCCGACGCGATGGACGTCTCGCACGCCGCCCCCGAACTCCAGGCCAAGGCGGCCGAAGTCTTCCCCAAGTCGCGCCTCACCATCACCCGGGCCATCGAAAAGGGCGTCAAGGTCGCCTGCGGCACCGACGCCCCCGCGATCCCGCACGGCCGCAATGCCAAGGAACTCGTCGCCCTCGTCGACCGCGGCATGACCCCGCTCCAAGCCATCCGCGCGGCCACCACCGTCGCCGCGGACCTCATCGACGCGGACGACCGCGGACGCCTCGAAGCGGGCCTCCTCGCCGACGTCATCGCCGTCCCCGGCGACCCGCTGGCCGACATCACCGCCACCGAGCGCGTCCGCTTCGTCATGAAGGGCGGCCAGGTCTTCCGCAACGACCAAGCAGAAGCCGACAACTGACCCGACCAGGCCGCACCGAAGCACGACTTCGCGCAGGCGGCCCCCAAGGATCTCTTGGGCTCGGGGCAAGGGGAGAAAGGACCGGTCCGGTCAGGCTTATGCGCCACCGGGCCGGTCCTTCCTCGTCCACGGGCGAACTCCGTGGGGTGCTCTCGGCCCGAACTCCTCCCGTCCGTACGGTCGATGCGAACGGAAGTGTGGGCCCGTGCACCGCGGTCAGCGAACCGGGATGAGGCTTGCGGTTCACGGATGGACCGTGCGCTGTCGTGCGCAAGCGGCCCGGTTCTCTGCCGCGTCCGCCTCGGACGTACGGTGCGCGGCGCGTTCCGTGTCGGCGATCAGGCTCCGACGTGGGCTCCTGATCTGTCCCGGCCGCTTCCGCTAAGCCAACCTGTAGCGGGCCCACTGGCGGGCGGTGTCCGCGAGCCGTCGAGCGTGGCTGCGGGCCTTCGGGGAGCGGGCGATGCACTCCCACATACCGGACAGTCGCACGGCGAAGGCCGTGAGTACGTGGTCGGGGGCGGCGGAGAAGGCGGGGATGTCCAGCGCCCAGGTTTCCGCCTGCTTCGGGCTGTGACCTTCGTTGACCAGTCGTACAACCAGATAGGCCGAGTCCAGCCACGCCGGTCCCCGAGCCGACCAGGCCCAGTCGACCGCGACCGAGTGCCCCTCGCCGACGAGGATGTTGCCGGGGTGCAGGTCGACGTGGGCAAGCGTGTCGCCGTCAAGGCAGACGCGAGCTTCGGATTCCGCCAAGGCATCCACGTGGTCACGCGCCCAGAGGTCCAGGTCGTCCGGTCGGCGGTCTCGCAGTTCGGCCCATCCGGGGGCGCCGGCCCAGCGTTCCGCGAGTGCGTATTTCGCGGCCTCGGGGCACGGAGTCAGCTGCTCTCCGATCTCGATGACCAGGTCTCGGACGCGTTCGAGGTGCGGCGATCCGGGCGACAGGTCGGGGTGTACGCCGGGAGCGAGTTCGTATCCGAGCATGAGCCATCCGGCTTTCTCGATCTCCCATCGCAGCCTGGGCGCGATCTGGGGCGGTAGGTCGAGGGCGATGGCAGCTTCGTTTCCGGTGAGTCCACGCGTAGGGCCGATCGACGCGCACCCCTTTGACGAAGTGCGCGGCGTGCCGGGTATGGAGCGCGGCGGAGAACTCGGAGGACTGCCCGCGTGCGGGCGGCTCCGCCATGACAACAGGCCCGATCTCGTTTTCGATCGAACGCCGGACGGCAAGCGGCAGCGCTTCCCACGGCTGACGGGTAGGCATATGACTCCTCTCTATCGCACGAACGCCCCGGTACAGCGTTGCGCGCTGTCCGGGGCATCCGCCAGGTGCTCAGGGGCTGTCGGAGCCCCCTGCATGGCACTGCGAGCAGTCGGCGGCGACCGCCCACAGCTCCTCGTCGAGCGGGTGTCCGTCGGCCTCGATCAGCTCTCGTGTCCGTGAGACATCGGAGCGCGCGGTGCCCATGTTCCGCGGTCCCGTTTCGGGCACGTGGTCCACCAGTCGCCCGAGTGAGGTGCAGAAATCCGCGTAGTCGGCCGGGAGCATCAAGAACGCGTGCCATCCCTTGTCGATCAGCACGGACGGCGCCGGCCGCCGACCGGGATGGCCGGCGCTGACCGCCAGGAAACCGGCCGTACCGGTCACGATCCGGTCCGCCAGTTCGGCCGTCACCTCTTCGCGAGAGACGAGGTACTCGATGAGCTTTCGTCGGACCGCGCAGGGGATTTCCACCCCTGCGGTCGGTGCCTCTGTGTGCACTGTTCGATCCACCTTTCGCTGACCGGGTAGGGGTTGCGTCCCGTCAGTTCCGTGTGCAGAGACGGACGGGGGCTGTGAATGCCACGACCTCTTGGTGTTCCGGGTGGGCCGGGTACGGCGGTCACGTTGATTCGGCCCGGCTGGAACAGCGCTGGGAATTCAGGCACGAACTTTGACTTCACGGGTGTCCATTGGTTGATGATCCGCAGAGCTGTCACCGCCCCACCCCGACACAGCGCGGACAGCCGCACGGCGGGAGCATCGGCGATGGCGCGGGGACATCCAGCCACGATCCGGCGACGGTGCGGCGGGGCACGATGTCGGTTCGGCTGCCGTCCGGGGCGATCCGGTAGACGGCGAGGGTCATGCGGCGGTGGCCCCGGTCGGCGAGGTCCAGCGCGATCACCGGGCGCCTCCCAGGACCGCCCGCCGGTGACCGGCGAGCATGTACGGGCGGACCAACGCAAACGGTTCGAGCTCCACCGTCCGGTCCCGGTCCTCCCACGTCCTCGGGTGCGAAAGGCCGACGGGTGATGCCACGGTGCGCGCGGGCGCGGAATCGGCGCGATGTCGGCCCGAGCCGGATCTGAGAATCCCGCGAAACCGTAAGACGGCTCGGCGGATACAGTCATGCATGTTGACGCTCCTTCGCAGCGTTGGCCGCGCCCCCGGACCGTGCCAGCGGTCGCGGGGGTCACTGAATGTCAGGATGCCGACACACAAGAGCGGGGAGTTGCACAAACAAGTGCAACTCCCCGCCACCCGAACCTGCTACATGCCGACCCACCGCGCGTACTGGGCGAGCGCCCCGCCGGCCACTCGCTCACGCCGTTTCAGCGCAAGCACCGTCTCCCGAACCGTCGGGTGGTACCGCGTCTGCTGGGGCGCAATCCTGCGGGCTCTCTCAAGACACTGGCCCGCCCCAAGTCCATCCAGTGATGAGCCGCCCGCGACCGTGACCAGCCCTGCGGGATCCGCACACCTCTGGCAATACGGATCGCCTCGTCCCATTGGTCCAGATCGCAGGCGATGGCCACCGCATGCACACCGACATTGGGCATCCCCCACGTCAGTCCGTAATCCGGCAGTTCCCCCGTGGCCGAGGCGAGCTTGCGAGCTTCTGCCAGACGGGCCTTCGCCGCGTCGACGTCTTTCGCCCGGCCGGCCAGCACAGCCGCCCGGAGATGCAGACTGCCTTCCAAAGCCGGCACACCTTCGGGGCGGCGTGCATCCTGTCCGCCCAGGTCGCGGAGCGCGCGGTCGACAACCCGCATCCCAATGTCGTATCGGCCCGAGGACAGCACGGTTTGCGCCCGCAGGTATGCGTGCATCGCCGCGAGGCCAGGTTCGTCGGCGTGCGGTGCCGCCAAGGCAATGCGGTCGAGTGCGACCGTCGCCAGATCGGTGTAGCCGAAATTCCAGGCAAGCGTGAACACACACCGGAAGGCACCGGCGATGTACTCGTACGCCCGACGCCGTTCCTCACCCGACGTGGTGTGGATGGCGTGAACCAACTCGTCGATCACCCCGGGCAGGTCACGTGCCATCGGCATGTAGTCGGCTTCTCGCCGTTGGGTGAGCAGCAGCCGCACGTCCGCGGCAATATCACCGATGTGGCGAGGCCGGGGGTGGTCGTCGTTGGGAACGTCCCAGTTCTCCATGCCCACGCGGATCGGCTGTATGAGGGCGTCGAGACGGTCGCGCCGCAGCTCGTCAGCGTAGGGCTGCCCGAGCAGGTCGGACGTGGTCACGCCGAGAGCACGTGCACACGCGGCGATCAAGGCGGGCGACGCGGGCCTCTGCCCCGCTTCAACCTTGGACAGCAGTGACTTGGAGGCGTTGGCCCGCATGGCGAGACCCTGTTGAAGCAGGTCCCGTTGCTTTCTGAATTTGGCAATGCGTGCACCAACGTGGTCCGTTGAGTCCGTACCAGAGTTACCCACACCCGTCTCCGTTCCAACGTCGACAATTGGAACGGTACCGGTCTTGGATGGCCGGGAAGTGCTTTCGCCCCGAGAGCCCAACTCTCGGGGCGGCAACGGATGTTGTGGCTGGAAGGCTGTCTCCGGTCTCTGAAGCGTTGCTGCGGGTGTTCTTCGTCGAACCTGCCACGTTGCTGTCTCCTGACCGCGGCATCACCCACTGGTACAGAGGTCAGGCCGGTGGCGGCGTGACTCCCTCGTTGACCAGGGCCTCGCGTTCCTCGGGGGTGAGGCCTGCTTCGGTCAGGATTTCGTGGGTGTGGGCGCCGACGTCGGCGCCGGCCCAGCGGATTCGGCCCGGGGTGCGGGACAGGCGGGGGACGATTCCGGGCATGGGGACGTCGCGGCCGAGGACGGCGTCGTGGACGCGCTGGATCATCTCTCGGGCCGCATATTGCGGGTCGTCGAGCATGTCCGGGGCGCGGTAGATGAGCCCGTGGGGGACCGCGGCCTCCGCGAGGGCGGCGCCGATGGCGTCGAAGTCGAGGGTGCTCGTCCATGCGGCGACGAGGTCGTCGACTTCCTGCATGCGGGCGCCACGGGCGACGTGCGTCGCATAGCGCTCGTCGGCGGCCAGTTCGGGGCGGCCCATGGCCTTGACGAGGCGGGTGAAGATCGGATCCGCGTTGGCGGCGATCATCACCATGCGGCCGTCGGCGGTCGGGTACGCGTTGGACGGGGCGACGCCCGGCAGCCCGCCGCCTGAGCGTTCGCGTACGTACCCGGTCAACTCGTAGTCGGAGACCAGGGATTCGGACAGCGCGAAGACCGCTTCGTACAAGGCGACGTCCACGACCTGGCCGCGGCCGTCGCGTTCGACCTGGCGCAGGGCGGCGACGGTGCCGAACGCGGCGAAGAGCCCTGCCAGTTGGTCACCGAGCGAGAGCGCGGCCCGGGCCGGCGGGCGGTCGGGGGAGCCGGTGAGCTCCCGCAGGCCGCCCATTGCCTCGCCGATGCTGCCGAAGCCGGGGTCGCTCGCGCGCGGGCCGGACTGGCCGAAGCCGGAGACCCGCGTCATCACCAGGCGCGGGTTCTCCCGGCTCAACTCCTCGTAGCCCAGGCCCCATTCCTCAAGCCGTCCGGGAGTGAAGTTCTCCAGGACGACGTCACAGCCGAGCGCGAGGCGCCGGGCGATCGCGCGGCCTTCCGGCTTGCGCAGGTCGATCGCCGCGAGGCGCTTGCTGCGGGCCAGCGCCGACCACCAGATGCTGCGGCCTTCGAGCATGACGCCCCAGCGCCGCATCGGGTCGCCGTCGCCGGGGCTCTCGATCTTGATGACCTCCGCGCCCATGTCGGCGAGGAGTTGGCCGGCGAACGGGCCCGCGACGAAGCTGCCGAGTTCGAGGACTCGTACGCCCGCGAGAGGCCCGTCCGCCGTGTCGTGCTCAGCGGTCACGAACCCTCCACGAAGGGGAAGATCCGGGTGAAGTCGACACCCGGCTCGGCCGCCGCGAAGCGGGCCCAGATCGCCGCCGTGAGTTCGCCGACCTCGGAGGGGCTGCCCTGCTCGCGCACGGACTCCAGGAAGAGGCTGATGTCCTTCGACATCAGCGAGTTGGCGAAGCCCGACGCGTACGTGCCGGTGAGCACGTGGTTCGGGAACTTGTCGGTGGTCGCGGTGTTCGCGCCGCTGGACGCGCTCATGACGTCGAGCATGGTCTTCATGTCGAGACCCACCGACAGGCCGAACGCGATGGCCTCGCTGGTGGCGGCCAGTGCCGTCGCGGACAGGAAGTTGTTGGCGAGCTTGAGGGCCTGCGCCATTCCCGGCCGGTCCCCGACACGGCGGTTGCGGTCGCTCAGCCCCGCGATCACCGGCGCGACCGCCTCGCACGTCTCGTCGTTGCCGGCGTACATCACCATGAGGGTGCGGGCGCGGGCGCCCGCCGTTCCGCCCGAGACCGGCGCGTCGAGGAGCCCGATGCCGTTCTCGGCGAGCAGCGCCTCGATCCGCTGAGCAGCGCCTACACCCGTGGTCGAGGTGTCGATGATGTGCCTGGTACGGCGGTCGGCGGCGCCCACGATGTTGCGGGCCACGATCTCGGAGACCTTGCCGTCGGGCAGGCTCAGCACGATCACGTCCGCCTTGCGGGCCACCTCGGCCACGTCGGCCGCCGCAGTTGCGCCCTCGGGCACGCGCTCGGGGCCCGCCGCGTCGTGCGCGATGACCGGCAGCCCGTGCTTCACGAGGTTGTTCGCGAGCTCGCCGCCCATGTTGCCGAGGCCGATGAAGCCAACCGTGGTCGTGCTCATCCCTTGTCCCGTTCCGCGCGGTAGGCCTTCAGGACCCGCCGGGCGCTGATCGCCGCGGGCGCGCCGCAGTAGGCGGCCACCTGGAAGAGCAGTTCGTCGATCTCCTCGTCGGTGACGCCGGTGCGCGGCATCGCCGACGCGTGCAGCTTGAACTCCTCAAGCCGGCCCAGGGCCGCCGTCATGGCGAGTACGAGGAGGCTGCGGTCGCGGGGGCTCAAGGGGCCGCCGCGCGTCCAGACGCCCCAGGCCTGCGTCGTGATGTGGTCCTGGAACTGCTGGGCGACGGGATCCGTTTCAGCGGTCTGGCTGTCCACGTATTCGTCGCCGAGCATCGCCCGGCGCATGGCACGCGCGGCGCGCAACTGCTCGGTTTCTTCCATGGTGTGTCTCCCAATATCAGCGGATCGACAGGCTGATGGTCTTGACCTGGGCGTAGTCGTGAAGGGCCTCGATGCCCTTCTCGCGCCCGTAGCCGCTCTGCTTGAAGCCCCCGAACGGTGTCTCGATGGTGAGCGCGCCGCCGTTCACCGCGACCTGACCGGCGTCGATGCGCTCGGCCAGGCGCAGTCCCCGCGCGACGTCGCCGCTCCACACGCCCGCGACGAGGCCGTACTCGGTGTCGTTGGCGAGGGCGAGCGCGTCGGCTTCGTCGGCGAACGGCATGGTGACCAGGACCGGCCCGAAGATCTCGTCGCGGGCGATGCGCAAGTCGCGGGGCACGTCGGCGTAGACGGTCGGGCGGACGTACAACCCCTGCGCTCCGGGGCCTTCCTCGTACGCGGAACCGCCGGTCACCGGTACCGCGCCCTCGGCTTCGGCCGCCGCGAAGTGACCGAGGACGCTTCGGAATTGCGCCTCGGTGATGATCGGGCCGAAGTCCACGCCGGGTTCGAGTCGGCCGACCGCCTCCGCGACCCGGGCGACGACCTCGTCGTGCACCGGCGCCTCGACGAGGAGCCGCGTGGTGGCCGAGCACACCTGCCCGGAGTTCATCGCGATGGCGGTGACCGCCGCCGCCACCGCCCGGTCGAGGTCGGCGTCGGCGAAGACCACCAGCGGTGATTTGCCGCCGAGTTCGAGTGTCATCGGGATGAGCCGGTCGGCGGCGATCCGTCCGAGCAGCCGGCCGGTGGCCACCGAACCGGTGAACATGATGCGGCGCACGACCGGGTGTTCGGCCAGCGGGCTGCCCACCTCCGGCCCGGTGCCGGTGACGACGTTCAGCAGGCCGTCGGGCAGGCCGGCCTCGGTCGCGAGCTGCGCGAGGCGCAGGGTCGAGGTCGACGTCAGCTCGGACGGCTTGGCGACGGCCGCGTTGCCGACCGCGAGTGCGGGGGCCAGTGCCCGGCACGCCTGGTTGAGCGGGAGGTTCCACGGCGTGATCGCGGCGATGACGCCGTACGGCTCCAGCCGGGTGTACGTGTGGTTGTCGTGGCCGAGGTCGATCGTGCGGCCGTGGTGGGTGCGCAGGATGCCCGCGTAGTAGCGGAAGTACGCGGCGGACATGTCGACTTCGGTGCGGAGCTGGGCCGGGATCTTCCCGGTGCACGCGCGCTCCAGCTCCATCAGGGTCTCGGCGTCGGCCTCGATCGCGTCGGCGATCCGGTGCAGGACCGCGGAACGCTCCGCGCCGGACCGGGCGGCCCAGTTGGGCTGCGCCGCCGCGGCGCTCTCCACGGCGTGCTCGACGTCGGGTGCCGTCCCGGCCGCGATCTCGTCGCCGGCGGCCCGGGTCGCGGGGTCGAGGGTGGGCAGGTAGGCGCCGCTCGCCGGCGGCACGGCCTTGCCCTGGATCCAGTGGTCGTGGCGCGTACCGGCCATGGTTCTCCTCCCGCGTTGAGAATAAGGATCACAGTATCCGAGAACGGTGTTATCCGGACGCCGACGAAAACCCGTCGAGACGCCGCGAACGAGGGTGTCACCCACGCCCGTTTGCGAGTCCCGACGGGTTCTCCGACGGCCGGGCCGCGCCGGTCACCTGATCACGGACGCGTACGCCTTCTGCTCCAGGAACTCGTTCAGTCCGGCCTCGCCGGCCTCGCGGCCGAGGCCGGACTGCTTGTAGCCGCCGAACGGGATGTCGACGCCGAAGTAGTTGCCGCCGTTGATGCCGAAGGTGCCGCTGCGGATCCGCCGGGCCACCGCCAGGGCCCGCTCCTCGTCGGCACTGAAGACACCGCCGGAGAGGCCGAAGATCGTGTTGTTGGCGATGCGCACGGCGTCGTCGTCGTCCTCGTACGCGATGACGGCCAGGACCGGGCCGAACACCTCGTCCTGGGCGATCTCGCTGTCCGGGTCGACGTTCGCGAGCAGCGTGGGGGTGTAGAAGAAGCCCGGGTCGATGCGCTTGCCGCCGGTGACCAGGGTGGCGCCCGCGTCCACGGCCCGCTGGACCATGCCGTCCACCTTGTCGCGCTGCTTGGCACTGATGAGGGGGCCCACGTACGTCTTCGGGTCGCTCGGGTCGCCCTGCCGCATGCGCTGGAAGCTGTTCGCGACGATCTCCACGATCGCGTCCTGGTGCGCGCGCGGCACCAGCAGCCGCGACGTCAGCGCGCAGCCCTGCCCGGAGTGCGTGCAGATGGTGAACGCGGTGTGCAGCGCGGCGGTCTTGAAGTCGGCGTCGTCGAGGATGATCGCGGCCGACTTGCCGCCCAGCTCCAGGAAGACCTTCTTGATCGTGGGGCTCGCCGCCTCCATGATCCGGCGCCCGGTGGACGTGGCCCCGGTGAAGGTGATCACGTCGACGTCGGCGTGCTTGGTGAGCACCTCGCCGACCTCGACCTGCGACGAGGTGAGGATGTTGACCACGCCGGCGGGGATGTCCGTGTGCTCGGCGATCAGCTCGCCCAGCTTCAGGGTGGGCAGCGGGGTGTCGGGCGCGCCCTTGAGCACGACCGTGCAGCCGGCCGCGAGGGCCGGGGCGAGCTTGGCGAACGCGAGCTGGTTGGGGAAGTTGTAGGGGATGATCGCGGCGACGACGCCGGCGGCGTCCTTCTCGATCCAGCGGCGGTGCCGTTGGCCCATCGACTCCTTCTCGGGGAGCTCTTCCCTCAGCGGGTACGTCCGCAGCAGGTCCGCGTAGTAGCTGAAGAACTCGATCGGCTCGTCGAGCTGTGCGCCATACGTCAGTTGGCGCGGGGCTCCGACGTCGGCGATGGTCAGTTCGCGAAGCTCCTCGCGGTGTTCGCCGAGGGCTCGGTGGAGCTGCTCCAGGCACCTGACGCGCAGTTCCACGTTCGTGGACCAGTCCGTGGTGTCGAACGCCCGGCGGGCCGCGGCGATCGCGGTCTCGGCATCCGAGACCGTCGCGTCCGGCACCTGGTCGAGGACTTCACCGGTGGCGGGGTTGAGCGTGGGGTACGTGCGCTCGGCCGCGACGAGTTCACCGTCGATGAGCAGACGCTTCACGGCGACACCACCTGTCCGTCGGCCATGGCCACTGTGCCGTTGAACCGCATCCCAGTCTCCTTGCTCCGGTTGGGACGGAAAGTACATTCTCACTAGAGGTAAATCAACCGCGTTGAGACGAGAATGACACCCCACAGGTGCTGTTGTGGCGCGGGGTGTCAAGGCCGTCCAGCGTCCGTCAGCGTCGCCGCGCGGACTCAAAAAACATGCCATGACCAGGTACTTTGATCGAACCCCTTGGTTGGCGTTTGGTGACGCTCGGTGCACGGCCTGATGAGAATATTATTCTCATCAATGAGAAGATGTGCGGTGTAGGAGGCAGGTCGGCCGTACACCCGCGGCCTGAGAGGTCCGCGGCGCAAGACGTGCCGCCGCCCACGTTGCAGAGCCCGGCGGTCGGCCATGGCGACCACCCACACCATGGCTCTCCGGAAACGTCGGCGTGATAATTGACTCCATCTGTGTCATCTCTCGGGGAGAGGGCAGGCCCGGTGAATGCGGTCATCCGATGCGGCTCACCTTGACGCGCCCTTCCTGATCGACGGCAAAGCGACGCCGGCGATCGTGGTCGACGCGTACGGAACCGTTCTGTCCGGCACGGCCGACGTCCGCGGACTCGTCGGCCGGCGGCTCGACCTGCGCCTCCCGCCCCTCAGCCCGCCGCCCACCCCGGACACGGCGGCGTTTTCCGGAGAGACCACACTCCTCTCGGCGACCGGCGAGCCCGAGTGCTACCGCTACAGCGCGCGGGTGCTCGACCCCCTCGCGAGCGGCGGACCCACCTGGCTCCTGCTCCTCGCCCGCACCGACCCCCCGGCGACCTGGCAGACCGCACGGGACCGCGCCGAACGACGGGCCCGCCTCGCGCACACCGCGGCGATGAGCATCGGAACGACACTCGATATCGACGAGATGGCCGAACGCCTCGCCGGGATCCTGGTTCCCGACCTCGCCGACATGGCGGTCGTCGATATTCCCGTCACCGTGCTGGAAAGCGACGAGCCCCCGCCCACACGCCTCGCCCTGCGACGCCTTCGACGCGTCGCCATCGTCTCGAAGGACGGCCGGGTACCGCCGTCTTTCGGTGCCGTCGGCGAGATCATGCCGATGGTGGGCACAGCCGTGCCGATCGCTCCCGTCGGCGACGGATCCGTGGTGATCGCGACGGACATGGACAACTTCCGCGACGCCCTCGGTGTGAGCGACGACGACGCCCGCAAGCTGATCCCGCGCGGTGCCCGAGGGATGATCGCGGCCCCCATGGTCGTCCACGAACGCGTGCTCGGCGTGCTGGCCGCGTGGCGACTCGACAGCGAAAGCGTCTTCGACATGGAGGACGCCGAGATGCTCGTCGAGATCACCTCGCGAGGAGCCCTCGGATTCGACAACGCCCGGCGCTACGCGCGCGAACACCGCACCGCCGTCGCTCTCCAGCGCAGCCTCCTGCCGCCCCTGCTCACCCACACCCCCGCCGCCCGCACCGCCGGAACCTACGTGCCCGCGGGGGACGAGGCAGGCGTCGGCGGGGACTGGTTCGACGTCCTGCCGCTCTCGTCGCTGCGCACCGGATTCGTCGTCGGCGACGTGGTCGGCCACGGGCTGGGCGCCACGGTCGCCATGGGACGCCTGCGCACCGCCGTACAGACGGTTGCCGACCTGGAACTCGAACCCGGCGAACTCCTGAGCCGTCTCGACGACTTGGTGGTGAGCCGGTGGCTTGAGCACGACGCGGACAGCGCTTTGCCCGATGTCGGGGCCCTCGGGGCGACCGTGCTGTACGCCGTCTACGACCCGGTCGACGCCCGGTGCACCATCGCCGGCGCCGGCCACCCTCCGCCGCTGGTGCTGCGCCCCGGCCGGGAACCGGAATTCGTCGAACTCACCCCCGGACCGCCGCTCGGGGTGGGCGGCATGCCGTTCGACGCGGTGGAAACAGAGCTGCCGCCCGGGTCGCTGATCGCGTTCTACACCGACGGCCTGGTCGAACGCCGCGGCGGCGACATCGGCGCGGGCATGGCCCGGTTCGCCGAGGCCATGGCACGCCACCGCGACCAGACATTGGAGACGATCGGCACCGACGTCCTGGCCGAGCTGGACATCCCGCGTGACGACGACGTCGCACTCCTGCTGGCCGAGACGCGGGTGCTGCCCGCCGGGGCGGTCGCCGAGTGGGAACTGCCCGCGGACCCGTCCGTGGTCGGCCGGGCCCGCGAGCTCACCACCCGGCAACTCGCCCGCTGGGGCCTGGACGAACTCGCCTTCACCACCGAGCTCGTCGTCAGCGAGCTGATCACCAACGCCATCCGGTACGGCGGTTCGCCGGTCGGCCTGCGGTTGATCCGCGACGAGGTGCTGGTCTGCGAGGTGTCCGACCCCAGCAATTCCCAACCCCGTCTGCGGCGTGCCGTCCCGACCGACGAGGGCGGCCGGGGCCTCTTCCTGGTCGCACAGATGACATCGCGCTGGGGCAGCCGCTACCGCCGGTCGGGGAAGACCATCTGGGCCGAGCAGAGCATGGACCCATCGGAATCCCCACTCGGGGAAAGGCTGTTGAACGTCTTGGACGTCGACACGGGCGTGTGACGGAGGTCGTGCGCGTGCCCGGCCCACGCCCCGGAGCCATGCCACAAAGGTTGAGCGAGACGGCGGCCTTGCCGGCCGACCCGGTTCCCCGTCGTCACCCCGAGTCCCGCAGGTCCGCGAACACCCGTCCGGGAGGCGGCTTTGCCGGCCGTCCCGGTTCCCCGTCGTCACCCTTGCGGCCGGTCCCCCGGCGCATTCGGGACCATCGTCCGCAAGTGCAGGGCCAGCCGGATCTGCAACTCGCGTTCCGGGTCGCGCCAGTCCGGTCCCAGCAGGCCCGCGACGCGTTCGAGGCGCTGTGTGACGGTGTTGATGTGCACGTGCAGTGCCTCCCGGGTCCGGGTGAGGCTGCGGCCGCTGTCGAAGTACGCCTCGACGGTCCGCGTCAACTCGGCGCGTCGGTCCCGGTCGTAGTCCAGGAGCGGGCCGATCGTGCGCCGCACGAAACCGCCGACGTCCTTCGAACCAGCCAACAACACGCCCATGAAACCGAGTTCGTCGGCCGATGCACCCTCGCCGCGACGGCCGAGCGCATACAGCGCGTCGAGGCACCGGCCCCCCTGGGCGTACGCGTCGGCGATCTCGTCCACGCCGCGTGCCGGGCCGGCCGACCCCGCGGTGGCCGTACGGCCCACGGCCGTGCCCAGCTCCGACACCACCCGGCGCGCGACCTCGGCGGCATGTTCGCCGGGAAGCAGCAGCACGGTGCGGCCGTCGACGGTGCCCGCGAGCCCCGGGGCGGTCGCCGCCAGATGCGCGACAGCCGAGGCCAGGCGCGACCGATCCGCGTCCGGCACGTCGACCACCACGGCCACATGCGGCCGGGTCAGATCGGCGCCCAGCCGTGCGGCACGGTCGGCCAACGACGCGCGGTCGCGTACGTTTTCGCTCAGGATGTCGTGCAACAGCTCGCCGCGCAGGCGGTGTTCGGCCTCCGTCACCGAGCGGCGGAACAACAGCAGCAGCGCGATGATCATCGCCGCCCGCTCCAGGATCCGGGTGTCGGACGCCTCGAAGTCCTTGCGGTCGTCCGCGCCGTGCAGAACCAGCAGGCCCAGCCGCTCCGTTCCGGCGGCGACCGGCACGACGTGGACGCTCCTTACGCGCGCGCCGCGCCCGGTGGCCCGGGCGTGCGCACGGGCCGCGGCGAAGTCCGCGGCGAAACCCGGGTCGTCGGTCCGGCCGTCGGGCCCGTCGGCCGCCTCACCGAGCAGCAGCGTCGCGTCGCCGCCCACGACGTCCGCGACCGCCCGTACGACGTCGTCCACGCCCGCGCCGGCCAACACCAGCCCGGTGAACCGGTCGTGCGCGGCGGCGGCGCGTTCGATCGCCGCGTTGTGCTCTCGGGCACGGGTGTTCGCCTCGGCGAGTTCGGCGAGCGCGGAACGCGTCTCCTTCAGGAGGTTGGCGGTGTCGATCGCGACGGCCGCGTGCGCCGCGAACGAGCACAGCAGCGAGACCTCCGTCGGGCGGAATACGCGGGGCCGCCGGTCGGACGCGAACAGCACGCCGATCACGGTGTCGCCCACCTGGAGCGGCACGGCCAGCATCGCCACCAGCCCCTCGTCGCGCACCCCCTCGTCGATGACGTGCGTGTGCCGGAACCGCTCGTCCGCGAAGTAGTCGGCAGTGACGTATGGCGTGCCGAGTGCCGCCACGAGCCCCCCGATGCCCTCGCCGAGCGCGAGCCGCAGCCGCTGGAAGCGGGTCGAGATGGACCCGGCGGTCACGCGCAGGTAGGTGTCGCCCGCGGCGGGGTCGTGCAGCGAGATGTACGCGGTGTCCGTGCCGAGCAGCGAGCGGGCGCGGTTCACGATGGCCTGCAACACCAGGTCGGGATCGCGCAGCGCGGCGAGGTCGCCGGCCGTGCTGTTGAGCGCGGCCAGTTCGGCCTCCCGGCGGCGGCGCTCCTGGAGCACGTCGCGCAGCCGCAGCGCCGTCCCCTGCGCCGCCTCGACCTCCGCCAGCAGCGCGGCGTCGGCCCCCGCTGCCCGGGCATCCGCGACGACGCGCTCGAACTCGCTCGCGGGGGCCTCGCGGTGCAGGAGATCGAGCAGGGTCCGGACGGCGACGACGGCCCTGACGGGGTCCATCGTGTGATTATCCCTCGGGGCGCGCAGACTGCATCGGCCGCCCGGCATGACCCACGGGCGGCGGTCCCGCTCCGGCGCCGCAACATTACGGACCGTACGCCACGAAAACCATGTGGCATTCCACTATGGCGGAGCCCGGGACTGTGGCGGTTGCCCACATGGAACCGGGCGTGCGGGAGACCTAGCGTCAGCCAACCATGGACAAGACATGGTCATCAGCAGCGGAAGCCGTGGCTGACCTCCCTGACGGCGCCTCGGTGGCGGTCGGTGGGTTCGGGCTGTGCGGCATCCCCCACGACCTCATCCACGCGGTGCTCGCCTCCGGGGTCTCCGGGCTCCGGGTGGTCTCCAACAACTGCGGCGTCGACGACGGCGGGCTCGGCCTGCTGCTCGGCGAGAAGCGCATCGCCCGGATGATGTCGAGCTACGTGGGGGAGAACAAGGAATTCGCCCGGCAGTACCTCGCCGGCGAACTGGAGGTCGAGCTCGTCCCGCAGGGCACGCTCGCCGAACGGCTCCGGGCCGGCGGTTCCGGCATACCGGCGTTCTACACCCTCGCCGGCGTGGGCACCGCGGTCGCCGAGGGCGGTCTGCCGTGGCGGTACGCCGCGGACGGGTCCGTCGCGGTCGCCTCGCCCAAGCGTGAGACGCGCGTCTTCGACGGCGTCGAGTACGTCATGGAGGAGTCGGTCACCACGGACTTCGCCCTCGTGCGCGCGGCCGTGGGCGACACCCACGGCAACCTGGTGTTCAACGCCTCCGCCCGCAACTTCAACCCGCTGGCCGCGATGGCGGGCCGCGTCACCATCGCCGAGGTCGAACGCCTCGTGCCCGCGGGCGAGTTGGACCCGGACTCGATCCATCTGCCCGGGGTCTTCGTGCAGCGCGTCGTCGCGGTGACCGACCCGACCCTCAAGCGCATCGAGAAGCGCACCGTCTCATCCGTCTCGACGACGCAGGCAGGGAACTGATGGCACTCACCCGCGAAGGCATGGCCGCCCGCGCCGCACGCGAGCTGCTGCCCGGCAGCTACGTCAACCTCGGCATCGGCCTTCCCACCCTGATCCCCGACCACCTGCCCCCCGGGGTGGACGTGGTGTTGCAGAGCGAGAACGGCATTCTCGGAGTCGGCCCCTACCCGCGGGAGGACCAGGTCGACCCCGACCTGATCAACGCGGGCAAGGAGACCGTCACGACCAACACGGGCGCGTCCTTCTTCGATTCGGCGCTCTCGTTCGCGATGATCCGCGGCGGCCACATCGACGCGGCAGTCCTCGGCGGCATGCAGGTCTCCTCGACCGGCGACCTGGCGAACTGGACCGTCCCCGGCAAGATGGTCAAGGGCATGGGCGGCGCGATGGACCTCGTGCACGGCGCCCGCCGCGTCATCGTCCTCATGGAGCACACCACCCGCGACGGCGAGTCCAAGATCCTCGAAAAGTGCACCCTGCCGCTCACCGGCCGTGGCGTCGTCCAGCGCGTGATCACCGACCTCGCGGTCCTCGACGTCACCCCGACCGGCCTCGAACTGGTCGAGACCGCACCGGACGTGACGGTCGATCAGGTCATCGCCGCGACGGCGGCACCGCTGCGCGTGGCACTGGCGACGAGCTGATTCGCAGAGCGCACGGGCACCCCTGCCGGAAAGCGTGCGCCTGAACCGCTGCACATGCCCGCGCCGTCGACTTCGGCGGCCGGGCCACGCCGTTCTTCGCCGCGGTGGTTCGGCTGCACGGGCCGGACGGGCGGAGGCCGAGCGGGCGGACGTGGCCGTGGAGTGGAGGCTTGGCGTCGCCGTGCGCACGTGCCAGACGGCACCCGCATGGTGTGCGCACGCACCCCGGTTACCACCGTGCGTGGGCCAGGACCTGCACCGCGCCCAAGCCGGGACGCCGTGGCTCGGGCGGAGCTGGGGCGTTGAAACGGCAGATTCCCGTGTCCCGTCGCGGGAATCCGCAACCTCGGTGCGAATCGGCGGGCCGCCCGCCGTGCCTCATCCGGCCCGCGCGTGCTCCCCGATGGCCCGCCCCCGCCCGACCGACCGGCGCGTAGCGTGCGAGAGTGCCGTTGGTCATCTTTGAGAACATTGTTATCGGCAGGCCGTTGATTTTGGTCTGACCTTTGGTATGTTTCCGCTCATGATGCGGCGTGGGAGGTGTGTGTCCGTTGGACTTTGAGCTGACCGAGGACCAAGAGACCATCCGAAAGTCGGTCCGCGAGCTGCTGCGCGGCTTCGACGACCAGTACTGGATGGAGAAGGACCAGAAGCACGAGTTCCCGACCGAGTTCTACGACACGATCGCCAAGGGCGGCTGGCTCGGGATGACGATGCCCGAGGAGTTCGGCGGGCACGGGCTCGGGATCACCGAGGCGACGATCCTCCTGGAGGAAGTGTCGCGCTCGGGCGGCGGCATGAATGCCGCCAGTGCCATCCACCTGTCGATCTTCGGCATGCACCCGGTCGTCGTGCACGGTTCCGAGGAGCTCAAGCAGCGCACACTGCCGCGCATCGTGAACGGCGACCTGCACGTCTGCTTCGGCGTCACCGAGCCCGGTGCGGGCCTCGACACCTCGAAGATCACCACTTTCGCCAAGCGCGAGGGCGACCACTACGTCGTCAACGGCCGCAAGGTGTGGATCTCCAAGGCCCTGGAGTCCGAGAAGATCCTTCTCCTGACGCGTACGACCAAGTACGAGGACGTCACGAAGAAGACCGACGGCATGACGCTGTTCCTCACCGACCTCGACCGCAGCAAGGTCGACATCCGCCCCATCACCAAGATGGGCCGCAACGCGGTGAGTTCGAACGAGCTGTTCATCGACGGCCTGCGCATTCCCGTCGAGGACCGGGTCGGCGAGGAGGGTCAGGGCTTCAAGTACCTGCTCGACGGCCTGAACCCGGAGCGCATGCTGATCGCCGCCGAGGCGCTCGGCATGGGCCGGGTGGCGCTGGACCGTGCGGTCAAGTACGGCAACGAGCGCGAGGTGTTCGGCCGTCCGATCGGAATGAACCAGGGCATCCAGTTCCCGCTCGCCGACTCGCTGGCCCGTCTGGACGCGGCCGAGCTCGCGCTGCGCAAGGCGACGTGGCTGTACGACAAGGGCCGCCCGTGCGGCCGTGAGGCGAACACCGCGAAGTACCTGTGCGCGGACGCCGGGTTCACCGCCGCCGACCGCGCCCTGCAGACGCACGGCGGCATGGGCTACGCCGAGGAGTACGCGGTCTCCCGGTTCTTCCGGGAGACACGCCTGATGCGGATCGCGCCCGTCAGCCAGGAAATGGTTTTGAACTACCTGGGATCGCACGTTCTGGGATTGCCGAGGAGCTACTGATGACCAACCCCCTCTTCGACCTCACGGGACGCTCCGCGCTGGTCACCGGTGCCGCGGGCGGCATCGGTTCCGCCGTCGCTCAGGCTCTTGCCACCGCGGGTGCCGCGGTGCTGGTGTCCGACCTCAACGGTGAGGCCGCCGAGACCGTCGCCGCCAAGATTCGTGCGGGCGGCGGCACCGCGGAGAGCGCCGCGCTGGACGTGACCGACCGCGAGGCCGCGGGCGCCGTCGCCGCGCAGGCCGCCGCGCTCGCCGGCGGGACGCTGCACATCGTCGTCAACAACGCCGGCGTCACCGACCCCGCGATGTTCGACAAGATCAGCGGCGAGAACTTCCGCCGCATCGTGGACATCCACGTGATGGGGACGTTCAACGTCTCGCAGGCGGCGCTGGAGTTCCTGCCCACCGACGGCACCGGGCGCATCATCAACGTCACGTCCGCGGCGGGTCTGACCGGCACCCTCGGCCAGGTGAACTACTCCGCGGCCAAGGCCGGCATCATCGGCATCACCAAGTCGCTGGCGCGCGAACTCGCCCGCAAGCAGATCCTGGTGAACGCGCTGGCTCCGCTGGCCGCGACGCCGATGACCGAAACCATCCGCACGAACGAGAAGTTCGCTCCGCAGATGATGGCCCGTATCCCGCTCAAGCGGTGGGCGTCGCCGGAGGAGGTCGCCGGCGCGTTCGTCTTCCTGGCGACCGACGCGGCGTCGTTCATCACCGGCCAGGTGCTGCCGGTCGACGGCGGCATGGTGATGTGACCTCGGGACTTTCCCGAAGGAATTCGGCCCGCCCGCCGAAGAGTTCGCGTTGCGGTTCGCACCGAATCGCGGTGGTACCTTCGGCGGCGGGCACTCGGGGCGGTGCCCGGGACGAGTGCGAAGGGCGTTTGAGTTGACGCAGCGCGGCGAGCACGATTCCGCGGCCGTCGTAAAGCGGTCGGGAACCCGGCGGAACAACGCACAATTCGATGTGCTGAGTGTTCCGAAGGCATCGGATGTTCTGGCGGCGGAAGTCCGTGAGCGGATTCTCTCCGGGGAATTCTCGGAGGGCACCGCGCTGCCGCCGGAACGCCAATTGGTCGAACAGACCGGGTTGAGTCGCGCGACCGTGCGCGAAGCGCTGCGCATTCTCGAAGTCGAACAACTCCTGGAAATCCGACCGGGCCGTGGGGGGGGGGCCTTCGTGCACCGCCCCAACCGCGAATCCCTGGCCAGTACGGTCCAGTTGGTGATCCGGGGGCAGCAGATCCGGCTCGACGCGCTGCACGAGACGCGGGAGGCGATCGAGCCGACCTGCGCGGCGCTCGCGGCGGAGCGGCGCACCGACCTCGACCTGGCCGCGCTGGATGCGGCGCACGCGGAACTCGTGGAGGCCGGGGACGACATCCCGCGTTTCCTGCGGGCCAACATCCGCTGGCACAACGCCGTGGCGCGGGCCGGCGACAACGAGCTTCTCATCGGGTTCATGAGCGCTTTGTCGCAGGCGATCTACGCCGCGACGGACATCGCGCCGTTCATGGACGACGAGGTCCGCCGGGTCACCGCGCGGGCGCACGAGAGGATCGCCGAGGCCATCCGCGACCGCGACGGCGCGGCGGCGATGCGGCGCATGACCCGGCACATCTGCGGGTTCTCGCACGCTGTCTCCCGCGTCGACCCGCGTGCGCAAGTGGCTTTGTCGGAGAACGCCGCCGCGCAGTCCCGAACACCGTCCGGGGAACGGGCGGAAATGCAGTCGCCGGAACAGTCGGCGGCACAACAGACGCAACAAGGCACGGAACAGCGGAGGGGACAGCCCACCGAAGTCTGACGTTTCCTCGGGCGGGCCCGTGGTTCGAGGGCCCGCCGGTGTTGTGAGAATCCCACTCTCGCCACACGGTAACGACATTGACGCACTTCGGTCTGACCTTTACCATCAACGTGAAATCAGTGGGTGAATCACGTCCGCGACCGTGCCGGCCAAGAAGCCGATATGTCGAGAAGCCGAGAAGTGGAGATGGGGACCCCATATGGGTGAGGAGAGCTCCGTACTGACCGTGGCGGCCGACGGTGACGTGCGCATTGTCACGCTGAACCGCCCCGATCGGTTGAACGGCGTGTCCGAGGAGCTGCACCGGCGCTTGTCCGAGGTGTGGAGCGAACTCGCCGAGGACCCCGGGGCGCGGGCCGTCGTGCTCACCGGAGCGGGCCGGGCGTTCAGCGCCGGCGGTGACTTCGACCATCTCCTCGCGCACCACACCGACGCGCGGCTGCGCGACCGGTCGATCCATCGCGACCGGCGCATCCAGACCGACATGATCCGCTTCCCCCTGCCGGTCGTGGCCGCGGTCAACGGCGCCGCCGTCGGGCTCGGGTGCAGCCTCGCGCTGGGCTGCGACCTGGTGCTGATGGCCGAGGACGCGTACCTCGCGGACCCGCACATCTCCGTCGGCCTCGTCGCGGGCGACGGCGGCGTGACGCTGTGGCCGCTGCTGACCAGCCTGCTGCGCGCCAAGGAGTACCTGTTCACCGGAGACCGGATCCCCGCGGCGAAGGCCGTCGAGTTCGGCCTGGCGAACCGCGTGGTGCCCGGCGAGGACCTGATGACCGAGGCCCTCGCCCTCGCCCACCGCCTCGCGGCGCAGCCGGCGGAGGCCCTGCAGTCCACCAAGATGGCGCTCGCGGCGGTCGTCGAGAACGTGTCGCGCGGCGGCATGGAGGCGGCGCTGATGTCCGAGCGGGCCACGATGACCAACCCCGACCACATTCGCATCGTCAACGAGCTGGCGGCCCGCTCCCAGGAGCGTTCGTCGGCGCGCCGGGAGGCGTGAAGCGTGGAGGCCGAAGAGTTCTCGCTCGTACGGGACATGTTCCGTACGTTCGCCACGCGGTTCCGCAGCGGGACCGCCGACGTCGAACCGGCGGCACTCGCCGCCGCGCAGAAGGCACTCGACGAGCTGGGCCTCGCCGAGCTGCGGCGCACCTCGCCGCCGGCGGCGACCGCCCAGGAGTGCGCGCTCCTCGCGGAGGAGCACGGCAAGCAGCCGCTGGGCACCTCGACCCTCGGAACCGTGCTGCTCGCCCCGGAGTTGCTGCGGCTGCTCGGTGACGACGCGCCGGCCGGTGTCGGTGCCACGCCGACCATCGCGCTCGCCCGCGACCTGCGTTTCGCGACCGCGGGCACGACCGAGCTCGTCGCGTGGGACTGCGAAGGCGCCGACAGCGCGCTGTCCGTCGCCGCCGACGGAACGGTCACCAGCGTCGAACTCGGCGCTTCGGCACCGACGATCGACCTGCTGCGCACCGTCCGGTCGGTGCCGTCCGACGCACCCGCCAAGGTCGTCGGCCGCCTCGACGCGGACCAGCTCAGCCACTGGCAGGCGTACGCGCTCGTCATGGTCACCAGCGAACTCGTGGGCGCTGCCGGGGCGTTCGTCGACCTCAGCGTCGAATACGCCCGGGAGCGGCGGCAGTACGGCAAGGAAATCGGATCCTTCCAGGCCGTCCAGCACATCCTCGCCGACGCGACGGTCCTCGTCGCGGCGTGCACCAGCGCCACCCGGTACGCCGCGTGGTCCCTCGACAACGAGACGCCGGCGGCGGCCCTCACCGCCGCCCGCGTCGCCAAGGCCGAGGTCAACGACTCGGCCCTGGAAGCGATCTACAGCGGCATGCAGGTGTTCGGCGGCATCGCCCAGACATGGGAGCACATCGCCCACCTGTATCTCCGCAAAGTACGCCTCGGCGCCACGATCCTGGCGACCTCGGCGGACCTGCTGGCGATCCTGGCTGAACCGGAGGCGGCCCGATGACCGACACCCCGCTGGAATTCGGCGACCCGTCGGACCTCGAACAGCTCCGCGGCGAGTTTCGCGGCTGGCTGGCGGAGAACCCGCTGCCCGAACGCGGCGCGGACGAGCCCGTACCGGTGTTCCTGCACCGCTGGCACAAGCAACTGCACTCCGGCGGGTGGGTCGGTCTCGACGTTCCCGAGGAGTTCGGCGGACGCGGCCTGACGACCCTTCACCAGGTCGCCATCAGCGACGAGTTGGGCGCCCAGCAGGCACCCGGCGTGCCGCGCATCGGCTACCTGGCCCAGGCGCTGCTGAAGTTCGCGAACGACGAGCAGCGCCGCCGGCTGCTGCCGCGCATGCTCGCCGGCGACGATGTGTGGTGCCAGGGCTTCAGCGAGCCCGGCGCCGGGTCCGACCTGGCCGGCATGAGCACCGTCGCCGAGAAGCGCGGCGACCACTACATCGTGCGCGGCCAGAAGCTGTGGACCAGCTACGCGCAGTACTCCAACCTGTGCCTCCTGCTGGCCCGCACCGATCGGGACGGCGTCGCCCACAAGTCGATCTCCGCGTTCATCCTGCCGCTCGACCGCCCCGGCGTCACCGTGCGCCCGCTCAAGGCGCACAACGGCGACGACGAGTTCTGCGAGCTCTTCCTGGACGACGTCCGGATCGAGGAGTCCGAGCTCATCGGCAACGAGGGCGACGGCTGGCCGCTCGCCATGACCACGGTCAGCTACGAGCGCAACGCCCTCGACACCGGCCACCTGTCGAAGTACGGCCTGCTCGTCGAGCGCCTGCGGGCCGTCGTCGGCGAGCGCGGGAACGACCTTCCGGACGGCCTGCGTTCCGAGGTCGGACGCTGCTTCGTCGACTACGAGGGCCTGGTGGCGCACACCCGGCGCCGCATCGCCGAGCGCATCGCCGGGGTCGAGGCGCCGTTCGACTCCTCGATCGACAAGCTGCTGATGACGCGCACCGAGCAGCGCCTGTACGAGACCGCGATCAAGGTGCTCCCCGAGGCGCTGTACGAGGACGGGAACGAGGTTTTCGCCGAGTACCTGTACTCGCGTGCCGCGTCCGTCTACGGCGGGACCTCGCAGATCCAGCGGAACATCATCGCGAAGCGCATTCTCCGCCTGCCGTCCTGACCAGGCGTCGCGGTGTTCATCCCGAGGGGAGGTCATCCATGCGCCACGACCACGCGTACGTGAGCATCCCGAACGTCATCAGGAGCGCCGCGGAACGGTTCGGCGACGCCCCCGCCCTGGTCGACGGCGACTCCCGGTGGAGTTTCCGTGCCCTCGAACAGCAGATGGTCGGGGCGGTCAAGGCAGCGATGGCCGCAGGCGTGCGGCCCGGCGACCGCGTCGGGCTGTGCGCCCCCAACTCCGCGGAATGGATCCTCGCCGCGCTCGGCATTCAGGGCGCCGGCGGCGTCGTGGTCCCGCTCAACACGCGCTTCAAGGCGCAGGAGCAGGCGTACATCCTGCGCACGTGCGGGGCCACGGCGGTGTTCGCTTCGTCCTTCCTGGGCAGCGACTACATCGCCGGCCTGCGGGAGTTCGACCCGGAACTGCCCGCCCTCGGCACGACCGTGTCGGTCCTCGGCCCGCAAGGCGCCGCCGACCTGTCGTGGGCGGACTTCCTGGCCGGCGGCGCCGGTATCCCCACCGCCGAGGTGCACGCCGCGATCGACCGGCTCACCCCGGACGACATCGCCGACGTCATCTTCACGTCCGGGACGACCGGGAACCCCAAGGGCGTGATTCTGACGCACGGTCAGTCGCTGCGCGCCTACGGCTGGATGGCCGAGGCGTACACCTTCGCGGCATCCGACACCATCTTGGTCATCCCGCCGTTCTTCCACTGCTTCGGCTACAAGGCCGGGTGGCTGATGTCGCTCATGAACGGTGTGACGGTCGTGCCGATGCCGGTGTTCGACGCCGGTCGCGCGCTGGAGGCCATCGAACGCGAACGCGTGAGCATCATCACCGGCCCGCCCACGATCTTCCACGACCTGGTCCACCACCCGGACCGTGGCAGGCACGACCTGTCGTCGCTGCGGGTGTCGATGACCGGCGGCACCACGATCCCCGAGTCGCTGATCCACGCGATGAAGGCGGACCTGACGTTCGACATCGTGATGAGCGCGTACGGGCTCACCGAGTCGAGCGCGCTGGTGACCTCGACCCGCATCGGCGATCCGGCGGAGGTCGTGGCCCGCACCACGGGCCGCGTGATCCCGGACGTCGAGGTGCGGCTCGTCGACGACGACGGCGACGAGGTCCCCGCCGGGCAGCCGGGCGAGATCCTCGTACGCGGCTACAACGTCACGCGCGGTTACTGGGACGATCCCGAGGCCACCGCCGAGGCGATCGACGCCGACGGCTGGCTGCGCACCGGTGACGTCGGACGCTTCGACGAGGCCGGCAACCTGGCCATCGTCGACCGCAAGAAGGAGATGTTCATCGTCGGCGGGTTCAACGCCTACCCCGCCGAGATCGAGAAGATCCTTCTCACCCACGAGCCGATCGCCCAGGCCGCGGTGATCGGCGTGCCGGACCAGCGGATGGGCGAGGTCGGCTGCGCCTTCGTGGTCGCGGCGCCCGGACACGAGCTCACCGAAGCCGACGTCATCGCGTGGGCGCGAGCCAACATGGCCAATTACAAAGTGCCCCGGCACGTCCGCTTCATCGACCAACTGCCGCGCAACGCAAGCCAGAAGGTCCTCAAGCACGAGCTTCGCTCACTATTCACGAGAACGGGCTGACCGCCCGACGGGAGCGGACGGACCGGAGCATGCGGCAGGCGTACAGGGACGGGCAGTGAGGGAACCGGCGATGGGAGACAAGTTGGCCGGCAACAACGAGACAGGCGCGACGCCGACCGGTGCCGCGGCGGATGCGGCCGGGCCACTGGCCGGGATCACCGTGGTGACCCTGGAGCAGGCCGTGGCCGCTCCCATGTGCACGCGCGTCCTCGGCGACTTCGGCGCCCGGGTCATCAAGGTCGAGAACCCGAAGGGCGGCGACTTCGCCCGCCACTACGACGACGTCGTCAAGGGCCAGGCCGCGCACTTCGTGTGGTGCAACCGCGGCAAGGAGTCGGTGGCCCTCGACCTCAAGCAACCCGAAGGCCTCGCGATCCTGCGGCGCCTGCTCGACGAGGCCGACGTACTCGTGTCGAACCTCGCTCCCGGTGCCATGGCCAAGCTCGGCATCGACAGCGCCACGCTCGCGACAAGCCACCCGGACCTGATCGCCCTGGAGATCGACGGTTACGGCCCCGGAGGGCCGCTCTCCCACAAGCGGGCCTACGACCTTCTCGTGCAGGCCGAGGCGGGGGCCTGCGCGGTCACCGGCTTCCCCGGCATGCCCGCCAAGCCCGGCCCCGCGGTGGCCGACGTGTCCACCGGCCTGTTCTCCGCGCTGTCGATCATGGCGCTGCTCGTCGGCCGGGGACGCGGCGGACGCACGGGCGCCACCGTCGCGGTGAGCCTGTTCGACACCATGACCGAGCTGATGGGGTACGCGCTCACCTACACCCAGCACTCGGGCATCGACCAGCAGCCGATCGGCATGAGCTCGCCCGCGGTCGCGCCGTACGGCAACTACCGCACCGCCGACGGGCAGACCGTCATCCTCGGCACCACCAACGACCGCGAATGGCAGCGCCTCGCCCGCGACCTGATCGGCCGCCCCGACCTCGCCGACGACCCCCGCTACCACACCAACGCCCAACGGTGCGAGGAGCGTTCGGTGCTCGACGAGGCGATCGGCGAGTGGTGCGCGAAGCACGACCTCGCGTACGTGCAGCAGCGCGCGGACGAGGTCGGCATCGGCAACTCGCGCTACAACACGCCCAGCGAGGTCGTCGCCCACCCGCACCTGAAGGCGCGCGACCGGTGGCGTGAGATCGACACGCCCAACGGGCCCGTGCCGGCGCTGCTGCCACCCGCCGTCATCTCCGGCTACGAGCCGCCGATGGGCGCGATCCCCGGACTCGGGGAGCACACCGACTCGGTACTCGCCGGACTCGGCTTCGGCGCCGATGAGATCGCCGCACTGCGCGCCAAGGGCGCCGTGGGCCGGGCCGACTGAGGGACGAGGGAGAAGACATGACCGACGAGCCCACCGAGCCGGTGCTGCTGACCGCCGACGACGACGGCGTACGCACGCTCACGCTGAACCGGCCGTTCCGCAAGAACGCGATCAACGCCGAACTCTGGGCCGCGCTGGCCGACGCGCTGACCGACGCCGGAAAGGACCCCGATATCCGGGCGCTTGTCGTCACCGGTGCCGGCGGGGCGTTCTGCTCGGGCGCCGACGTCGCCGCCGGCGGGATCGCAAGCGGACCCGCCCACCCTTTGCGCGGCATGCGCAAACTCACCGACGTCGCCCAACTGCTCCACGAACTGCCGATCCCGTCCATCGCCAAGGTCGACGGCGTCGCGGTCGGTGCCGGGTGGAACCTGGCACTCGGCTGCGACTTCGTCGTGGCAACCCCGCAGGCGAGGTTCTCGCAGATCTTCGCGCGCCGCGGATTGTCGCTGGACCTGGGCGGCTCGTGGCTGCTCCCCAAGCTCGTCGGCCTACAGCAGGCCAAGCGTCTCGTGCTGCTCGCCGACATGATCGGCGCCGAGGAGGCCCGCGACCTCAACCTGGTGACCTGGGTGGTCGCCGCCGAGGAGATCGACTCCTTCGTCGCCGACCTCGGCAAGCGCCTGGCCGCCGGCCCGCCGGTGGCGCTCGCCCAGAGCAAGGCCCTGCTCAACGAGGGTGCGAACAGCACGATGCGCGAAGCACTCGCCAACGAAGCGCGGGCCCAGGTAATCAACTTCGCGACGGAGGACGCCCCCGAGGCCGCCGCCGCGTTCGCCGAGAAGCGCGACGCGCGTTTCACGGGCACATGGGCGGTGCAGGGCAGGCCGGCCCGATGAGGGCTCGAACCCTCGATCCGCTCGAACCCTCGTCAGACCGAACAGGGAGAATCCCACATGCGTGAGGCAGTAATCGTCGAGGCGGTCCGTACACCCGTCGGCAAGCGGAACGGCGGCTTGTCCGCGATGCACGCCGCCGACCTGTCGGCCGTCGTCCTCAACGCGCTCGTCGAGCGCGCCGGTATCGCGCCGGAGATCATCGACGATGTGGTCTGGGGCTGTGTGTCCCAGGTCGGCGACCAGTCCAGCAACATCGGCCGCTACTCGGTCCTCGCCGCCGGTTGGCCGGAGTCGATCCCCGGCACGAGCGTCAACCGCGCGTGCGGATCGAGCCAGCAGGCCCTGGACTTCGCCGCGCAGGCCGTCCTGTCCGGCCAGCAGGACATCGTCGTGGCCGGCGGTGTCGAGGTCATGAGCCGCGTCCCGCTCGGCGCCGCCAAGACCGGCGGCGAGCCGTACGGTCCCAAGGCCCTGGCCCGGTACGAGGGCTTCGCCTTCAACCAGGGCATATCCGCCGAGAAGATCGCCACGAAGTGGGGCTTCTCGCGGACTCGCGTCGACGAGTTCTCCGCGCTCTCCCACGAACTCGCCGCCGCGGCGCAGGACGCCGGCGCCTTCGAGGGCCAGATCGTCCCCGTGGAGACCGAGAACGGCGTTGTCACCGCCGACGAGGGCATCCGCCGCGGCACCACCGCCGAGAAGCTCGCCGGACTCAAGACCGTGTTCGCCGAGGACGGCGTCATCCACGCCGGGAACTCGTCGCAGATCTCCGACGGCGCCGCGGCCCTGCTGGTCATGACCGCGGAGAAGGCTCAGGAGCTCGGCCTGACCCCGCTCGTGCGCTACCGCGCCGGTGTGGTCGTCGGCTCCGACCCGGTGCTCATGCTCACCGGCCCGATCCCGGCCACCGAGAAGGCCCTGAAGAAGGCCGGCCTGGGCATCGACGACATCGGCGTGTTCGAGGTCAACGAGGCCTTCGCGCCGATCCCGCTGGCGTGGCTCGCCGAGACCGGCGCCGACCCCGCCCGCCTCAACCCGCTGGGCGGCGCGATCGCCCTCGGACACCCGCTCGGCGGCTCGGGCGCGGTCCTGATGACGCGCATGATCCACCACATGCGCGCACAGGGCATCCGCTACGGCCTCCAGACCATGTGCGAGGGCGGCGGTACCGCCAACGCCACCATCGTCGAACTCGCATCCTGACGGAGGACCTTCGTGCGCCGCGTACTCTTCAACGATGACCATGACGCCTTCCGGCAGATGGTCCGCGACTTCGTCGCCAAGGAAATCGTCCCCCACTACGCCGACTGGGAACAGGCCGGCCAGATGCCGCGCGAGATCTTCGCGAAGCTCGGTGCCCTCGGCATCCTCGGCATGGCCATACCCGAGGAATACGGGGGCTCGGGGCAGAACGACTACCGTTACAACTGCATCCTGCAGGAGGAGGCCGCGCGTGCGCTGGTCACCCTCAGCACGGTGCGCACGCAACTCGACGTGATCCTCCCGTACTTCCTGGAGTACGCCAACGAGGAGCAGCGGAAGCGCTGGTTCCCCGGCCTCGCCGAGGGCACCCTGCTCACCGCCATCGCGATGACCGAACCGGGCACCGGCTCGGACCTCGCGGGCATCCGCACCAACGCCGTGCGCGACGGCGACCACTACATCCTGAACGGCGCCAAGACCTTCATCACCGGAGGCCTCCTCGCCGACCTGGTGATCGTGGTCGCCCGCACCTCGACCGACCCGGACAACCGCCGGGCCGGCCTCAGCCTCCTCGTCGTCGAGGACGGAATGCCCGGCTTCACGCGGGGCCGCGTGCTCAACAAGATGGGCATGAAGGTCCAGGACACCGTCGAGCTGTCCTTCGACGACGTCCGCGTCCCGGTCGCCAACCGGCTCGGCGAAGAAGGCGCCGCGTTCGGCTACATGGGCCACAACCTGTCGCAGGAACGCATGACCGTGGCCGTCGGCTCCGTCGCGCAGGCCAAGGCGGCGCTCGACACCACGATCGAATACACCAAGGAGCGCAAGGCGTTCGGCAAGCCCGTCGCCTCGTTCCAGAACACCAAGTTCGAACTCGCCGCGATCGCCACGGAGATCGAGGCCGCGCAGATGATGGTCGACCGCGCGGTGCTGGAGCTGGTGAACGGTGAACTGTCCGGCGCCGACGCCGCCAAGGCCAAGCTGTTCGCCACCGAGGTGCAGGCCCGCGCCGTCGACCGCTGCCTGCAACTCTTCGGCGGCTACGGCTACATGATGGAGTACCCCATCGCCCGCATGTACACCGACGCGCGGGTTGCCCGCATCTACGCGGGCACCAACGAAGTCATGAAGGTCATCATCGCCAAGTCCCTCGGGCTGTGAGGAACGGTAAGGAACTCCCCATGTCTGACTTTTCCGGGCGCCAGGGCGCGGCCCTCATCTCCGGAGGCACGGGCGCCATCGGCGCCGCCATCGTGCGCATCCTTGCAGCGCGTGGCAGCGACGTGGCCTTCACGTACCGCTCCAACCAGGCCGCCGCGGACGAACTCGTCGCCGAGATCAAGGAGTCGGGGCAGCGCGTGCTGGCCCTGAAGCTCGACCTCACCGACGAGGCCGCCACCGCGAAGGCGGTCGACGAGGTCGCCGACACCTTCGGCGGCATCCACACCGTGGTGTACGCCTCGGGGCCGTTCGTTCCGATGGTCCACCTCAGCAAGGTGAGCCCGAGCCAGTACCGCGACCAGGTCAACGCGGACGCCGTCGCGTTCTACAACCTCGTCCACCCCGCGCTGGCCAAGCTGCGCGAGACCAAGGGCAGCATCGTCGCGGTCACCACCTCGGCCACGACGCGCTTCCCGGTACGCGACGGCCTGTCGTCGGGCGCCAAGGGCGCGGTCGAGGCTGTCGTACGCGGACTCGCCGCCGAGGAAGGGCGGTTCGGGGTTCGTGCGAACAGCGTGGGACCGGGCATGCTCACCGACGGCATGGGCGGGCAACTGATCGAAACCGGCGAACTCGACGAGGCGGCACTGGCCGTCACCATGCGGAACATCCCGCTGCGCCGCTTCGGCGACTCGGGCGACGTCGCCGAGGCGGTCGCGTTCCTCGCGTCGGAGCGGGCGGGGTTCATCACCGGCCAGAAGCTGGAGGTCGACGGCGGCTACACCGTCTGAGGCCGCCGCGTACGCCTGCCGCGGCAGGCCGCGAACACACTGAGGGACTCGACAACAGCCGGGTCCCTCAGTGTGTTCGCGGCCTGCCGCGGCAGGCCGCGAACACACTGAGGGACTCGACAACAGCCGGGTCCCTCAGTGTGTTCGCGGCCTGCCGCGGCAGGCCGCGAACACACTGAGGGACCCGGCTGTTGCCGGGTCCCTCAGTGTGTTCCGGAAGAGTGTCTCAGGGGCGGTCGCGCTTTACGCCTGGCCGGGGACCTCGCCCGCGGCCGTGCCGACGGCGGGCGGGAGGGCCGGGGTGAACAACGCGACCTGTGCCGCGACGGTCTGGACGAACGCCGCCGCGTGCCTGCGGGCGGCGTCCCGGGGGCCGACCACCGAAGCGGCCGGTTTGCGTTCACGGGTGCTGCGCGACTGCGGAGCCGTGGCCACGGGGCTGCTCAGCCGTCGGATCAGTTGTCGACGTAGCAGTTGCGGCCGTCGTGCCCGTCGGCATCCGGGTCGTCGAACCAGTGGCCCCCGTCGGCCAGGTAGCGGAAGTACATGCGCTGCCCGGTCGGCATCGAGATCTTGACCGCGCGGGTGCCATCGGTGCGTTCGACCAGCGGGTGGGCGCCGGGCAGCCACTCGTTGAAGTCGCCGACCACACTGACAGGTCCGCACGGGTGACCCGAGGGCAGGACGAAGGTGACATCGGTGGCGGTCTTGCGACGGGCGCGCTGCAACACGGCAAATCCCCTCGGAGAGCGGCTACGAATGCCGCCATCCTCGCGCGGCGGGACCGCCACACGGCGCAGCCGGGCCGACGGCACGCGACGTTCACCTGAACAGACGCACACCCCCTGGGGGGCGGATCCGCCCGTCCGCGAATGCCTTGCTGACAAGGGAGTTGACCGCGTCAGGGACACGTCTTCCCGAAGCTCCGGCCGGTTGCCCGGGAGACTGATCGTGTCCCCGCGGGCGCGCCCCCACCCCGCCGCCCGGCCGCCGTAACGCAGCGGTACGCATCCGCCGCCCACACCGGTTGCGGCCGTGCGCGGGCGGTCAGGCGGGCGGCGTGGCAGGTCGCGGCGGGACCGGGGGAGGCAGGGGCGGGCGCGGGGGCGTGCGCGCGGCCGTGGCCGCGTGGCTGCGCTGACCGTCGAAGTGGGCGTACAACTCGGCGGTCCGACGCGAGAGTTCGGCGAACCTGCGGGCCGTGCGCTCGGCGAGCTCGTCGATCTGGCGCACCACGGTTGCGAACTCCAGGTCGAAGTGCCGCGCGAGTTCGGCGGCGTCCGTGACCGGACGCGCGAGTTCGGCGGGCCGGGGCGGGCGGCTGTGAGGACCGGATCGCCCCGGCGGCGGCGGCGGGGAGGCGGCGGGCGGTGCCATCGTGCTCGCGGCCCTACGCCCGGCTCGGCGGACGCCGCCAGGCGCCGGGCGCGTACGGGTCGGCCGGCGGGTCGCCCAGGTGGAACCAGAACCGGTCGAGCGCGCCGGCGGGCAGCGGCGGGGTGACACCGTCCTCGAACTTCTCGCCGGTGGGCGGGAATTCCGGCGCCAAGGCGTCGATCGCCTCACCGATGCGCCGCCGCCGCGTGCCCAACACCTCGGTGATGGGGGACAGGTGCGCCTGGCGGCGTGTGCTGCTGAGGGTGAGCGCGAGGAGCCCGGCGAGTTCCTCACCGGCACCGGACACCTCGACAAGCTGCCGGTGGGACAGGCCGCCGAGGGCGCGAACCAGTGCCTCGGTGCGTCGTTCGTCGGCCCGCCAGCGGTTGGCGCGTTCCATCCGGGTCCACGTCGCCTCGGACATGCCGACCTTGCGACCGGCTTCGGCGCGGGTGAGCCCGGCCCGCAGGCGGCACATCTGGAGCGTGGTCGGGCCGGAGCCGAGAAGGCGCTCGATGGGGAGGGCGAGCGTCCTTGCCAGCGCGACGAGTTCGGCCTCATCGGGCGGGCGCGTGCCGTCCTCCCAGGCGCGAACGTCGCTGGGGTAGACGTTGATTCCGTACGAAGCGAGGCTCGCGGCGACGCGTTCGGGAGTGAGCGCCATGATGTTGCGTGCCGCGCGGGCCGCCTCCCGGTCGAAGGGCGGCAGGGTGTCGAGTTCAGGGGGCTGTGTCACGGCCAAACAGATTACGGCGTCGACGCCCACCCCACGAAGCGGAGTGGCCGCGGACCCGGGCATTGGTCGAACAACCATGCGAGTGAGGCGTTTTCGGAGGCGTTCTCGGGGGACGTCATGCCCCCGGGCCGTCCGCCCTGCCGTCGCCCGCGTTCCAGTCGCGCGGCAGCGGCGCGTCGCAGAAGACGCACGCGAAATCCCCGTCCCGCACGATGTTCAGCTCGCGGCAGGCCGTGCAGCGGCGGAAGACGACCGGGTGGGTGAACCCTGCGGGGCGGATGATCCCGACGCGGTCGAGGGCCTCGGCGACGCGGGGCCACGACGCGGTGTCGGGGCAGTAGCCGGTCGAGTGGTTCGATACGTCGCCAACAGCCCAACTGCCGTCCAGCACAAGGAAACCCACCTCGCCGGCGCCGGCCACGTCCTCTCCCTCGGCGCACACGACGTGCTCGCTGCGACGCGGCGCGAGGCGCAACACCCCTGCGGTGTCCACGACATACGTGAACGGCTCCGCCAAATCCTCCGCATTCTGCTCGGACACCCATCGGACGAAGTCGGCATGCGTTCGGACGGGTGTGCCTCCGCAGCCGGGGCGGACAAGTCCCCGCAGATCCGGCGGTCCGATGTAGCGGTACGTCCGACGGGTTGCGCCCATGCCGGCCAACGTAGCGCCATCGCCCGGCGGGACGCCGCGTTCGTGCACTTCGCCGGGCGTCCGACGGCGCCCTTGAGGCCCCTTGCGTAGGCACGAAAAGCACACTTTGGGGGCCTGGGAAATTTTGGCGTGTTATGGGCCTCGCACGAGGCGTGCCGCATGGTCCGGAGCGGTCGCAGACGTACAGAAACCGTGGACGAAGCGAGCCCGAATTGTTCGCAGTTGGCGTCCGGGCGGCGTGTCGGCGGAGCGGGGTGGGGCCGGTGATCAAAATCCGCCTGCGGGTTGTCGTCGCGGGGCGCGCCCCGGGGGCCTGGCCACCGTCTTGCACTCCTGTGCGCTCTTGGACCGCGCCTGTCGGCGCCCCTGCCCAGCGGTGCCTCGACGTGGCAGCATGGGGGTGGTTTGCCGGACAGATCCAAGATCACTCTTGGCCAAGGTCTTTGCCCTGATTCACTGCGCAATGACCCGAGGAACCAACGCGATGGGGTGATCAAATCTGACCGAAAAGGAACACTGATTTCCGCAAAAGCTGATCACGGCCTCCGTGACTTGTTGGTTAGTCTCACCGACGACTTCGGCCGCGCGCGAGCAAGGTGATCCACAATGACGCAGAGACTCACCGTCCCTCCCATGTATTCGCCTTTCACCCCCGCGATCCACCCCCGCCACGCCGCCATCGACCGCAGCACCGCAGAGTGGGCCGAGAAGTTCGACATCGGCTCACGGGAACTGCGGGACCGGCTTGTGACCCACGAGATAGGCACGTTCGCCTCCCGCATCCTCCCCGAAGGCAACGAAGACGTCGTCGGCATACTGTCCGACCTGGTGCTCTGGCTCTTCGGAGTCGACGACGGCCACTGCGAAGAGGGCGAACTCGGCGGCGAGCCGGGTGAATTGGTCGCCGAGCTGTCGCGGCTGACCTGGATCGCCCAGAACCCCGACGCGCCGATGATGCACGACGACCCGCTGGCCGGAGGCATACGGGACCTGCGCCGCCGAATCTCCGTGCACGCCACCCCCTCCCAGGTCGCCTGCTGGGTGAACGCCCTGCGGGAGTACTTCATGTCCGTTGTCTGGGAGGCCGCACACCGCCGCAGCGGCACCGTCCCCAGCCTCAACGACTACACCCTCAAGCGCCTCTACACCGGTGCGGCCAACGTCGTCCTGCCGATGATGGAGTTCGGCTACGGCTACGAACTGCGCCCCGAGGAGCGCGACGACGTCCGCGTCCGCGCCCTCGCCGAGATGACGTACTTCATCATCGGGTGGGACAACGACATCTGCTCCTTCCACAAGGAGAGCCGGGGCGACCGCTACTACCTCAACGTCCTCAAGGTCCTCCGGCACGAGTTCGGGATGTCCGCCGAAGAGGCACTGCACACCGCGATCGCCCAACGCGACCGGGTGACAACCTTGTTCCTCGCCGTCCGGGACAACGTGTTCACCACCGCGAGCCCCGAACTCCGCCGGTACATCGACAGCTTCGCGGCATGCATCCGCGCCACCCAGGACTGGTGCGTGTCTTCGGTGCGCTACACCACGCCCGACGACCCCGCCGGACTGCCGTTCGCGTTCCACGACCGGCCCACGGACACCAGCAGGGAACCCCTGCCGATCCCCGCGATCGCGTGGTGGTGGGACCTCCTGCCGGCCTGACCAGGCCTCGGCATCGGGCAAGAACGGACAAGACACGAAAGGAAGACGGCGATGGCGATGGATCTGCGCTCAGTGCCCCGCGCACCCGGTCGACTGCCCGTACTGGGGCACGCCCTGCCCCTGTGGCGGCGGCCCCTGGACTTTCTCAAGAAGCTCCCCGAGACCGGTGAGATGGTGCGCGTCGACCTGGGGACGCTGCCGGTCTACGTGGTCACCTCACCCCAACTGACCCACGACCTCCTGGTCCGCAAGGCACCCTCCTTCGGCAGAGGCCGCTTGTTCGAACGCGCCCGAGGGCCGCTGGGCATCGGACTGCCCACGGCGGACGGCGAGTTCCACCGCAGGCACCGCAGGCTCATGCAGCCGATGTTCCACCGCAAGCAGATAGACGCGTACGCGGCGGTGATGTCCGAGAAGGCCCGGGAGATGGCCGACTCGTGGCAGGCCGGCCGCACATTGGCGCTCAACCAGGAGATCTACGCGTTCGCCATCCGTACCCTGTCCGAGACGATGTTCTCCAGCAGGATCTCCCCGGAGGCCGCCGAGCAGGTCCGCCGACAAGTCCCGATCATGATCAAGTACACCCTCGTGCGCGCTATCCAACCCAAGATCCTGGAGCGCCTGCCCGTCCGCGCCAACCGCGACTTCGACTTCGCCGCGGCCACGCTGCGCTCCGTCATCGACGAGGTGATCGCCACCACGCGCCGCCTCGGCACCAGGGAAGACGCCATCGACCTGCTGTCCTTGCTGATCTCGGCGCGCGACGCCGACAACGGCGAAGGGCTGACCGACGTGGAGGTCCGCGACGAGCTCGTCGGGACCCTCTTCACCGGTACCGAGACCTCGGCGTCGACGATGTCGTGGGCGTTCCACGAACTCGCCTGCAACCCGGACGTCGAGAAGAAGGTCGTCGCCGAGATCCGCGAGGTCGTGGGCGACGAGCCCGTCGGCGCCCATCACATACCGAAACTCACCTACCTGACCCGGGTCCTGGACGAGGTGGCCCGGAAGCACGCCATTCCGCTGCTGATGCGGCGGACCATCGAACCGGTCGAGTTCGGCGGCGTCCACATGCCGGTCGGCACCGAGGTCGCGTACAGCCTGTACGCGCTCCACCAGGACCGCAGGCTCTACCCCGACCCCCAGGAGTTCGATCCCGACCGGTGGCTCCCCGAGCCCGGCCAGGACCGGCCCCGCGAAGCCTTCGTGCCCTTCGGGGCAGGCGTCCACAAGTGCATCGGGGAGCAGTACGCCCGCATGGAGATGGCCATCGGCCTGGCCACCGTCCTGCCCCGCTGGAAGCTGGTGCCCGAGCCCGGCAAGGAGGTGCGGGAGGTGGCCGCCGCGGTGGCGTACCCGAACCAGTTGCCGATGATCCCGACGCCCCGCGAGGCCGCCTGAGCGCAACGGGACGGCGTGAAGATGGGCTCGGCCCCCGCGGAACACTCCGCAGGGGCCGAGCCCGTCTTCACGGCCGACCGGTCCGGCACCGCCGCCGGTCGCCTATGCGTCTACCGGCCGCGCCGCATGCCGAACCAACCGGCCACCCGGCTGAGGAAGGAACTGCCCTCGTTCTGCCGCGAGTTCACCGGTGCGGGGGTCGGTGCGGGGGTCGGTGCGGGGGTCGTGTGCGACTCCGGCGCGGCCTCCGCCGCACCGGGCGCACCGGCCGAACCGGTCGCCGCCGGAGCAGCCGTCCGTCGGGCGCCGGCGGTCGCCTCTTCGCGGTCGCCCGCCGCGGCGGAGACGGGGACGGCAGCCTTGACGGTGCCGGTGGATTCGGCCGAGTCGCTGCCCACCGGTGGACGAGGCGCGAACTTCACCGGCAGAGCGGTGAGTTGGCGCGACATCCAGGACGCCTCCCACGTGAGATCCTCGTCCGCGACCGCGAGGTTGAGCTCCGGAAGCCGGCCCAACAGCACGTCGATCGCCGTGTCGGTGATCGCCCGGCCGATGTCCTGGCCCGGGCACTCGTGCGGCCCGCCGCTGAACGCCAGGTGCGACCGGTTGCCGTGCATCGGCACGCTCAAGTCCGGGCGGATCTCCGGGTCGACGTTGCCGGGGGCCAGCCCCAGGAGCAGCATGTCGCCGGCCTTGATGTGCTGTCCCGCCAGCTCCGTGTCGCCCGTGGACCACCGTGCGGGGCACACGATCGTGGAGGGCTGGTCCCACAGGATCTGCTCCAACGCGTCCGGCAGCGTCATCCGCGCCCCGGCCAGCGACGCGCGGAACCTCGGGTCGGTGACGACCATGCGCAATGTGTTCCCGATGAGCACGGTCGTGTTGAGGTGCGCCGCGGTCAGGACCACCCGCAGGTGCTCCACGACCTCGTGGTCCGTCAGATTCGCCGGATGCGCCATGAGGGCCGACGCGAAGTCTATCCCCGGCTTCTCGCGCAGCCGCTGCACGTGCTCGGTGAGAACGGCGACGACGTACTCGTTGCTCTGGAACGCCGTGCCCGTGCCGCGGATCAGGTCGAGCGACGCGTCGACGAGCTGCGGCCCGTATTCGTCGGGCATTCCGAAGAGCTGGGTCAGCACCAGCATCGGCAGGGGCTCGGCGAACCGGGTCATCAGCTCGGCTTCGCCGTCCTCGCAGAACCCGTCGATGAGCTGGTCCGCGAACCGCGTCACGTGGCGGCGGATACCCCGCCGGTCGATTTTGCCGAGGCTGTCGGTCACCGCCGCACGCAGGCGCTCGTGCTCGTCGCCGTCGACGAACGCGACCACCGGCTGCCAGGCGACCATCGGCAGCAGCGGAGAGTCCTCGGGCAGCTTGCCTTCCGCCATGATCCGCCACGTCCGCGAGTCACGGGTGAAGCGGTTGGGCGAGCGCACCACGTCGAGGTTCTCGTTGTAGCCGAGGATCAGCCACGCGGGAACGTCGCCGTCGACCAACACCGGTGCGACGGCGCCGTGTTCGGCCCGCAGGCGCTCGTACATCCTCATCGGGTCGGTGCGGTGTTCACCGATGTGCAGCCTCGCCAGCCCGCCGGGGCCGAACGTCGCGGTGTCGTGCGCCGGACAGCCCGGCGGGGGGACGGCGGCGTCGGTGCTTGCACGCGGACCGGTGACGGTGGCGCCGGCATCGGCTCCCACGTCCGCCTTGGAGGCGTCGTCCGCGGTGGGTGTGGTCATCGTGTCTCCATGTCTGCCAGCGTCAAGGCCTGCAGGTGACGGGTGAGTTCGAGCAGGACGTCGCGGCTGGACAGGCGGTTGCGCGCGTCGCAATCGACCATCGGCACCCAATCGGGCAGGTCCAACGCCTCGCGTAGCTCGGCCAGTTCGTGGCGCGGTGCGTCCGGGAAGGCGTTCACCGCCACCACGAACGGCATTCCGCGGTCTTCGAGTTTGCCGATCACGTCGAAGCTGACCTCCAGCCGACGCGTGTCCACCAGGACGACCGCCCCCAGCGCGCCGTCGAACAGCCCGTTCCACAGGAACCAGAACCGCTCCTGGCCAGGCGTGCCGAACAGGTACAGCACCAGGCGCTCGTTAAGGCTGATGCGCCCGAAGTCCATCGCCACGGTCGTCTCGGTCTTGTCCTCCACGCCGGTGACGTGGTCGACGTCCTCGCTCGCCCGGGTCATTGTTTCTTCGGTGGTGAGAGGGCGGATCTCGCTCACCGAGCGCACCATGGTGGTCTTGCCGACCCCGAACCCGCCCACGATGACGATCTTCACGGCCGTCGTCACCGACTCCGGCAGCGTGTCCTCGGCCCGCGGGCCCGGAACGGTGTCAGAGATTTTGTAGTCCATGCATCACCGCCTCAAGGAGTGCGGCGTCGGGCAGCGACGCAGCGGGGATCGGCGGCCGGGCCTCGACCCGGCCGGCCGCGATGAGGTCCGCCACCAGCACCATGACGATGCTGGCGGGCAGTTCCAGGTACGCGGAGATCTCGGCCACCGACAGCGGGTACTCGCACATCCGCAGAATGGCTGCCTGCTCGGGCGGCAGCTCCGGAGCCGGCTTGGCCCGCGAAACGATCAACGTGACCAGGTCCAGGCGGCTGTGCGGATGCGCGCCGCTGCGACCACCGGTCAGTACGTATAAACGCTCGGGGACACCGTCGTCCCAGTTGAAGCCGCGCGGTTCACTCATGTGACCTGCCCAGCCGCGGAGGCGCGCGGGGGACTGGTGAGGTGCTCCCCGATGCGCGCGACGAGATCGCGCATGGACTGGCCCATGAGCCCGGCGTCCACGCCGTCGTCCGCGAGCACGGCGAGGTACGCGCCGAGACCTGCGGCCATCATGTAGAAGAACCCGCCGTTCACCTCGATCACCACCAGCCGCATGCGCCCGTCGCTGTGCGGGAGTGCGTCGGCGATCGC
>NZ_JBPKBI010000008.1:39829-49235 GCF_051388935.1 Yinghuangia sp. YIM S10712
GATCACCACCAGCCGCATGCGCCCGTCGCTGTGCGGGAGTTCGTCGGCGATCGCCGACGAGAGGCTCTGCAGGCCGGCGCACGCCGCGGCGATGCGGTCGGCCGTGTCGACATCGCAGCCGTGTTGTGCGATGCACAATCCGTCGGCCGACAGCACGACCACGTGTCGGGTCTGGGGGACTCCGTCGGCCAGATCTTTGAGGATCCAGTCCAGGTCAGCTCGTTTCTGCATCACGATCGCCCTTGTCCAGCAAGTCGTCACGAGTGTTTTCCGGGGACTCCGGGACCTTGGTCGCCGCAGGCTCGCCGGCGACGCCCTTGGCGAACGCGTCGAGCCACAGACCCGGCTCGGTCGCCGACGAGGAGGGGGCCGCGGAAGGCGAGGGTGCCTTGCGGGGAGCCGGGGGAGCCGTCACGGCGCCACCCGGGCGCCCGCCGGCACGCGGGGCCATGGCCCGGGCGCGCCGCTGACGCTGCGGCAGCCCGTTCGCCGTACGACCCACAACCTCGGCCGGTGCCTCTTCGCCGCGCGAGGCGAGGTTCGGCAGGGCGGAGCCGTACGACTTCTGCGATCGGGCGGCCGGAAGCGCCCCGAGACCGGGTGCCGCGCCGGAGATGATCGATTTGGGGGCGGCGGCGATCAGTTCCTTGGGGACGACCAGGATCGCGCGGACACCGCCGTACGCCGAGGGGCGCAGCGAGACCAGGAAGCCGTACGCCTGAGCCAGCCGGCCCACGACCGCGAGGCCGAGGCGCGGCGACTCGCCGAGGTCGGCCAAGTCGAGGCCCGCGTGGGCTTCTTCGAGCAACCGCTCGACACGCCGCCGGGCCTCGTCGGCCAGGCCGATTCCGCCGTCCTCGATCTCGATCGCGATGCCGGACTGCACCTCGCTCGCGCTCACCCGGACCATCGTCTTCGGCGGCGAGTACCGCGTGGCGTTGTCGAGGAGCTCGGCGAGCGCGTGGATCAGCGGCTCGACGGACGGACCGACCACCGCGACCTCGGCGATCGAGGTCAGTTCGATGCGCGGGTAGTCGGTGATACGCGAAGTCGCGCCCCGCAGAACGCTGTAGAGGGCGACGTTGTTCTGCCACTGGCGGCCGGGGCGGGCGCCACCGAGGACCGCGATGCTGTCCGCGAGGCGACCGATCAGCGCGGTGCCGTGGTCGATGCGCAGGAGATCGCCGAAGACGTCGGGGTTGGTCCCGTGCCGCTCTTCCATCTCCCGCAGGTCGGTGGCCTGTTGGTGCACGATCGCCTGGACGCGGCGGGCGATGTTGACGAACGCCCGCTGCGCCGAGTCGCGCATGCCTTCCTCGGCCTCGACGGCTTCCGCCGCCGTTTTGAGCACGTCGTATTGGGCGGAGGCGAACTCCGGGGTGATATCGGGGTTTTCGGCGATTCCGTACAGAACTTCCTGTGCGGTCTCGCCTTTTTGGAGGCGCCGGATCGTGGTGGGCAGCAGCTTCTCGGTGAGCTGCACCAGCGCGGCCTCCTGGGCGGCCAGGCTGCGCTTGAGCCCTGCGGCCTCGGCGGCGTGCCGGGCCTGCCAGTCGGCGAGTTCGGCGTCGTGCCGGCGCCGTTGCGCGGCTATGTGCCGCCCGCGGCGAGTCGCTTCCGCGGCGGCCAGGGCCACCGCGATGACGGCGCATGCGAGCGACACGGCAAGGGGGATGCGGGCGTCGCCTTCGACGAGGGCCACGGCGACAGCCGCGGCTGCGGCCGACGGAATGGTGGGCAGAAGCCAGAACAGACCAGCAGCGGTAGGACGTTGGGATTCGGGTGGGGACCCGACACGCACCATGGACATCCTCGAAATCGTGCGGACGGCGGGCTGAGGGGGACACGCCTGCTGCCGAAAAGGCGCAACAGCCTTCTGGCGGCACGCCAAGCGCCGTTGACGCGGTCGGGGGCGTGCCCCATGACACCGCACACGCAGCATGTATCAGGCTGTGGCGGCCCCGGCCAGCCCGACTCGACGGTCGGTGGCACTCCAGACGACGCGGCCACTGGTTGTAGTCGTCACACGTCATTGGGCCACTGGGGAGCATAGCCGGTTTGGACCAGGCCAGTGGCCACACCTGTCGAGCTGGGGGTTGGCGAATCCTGGCGTAACCGTGGCGCGTTCGTTGTACCAGCGACGATGCACCCACATGTCGCCGAGTCGACGTTGTCGCCTGTGCCGTCTCGGTGTGGCCTGAAGCGTGCCTGCGACCGTGCATGCACACGGGAAACGAGGGTAGCCGCGCAGCGACAAAGCGAAGACCGAGCAGATGTGCGAGCTGTGCGGCCGCGCGTTTTGTGCGGCGTATGAGTGAGCGGCGTACGAGTGTGCCGGCGGCGTCCATCGGAAGTGCCGGGACGCGCCGGCGAAGTGGTCGCAGAGCCCGCGTGATCGTGCCCCGACCAGGCGTCAGCCCGGCGCGCCTCTCCGGGGACCCGGGAATGGCCCGGGTGCGCGAAGCGGGAGGAAGAGCCCCATGGGATGTCTTTTGTTACCCCGCATACCCCGCATACCGAAGCGAGCGGGCGCGCTTCGGGGATGACAGGGCCCCTCCCTCGCCGACGAATCGAGGGCGAGGGCCGACACTCCGGCACCTCCGGCACCTTTGGCGCCCGGCGTCGCAACCGGAACCGTGGTACGTGCCATGGGCCGTCGACCGCGGCTGGGGCGCGTGTTCACGCAGACATGTCGGTGAGGCGGTCGCGGAAGCGAGAAGGGCGCTGCCGTGCGGCAGTTCGCCACGTGACCGAGCCCCGTCCGCGACGGGCGTCCTGCGACGGACGACCACGCGCCATCCGGAACATCCGCGTCCGAAGGAGGTGACACGACGTGGGCACACCCCCGGACCCCGTGCCACCGAATCCGACGCCGGCACCCGGACCGGGACCGGGTCCCGGCCCGGGACCGCTGCCTGGCCCCGCGCCGGGACCCGGCGGGCCCGATCCCGCCCCGCCCGCCCCACCACAGCCGGAGCCCGACCCGGAACCGCCGCCGCCACCGCGTCCGGAACCCGGTCCCCATCCGGGGCCGCTTCCGGGACCCGGGCCCGCGCCGGAGCCCGTGACCCGGCAGCGCAGCAGGACGCGCGCCGTCGTGCGCTCGGCACACGTGTCGGCCGGGAGCAGAAGACGAAGTCGGTCGGGCCGAGCACCGCGATCCGCGGCGCCCGCCCGGTGGGCCACCGACCTGCTTCGCAGGAGCTCGTTCGCTCCCCGCCCGACAGGCGGGGCCATCCACGGAGGGATCAGATGATCATCCTCGGACTCCTCATCGCGGCGGCGTGCGCGGCGTTCGTCGCGCTGCTGATCGCGTACAACACATCGGGCGGACCCGAGTACACCGTGCGTATCTTCGACCGGGACATGGTCACGCTCGACTCGTTGGCGATCTTCGTCTCCGGTGTCGCGCTCGCTCTGCTCTTCTGCCTCGGTCTGGCCCTCGCCATGGCCGCGCTCCGCGCGCACCGACGCGCACGCCGGCGGCACTACGCCACAGTGCCCGGCGATGCGGCCCTGCGCGGACGCTCGGCCCAGCCCGAGGGGGCGGGAGAGTGGCAGGCCGACCCGACGGTGCGCCCGCAGGGGGCCGAGACGCCGCGGCCTCGGCACGGGTCCACCGACTTTCCCGGCGGCAGCCCCCCTCAGGGCCGCGGCGGCTGACCGACACCCGATTCCTCAGGCACCTGGGGCCTGCCATGTTCTTCCACGACCGTGCGGACGCCGGACGGCAGTTGGCCGACCGGCTGGAGCACCTGCGCGACTCCGACCCCATCGTCCTGGGGCTGCCGCGCGGCGGCGTGCCCGTCGCCGCCCAGGTGGCCGCCGCCCTCGCGGCTCCGCTGGACGTTCTGGTCGTGCGCAAACTCGGCGTCCCGTTCCAGCCCGAGCTCGCCATGGGGGCGATCGGAGAAGGGGGCGCGCGCGTCCTCAACGAAGGCCTCGTGCGGGACTTCGGCATTTCGGATGACGAGGTCGCGGCTGTGGAGGCGGCGGAACGCGACGAATTGGAACGCCGTACCGACCGCTACCGACGCGGTGAGGCGCCGTACGACCTCACCGGACGCATCGCGATCGTCGTCGACGACGGCATCGCCACCGGCGCCACCGCGGCGACCGGTTGCCGGATCGTCCGGGCGCGCGGCGCCCGCCGCCTCATCCTCGCGGTGCCCGTCGCGCCGCCCGGCTGGAGTGCGGAACTCCGCGGAGCCGCGGACGAGTTCATCGCTCTGAGTACTCCCGCGGACTTCCTCGCCGTCGGGCAGTACTACCGGGACTTCAGTCCCACATCGGATGCCGAGGTCATCGATTGCCTCGACAAGGGCCGCCACGCCGTGCACCGTCGCGGCGGCCGGCGGTGATCCGTCGCCCCGCGGGTCCACCGCGGACAAACACGCACGCGGTGCCGGGCCGAAGCCCGGCACCGCGCGTTGTCACCGCACCACATCAGCGCGCTGCGCTGCACCGCCCCCGGTCCGCGCGGTGGAGGAGCCGACGGTCAGGGGCGGAGCCGTGTGGCCTGCTCAGCCGTTCTCGGAGAGAACGCTCGACAGGACGTTCGCCAGCGGGTCGTCACCGGTCTGCTGGATGGCGTTCGGGCTGCACACCTGGCTGGTCTGGTCGGTCAGGACGTCCTGGATCGGGACGTTGACGCCGATCAGCGCCGCGATCGGCACCTGGACGTCGACCTTCTGCAGGTCGAAGCAGTTGAGGACGCCGCCCTGCACGAGCGCCATGTTCGGGCTCATGACACCACTGCTGGTCGTGTTGCCGATGGCCTGGGGCGAGAAGTTGCCGGCCTGGACGGCAGTGTTGCCGTCGTCGTTGCTGCCCGCGAGCGCCTGCGGCGCGGTCGCCGCCGTGACCCCGAACACCGAGGCCGCCATAACGGTGGTGGCAGTGGCGCGCTTGAAGACGTTGGACATCGAGGTTCCTTCGTACGCAGTTGCTTGGAATGGAGTGCTGGTGCTGCCGCAGCAGACTGTCCAACCCGCTGACAGCAGTTTGGTTGCGCAGGTTCACCCGAATGCCGCAAGAATCGCCATCGGAAAGCTCATATGCCCGTCGGAAGAGCAGGGGAGCCAGCCTCCGCCCGCCACCTCGACGCTCCCGTCACCTCACCGGTAGTACGGGCCCGGACCGGGTGGTGGCTGGTGCGGATGAGGCGGGTGGCCCGGGTGCTGCGGCGGATACGGATGCTGCGGCGGACCCGGCGGCATGCCCTGGTGCGGGTGTTGCACGGGGCCGTGCGGCCCGCCCGGCCCGCCCCACGTGTTGCCCCGGTAACCCTGCTGCCCCATGCCCAGCGGACCGCCCTGGTGCTGCACCGCGTCGACCGGGTTGATCTCGGTCGACTGCACGAGCACCCAGCCGTCACCGATGAAGCTCAGCATCCATCCTTCGCCGGTCTGCCCGCGACGGCGCCAGATGCGTGTGGACGACACGGTCTGCGCCTCCAGGCGCGTGGTCAGGCCCACCGACCACGCCACCACGGCGTCCGCGTCGACGAACACCTCGCTGCGCGGACCGACCTTCATGATCAGCGGCAGCCCGGGGGTCGTCAGCGCGATCATGCCGGTGCCGCCTATCTGGAGCCCGTTGGTACCCGGCCCCCCGATGCGCTGCTCGGAGTCCAGGGCGACCGGCGTCCACGTCAGCCCCGGGTCCAGCGCGAGCACGGTGTCGTTGTCGACGATCAGGCCGTCGTTGTGCAACGGCACCAGATGGATGTGCTGTGCGTGGTTCGCCAGATAGACGACGCCCGTGCCGTAGCAGCGCATGAGCGACATGAACTCCGCGCCGTACGCCTGCGCGCGGGCCTCGCTCGGGGCCGGCATGTAGCCGTCGAACTCCACCGCGCCGGTGAAGGCGACCATCGCGCCTTTGCGCGCCAACACCTCGGGTGCGGACTGACGGTCGAGACGGACTCGCAATATCTGCGGGTTCTGCAGGCTGAACCGTTCGGGCGACTGGCTCGCCACATTGTTGAACAAGGGACTCTGCACCCCGACATGATCCCTGGTCGGAGGCACTGCGGTGAACAAATGACGGACCAACTCATGACACTTGGGCGAACGCACGTATCGTGCGGCGCAGCGTTCCCGTCCGGTGTGGTGGCGCGGTTCCGGCGTTCCCGGAGCAACGGTGTCGAACCGCTGCGACCTCGGACATCCCTGGACCGGCACGGCGAACAGCCGCCGGGACCCGAGCCAACGGAGCAGCAACCTGTCCGGTACCGGCACCACCGACGGCGGGACACGGGCGACCGAGCGTGTGTTCGACCGCCCGCCGCCCGCGCTGTCCGCACTGCCCGTCCCGGCACCGATTCGCATGCGGTCGGCGGAACCGCCCGCGGCGCAAGTCCGGGCGCGCGTGCTCGGCGGGCCGGCCGGGCCGCTGCTGTGCGGTCTCCTGGCTCTGGCCGCCTGCCTGTGGCGGGTGGACGGCCCGGTCCTGTGGCGGGACGAAATCGCCACCTGGACCGTGTCCCGCCGCGACCTGCCCGAACTCGTCGCGGTACTCGGCAACGTGGATGCCTCGACCGGCGCCTACTACGTCGTCATGCACGGCTGGACCGCGGTGTTCGGCGACTCCGCGACCGCGATGCGGATGCCGGCCGTGTTGGCGATGGCCGGCGCCGCCGCGTGTGTCGCCGCCCACGGACGCCGCGAGTTCGGGCCGCGCGCCGGGCTCGCCGCCGGGATCGTCTTCGCGTCCTTGCCGTCCGTCTCGCGCTACGGGCAGGAGGCGCGCGGCTACGGTTTCGTCTGCCTGACCGCCGCGACCGCCGTCCTGTTGCTGGCCCGTGCCCTGGAGCGCCCGGGCCTGCGGCGTTGGGCAGCGTACGCCGTGTCCGTCGCCTTTCTGGGACTGTGGCACCTGGTCGCGCTCGCCGCCGTGGCCGGACATGTCGGGTATTTGCTGCTGCGCCGACGTGAGGCCTGGCGGGGGTTCGCGGTCGCGGTCGTCGCAGGCCTCGCGCCGCTCGCTCCGTTGTTCGCCCTGGCCGCGACCCAGCGCGTCCGCCAGATCGAGTGGATTCCGCGTCCCGAACTCGACTCGCTGCAAAGTCTCTTGCCGCGTCTGGCGGCATCCGGGCCGGTCGCCGTCGGACTTGCGGTGCTGGCGATCGGCGCGTGGACGGCACGCCCCGCGCGCGGACCGGTCCTTCCGACCGCGATCTTTGAGCCCGCATTCCCTCGCCCTCGCGCGAAGCCGGGTGCGAGCCCGACCGCGCGACCCGGGTCGAGGCCTGTCCTGGCGGCGGTGACCGCGACGGCCGTGGCGCCGGTGGCGGTCGTGTGGGCGGCGTCGCTCGTCGGCGACACATCGTTCTTCCTGCCGCGGTATCTCCTCTTCACGCTCCCGGCCTGGGCGGTGCTCGCGGGCGCGGGCCTCGGGCTGCTGGCACAGCGCCTGACCCCCGCGGTTGCGGCGGCGGTCCTTGTCGCGCTGGTGGCGGCGGGTGTGCCGGACCACCGGGCGCTGCGCGCGTCCGGGGCCCACGAGCAGCGCGACCATCCGGAGCCGTCCGACATCTCCTGGGTCGACTACGCGGGCGTGGCCGACATCGTGCGCGCGGGACAGCGCCCCGGTGACGGCATCGTGTACTCCAGCATCGACCAGCGGCTGTGGCACGTCGACGCCGGTGTCGAGTACTACCTGCGCGGTGACCCCGTGCCGCGCGACGTCCTCGCGGGCCGGACCGGCGAGGACCGCGACGACCTGTGGACCCACGACTGCCTCGATCCCGCGGCCTGCCTCGACGCCGTCGGCGCGGAACGCATCTGGCTCGTGGCCGTGGTCCTGCGCGGGGCGCCGGCCGATCCGTACGCCGCGATGCCGCGCGACAAGGCACTGGCGCTGCGGGACCGCTACCACGTGGTGCGCAGTGTGGCCGTCGCGGGCGCGTACGTGAGTCTGCTCGAACGCGGGGCCACGCCGTCGGGCGGGACTGCGGACGCTTGTGCGGAGGGCGGGCAAAGCCCGTATCGGCGCTGGGTCTTCGGTGACGAGAGTCGTTGTGCGGCGGGTACCGGGCGGGCGGCGCGGACTGAACCGACGGGCGGGGGACCGGGCGGGCGGCACGGCTGACCGACGGGCGGGCGCCCGTGGTTCGCCGTTCCGCCCGGCACCGGCCTGACGCGGCATCAGTCAGCGTGCGCCCCAGGTGTTTCGGCCTGGTGGGCCAGAAGTGCGTCGACAGCCGCGTCCACGTCCTCCTCGGTCGTGTAGAGGTGGAACGAGGCCCGCAGCCTGCCCGCGCGCACCGCCGCGCGGATACCGGCCTCGCGCAGCGCCTCCTCGGCCCCGGGCGCGTCGACGGTCACGATCGCGCTGTGCCCGGGCGGTCGGCCGAGGCCGGCCAGGAAGCGGTTGGCGAGGGCGACGTCGTACGCCTGGATCTGCTCGACGCCGATCTCGCGCACGAGTTGGAGCGCCGGTGCGGCGCCGACCCACGCGAACCACGCGCGGGAGACGTCGAAGCGCCGCGCGTCCGACGCGAGCCGCAGCGGTGGTCCGTAGGTGGAGTCGCTCGTGTCCGCGCCCGCGGCGCGGCCCGCGGCGATGGGGACCAACCGATCGCGCACGCCCGGCGCGAGATAGGCGTACGCGGTCCCGCGCGGATGCATGAGCCACTTGTACGCGGCGACCGCGAGCACGTCGTAGCGGGTCGCGTCGACCGGCAGCCACCCCACGGCCTGTGTGCCGTCGACCACGACCATCGCGCCGTGTGCGCGGGCCGCCGCGACGATCTCCGCGTCGTCGGCGATCGATCCGTCCGCCGACTGCACGAGGCTGTAGGCGACCACATCGGTGCGCTCGTCGATGGATGCCGCCAGTTTCGCGAACGGCACCGCGACGACATCGACGCCGCGCGGCTCGTGGACCATCCACGGGAAAACGTTCGAGGTGAACTCGATGTCGGGGATGACGACACGGGTGCCCGGCGGGAGTGACACCGCGACCGGGGCGAGCAGGCTCGACACGTTGGCGCCGATCGTGATGTCGGAGACGTCCGCGCCCACCAGCGCGGCGAATTCGGCGCGTGCCGTTTCGTCTTCCCAGGCCTCCCAACTCGTCCGTCCGCCGCGCCAGTCGCGCTGTGCGGCGAGGACGGCCTCGTAGGCCGGCGTCGGTGGGAGCCCGTACGTGGCGGTGTTGAGCCATCCGGGTTCCGGCTGCCACAGACTGCGTGCGCTCTGCAAATCCATTTCTCGACGCTAAAACCGCCCGCACAGGCGCGGAAAGGGCCGCCTGCGCACAGGTGGCCTGGAGACGGAGCGGCGCGGAAACAGAGGTGGCGCGGAGAGCGGAGGCGGTCCGGCCGGGCCGTGGCGGATTCGCTCGGCCGGGCCGCCTCCGGGGGGCGGGGGGGGGGGGGGGGGGGGGGGGGGGGGGGGGG
>NZ_JBPKBI010000008.1:49307-133849 GCF_051388935.1 Yinghuangia sp. YIM S10712
CCTCCGGGGGGCGGCGGCGTGTGGCGCACAGGGGCGGCGCCACACGCCGCCTGCCGGCCGGCGCGTGCCCACAGGGGCGAGGCTCGCGCGTGCGGCGTGAGGTGGTGGTCTGCGGTGAATGTAGCCCAATGACCGGCTACATGTGGGTCATTCCGTTTCGCCGGTCGGGTCCTCGCGGGTGGCCGCCGCCCGGATCGCCGTCGGTGCGGGCCGCCAGCCAGTCGGGCCACGGCACCGGAGGGTTCGGCAGGGGCGTGATGTCCCGTTCGGCGAGAAGGCGTGCGAAGCCCTCGCGGTCGGCGGGGACGGCTCTCGGGTCGCCGGCCATCACCTCGTACAGGGTCGCGCCTTCCGGCCCCGCGACGAGGGGGCCGAACGCGGCGCCCTGTTCCAGGGTGATGTGCGTGCCCGTCGGGCAGGGGCGGTCTCCGACGGTGACCTCGCCGGCGACGACGAACACGTAGTGGTCGGACATGTGCCCGTGTCGTTCCACGATCACCCCGGGGTCGTAGCGGGCGTAGACGACCATGCGTTGGGGCGTCCACTCCAGGAACTTCTCCCAGACGGACACGCGGCGGCCGTCGTGCGACTGCGCCTTGACCTCGTGCCAGGGTGCATCGCCGATATGCGTGATCGTCAGTTCCGGGTTGCCCTCAGGCATTTCGTGCACACCCCCCTCAAGGGGACCGGCGTCCGGCAACGGCCCGTTCACACCCTAGCTGATGCATATGCACGTGCATCCGCATCCGCATTGGTGCGCCCTGGAACCTAGCCGTTGGGAAATTAGTTTGCAAGGTCCACTATCGACTGAGCGACCAATACGATGGCCCCCGAAGCGGTGTCGCCCGAATGGGGGACGCCGACCGAGACCGGCACTTCCGACCACGCCCGGAGGCGTACATGCGTGTTTTCACGTCGTTCGACGAGTTCGCGGCCCAGAAGGGCGAGCACCTGGGGTACAGCGACTGGCACGTCGTCGACCAGGACCGCATCGACCGCTTCGCCGACGCCACCGGTGACCACCAGTGGATCCACGTCGACCCCGAGCGTGCCAAGGACGGCCCGTTCGGCGCGACGATCGCGCACGGCTACCTGACGCTGTCGATGATCCCCGCCCTGGGCAAGGACGTCTTCCGCCTCGAAGGCCCGAAGATGCTCGTCAACTACGGCACCGACAAGGTTCGCTTCCCGACGCCCGTCACCGTCGGCTCGCGCCTGCGCGTCGGGGCGGAGCTGGCCGAGGTCCGCGACGTCGCGCAGGGCAAGCAGATCGTCATCCGGTACACCGTCGAGATCGAGGGCCAGACCAAGCCCGCCTGCGTCGCCGAGACACTGGTGCTCGTCGTCCTGTGACCTGCGCACCACGCGCAACAGAACTCGCCCGGGGGCCGGCCGCCGACGCGGCCTTCCCCCGGGATCGCGGCACGCGCGCCTGCGCACGGCGTGATCCGGACAGCGCTCGTCGGCCGGCCGTCGGAGGCGACGCCTAGCCTCGGGGCGCATGAGCGAAATGGCAACGCCCGAGGAGCTTTTCGGCTCCGCTCGTTCGCTGCGGATCCAGGATCGCGCGTACGAAATTCTCGCTACGGACGCCGTCACGTGGTCTGACACAGCAGCCCCCGAGCTCCGGCCGTTGCTGCCGGACGGGGACGCACCGGTCTGGCGGGCGGTTCTCGTCGACGAGGGATGCTGCCTGCTCGGGTCGGTGGCAGTCGTGCGAACCAGGGACGCCGCCGCGGCTCACTCCGTGTACGGGGACATCCACCGTGCCGGCACCCGGGCCAGTTGCGTGGCGTTTCTCGAACCGCCTGACCACACGGGATTCGCCTACCCGCCGAGCGGCGGGAACTGGCGCTCCAGTGTGCTGTGGCGCAACTACATCGTCCTCGCCGAGGTCGTTGCGGCCGACGGCCACACCCGCACCGCGGACCTGCGGCCGAAGGATATGGGCTTCGACCTGCTGACGATTCCGATACGCGGGATCCGGCGGATCGCCTGGGCCGCCCCCGCCCCAGCCCCAGCCCCGGTTGCCGCCCCGATCGCCGCCGCCGTCGCCGACGACCGTGAGAGCGAGCCCGACGACACCGCGCCGCACGACGGCCGGGACGACGAACTCAGCGACGAGGAACGCGAGTACGTGGTGGGCGCGGTCTCCGTGATGGTCCGCGGCGGGTTCAAGAACGAAGCGGACATCCTGGAAGACCTGCCCCACACCGTCTGCGAGCTCCTGGGCCGCGACCATGCCGGGTTGACCGAGGAACTCACGCTTTTCACAAGCGAGTTGTTCCGATCCGAAAAGGCCGCGGAAGCCGCGTGGCACGACGTCACCACGAACGACGCGATCGACCGTGCCTTCGCCGACCTGCGGGCGGAACGGATCGTGGCCCTCCAGAACGCGGGCCTGACGCAGTCCGACGGCTGGTCGGACGGCGAGGAGGCGGCGCGTTCTTTGGCCTTCGACCTCGAATGGGACGCCGATACAGCCGACATCGACGACGAGGCCCGCGAAGCCGCTGCCGATTCCCGCTGGGGACCGGTCCGGGGCGCAGTCTTCTACCACGGGCAGGACCTCGCGCGCGCGGTGCACGGCGAAGGGCTGTACCTGGCCTTCGGCGCGTTCGCCGAGCCCGGCCGCGCCCGTGCCGACCACGACGCGGCCTCCGCCGCGGTCGGCCACACCGTGCGCGAAGTACTGGCGCGACACGGCGTGGCCGTCGAATGGGACGAGACCGCCGGCCAACGGCTCTTCGTTCCGCCGTTCGCGTGGCGCCGTCGGCGATGGACCCGGGCGCCCGCTCGGTGACGTGCGCCGCGGGGCCGCGAGTGCCTCCGCACTCGGACGGCGGAGGCACCGGGATCGCGGGGCGTCGACCGTCCGGCGCCCGGTGACCCGCTTCAGGCCACATGCTCGTCGACACCCGTGAAAGCTGCCCACAGCGATGCGTAGACACCGCCCCGGGCGAGCAGTTCCTCGTGTGTGCCGGTCTCCACGACCCGCCCGCGGTCGACCACCGCCACGCGATCCGCCTTCGCCGCCGTCGACAGCCGGTGTGCGACCACCAGCGTCGTACGCCGCTTCGCGACCTCGTCGGCAGCCCGGGTCACCGCGGCCTCGGTGGCCAGATCCAGTGCCGCGGTCGCCTCGTCGAGCAGCAGGATGTCCGGATCGACCAGGTGCGCGCGGGCCAGCGCGATGAGCTGCCGCTGGCCCGCGGAGAGCGTGCGTCCGCGCTCGCCGACGTCGTGCAGGTAGCCGCCCTGGAGCGCGGCGATCGCCTCGTGCGCGCCGACCGCCCGTGCCGCCGCCTCGACTTCGGCATCGGTCGCGTCCGGCCGACCGTACGCGATGGCGTCGCGCACGGTGCCGGCCGCCAGATACGGCTCCTGCGGCACGACGCCCAGCCGGTGCCGGTAGCCCGCCAGATCCCAGTCGCGCACGTCCACACCGTCGACGCGCACCGCTCCCGAGTCGACGTCGTAGAAGCGCGCGACCAGCTTGACCAGCGTCGACTTCCCGGCACCCGTCTCGCCGACCAGCGCCACCGTCTCGCCCGGCGCGACGCGCAGCGACACCCCGGAGATCGCCTCGGGCGCCTTGCCGTTCCGCGTGCCGTCCTCGCTCACCGCCGTTGTCCGATAAGCGAAATGCACGTTCTCGAACACGATTTCGCCCTTGAGGCCGGAGCCCGGAACCGGCACCGGCTTCGCCGGGCGCGGCGTCGAACTCGGCGTCCGCAGCAGATCCCGGATGCGTCGCAGGCCGACCGCCGCCTGCTGATAGCCGTCGAACACCTGCGAAAGCTGCTGGATCGGGGTGAAGAACATATCGATGTACAGCAGATACGCGATCAGCGCGCCCGCCGTCATCGTCCCCGCGTCCACGCGCTGCGCCCCTACCACCAGGGCCAGCGCACCGGCCAGGTTGGACAGGAACTGCCCGAACGGGAAGTACAGCGCGATGTAGCGCTGCGCGGTCAGCCGCGAGTCGTAGTAGTCGCGGCTGCGTTCGGCGAACCGCGCCGAATTGCGGCCCTCGCGGCGGAACGCCTGTGCGGTCCGCATGCCGGCCACGTTCTCCTGGAGGTCGGCGTTGACCGCGCTGACCTTCTCGCGTGCATCGTCGTACGCCGCCGCCGAACGCTTGCGGAACACCACTGTCGCGGCGATGAGGATCGGCAGCACACTCATCACCACGAGCGCCAACTGCCAGTCCAGCACCAGCAGCGCGGCCATGATGCCGAAGAACGTCAGCACACTCACCACCGCGCTGACCAGGCCGGTCTGCAGGAACGTCGACATGGCGTCGACGTCGGTGGTCATGCGCGTCATGATGCGGCCGGACATCTCGCGCTCGTAGTAGTCCAACCCCAGGCGCTGAAGATGCGCGAACGTCTTGACGCGCAGCGTGTACAGCAGCCGCTCGCCCGTCCGCCCGGCGATGCGCACCTGCGCGACGTTGACCAGCCAGTCCGCCGCCACCACGGCCAACGCGATCAACGAAACGACGACGATCGCGTGCGTCGCTTCGTCGCCCACGCCCCGGTCCACGCCGTCGCGGATCAGCGCGGGGAGCGCGAGCTGTGCGGCGGCGTCGAAAGCGACCAGCAGCAGGCCGATCAGCAGCGGAATCCGGTACGGGCGCAGCAGCGACCGCAGCGTGAAGTGCCGGTCCTCCGCCCGCGCGGCGCGCTCGTCGACCGCCGGCTTGTCGGTCGCGGGCGGCAACGCCTTGACCTGGGCGAGCAGTTCCGGTGTCGCCGGCATCATCGCGGCGAATCCCGGACCACCGCGCCCGGGGCCGCCGCCTCCGCCGACGGACGCGGCACCGTCCTGCGCGGTGGTGCGGGCGGTGGCCTCGTACGGCGAATCCGGCAGCGCGTCCCGGTCCCACAACTCGGGGGTGATCCCGTCCGCGGAAGGCTCGGCGGACGCCGCGGCAGCCTGAGCCGCCGGAGTCTCGGCCGCGTCGGTGCCCTCGGCATCGTCGCCCGGCCCCGACAGCAGCAGCCGGAACAGCGGGCACCGCGCGTCGAGTTCCGCGTACGTGCCGACATCGACCAGGCGCCCCCGGTCGAGCACCGCGATGCGGTCCGCCAACTGCAACGTCGACCGGCGGTGCGCGATCAACACCGTGGTACGGCCCGCCATCACCCGGCGCAGCGTCGCGTGGATCTCCGCCTCGACCTTGGGGTCCACCGCCGAGGTCGCGTCGTCCAGCACGAGGATCCTCGGATCGGTGATCAGCGCGCGTGCGAGGGCGATGCGCTGGCGCTGGCCGCCGGACAACGTGAGGCCCTGCTCGCCCACCACAGAGTCGTAGCCGTCCGGCAGCCCGCTGATGAACGTGTCCGCCTCCGCGGCCCGCGCCGCCGCCCGAACCTGAGCGTCGGTCGCGTCGGGCCGGCCGTAGGCGATGTTGGCGCGCACGGTGTCGGAAAACAGGAAAGAGTCCTCGGCGACCAGCCCGATGGCCGCCCGCAGCGAGTCCAGCGTCAGGTCGCGGACATCGTGGCCCGCGACCCGGACCGTGCCCTCCTGAACGTCGTAGAAGCGCGGCAGCAGCATGGACACCGTCGACTTGCCGGAGCCCGAGGTGCCGACAAGCGCCAGCGTCTCGCCGGGTGCGACTGCGAGGGTCAGGCCGTCCAGGACCGGGCGCGACGCGACGTACCCGAACGTCGCGCCGTCGAACTCGATGCCGGCCGCCTGCGGTGCCAACGGCGTCGCGCCGGGCTTCTCGGTGACCAGTGGCTGAGAGTCGATGACCTCGTACACGCGTTCGACGGAGGCGCGGGCCTGCTGCCCGAGCGTCAGCAGGCTTGCGAGCATGCGCACGGGACCGACCAGCTGCCCGAGGTAGGTGGAGAACGCGAGGAACGTGCCCAGCGTGATCCGGCCCTCGATGGCCAGCCAGCCGCCCAGCGCGAGAACACCGACCTGCCCGAGCGCCGGGATCGCGGACAGCGTCGGCGTGTAGCGGCTGTTGAGCCGTACGGCCCGCATCCGGGCGGCGAACAGGCGTTTCCCGGCGGCCTCCAGCCGCCCGATCTCCTGGTACTCCTGCCCGAAGCCCTTCACCACACGGACCCCGGTGACCGCGCCGTCGACGACACCCGCGAGCGCGGCGGCCTCCTGCTGCGCCGCCCATGTGGCCGGAAACAGCCGTCGGCGCGAGACGCGCGCGACCAGGAACAGGCCCGGCCCGACCGCGAGCGCGACGATCGTCAGCAGCGGCGACAACGTGAACATCACGACCAGCGAGATGACGAAGAGCAGGGCGCTGCCGGTCAGCATCGGCAGCATCGCCAGCACGCTGGAGATCATGTTGATGTCCGAGCCGGCCCGGCTGACGATCTGGCCGGTCTGTAGTTCGTCCTGCCGGGCGCCGTCGAGCCGCGACAGCGCGCCGAAGACCTGCGTGCGCAGGTCGTACTGCACTTCGAGGGACAACCGCCCGCCGACGTACCGGCGGACGAAGGCCGCCGCGAACGCGATGACCGCCGCGCCGACAAGCAACGCGGCGAGCGGGGCTATGGAACGCGTGTGGCTCACCACGGCGTCGTCGATGACCGCGCGCTGGACGAGGGGCACGAACGCGGTGACGGTCATGCCGATGATCGAGGCGCCGAACGCCCAGAGCACGCTTCCCTTGTGCTGCCAGCAGGCAGCCAGCAGACGGCGCAGCCAACCGCGCCCGGCGGCGGGAGGCGGAACCTGAGGAGCGGCCGGTGCCGCGGCGGTGGTCACAACCACCGAGTCTAAGTGCTTAGCGCCACTAACGATTCCGCGTCAGCGCGGGGAGGGAAGCAGGCGGCCGCGGCCCCCGAGCCACCTCGCCGACGACGCCTGCCCCACCTCCCCACGCCACCCCGCCCGCCGCCCGTTCCACACCGCTTCCCGCCCCCGCTGCGACGCCTGCCGACGCCGCGTCGCCCCCACCCGTGCCTGCACGCCTGCCGCCCGGTGCACATCGTTCTCCGCCGCTGCTGCGACGCTTGCCGACTGCCGCGCGCCGCCCCCGCCGTCCCGATCGGCTGCGGCGGCCCCCGCCCGCTTCCGCAGCGTCTTCCGGGCTCTTCGCGACACCGCTCACGACGCGGCGACGTACCGGGCCGCAGCTCAGAGATAGTCCTCCAGCCGCGCGAAGGCGTAGCCCTGGGCGGTGACTTCGCGTACCGCCAGGCGCAGCATGTCGGTCATGGTGCCGCGCCACTCGGTCGGTCCGCGGAAGTGGGTCAGGATGATGTCGCCGGGGTGGAACCGGTGGTCGGTGTAGCGGTAGTCGATGCGGTCGACGAACACCTCCTGGTTCCACATCGGCACGGCCGTGATGCCGCACGACGCGGCGACGCGCAGTGTCTCGGGGGTGTACTCGCCGTAGGGCGGTCGGAACAGTCGGGGGCGTACGCCGATCTCCTCCGCGAGGTTGTCCTGCTGGCCACAGATCTCCCGCTCCTGCGCAGCGCGGCCAAGTTTGCGCAGGTCAGGGTGGTTGAGCGTGTGGTTGTGCACCGCGACGCCCTGCTCCGCGAGGTCGCGGAAGTAGCCGTAGTCGGGGATGAGGTAGTCGCTGACGAACACGCTCACCGGGATGTCCAGTTCACGCAGCATGCGGCTGAACGCCGGGTCCTTCTCCGCGCCGTCGTCGACGGTCAGGAACACGACCTTGTCGGTCGTCGGGACCCGCCGCAGGACGGGCGGCACGCCCGGGTCTGCGATCACTTGGGGCCGGTCGTCGGTGAGCCTCGGCTTGGTCTCGGGCGGCGGCGGCGCGATCAGCGGCGCGGCGGTGAGCCCCCACTTCGCGGCGGCCTTCTGCCGCGCCTGGGCGGCCTCGACGGCCTGTTCACCGGGGCGGGGCTTGGCGAAGGCGTCGCTGGACTCGCCGGGAGCCGGCTGCGGGGCGACCTCTCCGTCGGCCGGGGAGCCGGTGGCGTCGGCGGGTCCGGGAGCTGCGTTCGATGGAGGTGCGGACGTGGGCGGCGCGGTCGTGCGGCGCAGGCCGAAACCCTCCTGGTCCGAGCCGGGGACCGCGCAGGCGGCGGTGGCCAGCAATGTGGCGACAAAGAGACAAGAAGTCGTGCGGTGGTGGCGGTTGCGGTTGCGGTAAGGGTTCACCCGGATGACCTCCGATGGGCGCCAGTGACCGCCGAACGTCCCCGGGGAGTCGTCCGCGCATTCCGGCGCTCACTCGATCGCATGACCGGGGCCGGATCGCGTGGCGGGCGTGTCGAAGCTCCGGCGGAGCGCGGGATTTTCGACGATCTGGACGGCCTCGGGCATGTGCGGCGCCGTGGTCTGTCGGCCTCTGGATCGCGGGCGGACCGCGCCGGGCAGGCGACTCAAGGCGGATTTAAAGACCTAAGTCGACAAAATTGTGAGCTTCGAGAATGCGGTCGCGCCGAGGCGTGGATTGTTCACTCGTCGGAGTGAACTTGCGTGTCCAGGGTCCATTCGGGGCATGCAGGTTCACCCGTACGGCCTAAAGATGCGCGGAGGAATCTCGACAAAACCTTAGAGTCAACCCGCCGTCACGTGGGGTGGCGGGTTTCGGTGCCGGTGTTCCCGGGTGGGGGCGGCGCCGCGTACGAGGAGGCGAAAATGAGGCTCGGATACCGGCGCGCGGCTGTGCTTGCGGTTGCTGTCTTCTTCAGCTCGATGGCGTCGCTGTATGTGCCCGCGGCGCGGGCCGCGCAACTGCCGCGCATCCCCCGCGTCCCGGACAAGTTTGTGCCCGCCGACTTCGCCCTGCCGTTCCACGGCCCGCTGTGGAACGCCGTCGGAACAGCCTCGTTCGCCTGACCTCGGCCGGCTCCGCCGCTCGCGGCTGATCCGCGTCAGGTTCGACCGGGCCGAGTGGTTCCGCGACGGTTCGCGCCACGCCCCGGCATCGTCACCACCTTCCGAAGTCCTGCGTGCCCCGGGGAGACGTCCGGGGCTTGCGCCGGTGCCGCCCGGTGGCGGCTCTCTCTCCGGATAACGGCGCAGGAGCGGGTCAGGACACGGGCCGGGAAGCCGGAATGCAGAGTCCGCGAGCGCCAGGCTTCTGTCGCAGGCAGGAACGACCGACAGCGCCAAGGGCCCGACAGCGTGGTCGCGAGCGGGCCAGGTCGGTGAGCAGACCTGTTCGAGGCGATCGCCGCCCGCTCAGGCCGCTCCCGCCGGGGCCTCGGGCGCATCCGCCGCGAACAACTCGGCGGCGAGCTCCGCGAGGTCCAAGTCCAACACGCGGGCGAGTTGCGCGACAGTGAAGAACGCGGGCATGGCGATCGCGCCGCGTTCGATCTTGCGCAGGGTGTCCAGCGGAACACCGGATTCCACCGAGACCTGTGCCGCGCTGCGGCGGCCACGTGCCTCGCGCAGCACCTGGCCGAGGATCCGGCCGCGGTGCCGCTGTTCGTCGGTCAGAGGGGTACGCACCATGCTCACGATTGTATGGCCTGTATTTTTTGGCCCGGATTCTTTGGCGTGTATTGTTTGGCCAAATACAGGGATCGCGGGAGGTAGCCCATGGTGTCGCTCAAGAGCAACGCAGAGATCGAACTGATGCGCGAGGCGGGCCGCGTCGTCGCCGACACGCTTCGTGTGGTCACGGAAGCCGCCCGGCCCGGCGTCACCCTCAAGGAACTCGACGCGCTTGCGGCCGAGCACATACGTGCGGCGCGTGCGCTGCCTTCGTTCCTGGGCTACCGGCCGTACGCGTCCGTGCCGCCCTTCCCGGGCGTGCTGTGCCTGTCGGTCAACGACGTCGTCGTGCACGGCGTCCCCAATGAACGCGTGCTGCGCGACGGCGACTTGCTCTCGGCGGACTGCGGGGCGATCCTCGGCGGCTACCACGGGGACTCCGCCGTCACCGTCGCGGTCGGCCGGGCCGATCCGGCGGCCGAACGGCTGGCCCTTGCGACTCGCGAGGCGCTGGAGGCCGCGATCGCGGCCATGGTCCCCGACAACACGATCGGGGACGTGGCGAACGCCGTGCAGCGCGTTGCGGAGGCGTACGGCTACGGCATCCTCCGCGATCACGGCGGCCATGGCATCGGCACGTCCATGCATGAGGACCCCCACGTACCGAACTCCGGTCGTCCCGGGCGCGGTTACCGGCTGCGCGAGGGGCTGGTGCTCGCGCTGGAACCGATGTTCGTGGAGAGCGGACGCACCGATTACCGGATCCTGCCCGACCGGTGGACCCTGGTCACCGCCGACGGCTCCCGCGCCGCCCACTTCGAACACACCGTGGCGGTGACCGGTGACGGCCCCAGGGTCCTGACGGCCCTGTGAGATCCGTCGGAGACGCGCGCCCACCCGGCAATCTCAGCGCGATGGCGCGCCGGGCCGAGGAAGCAGCACGCACGGCGTCGGCTGCACACGAACGTACGCCAGTGCGGTCCGCGGGCATGCGTTCGGCGTCAGCGAGGGGCGTCTCCCGGCCTGGGCAGGCCCCATCCCACGGCGGCGATCACATGCCCCGGCCGCCGGTGACCTCGATGACCGTGCCGGTGATGTAGCTGGACAGGTCGGAGGCGAGGAAGAGGACGGCGTTGGCGACCTCGACCGGCTCGCCGGCGCGCTGGAGGGGGACTTCGCGCTCCTTGGCGTCCCAGATGTCCTTGCGCATCGCCTCGGTCATCGCGGTCCGGATCAGTCCGGGCTGGACCGCGTTCACACGAACTCCCAGGTGTGCCAGCTCCTTTGCCGCAGCCTTGGTGAGGCCGACAACGCCGGCTTTGGCGGCGCTGTAATTGGTCTGACCGACGAAGCCGACCTTGCCGGACAGCGACGAGATGTTCACGATCGCGCCGCGTCCCTGCTCGCGCATGACCAGCGACGCGGCCCGCGTGCCGAGCCAGGTGCCCTTGAGGTGCACGTCGACGACGGTCTCGAAGTCGTCGAGGGTCATCTTGCGCAGCGTCGCGTCCCGCGTCACGCCCGCGTTGTTGACGAATACATCGAGTGCGCCGTAAGTGTCGACGCATGTGCGCACAAGTTCGTCGACCTCTTCGGGAGCGGTCACATCACAGCTCACACCGACCGCGCTGCCGCCCGCCGCCGCCAGTTCCTCCGCCGCCGCCCGCGCCGCGTCTCCGTCGCGGTCGCCGAGGACCACTCGGGCGCCGTTCGCGCAGAAGACCTTGGCGATCTCCAGGCCGATGCCCTGTGCCGCTCCGGTGACCACCGCATTGCGTCCTTCGAGCATGGCTTTCCTCCGTGTCGTCGTCTGTGCCGGACGGTCACCGCCGGACAGCCTACTGACAGATGGTCAGTAAGGTGCGCGATGGGCGCCTTGGCGCATGATCACATCCGCTCGTCTCCGAGAAACTTCCGAGAACCAGGAGAAGCCGTGCCCATATTCGGTGCTGAGACCACTGCCGACGAAGTCATCGCCGGTATCGATCTGACCGGCAAGGTCGCCGTCGTCACCGGGGCGACCTCGGGGCTGGGGGCGGAGACCGTCCGCGCGCTGTCCGGCGCCGGCGCACACGTCGTCGCGACCGCGCGTGACGCGGCCAAGGCCGCCGAGGTGGTCGCCTCCCTGGGCGGAGACGGCCGCTCCGTCGAAGGCGGAGTCCTCGACCTCGGCTCGACGGCCTCGGTACGCGAATTCGCCGCGTGGCTGCTCGACCGCCATCCGCGCATCGACATCCTCGTCAACAACGCCGGCGTCATGGCCACGCCGTTCGGCCGCACCGCGGACGGCTTCGAGCTCCAGTTCGGCACGAACCATCTCGGCCACTTCCTGCTGACGAACCTGCTGACCCCCGCCCTGCTGCGCGGCGCCCCCTCCCGAGTCGTCAACCTCAGCTCGGCGGGCCACCGGGTCAGCGACATCCTGTGGGACGACCCGAACTTCGAGACCACCGACTACCATCCGTGGGTGGCGTACGGGCAGTCCAAGACCGCCAACGTGCTGTTCACCGTCGAGCTCGACCGTCGTCTCGCGGAACGCGGTGTCCGTGCGTACGCCGTGCACCCCGGATCGGTCAGGACCAACCTGGGGCGTCACCTCGGTGCCGAGGAAAGCGCCGCGATGCTGGAGCGGGCGACACGGTCCGAGGCACACCGGGCGAAGTCCGTGGTGGAGGGCGCCGCGACCCAGGTGTGGGCCGCGACCGCCGCCGAACTCGCCGACCAGGGCGGCATTTACGTCGAGGACTGCGGCGTCAGCGAGCAGTATCGTGCGTGGGCACGCGACCCCGAGGCGGCGGTCCGACTGTGGGCGATGTCCGAGGAGCTGCTGGGCGAGAAGTTCCCGCCGGCCTGAACAAAAGGTGCGGACCGGAGGCGGGCCCGTGGACGGGGGGATGTCCACGGGCCCATCCGATGCCGGCGTTGCGCCGGAGGCGCGCTTCGCCGGTCCTCCCGTCCTGCGGCCGGGCCGCGGGACGGCGGTTTCGGGGGCTACGGGGTCCGCCCGGACACACGGGAGGTACGCCATTCCCTGCCCTCGGGTTCGCGAATTGGCCCAGGCCACTCGACGACGATTGGCCCTTGGAGCGCGCGACGCGGGGGCCAAGACTGGGGGCACCGAGGGCGGAAAGGGCACGGCCGGGGCATACATCGCCGAGTGTCCGGTTCGCGACGTGCGGCCCTCGGCCCCCGTGCCGAGGAGGTGCCCACGATGGAGACCGGAACAGCTTTTCTGCTCTTGGCCGTTCTCATTGCCGTGGTGATCCTCGGCCGGCTCCTCGGAGCGGACGCGCGAGGTTCCCGACGCCGCGCGTGGGTGCGCGAGCGGGCTCGGCGCCAAGTGGCCCTGTGGGACTCCTTTTTCGCCGCCAACCAGCCCTGGCACGCCACCGAAACCGACGAACCCCACGGGACGGGCGACAACGACGGCCTGTGCATCGGCCGGTCGCGCGACGGCTTCTGAGCGCCGCGCCGACCCCGCCCACGGTGGTCGACCCGCGCACGCCGACGGCAGAAATCGGCCACCTGCACGCATCCCGCCGGTCTGACGGGTGAACGCCCGGCGAAGTCCTCCCGCATGCGGCCGTCCGGCGCTACCATCCGCGCGTACGACCGATCGGGCACCCGTGAGCTGCGACGACGCCCGGTTCCGGACGCAGCCCTCGGGGGGTCACCGGCATCATGTTCGACCGGGTACGCAAGCGCGGCGCGTCCGCACGTACCACCGTTGCGGCGGCAGCCGCCGCGATCGCTCTGCTCCTCGGCACGGCGCCGGCCACTCCCGCGGCCACCGTCCCCGCGGTCGTCACGACGCAGCAGGAAGTCGTCGTCACCCAGACCGGCCACAACAGCGTCACCGTGCCCGCCGACGCGACATCCGTCCGTGTCACGCTGTTCGGCGCCGCGAGCGACGACGGGGATCCGGGCGAGATCGCCACCGGCAACGCCGCGATCAGCGAATCCGGCCGACTGCGCCCCGGACAGACCGTGATGGTCTTCATCGCCTCGACCGGCACCGTGTTCGGGCCCTCGATCTTCGAACCCTGGCTGACCGCCGCCGGCGGCGACGCGTCGGAAACGTCGCCGCCCGATGCGCAGATGTTCCCGGACGCGACGACGCAGCAGGACGCCAATACCGGGCCAGGACGCGCGCAGTTGGTCTTCACCGTCCCGGTGGGCGACATCGGCGGGCTGCCCACCGGAGTCGACTTCGGTCCCGTCATAGCGCCCGGCGGGGCCTTGCGGCACGTCCCGGTGGGCAGCAGTGGGGGCGCGCCGCTGACGCTTACCTCGGTCACCGCCACGCCGCCGTTCTCCGTCGACGTCACCGGCACCACGTGCACCGCGTCCGCACCCGTCCCGATCGGAGGCAATTGCAGCGTCGCAGTGCAGGTCACCCTGACCGGCCGCGGTCCGGTCACCGGCATGCTCACGTTCACCGGCAACATCCCCGGCGGTTCGCGCACGGTCGCGCTGGCCGCGAACGGCGTCACCGTCCCGGGGCCGCCGGCCGCGTTGACCGTGACGCCCGGTGACGCGCAGGCCGTACTGTCCTGGCTGCCGCCCGCCGACGACGGCGGGACCGCGCTGACGGGGTATCAGATCTACCGGTCGAGCGGTCAGCAGCCGACGCCGATGCTGGTCGGGACGGTCGGACCGGCGACCCAGATCCACACGGACGCCGGGCTGGCGCAGAACATCGCGTACACCTATGTCGTCCGCGCGGTCAACGCTGCCGGCTTCTCGCCCGCCTCGCCGCCCGCCGCCGCGACTCCCGTGCCGGGCCTCGCGGTCACCACCGCCTCGCTCGCAGACGCGACAGCCGACGTCGGCTACAGCCTGCGCCTTCAGGCCGCGGGAGGTATTGCCCCGTACCGGTGGTCCGTCGACGGCACGCTGCCGAGCGGGCTCGTGCTCGATCCCGACACCGGGGAGCTCAGCGGCACCCCGATGACGGCCGGCGGCTTCGCGTTCACCGTCCGCGTCGCGGACAGTGCGACGCCGGCGCGCGAAGCCGACCGCGCGCTGACCCTGACCGTGCGGTCCGCGCCGACGCCGGCCGAGCCCGCCCCCAGCGCTGCCGGTCCGGGTGACACGCAGGCGGGGCGCACACCGGCCATGGACGGCGACGACGGCGACGGCGGATCGGACGCGGCGCTCTGGGCATGGGCGCTTTTGGGCGTGGTCGGCGTCATCGGTGCGATTGTGGCGATCCGCCGCCTGCGCGCGGCGCGGGCGGGAACGCGCGGGTGACCGCCACCCCGGGCCGTACTAATGTCTGGTCTTTGCCCTGCCTGCACGAGGAGTTTTCCCGATGCCCCCGCCCCCTTCCGGGCCGAACCCCCACGGCGTCCAGACCGGCGGCGAACCCGCCACCGCCAAGGAGCGTGAGCTGGCGGCGGAGCAGCGGCACGTGGACCGCGCGTACGTCCGCCTGGAAGCCATGCGCGGTGAGGCGCAGGCACTGATGCGCGAGGGGTACCGCCAGGCGCAGGTCGGCACGGTCGGCTCCCTCGTGGAGCGGGACACGATGGTCTTCCGGGCCGAATTGTGGGCGCGCACGCTCGACGCCGCCGACGACGGACTGGTTTTCGGCCGACTGGACCGTGCGGACCGTGAGGTGTGGCACATCGGCCGTATCGGAGTGCGGGACGAGGAGAGCGAAATCCTTGTCGTCGACTGGCGCGCCCCGGCTGCCGAGGCGTTCTACCAGGCGACTCCCGAGGAGCCCCGCGGCGTGGTGCGCCGCCGCGTGCTGCACTCGCGAGGACACCAGGTCGTCGACATCGAGGACGACCTCCTCGACCCCGAGTCCGCGCCGGACGACCTCGTCGTGGTCGGGGACGGAGCGTTCCTGGCCGCGCTGAGCCGCACGCGGGACGGAAGCATGCGCGACATCGTCGCGACCATCCAACAGGAGCAGGACGACGCGATCCGCGCGCCGGCCGACGGCTCGGTCATCGTGCGCGGCGGCCCCGGCACCGGCAAGACCGCGGTCGCCCTGCACCGGGTCGCCTACCTGTTGTTCCGGCATCGGCAGCGCTTCGGTGCGCGCGGTGTGCTCGTGGTCGGTCCCAACCCGCGCTTCACGGCGTACATCGAACGCGTGCTCCCGTCGCTGGGGGAGGGCGGCGCGGTCCTGCACTCGCTCGGCGACCTCGTGGACGGCGTCACCGCGTCCTGTCACGACAGCCCCGACGTGGCCCGGCTCAAGGGCGCGACGCGGATGGTGCCGCTGCTGCGCCGCGAGGTCGCCGCGACGCCGGCCGGTGCCCCGCACGAGCTGCGGATCAGGCACCGCGGCACCGAAGTCGTCCTCGACGCGGCGGCGCTTCGGGGCATCCGCCGCGACCTGCTTCAACGGGCGCGTCGCGGGCCGAACGGCCAGCGTGTCGCCGCGGCCAAGGCGGTGCTCGCGGCACTGTGGGCGAAGCTCGCGGCGCGCGGTGCGGCGCGCGGGGAGAAGGACGCCTTCCTCGAAGACGTCGCGGCCCGCGACGAGTTCGCGGTGTTCCTCAACACGTGGTGGCCGCTGCTGCGTCCGATGGACGTCCTGCGCGGGCTCGCGGACCCGGCCCGTGTGGACCGCGCCGCGCGCGGACGCCTGACACGCAGTCAGGTCTCGTTGTTGGCGTCGTCGTGGCAGCGGACCGCGGAGACCGGCGAGGTCTCCTTCCTCGACGTCGCGCTGCTGGACGAAATCGACGTGCTCGTGGGGCCGTTGCCCCGGGTGCGGCCGCATGTTCCGGGCATCCCGGACGAGGACAACCCGTATGTCGTGGACGGCTACGACATCTTCACCGGTGAGAGCGTGCGCACCTCCGCGCCCGCCGACGAAATCAGCGAAGTGACCACGTACGCCGACCGCATGGCCCGTGCCGCGCGCGGCAACGGCGACCGCGACGAGGAGCCGGCGGAGTACGCGCACATCGTCGTCGACGAGGCGCAGGACCTCGCGCCGATGCAGTGGCGCATGCTCAAACGCCGTGGTCGCCATGCGACATGGACGATCGTGGAGGATCCGGCACAAAGCGCCTGGGAGGATCTGCGGGCCTCCGCCGAGGCGATGGGCGATGCGCTGGGCGACCGCCGGCGGCACGAGTTCGAGTTGACAACGAACTACCGCAACCCGGCGGAGATCGCCGCTCTCGCGGCGCGGGTTCTGGTACGGGCTGTCCCGGATGCGCGTCCCGCACGGGCGGTGCGCACCGGCGGCGAAAAGCCGGAACTGCTCGTGGCCACCGATCTCCAGGCCGTCGTACGTGCCACCGTGACGCGTCTGCTGGATTCCGTGGAGGGCACCATCGGCGTCGTCACACCTGTTGGGGCGACGGCGCCGTACGCCGACGTCCTCGCCGGGCTGCCGGCGCGCGTCCAGCCCATGAACGCGCTGGACGCGAAGGGCCTGGAGTTCGACGCCGCGGTCATCGTCGACCCGAAGGCCATCGTGGAGCAGGCTCCGAGCGGCCTGCGCACGCTGTATGTCGCGTTGACGCGGGCCACTCGGAGCCTGGCAGTCGTGACCTCGGACGAGGATTGGGCGGTCGACCTGTTGGGGGTGCCGCCGTCACGGATCTGAACGCTCGGGATTTCGACGCCGTGGCGGTGACCGGTCAGCCGTCGAACGGGTCGCAGGCAATCGCCAATTGATTTTGTCGATGCATTCCGAGGTCGTCAGATCAGCTTTTCGGTCAGCTCTGTCTTGTCGCGGCGGACGATCAGGCATTGGAGCGTGCGGTCGCCGTCTTCCCACGACTCCGGAGTGGGCGCGTACCACGTGACGGTCAGGTCGCTTGGACTGTCCTGCCGGTCGATGATTACGGAACCCATTTGGTCACAGGCGGCGTCGTTGGCGTTCTCGAACGCCGACGACCTCGGGTCCAGGCTGTCGGAGATCGTGCTCACGCCGGCAACCTGGGCGTCATGCGGGCCGCTGCACGACTTCTTGCTGATCTGACCGGACGACGAGGTGTCGATGCAGTCACCGGCCTTGAGATCCACGGACTCGACCTGGCCCGGCATGGTCGCCCCGCCGGCCGGCCGCGTCGACGTCGCGCCGGGGGAGCCGGAGCTGTCCAGGTCGAGGTCCGGGATGTCGAGCGACGGCATCGTCGGCATCGGCGGAATCGACATCTTGGGGATGTCGCCGATGTCGATCCCGCCGGGCTTGCCGTCCTTGTCGTCGCCGTTGCAGCCGGTCAGGAGAGCGATGGCGAAGATTCCGGACGCGGCCGCGGCGGTGACGCGCAGAGCCGATTTACGGGGGGAGCGGGGGGAACGCATGGGGGGACGAATGCCTCTCGTGGTTTGTCGGGACGCGCACGATCATGCCGGAGGCGTCGACCACAACAATGAGGGTCCATGTACTTGATTTCCGCACGCGGCTGTGGCATTCCGGCAATTGCCGGGAGGCGGGCTACAACTGCTATGCAGCAGACTCGTCTTGAGTATGTATCAGTTCTGTAACCAAAATCCACCGCGAGTGCCGCGACGGTTCCGCAACGCACCGTCGTTGCAAGTAGTTTCACCCGACGCCCGGTGAATATGCGCGCAAGGCGGCGCGTTTTCCGGACTTTATCCGAACGGGTCCGCTTCAGTAACGGCTGCCTTCGGGAGCGGGAAGGGCGTCCAGTTCCGACAGCTCCTCCGCGGACAGCGTGACGTCGGCGGCCCCGGCGTTGTCGGCGAGGTACTTCGGAGTTTTCGTCCCGGGGATGGGCACGACGTACGAGCCTTGCGCGCGCACCCACGCCAGCGCCACCTGGGCGGGGGTCGCGTCCCGGCGGGCGGCGATCGCGCGTACGGCCGTCACGATGGCTTGGTTCGCCGCGATCGTGTCGGCCTGGAAGCGCGGCAGGGTGCGCCGCCAGTCGCCCTCGGGAAGATCGTCGACGGACGCGAAGTTGCCGGTGAGGAAGCCGCGGCCGAGGGGCGAGAAGGGCAGGAATGCGATCCCTTGCGCATCGCAGTAGGGCAGCACGTCCGTCAGCGCGTCGCGCGTCCACAGCGACAGCTCGGACTGGACCGACGCGACGGGGTGCACGGCCTGTGCGCGCTTGAGCTCCTCGACGGAGACCTCGGAGAGCCCGATATGCCGCGCCTTGCCCGCCGCGACGGTCTCGGCGAGCGCGCCCCACGTCTCCTCGATCGGCACCTCCGGGTCGACGCGGTGGAGTTGGTACAGGTCGACATGGTCGGTTTGCAGGCGCCGCAGACTTTCGTCGATCGACTGCCGCACGTGCTCCGGACGGCCGTTGCGCTCCATTCCCGCCATTCCGCGCGTCAGGCGGTTCCGGCCCAGTGACAGGCCCACCTTGGTCGCCAGGACCACGCGGTCGCGGATCCCCGCGAGGCCGCGTCCGACCAACTCCTCGTTGGTGTATGGGCCATAGACGTCCGCGGTGTCGATCAGCGTCATGCCGAGGTCGACGGCCTGGCGCAGCACGGCCAGGGATGTCGCGTCGTCCCGGCCGGCGGGATCGTAGGCGTGGGTCATGCCCATGCAGCCCAGCCCGATCACGCCTACGGTGGGGCCGTCGGTGCCGAGTGTCGTGGTCAGCATGAAATATCGCTCCTTGCGGTCGGGCCCGTTGTCGTACGTCCTTCAGCCTGCCGCTTCGAGCGCACTCGAAGTCAAGACGCCGGCCGGGGAGGCGGGGTGCGGTGGCCAAGGCCTACTGAACAGTAGTCAATAGCTTGGCGCGGAACTCCGTACACTGAGCGGCATGCCCGCACGGCGACGAACCCGACTGACGCCCGACCAGCGGCGAGCCCAACTGCTGCGCCTGGGCCGCGAACTGCTCGGGACGCGCACACTCGAGGAACTCTCCATCGACGAACTCGCCGAACGGGCGGGGATCTCGCGCGGCTTGATGTTCCACTACTTCAAATCCAAGCAGGGCTTCCACCGCGCGGTCGTCGAGGCCGCCTGCGCGGATTTCCTCGCCCGCACGGCTCCCGACCGCGCACTCGAACCCCACACCCGCCTGCGGGCCGTTCTCGTCGCCTTCGTCGACTACGTCCTCGACCACCGCGCCACCTATGTGTCCCTGGTGCGCGGCGCTTCGAGCGCCGACGAGATCGTCCGTGAGCTCGTCGACGACGCCCGCCGCACCCAGGCGACACGAATCCTGGCGGGCTGCGCCGAATTCGGCATCGACGAGACCCCGATGCTGCGCACCGCCGCGCGCGCGTGGGTCGTCTTCGCCGAGGAGACCGTGGTCGCGTGGCAGGATCCCGAGGAAGACCGGCATGCCCTCGCTGTGTTCCTCGAACGCACTCTCGTGGCGGTCCTCGCCTGCGTCGACCCGGCCGCGCACGCTGTGTCGCCGGCTGAGCGTCCTTCGGCTGCCCGCCCGGATCACCACCACTCCGCCGCGCTGCTGCCCCAGGGAACCGGCGCATCGGCCCAGTCGGACGGGCCGCCCTCGATCGCGAACGGCGGCAGCGCATAGGCGAGTCGGCCCTGCTCGGCGACTTTGTGCCCGAGATGTCCGGCCGCGGCGACGCGGCGCGGGAAGGTCGGGAGGTGTTCGTCCGGATCGTAGTGGCGCAGCAGCCACGACGCGGTACGGGCGAGCGCGAGTTCGAGGTGGGTGCCCAAGCCGTCTTCCTGACGCTCCGTCAAAGCGCGCAACACGCCCGCCGCGAGCAGATAACCCGTCCCGTGGTCGAGCGCCTGGGCCGGCAGCACACCCGGGCGCTCGTCGCCGTCGGCCTCGATCCGGGCGATGCCGGTCGGCCCTTGCACCAGGCTGTCGAAGCCGCGCAGATCCGACCACGGCCCCGTGCTGCCCCACGCCGAAAGCGTCGCGACGACGATGCCCGGGTGCCGGGCGGCCAGCTCGTCCGGGGCGAGACCGAACCGGGCCAGCGCGCCGGGCCGGTAGCCGGTGACCACCACGTCGGCATCGGCGAGGAGCCCGTCGAGGACGCGCATGCCTTCGCTTGTCCGCAGATCGAGCAGCGCGGATCGCTTTCCGAGCCCGGTGTCCAAGTGCTGGGCGGGGAGTTCCGGCAGGTGCGGCGGGTCGATCCGCAACACCTGCGCGCCGAGGAGTGCGAGCGTCCGGGTGCCGACCGGGCCGGCGATCACGCGCGTGAAGTCGAGGACGCGGACCCCGGAGGCGGGCAGCACCGGCACGGCACCGCCGCGCGCGGGCAGCGTGCCGAGCCGGCGGGGTGACGTCGCGCCGATCCGACGCCGCGTCAGCAGCGGGGCGTCGGCAAGCATCGAACCGTGCGGGTGCGCACGCCACTCGTCGGGCTCGCGGACCGCGAACGCCAGGCCGCCGGCGGCACGCACCCGCTTCTCGGCGTCGGCGGTCGGCAGCGCGAGCAGCGCGAGCGCAACAGCCTCGGCCGGGTCCGCGGGCGTGCCGGTGATCGCCAGCGCCCGGAACAACGCCTCCCGGTGGTGCGGGTAGTTGCCGTGGACGCGCACGAGGCCGTCAGCGCAGGCGAAGAACTTCGACAGCGGGTCCATGGCGGCCTGCGGCGAGCCGTCCAACCGCAGATGGCGTTCGCTGGTGAAGGCGATGGCCGCGGCCTCGCTGTCGACGGTCACCGGGGCCGCGGCCGTGGTACCTGCGCCGGACCGCGCGGCGGCCAGCTCGGATCCCGCCGCTCCGGCCGCGGCGGCGGTCGCCAGGGCCAGCTCGGTCACCGGCAGACGAGCAGGCAGCGTGTCGGGGCGGCCGGTGAACGACACGCGGCGGGTGAACGCCGGGTCGCCGCCCAGGGACCGCCAGGCCTCGTCGAGCAGCCGCGCTGCGGAAGGACGCATGGGCCCATCCCACCACCGCGTCCCGCGCTGCCGCACAGCGGGGCAGGAAGGGAAGAGCCGGGAGAAACGCAAGATTGACTGCCCGTCAGTCGAACGCAAGTTCGTTGTAGTGAGCAATTTCTCATGATCCGCCGGTTTTTCGCGGCACCTCCACGAAGTCTCCTTCACCCCTTTGTGTGGTCAATGCCCGGTACGCGGACCGGGACCCGTCCGCGTACCGACACTGGAAAGCGGGGCCGTCGGCTCCACCGGTCAAGGCCGCACGGCCGTCGGCGCGAACTGCGACCGGCACGAACGGCAGGCAACAGAAACGCGGGGGTGCGCGATGCGGAAGATCTGGGGCAGTGGCGGCGCGGGCGGGCTCGGCATCAATGACGCCCTCCTGCAGGACAGGCGGCTGAGCTTTCCCGCTCGCGGTCTGGCAGTGCACCTGCTGCTGTTACCGGAGTCCGCGCGCCCGGATCCGGTCGTGCTCGCGGCCCGTCCCGGTGAGACCGCCGAGTCGATCGAGGGGTACCTGGTCGAGCTCGAATCCGCCGGCTACCTGCGCCGCCGCACCGTACGCGGCGACGCCGACGGGCTCATCGTCGAAGTCACGGTGTACGCCCAAGCCCGCGCGGGCGCCGGCCGGGACGAGGAGCCCGGCCGGGTCTTCCGGTGGCCGCTGTGACCGGCCGCACGACCGCATCAGTAGCGCCAGCGTGTCGCGGCGACGACCTCTTCGGGGGTCGAGCCCGCGAAACGGACCGCCTCGGCACGCCGGACTGCGGCGACCGCGCCCTGCAATTCGGGGCCCATCGCGGCAGCCAGCGCCTGGGACCGGTCGAACGCGTCCGCCGCCTCCACCAGCGATGCCGGAAGGCGCTCCGCGTCTGTGCCGTCCGGATTGCCGAGCGTCTCGCGAGGAAGCAACAACCGCCGCTCGATCCCGTCGAGACCCGCAGCGACGACCGCCCCGACCGCCAGGTACGGATTGGCGGCCCCGTCGAAACACTTGACCTCGGCGTTGGCGCTCGCCGCGCGCTCGCCGACGCTGCCGGTGATCAGTCGGACCGCCGCCTCGCGGTTCTCCAACCCCCAGCACCGGAACGCGCCCGCCCAGTGCGAGGGCACCAGCCGCAGGAAACTCGCCGCCGAAGAGGCCCCGACCGCGGTCAGGGCCGGCAGCGCGTCGAGGACCCCGGCCAAAAACGCCTCCCCGACAAAGGTCAGGGCGTGCACGCGGTCGCCGCCCTGCATCGCGTTCACGCCCTCCTGCCACAGACTCAGGTGCAGGTGGCCGCCGTTGCCCACGGACCCCGGCAGCACGACAGGCGCGAACGACACCCGGAACCCGTGCCGTGCCGACACCGCCCGGATCGTGTGCCGCACGACCATCGCCGTGTCCGCCGCTCCCACGGCGTCCTCCGGGGCGAACGACACCTCGAACTGCCCCGGTGTGTACTCCGGGTGAAGCTGAAGCACCGTCATGTCCTGTTCCGCGAAAGCCACAAGGAGGTCACGCAGATAGTCCGAGCACTCGACCAGGCGCCGGGCGCCGTAAGCCGGGCCCTCCGCCGCCACCACGGGAGGCTCATCGTCCGCACCCGCGTGCGCCGCGACCCACTCGATCTCGAAGCCCGTCCGCAGCGACAGGCCGCGCTCACCGGCCGCGGCCTGCATCCGCCGCGCGAACCGACGCGCGCACAGGGGGTGCGGCGTACCGTCCTGACGCAGGCGGTCGCCGGGCGCCCAGGCCCAGCCGGGCTGCGCCGCCGAGACGAGCACGCGATCGAGATCCGGCACCAAGCGCAGGTCGCCGACCGGGCCGCCGCTCCACGGCGTCTCGGTCATCGAGTCGTCGGCGAGAAACACGTCGAACGCCGGGGAGGCACCGACCCCCCATGCCGCCGCGTGCGGCAACTGTCGTACGGGAACCGTCTTCACGCGGCAGATGCCGGCATTGTCGACCCAATGGATCGCCACGCCCACGACGCCACGGGCAGCCAGGTCCGCAGCGACGACCCGGGCCCGCGCGCCCCGCTCGGCGCGGATCTCCGTGGTGAGCGTGTCGGCGCCGGGCATGTCCTGCGGCACCGGCGCGCCTGTCGTGTGCGCTGTTTCGAAGGCGCCTGGTGGGACCGGCGATTCCCGCGGTTCCTGCGAACCGGACGATCCACGTGCCCTGTCTGAACCGAACGAGTCGGTGACGCCCATTGAGTCCGTTTTCCGCGTGATGCCGGTCATGCCGTAATCCTGTCGTCACGGCGAGTGCACGGACACTCCCCGTCCGAGTGATCTGTCGTGCGCCAACGGCCCGATCATCAGCCGGTGTTCGAGTGCCCAAGCGGATCCGTGAGCCTGCGACCGGCCGGAGATCACCGCGCCGCCGCACACGGGTTCGTTAGGGTCGCGGACATGCTCACCACCCGAACGACCGGACCCGACGTGCGCATTTGCTGTGTCGGTGACTCCTACACGCAAGGCGTCGGCGACCGAGACGGAGGTTGGGTCGGCCGCCTGGCGGCCCGTGCCGTCGACCGGGGGCACCGGCTGACGGCGTACAACCTCGGTGTCCGGCGCGAGACTTCGGCCGACATCGCAGGGCGCTGGTTCGCCGAGACCGAACGCCGCCTCGACGGCGGTGACGCGTGCGGAGTCGTCTTCTCGTTCGGCCTCAACGACAGCACTCACGAATACGGTCGCCCGCGCGTGCCGCGGGACGCGAGTACCGAAAACCTCGCCACCGCCATCGACACCGCGCGTCGAGCGGGCTGGCCGGTACTTGTGGTCGGGATCCCGCCGATCCCCGAAGGGGACGGCGGGCGCGACGACTTGTCCGCACTGGAGTCGGCTTTCGCGGCGGTGTGCGACGCGAAGGGTGTGCCGTTCCTGCCCGTGCACGCGGCATTGCGCGACGAAGCGGCGTGGTGGGCGAGCATCGACGCGTACGGCGACGACGCGCACTGTGATGCGGACGGCTACCGCATGCTCGCCGACGTCATCGACAAGGCGGGTTGGTGGGCCTGGCTGGACGCACTTGCGGCATCCGCCGGATAGCCACATCGGGGAGCACCGGATTGCGGCGCGCCGGTCGGGGCGCGGCCCGGCATCATGCGCTCGGACGCGCAGGCACCGCGTCGGCGTCGCCGGTGCGCCCCCGATCAAAGATTCGCGCCGCACAGGGTCGCCGCAACTCCGTCGGTCCGCCCGGCTTCGTGCGACCGTGTGGCGTCGACGTCCGGGTGATCACGTCGCACGGCGGTGCCGGCGAGGGCGGAGCCGCAACGGGTTCGCGGACGGTACCGCGTGCAGCGGTCGGTCCGGCGTTCATCGGTGCGCGCGGGGGGACAGGGGTGCTCATGGCACAGGGCACGCCTACCGTTCGTGCCGACCGTACCGCGCGGGGCGGTCGGTGCCGGCGACGTGCGAGCTGTGACGGTCCCGGCCGAGGCGCGGGTGACCTCGGCCCCCTCCGGGCCGCGCGGCACCAGAGGGGGACCGCCCGGAGTTTCCGTCCTGTCAGGGTTTGATCGCGAGCCCTCCGGCCATCAGGCGCTGGCCGACCGTGAGCGGTTCCTCGACGGGCTCTTCGGGACGCCACAGCGGCAGGTAGACGACGCCCGGGTCGAGGAGTTCAAGGCCGTCGAAGTAGGCCGTGATCTCCTCCAGCGTGCGGAACCGCCCGGTGCCGAGACTGGTCAGCAGCGCGCCTTCGAGTGCGAGCGCGTCGGGGCTGGACGCACAGAAGTGCGTCAGCAGGAAGTGGCTCCCCGACGGCAGTGCGTCCAGGTAGGTCCGGACGATGCCATCCGGGTCCTCGTCGTCACCGAGGTGGTGGATCACGCCGACCAGCATGAGACCCACGGGCTGGTCGAGGTCGATGAACTTCCGGACCTGCGGAAGGTTCAGCACCGTTTTGGGGTCGCGGAGGTCGGCGGTCACGACCGTCGTGTTGTCGTTCTCCGCGAGCAGGGCCCGGCCGTGTGCCAGCACGATCGGGTCGATGTCGACGTACACAACCCGCGCGTCGGGGGCGACCGACTGGGCTACCTGGTGTGTGTTCTGCACCGTCGGCAGACCCGAACCCAGGTCCAGGAACTGACGGATGCCGGACTTGGCCATGTGGCGGACCGCGCGTCCGAGGATGTCGCGGTTGTAGCGGGCGACGTCGCCGATCTCGGGGACGATCTCCTGCGACTGGTCCGCGATCGCACGGTCGACCGGGAAGTTGTCCTTGCCGCCCAGAACCGCGTCGTAGACCCGCGCGATGCTCGGCTTGCTCACGTCGATGCCCGTCGGCGCCCAGTCGTCAATGCCGTCCGGCTCGCCGGTTCCGCCCGTGATGTCCGCGATGTCGCTCACGAGTCCCCTAATCCCTTACTGCCGTGGGCAGTTGATGATCCGTCAGCCGGATCGTAGCCGGTGTCGGGCACGGATGCGCACGCCGCTTCCGGGCATCCGTCAGGAAGGGACGAGCTGTTGGGGGGTCGGGCGCCGTGCCTTTTTTACCGGTTGATACGCTTTTTTTATAGTGAAGGGGTGAATGTTACGGCTGAAGCGCAGGCGACAAAAGAGGTGGACGAGGCGACGATCGCCCGTCGAGCCCGCAGGCGGCTTCGCGCGATCCGTGCGACGGCCTTCGTCGTCGTCGCCATCAGCGTGGCGATCATCACCGGGCTCGGCGTGGCCCGCGTCACCGTCCTGGACCGCGACTGGTACGACTCCGTCCTCGAACGCGAGGACAGCTACAACCGCCTCTACGACGAGGTCCTGGTCGATCCGGAGATGGCCGACATCACCCGCGACCTCCTCGCCCGGCTCCCGGTGCCGCCCAACCAGGTCACCGCGAACCTGCGCCTGGTCCTGCCCCCGTCCACTCTCCGGGGCATGGCCGGCGACCAGATCGGCCGTACCGTCGCCTACCTGCGCGGCGAAGAGGACGACCTGCACTTCACCGTGGACCTCAAGCCGGTCATCAACAACCTCGGCGGCGTCGCGGAAGTGTTCGTCGGCGACCTCGCGGGCGACGTTCCCTCGGTCACGAAGGCGAACGCACCGGCGTTCGTCGCCTCCGTGCAGCAGGCCCTCGACGCACTCGCGCAGGGCCGCAGCCCCGACAGCCTGCCCGCGCTCGACCTGGCACCCGAGGCGGTTCCGGAGGTCGCCGACCTCATCCTGGAGAAACTTCCGCCGGAGGACCGCCCCTTGGTCCGCGAGCCCGTCATCGCGTCCCTCCAGGCCCGTGATCTCGGCGGGGTGCTGGTCGCCATAGTCCCGGTCCTCTTCGGCGACGCGGTCCTCGACGCCCAGCAAGGACTTGCCGATCTCAGCAACCGCGAGCCCTGGGACCTGGTCATCGACGTCAAGGCCCAGGACACCGACGTCAACCTCGGTCCGCTGCCGCAGCTCCGCGCCTTCACCGTCTTCGGGCTCGACCAGATGCTGGGACTCGCGTGTGCCGCCGCGGCGGGCGGGCTCGCGGGACTGTGGCGCACCGCGCCTCAGCGCGGCCTCGGCCGGCTGCGCGGGCCGGGGGCCGCGCTGGCCGCCGGAGGGCTGCTGGCCGCATCGGTGTGCCTGATCGCGTGGGCGGCGGCGCCCCACCTCATCCCCGAGGACCGGGGTGGCTGGGCGCCGTCGGTCCGCGCGCTCGTGGCCGACCTGCAGGCCGCGGCCACCGAGGACATCGTCGGTGTCTGGATCACCGCCTCGGCCGTCCCGGTGCTCGCGGGCAGCGCGATCGCCGCCGTGTCCGGCTACGCGATGCGCCGCCAGCAGCGCGGCGAGGCGCCCGTAGCGCGCTCCCGGGCACGGACCGTCACCGGGTTCGCGGCGTTCGGTGCCGCCGCGGCACTGGCCATGACGGTTCTGGTGCCGGTCCCGACGGTGGGTGACTCGGCCCGGGAACGGCGCTGCAACGGCATGCCTCAACTCTGCGACCGGCGCTACGACGAGGTCGCGTACCTCACGACGCACAACGCGATGTCCTCCACCGCGGACCGGTTCCTCAGTCCCCTCCAGGACCCCGACATGATCACGCAGCTCGACCTCGGGGCGCGGGCGCTCATGCTCGACACGTATCGGTGGGAGACCCCCGAGGAAGTCGCGCCTCGACTCGCCGGTTCGGATCTGTCGCCCGAGGAGCAGCAGATCATGGCCGGCGTCGTCGACCAGTACGCCCCCGCCCGGCCGGGTTTGTGGCTGTGCCACTCGCTGTGCCGCGGCGGCGCCCTGCCGCTCGTGGAGAGCATGCGGGAGCTGGGCGACTGGCTCGACAGCAACCCGAACGAAGTGGTCACCCTGATCGTCCAGGACGCGATCGGCGGCACCGAGACCATGGAGGCCCTGCACGACGCGGGCCTGGACCGGTTCCTCGCGACGCCGCCGGAGGCGCCGGACGGCGTGTGGCCGACACTGCGCGAGATGATCGCCGCCGACAAGCGCCTCGTGGTCTTCCCCGAACGCGCCGACGGCCCCGACCCGCGCTACCGCAACTTCTACCGGTATGCGATGGAGACGCCGTTCACCTACACCAGCCCCGAGGCGATGGACTGCGTTCCCAACCGCGGCGGCACCGGCAAGCGCATGTTCCTGATGAACCACTTCGTCACCGCGCAGGGCGGCAGCCGCATCGACGCCGGACGCATCAACTCCCGGGAGTTCGTGCTCGACCGGGCCCGCGAATGCGAGGCCCAGCGAGGGGCCCCCGTCACCTTCGTGGCGGTCGACTTCGCGACGATCGGCGACGCCGTGGCGGCGGTCGACGTCCTCAACGCCGACCGGGCCGAACGCGCGGCGTCGTCGCGCGTGCAGACAGGCCCCGCCCCCGGAGACCACACGGGGACCGCCCCGCGCTGAGCGGCGCGGGCCCGACGTCAGTACGCGAGGCCGAACCCGGCCGGGAACTCCGGTTCGTGGGGCGCCCCGAGCGGGAACACCAGGCGCCCCAGCGGGGCGTGCCGACCGAAGACGACGTCCAATACCGTCTGGTCGGCGGCCCCGAGGTCGACCAGCAGCGCGGCGCAGTCGTCGGTGAACTCCGGTGCGGGACACGGGCCGTCGACGTGCAGCACGACGACCGTCGGGACGGCCGCCGCTATGTCGAGGACCCGGTCGGTGTCGTCGTCGGTGATGCCCGTGCCCTGCGGCGCGTCGACGCGCAGCACCGCGACCTCCGCCTCGGCGAGGTCGGCGACCGGATGCGCGTACGCCGCGGCGGCGGTGTCCGGAAGGCCTTCCAGGTAGACCCGCACGCCGTCGCGCAGGGGCAGCGCGGGACCCCCGCTCGCGCTCGTGCGCGTACTCGTGCGGTTCGTCAGCAGCGTCAGAGCCCGCAGCTCGGCATCCGAGCCGGATTCAGCCGCAGGCGCGCCGCCCGCCCGTGCGGAGGGCACCCCCGGCGAGCGGCCGGTGGCGTCGAAATCCCGTGCTGCACGGCGGTGTTCTGTCATGGCGTCTCTCATCGCGGGCAGCGCCGCGAAGGCGCCGACGAGCGGTTCGACGAACATGTCGTCGGCGGTCCGGGCGCGGATGTCGGCACCACACGGACCGCATCGGGTGTCTGGGGACGTCATCTTTCGGCGGCTCCCTTCGGCCGGGACCCCCGGCCGGGCCCCTCCTGCGCCGCCCCATGTTGGCAGATCGGGCTGACGGGTGCGCACGGCGCGTTCCCGGGAGAGTGGCCCCGACCGGTTGGTCGCCCATGCCGCCGAATCCTGCCGACTCCAGCAGCAGACCGGCTGTGGGGCGCCTCAGGGCAACGCAGCGTTCGCCAGCCGCGCCAGATGCACCAGAGTGTCCCGCGGCGACTGCGCGTTGGGGCCGCTTGCCTCGATGTCGACGCTGGTCACGCGCTCCCCGCGCCCGCGTGCGAAGGTGACGCCGCTGCCGCGCCGGCGGTCGCTGTAGAACACCGCGGCGTCGGCCAGCCCCGGGACGGGCTCGGTCAGCTCCGCCGGCGACGCGGCCAGCAGCACGACCTGCTCCGGGCCGCCGAGCAACGCGCGGGGCAGGTCCCCCACCCGCACGGTCAACACGCGTACGTCGTCGGCTCCGAGGAACACGCACGTCCGGCCGTTGTCCTCGGCGTACGTCGTCACGCGCGTGGCGCCCAACGTGTCGCGGACCTGCTCCGCGGTGAGCAGCGCGCAGCCTTCGACCGGCCCGGTCACGGGGCTTGCGGGCGGGGCGATCGGCGGTGTCGACGGCGCCGACGCCGCCGGCGCGCCGTGCGCCCGTCCGTCGGAACCCGACGCGAAACAGCCGGACGCCAGCCAGGTGCACCCCGCGGCCAACGCGCACCCCCACCAGCGGATCCTCACGGCAGCCCCCAACCCCGTCCACCCCCCGACCTGCGCCGCCCACCGACAACCGGCCCCCGCCGGTTGATCGCATTCAGGTCACGTAAATGTCTCAATCGGATGCTAGTGACCGACCAGCGCCGGTCGAAAGGGGGAAATCCCCTCCGGTACCGAACCCCGCGATTCAACCGGGGAGCGCCGACAAGCCCCGGCTGTGGCCGAACGCAGCGGATGGACGAACGAGTTGCCCTCGCGGGTGGCCCCGATCCGAAGCGGCGCAACCCGGCGCGAGCGCTTCGGTGCGCACCGTCCGGTGGCCGCACGTACGCCGCGCCGGGCGGGTCCGTGCAGTCGGCGTGAGCGCTTCGGTACCGTCCGGTGGCCCGCGCGCACGCCGCGACGGGCAGACTGTGTTCCGACCAAATCGCCCGTGCGCTCGCGCCCGACAAGCGGTTTGTCGGCGGCACGCAGCCCGGACTGCGCGTACTGGACCAGGCCTTCGGTGGCGGTGCCGGCCAGTCGCTATGGTCAGGGCATGACTTCCGCACCAAACAGCGCGTCGCAGACCGATCGTCCGGTCACGCAGGCCGTCATCCTGGCCGGAGGCCAGGGGACGCGGCTGCGGCCGTACACCGACGACCGGCCCAAGCCCATGGTGGAAATCCCGGGAACGGGCACCCCGATCGTCGGGCACCAACTGGCGTGGCTGGCGGCCGAGGGGGTCACGGACGTCGTGGTGTCGTGCGGGCACCTGGCCGAGGTGCTTCAGGACTGGCTCAAGAGCACCGAACTGCCGCTCGCCGTCTCGACCGTGGTGGAGACCGAACCCCTGGGGCGCGGCGGGGGCCTGAAGTTCGCGGCGCGCGCACTGCCTCGTCCGGACGAGCCGTGGTACGCCACCAACGGCGACATCTGGACCCGTTTCTCGCTGCGCGAGATGGCCGGGTTCCACGACGAACGGCACGCGGTCGCGACTCTCGCGCTGGCTCGCCCGCGCATCCCGTGGGGCGTCGTGGACACCGACAAGTTCGGCCACGTCCTGGACTTCATCGAGGCGCCCCCGTCGCCGTACCTCATCAACGCCGGGGTCTACGTGTTCTCGCCGGAGTTCACCGCGATGCTGCCCGAGAAGGGCGACCACGAGCGCACGACGTTCCCCAGGCTCGCACGCGAACGGCGGCTCGCCGGCTTCCCGTTGCCGCAGGGTGCCTACTGGAGGGCCATCGACACCGCGAAGGACCTCTCCGAGGCGGCGAAGGAACTGCGCGAGACGTCCGGAGGCTGAGTCAGCCCACCAGCTCGGCGAACAGCGCCGGTTCGATGTTGCCGCCGCTGACCACCGCCACGTGGTCGCCGCTGCGCGGCAGCGCGTCGCGGCGGAAGAGATATCCCGCGGTGGCGACCGCGCCGGACGGCTCCGCGACGAGTCGGGCCGAGTAGGCGAGGAAGCGGACGGCGTCGCGGATCTGCGACTCACTCACCGTGATGATGTCGTCGACGTACTCGCGGACATGCGCGAACGGCACGGTGCCGAGCGATGTCGTGCGCAGGCCGTCGGCGATGGTCCGGTAGGTGTCCGCCGCGGGCCACGCGGTCAGAGTGCCGGTACGCAGCGACTCGGCGGCGTCGGCGGCGAGTTCGGGTTCGACGCCGATCACCTTGATGTCCGGGCGCAGCGCCTTGACCGCCGTGGCGACCCCGGACAGCAGGCCGCCGCCGCTGACCGGCACCAGGACCGCGGCGGCATCGGGCAGATCCTCGGCGATCTCCAGCCCCGCGGTGCCCTGCCCCGCGACGATGCGTCGGTCGTCGTAAGGCGGCACCAGGGTGTAGCCGTGCTCGGCGGCGAGTTCGAATGCCGCGGTGTCGCGGCGGTCGGGGGTGACCGTCACGATCTCCGCGCCGAGCGCCCGCGTCGCGTCGACCTTGACGCGCGGCGCGGTGTCCGGCATGACGATGACCGCCGGGATCCCGAATCGGCGTGCGGTGTAGGCGACGGCTTGGGCGTGGTTGCCGCTGGAATGCGCGACGACACCGCGTGCGCGTTCCTCGTCGGTGAGCGAGGCGACGAGGTTGTGCGCGCCGCGCAGCTTGAAGGCCCCGATGGGCTGGAGGTTTTCCGGCTTGAGCCACAGCGCGCGGCCCGGTTCGCCGTGCAGGCAGGGCAGCAGCGGAGTGCGCACGACCGCACCCGTCACACGCTTGTGGGCTTCGCGCAGTTCGTCCAGGGTCACCAGGTTCGTCATGTGGGCACGCTAACGCCGGGGCTGCCGAAGATCGAACGAATTGTCGGATGACCTGTGCTCGCGAGGCTCTCGAACGGATGACGCCGGCCGACCGGTCGAAGCCGCCGTGACTATCGTGAAGCGCGTTGCGCAGTAGAGGAAAGCGGGTGCACCTGTGCGGTACAACAACGTGGGCACGTCGGGGCTCAAGGTCTCCGAGGCCGGTCTCGGCTGCAACAACTTCGGCACGCGCATCGACGAGCCGGCGGCGCACAGGGTCGTCGAGGCGGCACTCGATGCGGGAGTCACCCTCTTCGACACGGCCGAGATATACGGGGACGGCCGGTCGGAGGAGATGCTCGGCCGTGCCCTCGGCCGCCGCCGGGACGAGGCCGTGATCGCGACCAAGTTCGGAAGCCCGGCACCGGGCACGGGCACCGGGTCGCGCCGCCACCTCATCCGCGCCTGCGAGGCGAGCCTGCGGCGTCTCGGAACCGACTACATCGACCTTTACTACCTGCATTTCCCCGACCCCGAGACACCGGTCGAGGAAACACTCGCCGCGCTCGACGACCTCGTGCGGCAGGGCAAGGTCCGCTACATCGCCAGTTCGAACCTGGCCGGCTGGCAGCTCGTCGACGCCGACCATGTGGCCCGCGCGGCGGGCGGCTCGCGGTTCGTCGCGACGCAGTTGGAGTGGAGCCTGCTGGAGCGCGGCGTCGAGCGTGAGACGATCCCGGCCGCGCGCCACCTCGGCCTGGGCGTGATTCCGTACTTCCCGCTCAAGTCGGGGCTGCTCAGCGGGAAGTACCGGCGCGGCGAAGCCTTCCCGGAGGGTTCGCGGCTGGCCGGCGGCTCGTACTTCGCGCGGGTCGCCACCGACGAGAACTTCGCGGTCGTCGAGCGCCTGACCGAGTACGCCGAGGCCGGCGGGCGGACGATCCTCCAACTCGCGCTGTCCTGGCTCGCGGCTCAGCCGGAGGTCCCGTCCGTGCTGGTCGGCGCGACGTCGCCGGATCAGGTGGCCGCCAACGCCGAGGCGTTCGTCGAGCTCACCCCCGCCGAGATCGCCGAGATCGGCCGGGTCGCGGCCGGCGCGCATGAGGCGGACGGAAGCGCGGCATGAGACGCGACGTGGGGGTGGGGCTCGGCAGCGCGGCGGTCAGGCGGTGAGCAGTTTGGCCATGCACACGCTGAGCGGGCTCCCTCGGTAGAAGCCGAAGCCCGGCACGTCGGTGTAGCCGGACGAGCGGTACAGGGCGATGGCCTCCGGCTGCCGGGTTCCCGTCTCCAGGATCATCCGCCGCTGACCTGCCGCCACCGCGTGGGCTTCGAGTTCGGCGAGGAGGGCGCGGGCCAGGCCCCGGCCGCGTCCTTCGGGGCGCACGTACATGCGTTTGAGCTCGACATCGCCGGGGCCGTGCCCGGGCAGGTCGTACGTACCGATCCGCCAGCCGCCGCACACGAGGGCCCGGCCGTCCTCGTAGCCGACCAGGAACAAGCCCGTCGGCGGGTCGAAATCCGCCTCGTCCACCGGGGACTGATCAGGGTCACCGTAGCGTTCGACGTAGATTTGCTGGACCTCGTCACACAATTTGCGGACGTCGGGGTGTTGGTAGCCGAGGGCGGTGAACTCCATCGGTGAACGATAACCCGAGGTGGGGAACAGGCGTTCGCACAAGGTGCGCCCGACGGCCGGGCGGCACGGTCGAAGGAGACTTTCGATGGCGACGACCGCCGAGGACGTACGGCGCGAGGCCCTGGCACTGCCGGAGACGAGCGAGAAGTTCAGTCGGAATGCGCCCACCTTCCGGGTTCGCGGGAAGATCTTCGCGGCGTTGAACGAGGACGAAACCGCCGTCGCGTTCCGCTGCCCCCGGGAGGAACGCGGCGCGTTGACCGCCGCCGAGCCGGAGAAGTTCTTCGTACGCGCGGGTCACGACGACAACTACGACTGGATCCGCGCCCGCCTGGCCGCGGTCGACGACGCCGACGAGCTGCGCGCGATGCTGACGGACGCGTGGCGCATGACGGCACCCAAACGGGTGATCAGGGCGTTCGATGAAGCGAGCGAGGCGCCGCGGCGCGACTGACCGAGGATGCCGTGACAGCGACTGCGGCACTGCGGTGACGCCGACGATTCCGGGGTCCGCGCGAAGAAACGAAGGCGTGCGGACGCGCCGGTCGACGGCCGTCGTTCGGCGGAAGAAACCCCGAAGAGTCCGCGTTGTGCGGACACGTAGGGAGAGGATTCCGTCATGGCCGATGCATTCACCACCCGGGTCCTCGACATCCATACCGGATCGTCGGAGACCGTCCACGACCTGTCCGGCGAGATCGGTGCGTTTCTCCGCGATGTCGCCGAGGGGCGCGACGGTCTCCTCAATGTGTTCACGCCACATGCCACGGCCGGTCTCGCCGTCATCGAGACCGGAGCGGGCAGCGACGACGACCTGCTCGCCGCGCTTCGCGACCTGTTGCCCGCCGACGACCGCTGGCGCCACCGGCACGGCAGCAGGGGACACGGTCGCGACCACGTCCTGCCGGCATTCGTGCCACCGCACGCCACGTTGCCGGTCCTGGCGGGCGAACTGGAACTCGGCACATGGCAGTCCGTCGTCCTGGTGGACACCAACCGTGACAATCCCCGGCGTCAGGTGCGCCTGTCGTTCCTGGGATGAGTCGCCCAAGCCGCATATGGAGGGGTGCACTGTGTCAGTCGATCTGAACCACACGATAGTTCGGGCGCACGACCACCGGGCCGCCGCTGAATTTCTCGCCCGGATCCTCGGTCTGGAGGCCGGAGAGACATGGGGGCCGTTCGTTCCGGTGCAGTCGGCGAACGGCGTCACCCTGGACTACATGGCGGTGCCTGATGACGAGGAAATCACCGGCCAGCACTATGCCTTCCTGGTGAGCGAAGAGGAGTTCGACGGAATCTTCCGGCGTGTCCGCGAGGCGGGAGTGACGTATTACGCGGACCCGGCTTACCGCCGCGCGGACGAGATCAACCACAACGACGGCGGGCGCGGCTTCTACTTCCGCGACCCGGACGGGCACAGCATGGAGGTCATCACCCGGCCGTACGGCAGCGGCGGCTGACGCGCCCGCCCCATTCCACGGCGGACGGACGTGTTCTTCTCGACCGTGCGTGGCTACCGTGCCCGCATGAGCCTTTCCAAGGACGTGACGGCGTTTCAGATCGAGGTGCCCGAGGCCGAGTTGGCCGATCTCCGGGAGCGGCTGGCGCGTACGCGGTGGCCCGATGAGGAGACCGTGGACGACTGGACGCAGGGGGCGCCGCTGGCCTATATACGGGAACTCGCGCGTTACTGGGCCGAGGACTACGACTGGCGGAAGACCGAGGCGCGGTTGTCCGCGTACCCGCACTTCCGCACCGAACTCGACGGGCTGGGTGTCCACTTCCTGCACGCTCGCTCGCCGCACCCGGATGCGCTGCCCCTCCTGCTCACCCACGGCTGGCCCGGGTCCGTGGTCGAATTCCTGGATGTGCTGGGCCCGTTGACCGACCCAACCGCCCACGGCGGCGACGCGGCAGACGCGTTCCACGTCGTCTGTCCGTCGTTGCCCGGGTACGGCTTCAGCGACAAGCCGTCGGCGCCCGGCTGGAACGTCGAACGCATCGGCGCCGCATGGGCGGGGCTCATGGAGCGGCTCGGCTATGCGCGCTACGGAGCGCAAGGTGGCGACTGGGGTGCCATGGTCACCGTCGCCACCGCCCAGGCCGGCGGTGACCGGGTGGCCGGCATCCACCTGAACATGCCCGTCGCGGCTCCCGACCCTGACACGTTTGCCGATCTCACCCCGGTCGAGCAGCGGGTGCTCCAGGATCTCTCCCACCATCGCGAATGGGGCACCGGTTATTCGAAGATCCAGTCGACCCGGCCGCAGACCCTCGGGTACGGGCTCGCCGATTCACCCAGCGGGCAACTCGCCTGGATCGTGGAGAAGTTCTGCGAGTGGACGGACTGCGACGGGCACCCGGAGAATGCCCTGACGCGTGATCAGATGCTCGACAACATCACGTTGTACTGGCTCACCGGAACCGCGGCTTCGTCGGCGCGCCTGTACTGGGAGAGCTTCCGCACTCCCGACCTGGGCGCCGTGCACGCGCCCACCGGGTGCTCGATTTTCCCGCGCGAGATCGTGCGCCTGTCGCGTCGCTGGGCCGAGAAGCGCTTCACCGACCTGCGCTATTGGAACGAACTCGACCGGGGCGGCCACTTCGCCGCGTTCGAGCAGCCGTCGCTGTTCGTCGAAGAGGTCCGCCGGTTCTTCCGGCTCGTGCGGTGAGCTCCACGCGTACCAAAACCGTGGCTCCCGCCCGACGCGGGGACCGAGCCCACCGCCGCGCGCCCCTGCCCGCCCCACGGCCTTTGCCGTCCGAGCCTGATGGTCAACCTGGAGTTGACGGAAGAAAGGCCGTCAACCTATGGTTGACGCATGGCGAACAGCAGTGACAAGCCCATGCGTCCCACCGTTTCCGTCCGCCTCGACGACCTGATCGAGGCCATCAAGAAGTCGAACGACGACGCCCTCGAACAGCTCACGAGCGCCGTCATCGCAGCCGACCACCTCGGGGAGGTCGCCGACCATCTGATCGGGCATTTCGTCGACCAGGCCCGCCGCTCGGGTGCGTCCTGGACCGAGATCGGACGCAGCATGGGGGTCAGCAAGCAGGCTGCCCAAAAGCGCTTCGTCCCCAAAGGGCCCGGCGAGGCGAACGACCTGGATCCCAGCCAGGGCTTCGGGCGCTACACCCCCCGCGCCCGCAACGTGGTGATGCAGGCCCAGAACGAAGCAAGTGCGGCGGGCAACCCGCTGATCCGCACCGAACACCTCGTGCTGGGATTGCTCGGCGAACCCGACGCGTTGGCGGGGCGCGCCATCGTCGCGCAGGGCGTGGAGCTCGCGGCGGTGCGAGAGGCGGTCGTACGACGCCTGCCTTCCGCGGAGGAGGGCGTGCCGGAACTGATCCCGTTCGACGGCCAGGCGAAGAAGGCACTCGAACTCACCTTCCGCGAAGCGCTCCGCATGGGCCACAACTACATCGGCACCGAGCACATCCTGCTGGCACTCCTCGAACTGGAAGGCGGCGAGGGGGTGTTGAGCGAACTCGGTGTCGACAAGGAAGCCACCGGAAGGTTCACCGAGGAGGCCCTTGCCGAGATCGTGCGTCAACGGCCGGACGCGTCCGAGGCGTGACACCTGCGGCGGGGGGCCGGACGGACGACCGTCACGCCTTCCGGCGGCCCGACACGCACAGGATCGACCCGGTGGGATCGGTGGCCGACTCGACCGCGAGCCCGTACTCGGTGAGCGTTGCCGTCAACGCGGCGTCGATCCGGGCGATTTGCGCGGCCGAGGGCGGCTCGAAGAAGAGGTGGAGTCCGCCATCGGAGGCCAATGCCGCGTCGATCAGGCCGAGTTCGTGGGCCGGGTCGTGAGTCCAGAAGAGATTGACGTTGACTGCGAACGCCTTGTCGAACGGCCCGTGCGTCGTGAGGTCGGTGCCCTCGACCGGTGCGACAAGGAACTCGGCCCGGCCCGCGGTGACGTGTCCCGCGTTGCGCGCCTCGGCGCCATTGATCGCCGACGCCGACCGGTCTATCCCGAAGTAGCGTCCGCCAGACAGGAGTTCGCACACAAGCTCGGCCGCGACGCCGCGACCGCAGCCGATTTCGAGGATTCGGTCGTCGGGCCGGACGTCCAGACGTTCGACCGCCCAGCGCAGGCGGCGCGGAACCTGGGGCATCGTGCTCCTTGTCGGTGCGGCGGACACGGAGCCGTACGACGGCCCATGGCGGCGCGACCGAGCTTAATGCGGTGGGCCCGAGCGGAGAGTCAGTTCTTGTACGCCGCCGCGAACTCGCCCTGCGGTGGGACGACCGTGATCACGTCGATGAGGATTCCGTTCGGGTCGGGGACGATGAAGTGCCGCTGCCCGAAGTCCTCCGTGCGGATGTCGAGCACCGGCCGCAACCCTTCGCGCGCCACCAGGCGCTCGTACTCGGCGTCGACGTCGTGGACTTCGAAGTTGAGCAGCAGGCCCTGCGCGGGCGTGCCGCGGTATGCCTCCGGGATCGTCGGGTGGCCGGGATCGAGCAGGGCCAGCTCGAACGGTGGCGGGCCGGGGCGGCGCAGGCTGATGTACCAGTCCGCCTCGAATGTCCGCTCGAATCCCAGGAAGCGCATATAGAAGTCGCGCGACTCCTGGAGTCGGCTGGTGCAGATCACGGGATAGAAGCTGCTCAGGTTCACGTCGTCCTTCAGGGGGGTGCCGTGATATTCGCATACCGATGGTATGTCAAGTACGCTAGTCCGCGTACCACCGGTATGTCAACCAGGCGAGGCAGTGTGACCTACGACAGCGACGCGCGGACACGGCAACGGGAGCAGACCAAGCGCGCACTCCTGCGCGAAAGCCGTCGGCTATTCGCGACCCGGGGGTTCGCAGCCGTCGGCCTCTCGGAAATCGTGAGCGCCGCCGGCGTCACCAAAGGCGCGCTCTACCACCACTTCGAAAGCAAGACCGATCTCTTCCGCGCGGTCTTGGCGGAGGTTCAGGACGAGGTGGCCGGACGCGTTGTTGCGACAGCCGCCGCGCAGAACGACGCGTGGGACCAACTCACCGCGGGGTGCCGCGCGTTCCTCACCGCCGGCACCGACCCCGACATCCAGCGCATCATGCTCGTCGACGGGCCTGCGGTGCTCGGCTGGGCGGTCTGGCGCGCACTCGACGAGGCCGGCTCCGCCCGGCACCTGGCCGACGCGCTCGGCGCGCTCATCGACGCCGGCGTCATCGCACGGCAACCGGTGGCCCCACTCGCCCACCTGCTCTCGGGCGCCATGAACGAAGCCGCGCTCTGGCTGGCCGCCACCGGCAACCCCCAGGATCTGGAGGACACTTGGGCGGCACTGTCCGCCCTGTTGGAATCACTCCGCGCGCCGTGACGCCGAACAACCCGGCGCCGCCCTGCCGCAGGCGCGCTTCACGCGTACATGTTTCGGTACCGGACGCGTTTCAGCCCGCTGTAATCCTCTCCCGCTATCTGCCGGAAGTGCCCCGGCGGAAAAGTGACTTCTTCGTCCCACGGAATGAACTCGGTGCCGTCCTCGGCCCACCGGGGCAGCGCGACGACGGCATACCAACGGCCATTCGCGCGTTGCTCAAGCCGGACGACCGGCAGACGTACATCATCGTCCGCACCGCGGAACCGCACCGCTATGCGCGGGCGGTTGTCAGAGCGATCCACGTGCGCCATGTGCCCATAGTGACCCGGGAGTTGGGCTGTTGTCTCGTCTCCCGGTCGATATTGTTTCGAATTGCGGTCGATTTCTCGGGGATACCCGGCGCGGAACGCGCCCGAGCGGCACCCGAATCGGTAAGCGGGGCACCCGGGCACCGAGAATGCCGCACCTTCACGCGGCCCCGGAAAGGCGTCGGACAACTCGTCCGCGACAAGCCGCCCGCCCGTGACGCCCCGCGCGCACTACCGCTAACGTTGACCGCATGACCTTGTCGGCGCATCTGTCCTGGTGGCGCTCCCCCTAGGAGCGGCCACCCATCAGACACGCCCGGGGCCGTTCGTGACGGACGGCCCTTTCTCCTGCACCGCACAGGTGTCCCGGCTCCGCCCGGGCCCGGCCGCCCGCCACGACGAGCGAGAGCCGACCGGCCCCCGAAGCAGCCACCGAGCACCACAGGAGAAGACGATGTCCGTCACCGCCACCCACCCGAAGCCACCCGGCACCGACGACCGCGCGCAAGCCCGCCGGGTCCTCACCGGCGACCGACCCACCGGACGCCTGCACCTCGGCCACTACTTCGGCACCCTGCACAACCGCGTCCGGCTCCAGGACGCCGGTGTCGAGACCTATCTGGTGATCGCCGACTACCAGGTCCTCACCGACCGCGACACCGCCGATCGGCTCGACGAGCACGTGGAGGACCTGGTCCTGGACTACCTCGCCGCCGGGATCGACCCCGCCCGGACGACCATGTTCGTTCACAGCGCCGTCCCGGCGCTCAACCAACTGCTGTTGCCCTTCCTCAGCCTCGTCTCGATCGCGGAACTCGGGCGCAACCCGACGGTCAAGGACGAGATCGCACACTCGCGGCAGGCGTCGGTCAGCGGGCTCATGTTCACCTACCCGGCACACCAGGCGGCCGACATCCTGTTCTGCAAGGCCGACCTGGTCCCGGTGGGCCAGGACCAACTCCCGCACCTGGAGGTCACGCGCAGCATCGCGCGGCGCTTCAACGACCGCTACGGCCCGGTCTTCCCCGAGCCCGGCGCACTGCTGTCGGACACCCCGCTGCTCCTCGGTACGGACGGCACCAAGATGAGCAAGTCACGCGGCAACGCCATCGCCCTCTCCGCGACCGCCGACGAAACCGCCCGGCTGATCCGCCGCGCCACCACCGACGCCGGCCGGCACATCACCTACGACCCCGATCACCGCCCGGGGGTGTCGGGGCTGCTCCGCCTCGCCGCCCTGTGCCTGGGCCGGAAACCCGAGGACATCGCGGCCGAGATCGGCGGCGCGGGCGCAGCACGGCTCAAACAGATCGTCACCGAAGCGGTCAACGAGCACTTCGCGCCGCTGCGCGCCCGCCGCGCCGAACTCGCCGCGGATCGCACAGCTGTGCGCACGATCCTCCGTGAGGGGAACGCCCGTGCGAACGACCTGGCCGACGCCACCCTGCACGAGGTCAGGAACGCGATGGGCATGAGCTACGCCTAGCCCGTCCCGTGGATCTCCAGGGAGCAGCCCGCGTGGCGCAGTGCGTGCGATCGCAAGGCGCGGCGCCCGAAGCTCGTACTCGCTTGCCGGGCTGGTGGCCGTTCTGCGCCCGCAACGTTGCGCGGGCCCTGGAGAGATCCACCTGACAGGCCCCGGCGTGCCGAACCGGCGTCACCGAATCCCGTCCGCGACGAAGGCCTCGAACAACGGCAGCCACACAGCGTCCGTGCAGCGCTCGCGGACCTCGCCGTCGGTGAACCACGCGGCCTCGGAGCACTCCGACCCCTCCGCCGGCCGCACGATCGGACCGCGGGCGGGCAGGCGCAGCGCGAAGGCGGCCTGGTACGAGCGCCCCGGGTAGCGGTAGCCGGGCGGGGCGGCGCCGAGGAGTGTGATGCGCTGGCCGCCGAAGGGCGTGAGCCCTTCGGCGGCCACCGCGAGCCCGGCCTCTTCGGCGAGCTCGCGCGCCGCCGCGGCATGCGGGGACTCGCCGGGCTCGATATGGCCGCCCGGGACGTCCCACCCGCGCCCGGGCCGGTCGACGCGGGTGAGCAGAACCCGGTCGCACACGTCGCGGACGAACACGAAGGCGCTCGTGACCTCGTGCGCGACGGGCACGCCCGCACCGACGACGAGGTCGAGCCGGTGCGGCACCGGGATCCACGGGACGGCCACGGAGCCGATCACGCGAGCGGTCATCGGGCGGCCCCCGGCCCTACGCGGCCTGCGTGCCGCCGAGCACGCTGCCGAGCAGGTCGTCGAGCCCGACCATGCCGAGCAGGCGGCCGTGCGCGTCCTGGACGAGGGCGAGTGACGCACGCCGCTCCCGCAGCGCGGCGACCGCACGCTGGATCGGTGTGTCGACCGACAGGGTCAGGACCGGCGCCGCAAGCTCCCCGGCTGTCGCACCGATCGCCGCGACCGGGTGCGGCGCGCGTATCGACAGCACCTCGCGTACGTGCAGGACGCCCGTCAGCCGCCCGTCGGCGCCGCGTACCAGAAGCCGGTTGCGTCCATGGCGCCGAGACGCGGCGACGATCTCCTCGGGGCCCGCGTCCGCCGGAACCGCGTCGATACGGTCCGCCGGCACCACGAGCCGGGCGAGGGGTTCGGTGTGGGTGCGCAAGGTGGCCGTCAGGACGTCGTGTTCGTCACTGCCGATCAGCCCCAGGCGCCGCGATTCGCCGACGAGGCGCCGCAGGCCCTCGGCGTCCTTGGGAATGGACACCTCCTCCTTGGGCCGGATTCGCGCCGCGCGCAGCGCCGCGTTGCTTATGCCGTTCAGCGCGCGCAGAAGCGGGCGCACACCGCGCGCGAACGCACGGAACGGCGGTGCCAGCAGCAGAGCGGCGCGCTCCGGATCGGAGATCGCCCACGACTTCGGGGCCATTTCCCCGACGACCATGTGGAGCAGCACGATGGTGCTCAGCGCCACCGCGAACGCCACCGCGTGGCCGGCGGCGGCCGGGAGACCGACGGCCTGGAAGAGCGGGTCGAGCATCGCCGCGAACGCCGGCTCGGAGACCACACCCAGGCCCAGCGAGCACATCGTGATGCCCAGTTGCGCGCCCGCGAGCATGAGCGTCAACTCCCGGACGCCCGCGAGCGCGGAGGCCGCGCCGCGTTTGCGGGCCGCCGCAGCCTGTTCGAGGCGGTGGCGCCGCGCGGCCAGCAACGCGAACTCGGCCGCGACAAAGAAGGCGTTGCCGACGAGCAGCAGCACCGTGGCGATGACCGCAGGGCCCGGGCCCATCGCCGCGCCGCCTGACGCGAGGGCCACGGCACCCGACGCCGGGTCCGCCGCGGAGGCGAGTATGGGTGACGGGACATCGGGGGTCATCGGGCACCTCGGGGAAGACCCCGGCCTTCCGGCCGGGGGTGCGGGGGAGTGCGGCGGTGGGGATGGAAGGCAACTGCGCGGGACCGGGTCACGCGGCGTGCTCCATTCCGCCGCGAGCGCGCTCGGCGTCCGCCGCCGCGTCGTCGGCCGCTTCCCACGCCACGGGGAGGTGCGTGCGGACGCGTACCAGGTCGGGGACGTGCCGCTCGACGGTCAGCACCTCGATCTCGACGACCGGAGACGCCTGGCCCTCGATGTCGGCCGCGTCCTCGTCGGGGTTCGGCACCGCGACGCGGTCGCCGACCTCGGGCAGTCGGCCGAGCCGGGCGATCACCAGGCCGCCGAGCGTGTCGTAGGGCCCCTCGGGCAGGTCGGTGCCGATGATGCGCTCGACCTCGTCGACGCGCAGCACCGCGTCGAGGCGCCACCAGCCGTCCTCGGGGCAGGCGTCCACGACGGATTCGGTGTCGGTCTCGTCGGCGATCTCGCCGACCAGCTCCTCGGCGACGTCCTCGTACGTCACGATCCCGGCGAGTCCGCCGTGCTCGTCCAGCACGATCGCGAACTCCTCGTCGACCGCCCGCAACTGGTCGAGCAGCGACGGCATGCTCGCGGTGTCGGGCACCAGCAGCGGCGGCCGGGCGAGTGCGCCGACCGTGACCGTGTCGGCGTCCTCGGGGGCGACGTCCAGGAGGTCGGTGACGCCGACCACACCCACGATGTCGTCGACTCGGTCGCCGACCACCGGGTAGTGCGAGTGACCGCACTGCTGGACCAGCGCGATGAGGCCGGCCGCGGTGGTGTCGGCGCGCACCCGTATGACGTCGGGACGCGGGACCATCACCTGATCGACCGTCAGGTCACCGAAGGCGATGGCGCGCTGAAGCATGTCCGAAAGCTCCGGAGCTAGCTCGCCGTCGCGGTCGGCCTCGGCGACGATGTGACCGAGCTCCTCGGTGGTCGCGCCGCCGTGGATCTCCTCGACGGGTTCGATGCCGACCGCGCGCAGCAGGCGGTTCGCGAGGTTGTCGAACATCCTGATCAGCGGGCCCATGACCTTGAGGTACGCCAAGGTGGGCCGACCCAGCAGCACCGCCACCCGCTCGGGCTCCGCGATGCCCCAGTTCTTGGGCACCAGCTCGCCGACCACCATCTGGATCCCGGTGGCGATGACGAATCCCAGGACCAGCGTCACCGCCTTGTCGGCACCGGACGGCATGCCGAGCGGTTCGAGAGCCGGCGACAGGACCGCGCTCAGCGCGGGGTTGGCGATGAAGCCGACCAGGAGTGTCGTGATCGTGATGCCCAGTTGCGCGCCCGAGAGCATGAACGACAGGCGGCGGGTCACGGTGAGGGCGCGTGCCGCGCCCTTGTCGCCGGATTCGGCACGGCGACGCAACTCGGCGCGGTCGGCCGCGACGTACGCGAATTCCTGGGCGACGAAGAAGCCGGTGCCGACCGTGAGGACGACGACGGCGAGTATGCCGAAAGCGGCGGACGCGGCGTTCATTTGGCATCCTCCCGAACGCCGCCGCGCGGATCACTGGTTCGGGAGGGACCGGTACTGGGGGGGTCCGTCTCTTGGGCGGACACGCACGCTCCTTGTGGAGTTCTTCCTGCCTGTCGGCTCGGAAGGTCGAACGATACGGGACTTGAAAACGTATCACCGAGACCGGTTGTTCCCCAGGTGGGACGGGCGGTGGCGGCGTCGAAAGGGCATGTCCGCGGCCCGGGGGCGGCGTTGTGGCGCCGATCACGTGACTGATCGTCAAAACCTATTGACCGTTAGTACTTGGCTAACCCGGCCCGGTCGTGACAGTCTGTGCGGCCGTGGGCACCGTGGGCCGCTCGGGAGAGCGGATTGTAGGGATATGGGAGACGGTCGGAGGCGGCGGAAGCACGCTGTCATCCTCAAGTTGTCCCGGAATTCATGCATCCGGGGGAACCCGGTCAGGGCGTGTGTCGACAAGGATGGGGGGCGACCTTCATATCCGCGACAGGCGCGGGCTACCACCGGGGGCGGTGTTGGGCGACAGCAAGACCGGACGCGAGTGCTCCGGGTCTCGGGGTGTGCCCCGCCAGCGGTCGGAAGGCGATGACTCGGGGCAATGCGGACAGGCCTCCGCCGATTCGGATGCGCCGTCGGGCCGGGCCGCCGAGGAAATCCACGAAATCCACGAAGTCGGCAACGCGGAGGGCGCCTCGTGCGTTCGTAGGGATGCGGGCACCCCACCCGGTGCCCCCGCCGACGCCCCGTCCGACGCCCAGTCCGGAATCGTCACCGGTGGCGGCGGCAGTACGGCAGGCCCACCGGCCGCCGTGCCCGTTCGACCCGACGAGGTGGCCATGACCCGCACGCTCGATGCCTACGCCATACGGCTCGCCGCGCTGAAGGCGTACGACATCACCGGCGTGCGACCGCTCGAATTGCAGCGCTACCGGGCCTTCGGAGAGGTTCCCGACGGTCTTACCGAGGAAGTCGTGCAGCGGGCCCAGCAGATCGTGGAGGAAGAACGCGCCAGGCTCCTGCGCCTCGCCGGGTCCTGACCCGGCCCGGCGGCTGCGCGGCTGCCTGCCGGTGATTGCGTGACCGGTCCCCGGGCCGCCGAGTACGCGATCGGAGCGGTGCGGTGTCCGGTGGGTCGGGCGCGTCGTGTTTCTTCAAGAGCGCGCGGGGGTGCCGCGGCTAGCGTCGGAGACATGACGTACCCCATCAGCGACCTGCTGCACGTTGCCGCGCAGCGGGCTCTCCCGATCATGCGCGGCCTGCCGGACGACCGTCTCGGCGGGCCGACGCCGTGCAGTGACTACACCGTGGGCGACCTGGCGAACCACTTGTTCCAGGTCGTGGTGAACTTCCAGACGCTGGCCGCCAAGGAGCCCGTCGACTGGGCCGAGACGCCCGACTTCCTCAGCGGCGGGTGGCGCGACCGCTTCGCCGCCGAGACCGAGCGTCTGGAGAAGGCGTGGGCGGCCCCCGGCAGCGAGGAAGGTGTCTCGCCCGGTATGGGCCTGCCCGCACGCAGAGTCGGTCAGATGGCTCTGCTGGACCTCACGATCCACGCGTGGGACCTCGCGCGCGCCACCGGCCAGGCGTTCAGTCCGGCGCCCGAAGTCCTCTCCGATCTCGAACAGTTTGTCGAGGCGATGGCTCCGACCGCCCGCAGTATGGGCATGTTCGCCGAGCCGGCGGAAACGGCCGCGGACGCCGGCGAGTTCGAACGGCTGCTGGCCTCGACCGGTCGCGACCCGCATTGGTCGCCGCCGGCGTGAGCCGACGTCAAAAGCGATGGGGCCCGGTCACCAGGTGACCGGGCCCGATCGGTTGTTCGTCGATGCGGCGGACTGTCACGTGCCGTAACGCCGGTTGAAGCGCTCGATGCGTCCGGCGTTGTCGAGGACGCGGCCCTTGCCGGTCCAGAACGGGTGACTCGCCGCGGAGATGTCCACGTCGACGACCGGATAGGTGCGGCCGTCGGTCCATTCCACGGTCTTGTCGCTGTTCAGCGTCGACCGGGTCAGGAACGAGAAGTCGGCGGACCTGTCACGGAAGACGACCTGCCGGTACTCGGGGTGGATCGTGGGGCGCATGGGAAGCCTCCGGGAATGGTCGTGCGCGCACTTCCGGTGCGCGCGGATGCGTACGTGTTCAGCGCTCTTCGCGGAACACCACGTGCCGGCGGGCGACGGAGTCGTACTTGCGCAGTTCCAGCCGGTCGGGGGTGTTCCGGCGGCTCTTGCGCGTGACGTACGTCTCTCCCGTGCCTGCTGTCGACCGCAGTTTCACGACGGGGCGCAGATCGCTGCGTGCGATGGGGGCCTCCTCGTTTCTCTCGGCGCCGCGATTCCGACCGCGACACCGGGTGAAAACGAATTTCAACGCGGATTATTCCGCCGGCTTCGGCAGCGCGGCCGCCTCCGTCCCCGGGCGGGGTGGTCCGTCCGGCGGATGGGCTCGGCTCCCGGTGTGGCGGACCCGGCGGCCCGGGAACCGGTCATGCAGTCACCGGCAGGCAGACGGGGCACCATCTGGCCTCGGAGCCGACATGTGGAACGGGCCTGTGAAGCGCCCGTGAAACCGGTACGTCGGGCGGGCACGTCCAACCAGCAACAAAGGAACCGCGAAGGGCGGACTGTCATGAAGGTCAACCTGCGTCACAACCCTTCCTTCACCGTCGCACGCTGCGTCCTCGCGGGCGGCGAGCAGATGCGCGCCGAGAGTGGGGCGATGCTCGCGCACAGCGCCGGTGTCAACTTCGACGCCAAGATCGAAGGCGGCCTGGTGGCGGGTCTCAAGCGCAGCGTGCTCGGGGGCGAGTCGATGTTCCAGACCACGTTCACGGCGCCGCCGCAGGGCGGCTGGGTCGACGTCGCGGCGAACCTCCCCGGCGACGCGATCACGATCGACCTGGAGCCCGGGCAGGACCGCTTCCTGCTCACCAAGGGCTGCTGGCTCGCCAACTCGTCGGGGGTCACGATCGACACCAAGTGGGGAGGCGCGCGCAACCTGTTCGGCGGCGAGGGCGGCTTCCTCGTCGAGGCGCGCGGCAACGGCGTCCTGGTCGCCAGCTGTTTCGGTGCCCTCGACGTCATCGACCTGGAGGCGGGGGAGCAGGTCGTGATCGACACGGGGCACGTGGTCGCGTACGCGCCGACCATTTCGTACCAGATCCGGCGCGCCGTGCGGGGTCGGTCGATCCAGAGCATGAAGACGGGCGAAGGCTTCGTCTTCGACTTCACCGGCCCGGGGCGCGTGCTCGCGCAGTCCCGCAACCCGAGCGGGCTCGTCTCCTACATCGCCGCGAACATGCCGGGCTCGCGGGCCTGACACGCAGTCAGGGGCCGGTTGTACGGCCACCGTTGCGGGCGAGCCGGTGGCCGCGCGCCGGCGACGCCCTGTGCACCGGACGCGAACACCCGCTCGCGCGGCCCCTGTTCGACCTGGCGCCGAAGCGACGCCGAAGCGACGACACTAGGGGCGCCGAAGCGCCCCGGACTCAGCCGCTCACGACCGCGCGCAGACTCTCCTTGAGCGAACCCATCGTGGCCAGCACGGCCGTCGGCTCGTACCCGCAGTGGGCCATGCAGTTGTCGCAGCGCGGGTCCTTGCCGCGGCCGAAGTTGTCCCACTCGGTGGTCTCGATGAGCTCCTTGTACGTCGGCACGTAGCTGTCGCCCATCAGGTAGCAGGGCTGCTGCCAGCCGAGCAGCGAGTAGGAGGGGATCGCCCAGGGGGTGCACTCGAACTCGCGCTTGCCCTCCAGGAAGTCCAGGAACAGGGCCGAGTGGTTGAGCCGCCACTTCTTGCGCTTGCCGTCCGCGAACGCCTCGCGGAACATCTTGCGCGTCTGCTCCACCCCGAGGAAGCGGTGCTGGATCGGCGCCTTCTCGTACGCGTAACCGGGCGAGATCTGCATCCGGTCGACCTTGAGGTCGTCGTTGAGGTAGTCGAGGACCTCGCGCACCGACTCGGGCGAATCCGTGTTGAAGAACGTGCTGTTGGTGAAGACCTGGAAGCCGGCGGCCTTGGCCATCTTGATGGCCGCCACCGCCTCCTTGAAGACGCCTTCCTTCGCCACCGCCTCGTCGTGGCGCTCCTCAAGGCCGTCGAGGTGGACCATCCACGCGAAGTTGCGGTTGGGCTTGAACTTGTGGAGGTGCTTCGGGAGCAGCACCGCGTTGGTGCACAGGACCACGAACTTCTTGCGGCGCAGCAGAGCTTCGACGATCTTGTCGATGTCCTTGTGCATCAGCGGCTCACCGCCGGCCAGGGAGACCATCGGCGCGCCGCACTCCTCGACGGCCGCCACGACCTCCTCGACGGGCATCCGCTTCTTGAGCACGTCGTGGGGCTGCTGGATCTTGCCGCAGCCGCCGCACTTCAGGTTGCACGCGAACAGCGGTTCGATCTCGACGATCATCGTGAACTTGTCGTTGCGCTTGATCTTCTGCTTGACGAGATGCGTACCGATTTTCGCGGCCAGGTTCAGCGGCAGACCCATGGCGGTCTCGCCCCTCTCTCCCCGTCAGGCCGGGCGTCCGTGTGCCCGAGGCTCCCGATGTTGTCGACGATCAACATACACGCTGTACGTAACAAGGTCGCTGTATGTGTGTCACGCCTCGGGACCAACGTGTCCGGCGGGGTGTCGAACGCCTTGACAGCGTCGGTACGCGCGCTTCCGTCACCATGCCCAGCAGAACGTTCCCCGGCACTCGTCCGACAACACGATCAACGCGTGACTGCTTCCCCGCCGCCGGGCGCCTGGAACGGGACAGGTGTTCGGAGCGTGAGATTCGTGGAGCGGCGCAGGTCACGGCCACCCTCGGCATGTCAGGCTTGGGAAGCGGTGCAGTCGGTATGTCTCGGGAGCGTTGAATGGCACTCACTCGTCGGGCCCAACACGTCGCAGATACGCGCGGCGCCCTCGTCTCCGCGGCGCGTGAGCTGTTCGCCGAGCGCGGGTTCGCCGGCACCGGGACCGAGGAGATCGTCGCGCGGGCCCGGGTCACCCGTGGCGCGCTCTACCACCACTTCCGCGACAAGAAGGACTTGTTCCGCGCGGTCATGGACGGCGTGGCGCGGGAGGCCGCCGAAGCGCTGGTGACGCGGGAACTGACGCATGCCCAGGAGCTTCCGGACGAGCCGTGGGACCAACTCCGCCACGGATTCCAGTCGTTCCTGGACGTGTGCACGACGGGTGACTTCCAGCGAATCGTGCTGATCGACGGGCCCGCGGTCCTGGGACAGGACGTGTGGGACCAACTAGTGGACGAACACGGGCACGGACTGCTCGCCGAGTGGCTGCGCAAGGCGATGGCGAACGGCGAGATCGACGAACTGCCGGTCGCCCCCCTCGCGCGGCTCCTCGCGGCACTCATCTCCGAGGCGAGCCTGTACACCGCGCGTGCCGACGACCCCGAGACCGCGCGGCGCGAGGCCGGCGCGGTGGTCGACCGGGTGCTGGCAGGGCTGCGCCGGGCAGACGCGCCGCACGGGGCCGGATCGGGGCCGGGAACGCGGGTCTAGCTTCGGCGCTGTCGAGCGCCTGCGGGGCCGTCGCGTGAGGGGTGTCGGCGGGGCTGTGCCGCGCGGGTCGGATCGGGGCGGGGCGCGTGGGCCTGGCCTCGGCGCCGTCGAGCGCCTGCGGGGCCGTCGCCGCGGTTCTTGTCCGCAGGTCCGGCACCGTGAGGGTGCCGCCGGGGGCGACGGTGGCGTTGCGTACCGTCGAGGCATGGCATCCCGCGCACTGGTCCATCCGCGCACCCACGGTCACGCGGTGCTTCTGGTATTGGTCGGCGCGGCGTCGATCCAATTCGGGGCGGCGTTCGCGGCCAAGCTGTTTCCGCGCGTCGGGCCCGAGGGGGCGGTGACGCTGCGGCTGGTGATCGCCGCGGTCGTCATGTTGGTGGTGATCCGCCCCTCGGTGCGTGGTCTCTCGCGCCGCGACCTGCTGACCGTCGGGGCCCTCGGTGCGGCCTTGGGCGGGATGAACCTGTGCTTCTACGAGGCCATCGCCCGTCTGCCGCTCGGGCCCGCCGTGACGTTGGAATTCCTCGGGCCGCTGGGGCTCGCGGTCGTGTTGTCGCGGCGGCTGCGGGACATGTTCTGGATCGTGCTCGCGGCTCTCGGCGTGCTGATGCTCGGCGAAGGCGGATTCACCGGACTGGACGGGGCCGGCGTGGCGTTCGTGCTTGCCGCCGCCGTCTTCTGGGCCGCGTACATCATGGTGGCGACGCGTACTGCCCGGGCCTTCCGCGGTGTCGACGGGCTCGCGCTCGCGATGGCCATCGCGGCGCTGCTGGTCCTGCCGTTCGGTGTCGCGGGCGCGGGGGCGGAGTTGGTCCGGCCGGGGGCGCTCGGGGCCGGTGCGGTGGTCGCGTTGATGTCGTCCGTCATCCCGTACTCGTGCGAAATGCTCGCCATGAAGCGCTTGTCGGCGGGGACATTCGGCCTGCTCGCGAGCCTGGAACCGGCGGTCGCGGCCGTCGCGGGCTTCGTCGTGCTGGGCCAGAACCTCGGTCTCGTGGCGATGGGCGGCATCGCGCTGGTGGTCGCCGCCAGCGCCGGGGTGACGGTCACGCGGAGTGCGGACGCGGCGGTGGGCGACGGGCCGCCTGGAGAGGGACGCGTCCCCCCGGTCGGGAAGACGGCCGGGAAGGCGCCGGCCGAAGGGCTCACGGGCGGACTGCCCCCGCAGCCCTGACGGCGGGTCAGTCCAGGGACGCGCCGACGACCCGGCGGAACAGCGCCTGCACCCCGGCGGCGACCTTGGTCTCGGACTCCTCGGTATTGGGTGCGTGGTGGCAGGGACCGAGGTACGCGTGCAGCAGGAAGTCCGCGGTCAGCTCGACGTCGTCGATCGCGAACTCGCCCGCCTCGGCTCCGCCGCGCAGCATCGCGGTCAGCAGTTCGCGTGCCTCCGACATTGGCTCGAAGCCGCCGCCGAGCTCGTGGAAAAGCACGTGGTGCAGTTCCTTGTGCCGGACCTCGTCGTGGATCCACGCCGCGACCAGGCCGTCGAGGCGCCCCGCCCAAGTCAGTGACGGGTCGTCCATGAGCCGTGCCGGATCGGCCAGCATGCGTTCCCACATCTCGGCCTGGAGCGCGGAGATCAACGCGTGCTTCGAGTCGAAGTACAGGTAGACGGTTCCCTTCGCGACCCCGGCCCGCTCCGCGACGCGGCTGACCGTCAGCGGGTCGTAGCCGTTCTCCAGCAGCAGTTCGGCGACCGCGGTCAGAATCTGGCGGCGCCGCACGTCCGGCGGCTGGAAGCGCCCGGGGGTGGTGGCGGCGGGGCGGGGACTCACTTTCGGGACTCCTTCGGACGGTCCGATGCGCCTAGAGCATGCCATCAGGGGCGGCACGGTTGACGAATGACCAGCGGTCATTAGTATGGCCGTGGGTCATCAATATGACCGACGGTCGGTCATATGGCAACCATCGGCACCCGACACCCCGGAGGAGCTTCACCATGGCCACGCAGCAGCAGGAAACTCCCGCCCACTACGACATCGCCGTCGTCGGCGGCGGGCCGGCCGGACTGAGCGCGGCGATCAGCGCGACACGCCTCATGCAGCGCACGATCGTCATCGAAGCCCCGACACCACCGCGCAACGCCGCCTCGCGAGGCGCCCACGGACTGCTCGGCCTCGACTCCCGCACCCCCGACGAGGTCCGCCGTGCGGTGTGGGAGGACCTGGACCGGTACGGCCTCGCGACGCTGCGGTCCGCCGAGGTCACCGGCCTGGAACGCGATCCGTCGGGCGGCTTCCGGATCGCCACCTCCGACGACCCCCCGACCGGCCACCGGCTGTGGGCGCGCGACGTCATCCTGGCCACCGGCGTGGTCGACGAGCACCCCGACATCCCCGGCTTCGCGGAATGCTGGGCGCGATCGGTGATCCACTGCCCGTTCTGCGTCGGCTGGGAGAACCGCGACCGCACGTGGGGCCTCGTGCACCACGATCCCGACCACGCGATCACGGCCGCCAACGCGTTCCGCGCCTGGTCCGGCGACATCCTGGCCATCGTGCCGCCCGACATGCCTCGTCTGGACGAGGTGCGCGCGGCGTACAAAACGGCCGAGCGCGAGCTCATCGAAGCCCGCGTCACCCGGCTGCACCACCAAGGCGGCCTGCTGCACACCGTGGAGCTGGACGACGGCCGCACGCTTGCCCGGCAGACCCTCCTGTGGCACCTGACGCAGCGTCAGGTGCCGCTCATCGGGCGGCTGGTCGAGTCGCTGGGACTCGCCGTCGACGAGGGCGGATTCGTCACCGTCGACGCAAGCCGGGCGACGAACGTGCCGGGCCTGTACGCGGCGGGCGACCTGACGGTCCCGATGGGACAGAACGCCCTCGACGCGACCGCGACGGGCGGCGCGGCCGCGGCGGCGATCGGCCGCAAGCAGATGTTCGGCTCCTGAGGTGACGCCGGTCGGGCGCCGCTTTCGGCGCCGCTCGCAGAGCCGGGCGTCCGTCCCGCACCGGTCCGGGCACTCGCCGCCCTCCATCCGCCCGGCACCGTGCCGTATCGAACGCACCTCGGCTCCGGCGAGTTGCCGGTCGTGCGATGTCCGGACGCCGGGGGAGGGGTGCGGCCGCCGACGACTAGGATTGCCGAACGTGACGACCCAGCCTGTGAGCAAGCCCCGCATCCCGAACGTCCTGGCCAACCGCTACGCCTCCGCCGAGCTGGCCACCTTGTGGTCGCCCGAGCACAAGGTCGTCCTCGAACGCCGCCTGTGGCTGGCCGTGCTTCGGGCGCAGGCCGACCTCGGTATCGAGGTCCCCGCATCGGCGATCGCCGACTACGAGGCGGTCGTGGAGCGGGTCGACCTGGCCTCGATTGCCGAGCGCGAGCGCGTCACCCGCCACGACGTCAAGGCGCGCATCGAGGAGTTCAACGCGCTGGCCGGGCACGAGCACGTGCACAAGGGCATGACCTCGCGCGACCTCACCGAGAACGTCGAGCAGCTCCAGATCCGCCAGTCGCTCGAACTGGTTCGCGACCGGGTCGTCGCGGTCCTGGCCCGGCTCGGCGAGCTCGCCGCCGGCAACGCGGAACTGGTCATGGCCGGCCGGTCGCACAACGTCGCCGCGCAGGCGACGACGCTGGGCAAGCGCTTCGCGAGCATCGCCGACGAGCTGCTGGTGGCGTACACGCGTCTCGAAGACCTGCTGGGCCGCTATCCCCTGCGCGGCATCAAGGGGCCTGTAGGCACCGCGCAGGACATGCTCGACCTGCTCGGCGGCGACGGGGAGCGGCTTGCCGAGCTGGAGCGGCGCGTCGCGACGCACCTCGGGTTCGACGCGGCCTTCGTCAGCGTGGGCCAGGTCTATCCGCGCTCGCTCGACTTCGACGTCGTCTCGACGCTCGTCCAGTTGGCCGCCGGGCCGTCGTCGCTGGCCAAGACCATCCGCTTGATGGCCGGGCACGAATTGGTGACCGAAGGATTCCAGCCGGGGCAGGTCGGTTCCTCGGCGATGCCGCACAAGATGAACACGCGCTCGTGTGAGCGCGTCAACGGCTTCATGGTCATCCTGCGCGGCTACCTGTCGATGACCTCCGAGCTCGCCGGGGACCAGTGGAACGAAGGCGACGTCTCCTGCTCTGTGGTGCGCCGCATCGCGCTGCCGGACGCCTTTTTCGCCTTCGACGGCCTGGTGGAGACGTTCCTGACCGTGCTGGAGGAGTTCGGCGCCTTCCCGGCCGTCATCTCGCGCGAACTCGACCGCTACCTGCCGTTCCTGGCGACGACGAAGGTCTTGATGGCCGCGGTGCGCGCCGGAGTGGGTCGCGAGACCGGGCACGAGGTGATCAAGGAGCACGCCGTCGCATCCGCGCTCGCGATGCGCGAACAGGGCGCCGAGCGCAACGAACTCCTCGACCGGCTCGCCGCCGACGACCGTCTCCCGCTCGACCGCGCCGCGCTGGACGCTCTGTTGGCGGACCGCCTGTCGTTCACGGGGGCCGCGTCCGCCCAGGTCACGGAGGTCGTCGGTCGCATCGAGGACGTTGCCGCACGGCACCCCGAGGCGGCCAAGTACCGTCCGGGCGCCATCCTCTGACGCGGCGTCAGTAACAAGACGGGGGCCGGATCGCGATGACGTGCCCGGCCCCGGGGCACCGGACGCTCCGGCGTCCGCGACCCGCAGGTGTCAGATGTCGAGCGCCTGTTTGCGGTACGCCCCCGGCGTCGTTCCGAACGCGTTGCGGAACGCCTCGATGAACGCGCTCGGCGTCGCGTAGCCGCAGCGGGCCGCGGTGCTGGTCACCGAGGCGCCGTCGGCAAGAAGCTTGAGTGAGTGGTGCAACCGCAGTTGGCCGCGCCACTGCGGGAAGCTCATGCCCGTCTCGGTACGGAAAAGTCTGCTGAGCGTGCGTTCCGCCGCCCCGACCGCGACGCCGAGTTCGGCGAGAGTGCGTTCGTCGCCCGGGTCTGCGGTGAGCAGGTCGGCGACGTCGCGGAGCCGCGGATCACGGGTCGCGGGCAGCCCGAGTGGCAGCGCCTCGACGCGGTGCAACTGGTCGAGTGCGACGCGCTCCAGATTGGTTCGTTGCGCAGGCGTCAGCGGGCGATCGCGGTCGGGAACGTGCGCCGCTCTGCTCAACGCCGCGATCACCTCGCGCAACAGCGGCGTCACCGCGAGGACCGTCGGCCGGTCGACTTGCAGCGGATTGACGTCGGCCGCGAAGCACAAAGTGCGCAACTCACTCGGCCCGTGCGCCTCATGCGCATGGGCGACGCCTGCCGGAACCCACACGGCACGATGCGGAGGCACCACCCACGTTCCGTCCGGCGTCGACACCTGGAGTACGCCGAGCCCCGGCGCGATGAGTTGGTTCACCGCATGGTCGTGCCACTCCACACGTTCGCGGTGTGCGAGGGGAACCCGAGTGGGGCCGTCGAGGTGTTGGCGGGTTGTCGACATAAAACGTCAGACTAACGACAGTCGACGTCCGGGTGGGCTCGCGATGCTGGGCGGGCAAGCGTACGAATCACCCGGAAGGGCGAATCCCAGCATGACCCAACACGAGGCCGCCGCGGTCACCGCCGGCGCGGCGCGGCACGACGCTGTTGCGCCCGCGCAGGCGAGTGCCGCGCCGGCGTCCGCCGTCGGGCCCGTCCCCAAGACACCGCACGCGGCCGGGAAACCAGCCGAGGAAGGCGTAGGACCACGCGTCCCCGAGCCCGGCTTCGTTCTTCCGCCGTCGTCGTCCGCGGAACACCCCGCCTCCGAGCCCTCCGAGCCCTCCGAGAATTCCGAGAATCCCGAGAGTTCGGAGAAAGCGGACTCGGTGTGGCGCCGCATGCGCCTGTGGGGCATCGCGCACGCCGTCGACGACCTCTACCAGGGCCTCGTCCCGGCCAGCGTCCCGTACTTCGTGCTCGACCGCGGCTACAGCTATGTCGCGGCGTCCGGCCTGACACTCGCCGCCACGCTCGGGAGCGCGATCCCGCAACCCTTCCTCGGCGTCCTCGTCGACCGCATGCGCGTGGGCTGGATGGCTGCCGCCGGCGTCGCGGTCGCGGGACTGGGGCTCGGATTCTCCGGCCTGGTCCAGCCGTACTTCGCGGTGTGGACGCTGATCCTTTTGTCCGGACTCGGGGTCGCGATGTTCCATCCCGCCGCCGGCAAGGCGGCGCGCGAGGAAGCGGGCGAAAGCACTGCGGCCATGAGCGTTTTCGCGGCCGGCGGCAGCGTCGGCTTCTTCATGGCACCGGTGCTGGCGACCCCGGCCCTGGTGGCGTGGGGAGTCGGCGCCACCGTGCTGTTCATCCCGCCCGCGGTGCTGGTCGCGTACGTGCTCTACCGCAACAGGCACCGGCAGCGGGTCCTTGCCGCCGCGGCGGCCACGACACGCACCGGGCAGGACCAGTGGACGCCGTTCTTCGTGCTCACCGCGATCGAAGTCGTCCGCTCGGTGCTCTTCTCCGGGATCAGCACGTTCATCGAGCTGTACTGGATCCGGCACCTCGGTGCCTCGCACGCCCTCGGCGGCACCGCGCTGGCGTTCTTCCTCGGCGGCGGCGTGCTCGGCACCCTGGCCGGCGGCCGGATCGCCGACCGGATCGGGCTGGTCCGGACCGTACAGCTCGGCAGCGTGCTCGTCATCCCGATGCTGGTCGCGCTGCGCCTGCTGCCCGGGACCTATGTGCCGTTGCTCTTCGCTGCCGCGACCGGGCTCGCGCTGAACATCCCCTTCGCGGTGCTGGTCAAGCTCGGTCAGGACTACCTGCCGACCAGGCCCGGAACAGCGGCGGGCGTCACCCTCGGTCTCGCGGTGAGCATCGGCGGCCTGATCTCCCCGGTGTTCGGCCTGGCCGCCGACGCACACGGCCCCCAAAGCGTCTTCCTGATCATGTGCTTCGTGCCCGCGGCGGCCCTCGTCCTCGGCTGCTTCCTGCGCGAACCACGCCGCACACCGGCGGCGGGGGCGGACGGTTGAACCACCCGAGCCGCCGGCTTGCGCCTCAGGCCGGCGGCTCCCTGTGGAACCACGGCCGGGCCTGCTCAAGCTGCGTCGCGAGCGACAGCAGCAGGCCCTCACCGCCCAGACCGGCCACGAACTGGATCCCCAGCGGAAGCCCGTCCGGCGTCCAATACGTCGGCACCGACATCGCCGGGCGTCCGGTGATGTTGGCGAGCTGCGTGTACGGAGTCCAGCGCAGGTTCTCGTCCGCGACGCGGTCGACCAGGTCGGTGAAGGCCAGCAGCCCCGCACCGCGCACCGCGAGGAGCAACCGGCCTGCCGCGTCCATCCACCCCGGCGTCGCGACCTGGCCCACCCGTGCGGGCGGGTGCGCCAGGGTCGGGGTCAACAGCAGGTCGTACGACTCGTGGAACAACGCAAGGCGGCGGCTGTGCTCGTTCCAGCGGTTGTGCGACTCGACGTACGTCGGCGCGCTGGTCGCCCGGCCGACCGCCGCCATGATGCGGGTGTCCAACTCGAACTGGTCCTCGCCGCACCCGGTGCCCCGCCGCACCAGGTCCAAGTCGGCGGCGATCGACGCGAACAACAACGTGAGGAAGTCCCGGGCCAACTGCCGTTCGTTCACGCCGGTCTGGGCCTCGTGCACCTCGTGGCCGAGCTCGCGCAGCAACCCGACGGCGTCCTCGACCGCCGCGACCGCCTCGGGGGAGACGTCCATGCCGATCGGTGAAGCCGTGGCGTACCCGATGCGCAACCTGCCCGGATCTCGGCGGGCGAGCTCGCGGTACGAAGTCTCCGGCAGCGCCGGCACATACGGACCGGCCGGGTCGAGGCCGGCGATCACGTCGAGCATCGCCGCGGAGTCGCGCACACTGCGTGTCAGTACCCCGTTGACCGCCGCGCCGTGAAGCATCTCCGCGTACGCCGGGCCGCTGGGCACCAGCCCGCGCCCGGGCTTGAGCCCGAACAACCCGCAGCACGCCGCCGGGATGCGGATCGAACCGCCGCCGTCGTTGCCGCCCGCCGCAGGCACGATCCCTGCCGCGACCGCCGCGGCCGAGCCGCCGCTCGAACCGCCGGGCGTGTGCGCGATGTTCCACGGGTTGCGCGACGGTCCGTTCGCGATGGGCTCGGTGACGCCCTTGGCCCCGAACTCGGGTGTGTTGGTCTTGCCGAAGACCACCAGGCCCGCGTCCAGCCACCGGCGGACGACCTCCGAGTGCTCCGGCATCGGATGCGTCGCCAGCGCCCGCGAGCCGGATCCGGTCGGCAGACCCGCGTAGTCCTGCGCCAAGTCCTTGAGCAGGAACGGGACACCCGCGAACGGCCCGGTCAGCGGCAACTTGGCACGCTCGCGGGCGACGTCGTACATCGGCCGGACAATCGCGTTGACCCGGTGGTTGACCGCCTCGGCCCGGCCGATCGCCACTTCGAGCAGCTCTGCGGCCTTCACCTCGCCGCGTGCCACCAGACCGGCCAGACCCACCGCGTCGTGACCGCGGTACTCGTCGTACTCCACCGTCGGGCCTCCTTGCCTCGCCACCCGTCCCGACATGGCTACGTTCGGTAGCCGCCCGGCCGAGGTTACCCGCGCCGGTCGGCGCCCTGCCAGCAGACTCGCGCGCCGCGCAATAGCTCCTGGCTGATTCGGGGACAACGCGTTGACCTGCGGAAACACCATCCCCTCCGCATGCCGAGCGGCAGAAAACGCAAGTGCGTTCGATAATCCATGGCCCGAACGAGTGAAGCCACCCCCTGCCGACGCCGAACGCCGCGCACGCGACGGGTTCTTCTGCGGCGTGCCGGACGCTCGCTGACGCCGGGAGAGAGCGGGGCCTGTGTGCGCTCCGTCGATATGTGGCGCGCGCCACGCACGACCTGGTCACGCTGGGTGTTCTCGGTCGTGTGTTCCCCCGCCCCACCAGGGGTGATCGCAGGCGGTCACGGTTCAAGTGGCAGCGGCCATATCCCGCGCCTACCGTTCCCAAAGGATGCCACGCGCCCCGCGGCGCCCGGTGAAGCGAGGTGAACACCTTGTACCGCCTGTCCGAGCCTCTGACTCCGGTCCGCGTGCCGGTGGTCGTACCTGCCCCGATGCCGGCCTCGGCGGCGCTGCCGTCGCCCGCTCGATCCCGCGACCTCGCCTCGATCCCGCTCCCGACCGACACGACGTCGTCCGCGCGGCACGACCCGTCGACCGAGCTGCCGGTCGTCCTGCTCACCGGCGCCAGCGGCGTGGTCGGCGAGGCCATCGCCCGCGCGCTGCGTCCGATCTTCCGCGTGGTCGCGCTGCGCGGCCGACGTGCGTCTGCACACGCGCACCACGAGGTGCCCGTCGACCTGGCATCGCCGCGCCTGGGGCTGGACAGCAGCGCGTGGACCGAACTCGCCGCCCGCGCCGATGTCGTCGTCCACGCGGGCGGCCGGGCGTGCTTCGACGACAAGGCCGACGACTTCCACTGCGTGAACGTGTCCGGCTCGCGGCGCATGGCCGAGCTGGCGCACGACGCCGACGCCCCGCTGATCCATATATCGACGGCATTCGTCGACCACATCGAGCACGCGCGCGAGGCCGCCGCGACGATCCCGGGCGACTGCGCGGCCCGGCCACTGACCTATCTGGAATCGAAGATCGCCGCGGAACGCGCGGTCGCGGCATCCGACGCGCTCGCGTGCGTCGTCCGCCCGTCGGTGGTCATGGGCGACACCGGCACCGGGTGGATCCCGGAGCACCAGGCCGTACACGGGCATATCAAGATGCTCTTGGGCGGCGCCAGGACCTCCGCGTGCGGTCCGCACCAGCGCCTCGACATGGTCCCGCGTGACCTGCTTGCTCGTACGGTGACGGCACTGGCGGTGGTCGCCGTTCGCGACAGCGGCCGGCTTCCCGCGCTCTACCGAGTTTGCGCCGGAGCGGCGGCGCCCACGTGCGAGGAGTTCGCCCAGCAGGTCGTGGAGACCGCCCGCGGTGCCGGACTCCAACTGCCGCAGCCGGAGTTCCACGACCCGGCGAAGGCCCCGCTCGTCGAATTCCCCAAGTGGGCGAGCCTCCCGGAGCGGGCACGCGAGGTGCTGGCGATCCAAGCCGCGGGGAGCACGATTTTGGGCGCGGGCGAGGTCTTCCCGACATCGCTCGGAGGCCACGAACTGCCGGACGGCCCGCCGGCACTGACGCTGGATCAGGCGCTGCGGAACCTGGACGCCGACATACGGTTCGTGCTCACCGGCGGGCGCTGACTGCCGCGCTCCCGGGTCAGGCCGGTCGGCGGACGTCGCGCGTGGTCATCCCCTGGTCCTCCGCATCGACACCCCAGGTCAGCACGCGGCGCGGGTGGATGCGGATGATGTCGGGGTCCAACCCGTCGCCTGCGGGCTCCTCGCCCCGGACGGCTTCGGCGGTGCCGCGGATCTCGATGCCGCGCACTGTCCACGGTTCGTACGACGCGATGTCGTCCACGACGAAAGCGACCTCGGGGTTCTTCGCCACGTTCCGGAACTTCCGGCTCGTGCCCATGTTGTAGCCGCGGATGTCGATCGTGCCGTGCACGTTGTCGACCTTGTAGGCCACCGGGTTGTTCTGGAGCGTCCCGTCGGGGGCGACCGTGGCGAGGCGGCCGAGCCGTTGGCTCAGCAGGTACGCGATCTCGGCAGGGGTGAAAGGCGTCGTCGAAGTCATGCGTTCAGCCTGCTGGTTGAAGTGCGGTTCAAGTCAAGCGACGCGCGCGGCGGCCGGGGCCGTGTCAGCCCGCGCCGCCGAACCACCCAGGAATGTCGAGGCGGAAGAACTCGTCCGGGGCCATGCGCCGCAGGTCGGCGTCGAGTGCGCGCAGGCGGTCCGGGCCGAGTTCGTCGGCCCAGCGGGCGCGGATGGCGTCGAAGATGCGGCTTGAGCGGACGAGGCAGTCGACGCCGTGCGGCGTGAGATTGACGAGTTTGCGGCGGGCGTCGCGCGGATCGGGGCTGAGCTCGACGTACCCGAGGCCCTTCAGGGTGGCGATGGTCTTGCCGGCCGCCTGTTTGGACACGCCGAGGGTGCGCGCGAGTTCGGCGGCGGTCGTGCCGCTTGGACCGATCGCCTGGAAGACAAAACCGTACGAGGGCCGCATGTCGGGATGACCTTGCGTGGCCAGCTCGGTGTGCACCTCGTCGATGATGCCGCGGAACGCCATGAACAGCCGCAGCGGCAACATGAAGCCCGGCGGCTCGGCCGGAAGCTGCTCCGGCATGCGGCGGCTCCTTGGGTTCACACGGTGTTCGGGCGCAGTGGCGTCGATCGTAGAGGCGGACGCCGTGCCGGTGTCCGGCGTCCGCCTCGATGCCTCCGCGGGCGCGGTCAGGGTGTGGGCTGCTCCTCGACGTGCGCCTGCACCTCGGCGAGGAACCGCTCGACGGTGTCGCCGGACGCGACGAAGTCGGTGACCGACTCGCCCAGGACCTTTCCGGCGAGTTCGGTCGCGATCAGGCCCAGCTCCGCGTGCAGGACCGCCTCGGCGACCGCGCGCTCCTCCGCGATCGATCGGGTGTTCGACGCGATCAGTTCCTCGCGTGCGCGCTGGCCCTCGGCCCGCAGCGACGAGATGGTCTCGGCGCCCTCGTCGATCAGTTCCTGGCGGACCCGCGCGGCCTCGCGGCGGCCCTCGGCGAGCTCGCGCTGAAGGTCCTTGGCGACCCCGGCGATTTCCTCCTTGATGCCGTCGGCGGCATCGAGCCGCCCTTCGGTGAGCTCGTGGCGCTCGTCGAGGACGCGCGTGATACGGGGCAGCAGAACACGGCCCACGATCACGAAGACGAGCGCGAAACACACGGTGGCGACGACAAGTTCGGCGACATCAGGTTTGAGTGGTCCCATCGTGTCACCGTATCGGCGACGCCGGTGCGGGCGAACGCCGGGTCGACAGGGCGGACCGGAGACTGCGGGGAACGAGGCATCGGATGCCTGTCATCCGGCCTCCTCATCCGCGGCGGGCACTTGGGCGTCCTCGAAAGCCCATGCGGGCAACGGCTCCATGGCCGTGATCCACTCCTTGGGCAGGCCCGATCGCCCGACCCGGGCGCCCAGGATTCCGCCGACGATCGCGCACGTCGTGTCGACGTCGCCGCCGGCGGACGCGGTGGCCCAGACGGCCCCCTCGAAATTGTCGCGGTACCGAGCCGCGATCCACACGGTGAACGTAACGGTGTCCGGCGCGCTGACCCGTCGGCCGCTGCCCAGACTGCGGCCGACCCGCGCGGGATCCTGACGATCTGTCAGGCTCCGTGCCGCGCCCAGTCGTTCACGGACCAGTCCGGGAGGCGTGGCGGCGGCCACTTCGGCGACGTACGCCTCCGGGTCCGCCGGCCCGCGCCACGCCAGGGCGGTGGCCACCGCGACGGCGACCGCCCCGGCCGCGCCGTCCGGGTGGCGGTGGGTGACCTCGGCCGACGCGGCGGCTTCGTACGCGGCCCGCTCCGGGTCGTCGGCGAACCACGCGCCCAGCGGCGCGACCCGCATTGCCGCGCCGTTGCCCCAGGAACCCTGTCCGTCGAAGGGTTCCGCGGCCAGGTCGCGCCACGCGCCGCCCGCGCGGATGAGCCGCAGCATGCGGTTGACGGTCGGGCCGTAGCCGCGGTCGAAGTCGTGATGCCGGGCGAACGCCGCGGCCAGCCGGTCCTGGTCGACGCGCCCGTGCCGGACGAGCTCGGCGTACACGGAGCAGGCCATCTCGGTGTCGTCGGTCCACGGCCACGGTGCTTCCGGAAGCGCCTGCCGCCGCAGGAGCGGCAGATTGTCCGGCACGAAGAACTGCGCGCCGAGCGCGTCGCCGAGGGCCAGGCCGAGCAGGGAATCGAGAGCGCGCGCGTGACGCGACGCCGGTGTGGGACGGGGGAGTTCGCGGATCGGATGAGTCGTCATATGGGTGCCATTTTTCCAGCACGGTCGGCCCGGCGGGGATGTCCCCGGCCGTCGCATGCGTCGGGGGGGTCCTTCATCGCCCGCCCGGCGGCGACGAAGGACCGGCCCACCGCTCCCACGCCCGGCTGAGCCGCTACATCGGATCGACCCTGGTCAGGCCGTGCTCGTCGAGGCGCAGCCACCGTGTCACGTCCAGATCGCGCAGGAACGGCACGTCGTGGCTCGCCACGATCAGCGCCCCCTGGTACGACTCCAGTGCGCTTGTGAGCTGCCTGACACTGGCCATGTCGAGGTTGTTGGTCGGCTCGTCCAGCATCAGCAACTGCGGAGGCGGCTCCGCCAGCAGCAGCGCCGCCAGCGTCGCGCGGAACCGTTCGCCGCCCGACAGGGTGTCCGCCCGCTGGTCGGCCTTGCGTCCTTTGAAGAGGAAGCGGGCGAGCCGCGCACGGATCTCGTTGTCGGTGGCTCCCGGCGCGAACCGGCCGACGTTCTCCGCGACCGTGAGTTCGTCGAACAGCAGATCGAGGCGTTGCGGCAGGTACCGCAGCGGCACCTCCCGCTTGACCTCGCCCGTCTCCGGGGCCAGAAGCCCTGCGACGGTCCGCAGCAAGGTCGTCTTCCCGGATCCGTTGCGGCCGATCAACGCGATGCGCTCCGGACCACGCACGTCGAACTTCACACGCGGCCCGTAACGCAGCCGAACACCCGATAGGGACAAGACCGTTCGACCGGCCGGGACCGCCGTCAGCGGCAGATCGACGCGGATCACGTCGTCGTCGCGGACGGCGCGTTCGGCCTCTGTCAGCCGCTCGCGCGCGCCTGCGAGCCGGTCGGCGTGCATGGTGCGGTGCTTGCCCGCCGCGACCTGGGCCTGTCGTTTGCGTTCGCCCATCACGACCTTGGGCTCGCGCTTGTTGTCCCACATCTTCTGGCCGTAGCGCACGCGGCGGGCCAACTTGACCTGAGCATCAGCGAGTTCGCGTTTCTGGCGGCGTACGTCGGACTCGGCGACGCGCACCATGCGCTCCGCGGCGTCCTGTTCGACTTCGAGCGCGCGCTCGTAGTCGCTGTACGTGCCGCCGTACCACCGCACGCCGCCGTCCCGAAGATCCGCGATCTGGTCGACGAGGTCCAGGAGTTCGCGGTCGTGGCTGACCACGACCAGCGCGCCCGCCCACGACTCGACCGCGTCGTAAAGGCGCTCGCGGGCGGTCAGGTCGAGGTTGTTGGTCGGCTCGTCCAACAGCAGCACATCGGGCCGACGCATCAACTGCCCGGCCAGGGCCAGGAGCACGGACTCGCCGCCGGAGAGCCGACCGGTCGTCCGGTCCAACTCCAGGTGGCCGAGGCCGAGTCGGGCGAGTATCGCCGCGGCGCGTTCCTCGACGTCCCAGTCGTCGCCGACGGCTGCGAAGTGCGCCTCGTCGAGGCTGCCGGCCTCGACGGCGTGCAGCGCGGCCCGGGTCGTTGCGATGCCGAGCACCTCGTCGACGCGGGCCTCGGTGTCGAGGGTGAGGTTCTGCGGCAGGTAGCCCAGCTCGCCGTGCACCCGCACCGAGCCGCGCGTGGGCGTGAGTTCACCCGCCATCAGACGCAGCAGCGTGGACTTGCCCGCGCCGTTCAGACCGACCAGGCCGGTACGGCCCGGCCCGATCGCCATCTGGAAGCCGCTGAACAGCGTGCCGCCGTCCGGCCAGGCGAATTCGAGGTCGGTGCAGACGACGGACGTCGTGGTCATGGGACTGGACAAGGTGGCCTCCAAGGCGCTCGCGGGGGTCGGGGCGGCGTCGTGAGACACGCGGACGCGGCGGAAGACGACCAGAGGAGGCAGGGAGGGCCTGAACACGACAAAGGAGAAGGCGGGCTCCGTACCGAGGCCGAGATCGCGCGTCACCGCACACGCCGGGGCGTTGCGGGGGCGGTCTCCTACCTCAGACGAGCAACGGCCTTCTCCTCATCGATCGTGATCGGCCCACCGAGTCGGGGGCCGGGAAGAAACGTATGCGGGACATGACACCGCGGCAAGCGATTTTCTTCCCGGTCCGCCGATCAGATCGCCGGGCCCCGGTGCGCGCGGACGAGCGGTGCCTTCTGCTCCTCCGCGACGCGCTTGAGCGCCTCCCGCAGCGTCAGTCCCGAAATGCGGTCCAATCTGCGCGCCACCCAGTCGACGACGTCGTCGGGATGGTGCTTCGACGCCTCGCGCAGCACCCACCCGACGGCCTTGCGTACGAAAAACCTCGTGTCGACGAGCAGCGGATCGGCGATCTCGGTGAAGACCGGAAACCAACGCGGGTAGGTCTCCGCCGACCTGACCGGAAGCAGGAACGCCAGCACGCCGGCACGCCGCAGCCACATCTCCTCCTGCGCGGCCCACGCCCGGTACGCCGGCTCGGTCTCGGGCAGGCGCAGCAGCAGCCGCGCGGCCACCGAACCGGCCAGCACGTCGACCAGCGCCCAGGTACCGGACTCGCCGATCAGGTCGCCGAGCAGACGCGTGTCGTCGGCGACGAGGCGGTCGGCGTACGCCTCCAACCACAGGCATGCGGCAAGCCGCGTCTCGTGCACGGGAGGCTTCCACAGCACGCGGGCCACGGCCACCACGTCCGTGTGCGTCAACGCGGGGTGCGCCTGGCGCCGCGCACGCACCTCCGCGCGGATGTCCGGGACCGCGACGCCGTAGTGCTTCAGGTCGCTGCGCAAGTATCGCTTCGCGCCCTCGGCGCGCACCGGGTCCGCGAGCGCGGCCAGCGCCTCATCCACCTGCGCGGCGAGATCGGCGGGCACATGGGCGGTGCCAGGCTCGGGCGACGTCACCCCACTTGCCTACCCGACCGTGCCGACGCCATCGAGGACATTCGCCGGTCCGGCGTGTTTCGGACACCACCGGACACCACCGGCCACCACCGGCCACCGGCGGCCGACCGTTCCGGCCTGCGCCGCCGTCCCCCGCGTCCGCCGCCCTCGCGGGTCGGAAAGAATGGGCGGGTGAAGACGCGCTATACCCGCGAGGAACTCGCCGCGGCGGTCGGGCGGACGGTGCCGGATGTCCTGGGGACCGGCCTTGACGTGCTGTTTTGCGGTATCAATCCGGGGCTGATGTCGGCGGTGACGGGGCATCACTTCGCCCGGCCGGGCAACCGGTTCTGGCCGGCGCTGCACCTGTCGGGTTTCACGCTGCGGCAGTTGCGGCCCGACGAACAAGACCAGTTGCCCGGGCTCGGGCTCGGCATCACCAACGTCGTCGCGCGCGCCACGGCCGGGGCGGCGGAGCTGACCGCCGACGAGTACCGGGCGGGCGGGGAGATACTGCGGACCAAAGTCCTCGCGTACAAACCGCGTTGGCTGGCCGTCGTCGGCATAGGCGCCTACCGCGCCGCCTTCGCGTCGCCCAAGGCGGTGATCGGCCGCCAGGCCGCGACCGTCGGCGACACCGGGCTCTGGGTGCTGCCCAACCCCAGCGGGCTCAACGCCCATTTCACGGTCGACACGCTCGCGGCGGAGTTCTCGAAACTGCGCGACGCGGTGGCCGCCGCGCCCGGTTAGGGCCTGTCCGGTGGATCTCTGCGGACCAGCCGGCGTGGTTGCCGGTGCGTGCGATCGCAGGGCGCGGGGCCGGAGCCGGTACTCGGGGCACTCGCCCGCCGGGCCCGGTGGCCCTCTTTCGTCCGCAGCGCCGCGAGCGTGCGTGCCGCTCCGCGCGGGCCCGGAGAGATTCGCCGGACAGACCCGGGGTCGTGTCAGAGGGGATCTGATCGGGTCGGCACGCGGCGTGCCGACGTTGCGGGCCCGCGGAGATCCCCGCACCCGGCCGCGGCGTCGGCGGGCGGATCGGGCGGCTGCCGTGCGGGGGGCCGCGAGTGTGAAAAGATCCGCTGGTCCGTGCCTCGGGGAGACGGTGCGTCACCAGTGCACCGGCAAGCGATCGGCAGGCACCGGAAGGGGTGTGTGCGGGTGTCGGCATGGGCGCCGCTGGAGCCGGGGGACCCGGCCGAGGTCGGACCGTTCCAGGTGTTGGCCCGGCTCGGCGCCGGCGGCATGGGGCGTGTCTTCCTGGCCCGGTCCGCGGCCGGGCGCTGGGTCGCGGTCAAGACGATCCGTCCCGAATTCGCCGCGGTGGGAGAGTTCCGGCGCCGCTTCGCCCACGAGGCCCAGGCGGCCCGCCGGGTCAGCGGCGTGTTCACGGCATCGGTCGTCGACAGCGACCCGGTCGCGCTTTTCCCGTGGATCGCGACCGCGTACGTCCCCGCCCCTTCGCTGCGGCACCTCGTCCGGGAGTGCGGCCCGCAACCCGCGCGGACGGTGATGTGGCTCGGCGCGGGGATCGCCGAAGCGCTCCAGTCGATCCACGCCGTCGGCGTCGTGCACCGCGATCTCAAACCGTCGAACATCCTGCTCGACGAACAGGGACCGCGCGTCATCGACTTCGGGGTCGTGCACGCCGAGGGCACCTACGTTTCCACGGGCGGTACCGCGGCCATCGGGACGCCCGGCTTCATGTCGCCCGAACAGGCGTACGGCAACGTTCCGGTCACCACGGCGAGCGACGTCTACGCCCTCGGCCTGACCCTGATCCAGTTGGCTCAGGGTGAGGCGCCCGTGCCCGTGCACACGGCCGTCGACCTGGACGAACCCCTGCGCGGCATCGTCGAATTGTGCCTGCGCCGCGATCCCGGGCTGCGGCCGAGCCCGGCCGAGGTCATCCGCATGCTGGCCGACGAGGTCGACCTGGTCGCCCACGACAACGCCCGGGGCTGGCTCGACGCAAAGGCCTGGGATTTGGTTCGTGCGTTCCGCGACGCACCGATGCCGGCGATGCCCCAGACGCGCACCCAGGCGGTGCCGCCCCCGCCCAAGGTGCCGCCGGGGATGCAGGCGCCGGGGACGCTGCGGCGCGTCGCCCCGCGCCACGTACCCGCCCCGCCCGAGCCCAGCTCCAAGCGGTACGGCGCCGCGCGGGCGTACGCCCCGCCGCAGACCGCGGCGGACCAGGCCACGATCGCGCCCTACGACCACGCCTGCCGGTTGATGCAGGACGGCCACGCCAACGACGCGCTGGAGGCGTTCCAGCACGCCAACCAGGTCGCGGTGCAGACCTTCGGGCCGTGGCACGCGTACGCGGTCTGCTCGCTGCTCGGCGCCGTTCACGCGACCGGTGTCCTGGGCTGGGCCGCCGCCGCCCGGGACCAGGCCGCATCGGCCGCGCGGGGGGCCTACCACGCGCTCGGCGCGGACCATCCGTTCACGCTCTTGGTCCGGGGCGAACACGTCCACTGGCTCGGGAACGCCGGGGACGCCGCGGGGGCCGCCGAGGCCGCGTCGGTGCTGGCCGGCGATTACGTGCGGACGATGGGCGCGGTGGCGCCCGACACCTTCTCGGTGCGCGGCGAGTGGGCGATGTGGGTCGGCCGGTCCGGCGACGCCGAGCGGGCGGTACGCCACTTCGAGCACCTCGTCGTCGACTGCCGGACCGCGCTCGGCGAGGACGCCACGGTGACGCTCGACGCCAAGAACGCCTTCGCCCACTGGGTCGGCGTCACCGGCGACGTGGCCCGCGCCGCCCACCTGTACGGGCTGCTCTGCGGCGAGGCCGAGGCCCGCTACGGGGTGAACAGCCCCTACGCGGCCGGTATCCGGGCCCGCCTGGAGAGCTGGACCGCGCCGGCCTAATACGCGGGGTCCACCGGTGGCGTGCCGGCCGGGCGTCCCGGTCCGAGCCGGTCCGGTACCGCGGCGCGCGGCACCGCCCGACCGCGCGCCCAGGCCTCGTCGTACGCCTCGTCGCCCAGCGCCGCGCGGGCGCCGGACCGTACCCGGTCGACGTCGACCCGGCCGGGCACATCCGTGCCGCGCGTCGCGACGGCGAGGCCCAGCAACGTTGCCGCCTCGGCCGCCTCGCCCTCGTGCAGTGCCGCACCGGCGAGCACTTCGATGCCGTCGGCGGCCGTCATCAGGTTGGCCTTGCGGTAGGTCAGGTCAACCGCAGAATAGGCCAGTTCCCGCGCCTTGTGCGCGTCGCCGAGGGCCAGCGACGTCCACCCGAGACCGGTCAGGATCAACGCGAGCGAACCCTCCGCGTCGAAGGAATCGGACGGGCACTCGGCCAGCGCACGCTCCTGGATCTGCTTGGCCTCGGCGTATCGGCCCTCGAACCGGGCCAGGTCGCCCAGCGCGGAGCGGCACAACGCCACGGACGCCGCGCGGCCTGTGCAGGTGGCGGACGCGATCACATGTTCGTACGTCTCGCGCGCGGCGGCGAGGTCACCCATGCGCACACACATGTCCGCACGCCGCACCAGCAGATCGTCGATGTCCTCGGTGATGCCCAACTGCCGCATGAGTTCCAGCGCTTCGTCCATGAGCACGAGGCCGCCGCGGATGTCGCCCGCCCAGTCCCGGAACACCGCGAGCTGGTCGAAGCAGTTGGCCATGCCCCAGCGGTCGCCGATGGCCTGGAAGCGTATGAGAGCCTCGTGGAAGTAGTCTTCCGCCTCGGCGAGTTCACCGCCGTACAGGTGGGTGAAGCCGTAGCCGATGCGGGTGACGGCCTGCGACCAGGGATCGTCGCCGATCAGTCGCTCGGTCTCCGCCCGGGAAGCCGCGCCGAGGGGCCCGGTGGCCATGCCCAGGACCACGAACAGCTCGGGTTGACGCGGTGGTTCCTGCATGGAGAAGAGCAACGGTTGTGCACGGGCCACGCGTTCGGCTCGCGTTTCTTCGCCAGGGGGCGCGGTGACGTGCAGGGACGTCAGCAGGCACAAGAGGTACTCCTCGGTGTGGCCGGGCGGCGGCCGATCGCCGACCGCGGCCAGCAACTCGCTTGCCGGCTCGGCGGCTTCCCGGCGCATGCCACGCAGCCACCAGTACCACGTGAGCGCGGCGTTCAGCCGCAGGCCGAGCACCGGATCCTCGGCGATGGCCCAGCGCAACGCAGCTCGCAGATTCGCGTGTTCCGCGGTCAACCGGTCCAGCCACACCAGTTGCTCACCCGTGCGCAGGTAGGGTTCGGCCTGCCGCGCCAGATCGACGAAGTACTCGGCGTGCGCCCTGTCAAGGCGTTCGCGCTCACCCGCGGCCGCCAGGCGTTCCGCGCCGAACAGCCGGACCGTTTCGGACATGCGGTAGCGCCCGGCGTTGCTCTCGATGAGCGACTTGTCGGCCAGGTCCGCGAGGAGTTCCACGGCCTCGCCGTCCGGCAGGCCGCACACCCGGGCCGCCGACTCGATGGTCGCACCCCCGGCAAACACGGTGAGCCTGCGGGCGAGTTCCTGCTCGGACTCGTCCAGCAGCTCCCAGCTCCACTCGACCACCGCGCGCAGCGTCTGGTGCCGGGGCGCGGCGGTGCGGTTGCCGCGCGACAACAGCCGGAAACGGTCGTCGAGGCGGGTCGCGATCTCGTCGAGCGACAGCGCCCGCAGGCGTGCGGCGGCGAGTTCGATGGCAAGGGGGAGACCGTCGAGAGCCGAGCAAATGCCGAGAACGGTGGGGAGATTGCCGGCGTCCACGGTGAAATCGGGGCGTACGGCGACGGCCCGGTCGGCGAACAAGCGGACCACCGGCGCCGCGACCGCGGCATCGAGCGGGGACTCCGCGTCCGGAACCGCCAACGTCGGCACAGGACAAAGCGTTTCGCCCGTGATGCCGAGCGCTTCGCGGCTCGTGGCCAGGATCCGGACGCCGGGACATGCGCCGAGAATCGCGTGTGCGAGCCGGGCGACCTCGACGACGATCTGCTCGCAGTTGTCCAGGATCAGCAGCAACTTGCGCGACGCGAGCCCGGACAGCAGGCGCTTCGTCGCGTCGTCGCCGGGGTTGGCGGACAGGGGATTGAGCCCGGCCTCGCGCAGGCCGAGCGCGCTCAGCACCGTCTGCACGAGTTCGTCGCTCCGGCGCACCGCGGCCAATTCGACGAAGCACACGTCGCCGCTGCGCCGCCGCCCAGCCTCGACGGACAGGCGCGTCTTGCCGCTGCCGCCGGGACCGGTGAGCGTGACCAGCCGGGCACCGGAGAGCAACGACCCGATCCGTGCCAGCTCTTCGTCGCGGCCGACGAAGCTCGTCAACTCGGCCGGGAGGCCACGGTGTTCGCTCGGAGGCGGGGCAGCGACCGCGGTGAGAGACGGTGCCGCGCGCAGGATGTCCAGGTGTATCGCGGCCAGTTCGGCGGACGGATCGGCCCCGAGCTCGTCGGCCAGCCGTGTACGGGTCTGCTCGAACGCCGCCAGCGCCTCCGCCTGCCGCCCGGCGCCGTACAGCGCACGCATGAGCTGGCCGACGAACCTCTCGCGCAACGGGTGTTCGGCGACGAGCCGACGCAACTCGCCCACCAGTTCGGATGTCTGACCGAGCGCCAGGCGCGCCTCACAGCGGTCGGCCAGTGCGTCGAGCCGCTGCTCCGCCCATGCGCCGGCCTGTGCGGAGGCGAACGGCGCGTCCGTCACATCGGCGAACGCCGGGCCGCGCCACAGGTCGAGTGCGGCACCGAGCAGCCGCTCCGCGCCCTCGTGGTCGCGGAGCGCGAGCGCGCGGCGGCCTTCCCGGGTCAGGCGGGCGAACCGGTGCGCGTCGACCTGGTCGGGATCCACGGACAGCCGGTATCCGGCGGCGTGGAACTCCACGAGCTTGTCGGTTCCCGCGTCGTCGCGCAGGCCCCGCCGCAGACGGGAGACCTGGGACTGCAGCGCGTTGGCGGCACCGCGCGGCGGGTCGTCGCCGTACAGCCCGTCGACCAGGGTCTCGGTCGTGACGATGCGCCCCGCGTTCACGAGCAGCAGCGCGAGCAGCGACCGCACGCGCGGACCGCCCACGGTGACGGTCGTGCCGTCCGCGCGCCACGCCTCGACCGGACCCAGAATGCCGAACAACATGCACGCGATTCTGGCGTATTGACTTGTGCGGGGGCGCCGGGCGTCGTGACGCTCGGACACACCCGAGCCGGGCCGGCGTTCGCGCGGCGACGGCCCGGGTCAGGGAGATCTCCTCCAGCAGCCCGATCGAGTCGACGACGCCGGCGTTGTTGCACACGACGTCGAGGCCGCCGTACGCGTCGACCGCGGCGGCCGTCATCGCCGCGACCGAGTCTTCGTCCGCGACGTCGACGTGCACGGCCATGGCGGTGCCTTGTGCGGCCTCGATCTCGGCGACGGTCTTCGCGGCCGTGTCCGCCGCCAGATCGGCGACCACCACGCGGTCGCCGAGCGCCGCGAACGCGATCGCCATCGCGCGGCCGATGCCGGAGCCGCCGCCGGTGACCAGGACGGTGCGGGTGCGGGCGGGTATGTCACTCATCGCGGTTCTCCCCCAAAAGCCAGGTGGACACAGCAAACTGACGGATCGTCAGATGCAGCGTCCACCGTAGGGCACAAAGCCCGAAAGAGGGATCGCCATGGGGCGCCGGCCCGCCGAGGTCTGCGCCGCCTCAGCCCTCCACCACCGACAGCACGATCTTCCCGGTCGTCCCGCCCCGCTCCCCGAGCTCGTGGGCTTTCGCCGCGGCGACCAGCGGAAACACCTCATCGACGACCACCCGCAGCCGACCGCTCTCCACAAGGTCCGTCACGGCCTCCAGCCCGGCACGGTCCGGCTCGACCAACATGTACTCGGTGCGGACGCCGGCCGCCTCGGCCTCCTGCGCCGGGAAGTCCTCGTCGGGCGGCAGGATCGTGACGAGCGTTCCGCCGCGTTTCAGCACCCGCAGCGAACGGGCCGCATAGTCGCCGCCGACGGAGTCGAGGACCACGTCGACGTCCGAGACCGCCGCGGCGAAGTCGACGGCACGGTAGTCGACCATCTCGTCCGCCCCCAGCCCACGCAGCAGCTCGTGCTTCCCGGCGCTCGCCGTGCCGATGACGTACGCCCCACGCGCCTTGGCGATCTGCACGGCCACGTGCCCGACCCCGCCCGCCGCAGCGTGGACCAACACCCGCTGCCCGGGGCGCACGTCCGCCGTGTCGACCAGTGCCTGCCACGCGGTGAGCGAGGCCAGCGGAAGGGCCGCGGCCTCGACATGGGTGAGATTGCGTGGCTTGCGCGCGAGCTGCCGCGGCGGCGCGGTGAGGTATTCGGCGTACGCGCCGGCCGGGTGCGGGAAGCCCACCATGCCGTAGACCTCGTCACCGGGCCGGAACAGAGTCACCCCCGGCCCCACCGCCTCGACGACGCCGGAGACGTCGTGGCCGAGGATGAACGGCGCCCGCGACCCGTCGCGGAACCGCCCGCGCCGGCGGGTCTTCCAATCGGTCGGATTCACACCCGCGGCGTGCACCTTGACCAGCACCTCCACCGCGCCGGGCACCGGGCGCTCGGCGCTGACGAGGTTGAGTACTTCGGGCCCGCCCGCGCGGTTCTGGGTGATGGCGTGCATGCGGGGCGCGGAGGTTTCCACGGCGGCTCCTGAGGTGCGGTCGACGGTTTGCGGCCTGGGCTCCCCCGGGGGTGTCCCGACCGACAGGACACACACACGATCTCCGCGTCGGCTGCACGTATGCCTCCCAGGTGCCGCCCATGTGCCTCCGGCCCGGCACCCGGCGAGCGGACGCGCCCCCGTTTGCCGATGCCCCCGGCCCCGGCGAACATGAGCCAAAGGGGGCTGACCGGGAGGACAACAGTGCGTGCCGTAGCTGTCGCGAGACCTGCCGGCGAGCCGGAACTCCTCGGACTGCCGTCCCCGGAGCCGGGGCCCGGCGAAGTGCTGATCCGGGTGGCGGCTGCGGGCCTCAACCCACTGGACTGGAAGCTGGCGGACCGCGCCCGCAGCGGGCAGCTGTCCGACGAGGTGGTCTACCCGTTCATCTACGGCGTCGACTTCGCGGGCAAGATCGCCGCCCTCGGCGACGGTGTCACACGGTTCGCCGAAGGCGACGCGGTGTTCGGGCACCCCAAGCGGGTCCCGGTGGGCGCGTACGGCACCTATGCGGAGTACGTCGTCGCCGCCGAGGACGGCGAGCTGGCCCCCGCGCCGAACACCTTGCCGCTGCCCTTGGCCGCCGCGCTGCCGACCGCCGGGCAGACGGCGCTGTCGATGCTCGAAATCTCCGGGCTCAGGGAGGACCAGGCGCTGCTTCTGATCGGCGCGGCCGGCGGCGTCGGGACGTTCGTGACCCAACTGGCCGCCGCGCGCGGCATCAAGGTCGTAACGGTGACGCGCGGCGTCGGCGAGCAGGCGATGGGCCGCCTCGGCGCCGCCGACACCGTGGACGCGCGGACGGGCCCGCCGGTCGAAGACCTCCGTGCCGCCCACCCCGACGGCTTCGACGCCATGTTCGACGTCGCATCCGCGCCCGACCAGTTCGCCGAATACGCGATGCTCGTCGCCGACGGCGGCACCGCGATCAGCACCCTGGGCGCCGCCGACGCGCGCGGTCTCACCCACCTGGGCATCACCGGCATCAACTTCGGCGTACGCCCGAGCGCGGAGCTCCTCGGCCGCCTCGCCGCCGAAATCGACGAGGGCCACGCGGTCGTGCAACTCGGCGCGCAGGTCCCGCTCGCCGACGCCCCCGACGCCATCGCGCGCAGCCGCGCCGGCAAGGCGCGGGGCAAGACCGTGATCCTGGTGTGAACACGACGCGCCGAACCGCAGTTTCCGGGTAAGAGCAGACCGGCAACCGATTCGGGAGGAACCCATGGACGACGTCGGCGCACTCGCACGCGAACACCTGGAGAAGGCCGCCGCTGCGGATCACGGCAGAAGCGCGCACCTGTTCCTGCACGAGGGCCCGCTGCGGCAGACGATTATCGCGTTGACCGCGGGCTCCGCACTCGACGAGCACAACGCCCCGGTTGCGGGGAGCCTTCAAGTTCTCGTCGGGTCCGTGCGGATCACCGCCGCGAGCGGAGATGTCGACATCGCGGCCGGTCGGCTCCAGGCGCTGCCACAGGAACGACACGGCCTGACCGCACTGGAGGACGCAGCCGTGCTGCTCACGGCCGTCACCGAGACGTAGGCCTCCTCCGGCTTCCCGACACGATGCGGCCTCGCACGGTTGCGAGGCCGCCGGGCGTTCCGTGCCTCGGCCGTCGAGAGCGGCGCAACGCGCCTTGGCCGGTGGGAACTCCGATAAAGGCTCAGAGGGAGAACCCCCTGCGGCCACGCCCCCTCTTCTGCCAGCGTTGAGGGGGCGGCCTCGCCGGGCCGCCGCCTCAACGGACGACAGGGAGGGTCCGTATGCCGATCTCGTGGTTCCGCCGCCGACGGCAGCCCACGACCGCGCCCGGGACGGCCGGCACGTCCCCTGCCGGGGCGCCCGCGCGGCCGGGAGTGGTGCGTACCGGAACCGGCTCCGCGGTCAGTCTCGACAAGATCGAGCGGACCGCCCCCGGCCTGGTCAGCCTGTACAAGGCGGCCGGGGTCAGCCTGGAGAAGCACCGACTCGCGGGCGTGCGCGCGGCGGTCTACCTCGTGCTCGACCGCTCCGGCAGCATGTCCGGCTTCTACCGCGACGGAAGCGTTCAGGCCCTCGCCGAGCGCGTGCTCGCTGCCGCCGCGCACTTCGACGACGACGGCGTGGTGCCCGTCGTCTTCTTCGACTCCAAGGCCTACGACGTCGAGGAGATCTCGCTCACCGACTACCAGGGCCGCATCGGCCGTCTGCACGAGCGACTCGGCCACATGGGCACCACCGACTACGTCGCCGCGATGCGGGCGGTCATCCGGCACTACGAAGGGTGCGGAGCGACCGACCCGGCGTACGTCGTCTTCCAGACCGACGGCGCGCCCAACAACGCAAAAGCGGCCGAGAAGACTCTGTGCAAGGCCGCCGACCTGCCGATCTTCTGGCAGTTCGTGGGCTTCGGCCGCGACCAGTTCCGCTTCCTGCACAGGCTCGACGAACTTCCGGCACCCAAATTCCGCGTCGTCGACAACGCCGGTTTCTTCGAGGCGGGCGCGGATCCCAAGCGGATGAGCGACGCCAAGCTCTACGACCAACTGATGATCGAATTCCCGGAATGGCTCCAGGCCGCCCGGACGGCCGGCGTCCTGCGCTGACGCGGTGGACATCGCCCGGCCGCGTGTCGGGGCCCGGCGTTAGGGTCGGGGGCGTGGAACCCGACCTGTTCATCGCCGCCGCCGAGGAGCGCCGAAGCAAGGACCCCGCTCTGGCGCCCCTCGCGGTGCGTATGCGTCCGCGCGATCTGGACGAGGTGGTCGGCCAGCGGCACCTGCTGGGGGAGGGGTCGCCGCTGCGTCGCCTGGTGCGCGCCGGGGACGGCGTCACAGCGCCGTCGTCGGTCATCCTGTGGGGCCCGCCGGGCACGGGCAAGACGACCCTCGCGTATGTGGTCAGCCATGCCACCAAGCGCCGCTTCGTCGAGTTGTCGGCGATCACCGCGGGCGTGAAGGAAGTACGTGCCGTCATCGAGGCGGCGCGGCGCGAATCGGGCGCGCACGGACGCGAGACCGTGCTGTTCCTCGACGAGATCCACCGGTTCTCCAAGGCCCAGCAGGACTCGCTGCTGCCGGCCGTCGAGAACCGCTGGGTCACGCTCATCGCGGCGACCACCGAGAATCCGTACTTCTCGGTCATCAGCCCGCTGCTGTCCCGCTCGCTGCTGCTGACCCTGGAACCGCTCGGCGACGACGACATCCGCGCCCTCATCGCCCGCGCGCTCGCCGACGAACGCGGGCTCGGGGGAGCGGTCGCGCTCGACCCCGACGCCGAGGACCACCTGGCGCGCATTGCCGGCGGCGACGCCCGGCGCGTGCTCACGGCCCTCGAAGCCGGCGCAGGATCGGCGATGGACCGCGGCGAGAAGAGCATCACGCTGCCCACCCTCGAAGCGGCGGTCGACCGCGCGGCGGTGCGCTACGACCGCGACGGCGACCAGCACTACGACGTCGCCAGCGCGCTCATCAAGTCGATCCGCGGTTCGGACGTCGATGCCACGCTGCACTACCTCGCACGCATGATCGACGCGGGGGAGGACCCGCGTTTCATCGCCCGGCGCCTGATGATCTCGGCGTCCGAGGACATCGGCCTCGCCGATCCCACCGCGCTGCAGACCGCCGTCGCCGCGGCGCAGGCCGTCGCGCTGATCGGCTTCCCCGAGGCGCAGCTCACCCTCGCCCACGCCGCGATCGCCCTGGCCCTCGCGCCGAAGTCCAACGCGGCGACACTGGCGATCGGTGCGGCCCTGGCCGACGTGCGCGCGGGGCTGGCCGGCCCGGTGCCCTCCCATCTGCGCGATGGCCACTACAAGGGGGCCGCGAAGCTCGGGCACGCGCAGGGCTACGTCTACCCCCACGACGTGCCCGGCGGCGTCGCCCGGCAGCAGTACGCCCCCGACGCCATCCACGGCAGGCGCTACTACCACCCGACGCGTTACGGCAACGAGGCCCGCCACGCCGACGTCCTCGACCGGCTCCGCGACAAGCTCGGACGACCGGACGCACCGCCGCAGGACTGAGCAGCGCCCCGCGTCCCAGGCGGGCGGCGGTCGGAAACAAAGGGTTGCACGGCCGGTTGGCGCACGGTAGAAACGGGCACCGGGCGCCGTCCGTATCCGCTCATGGGTTATCCCGGGGACGGCCGGACGCGTACGGCGCCCGGCCAGTCCGCCCGGCGCGATGTCAGAAACCGCGCGTGCGCTTGGCCGCCGCGCGCTGCTCCCGACCGCCGCGCTGCGGCACCGGCAGAACGAAGCGCGCCACCTCGCTCCCCAGGTTCACGCCCACCGCGAGCGCGAGCGCCAGCCCGGCCGCGTTGACAAGTCCCAGCCAGCCCTGGTCGGTGTGCCCGAGGGCCAGTCCGAGCATGCCCTGGTACATCGAACCGCCGGGCAGCAGCGGGCCGATCGCCGGGATGACGTACGGCAGCGCCGAGGTGCGCCCCGCCCGGGCGAGGAGCTGGCCGAGCAGCCCGACGACCCCCGTCGCGATGGCGGTCGCCAGGATCGGCGCCGAGCCCGCGTTGCGCAGCACCTCGAAGATCGACCAGCTCGACGCGCCGCCGGCCGCGGCGATCAGCAGCGCGTCGGGCCGCACCTGCACGAGGACCGCGAACGCGAGTGACAGCCCCATCGCCGCGAGGAGTTGCACGGGAGGGTTCGACTCGGGGAAGAACGAGCCCTCGACGTCGAGTTCGACGCCGAGTTGGCTGCCGGCGTGCAGCATGATCGCGATGCCGCAGATGATGCCGGTGATGAGGTAGAAGACCTCCAACAACCGTGCGGCGGCGGTGATGTAAAAGCCCGTCAGTCCGTCCTGCACGGCCGCCACCAGGGCCCGGCCGGGCAACAGCGCGAACAACCCGCCGGTCACGACCGCGTACGGCAGGATCCCGATGTCCAGCTTGATCAGCACCACGGCGACCGCCGCCGCCGGCATCGCGGCAAGGACGAACTGGTAGAACTCGGGCACGCCGCGCTTCGCCAGCAGTTGCGCCAGCCAGTCCCCGAGCACCGCAGCCAGGAACGACGCGCACGCGACGACCACGCCGCCGCCGACCAGCACGCTGGCCGTCGCGGCCACCGAACCGGTGGCCCCCAGCACCAGCCAGCGGGGGTACGGGTGCCGGTTGCGGCGGATCTCGACGAGCCGGTGATAGGCGTCCTCCAGGCTCACTTCGCCGGTGGTGATGTCCTCCACCAGCCGGTGCGCCGCCGCGAGCCGCGTGAAGTCGGTGGCCCTGCGGCGCACCACGCGCTCCGCCGTGACCGGCGCGTCCGCCAGCGACGGCTGGTACGACAGCGTCATCGCCGTGAACGTGGCGTTCGGCGTGCACCGCTGAAGGCCGTACGCGTCGGTGATGCCGAGCATCGCGGCCTCGACGTCCTCGCCGCCCTCTCCACTCGCCAGCAGCAACTCGCCGGTGCGCAGCGCGAGGTCGAGCACGTGCGGCACCGAGACACCCGTGTCGGTTCGCTCCGGCGCGTCCACGCCGTACGCGTCCGCACGCAGGCGCGCACGCAGGCGCTCCTGCCACGGGAGGGTGGCCAGTGGCGGTGGATGCCACGGGAGCCGCGCCGCCGATCGGCCGCGCCGCCGGGGCATCGGGGAGGGGACCTCCGCCGGGGAGAGCGTTGCCGGGGCCCGTTCGGAATCGCGGGGATTCCGGGGGCCGCCGACGGTGCCGGGTCGCCTGGGGCGCTCGAACACCGCATCCGTCCTTCCTGCCACTGATGGGTGATGGCTCTCCACAGTGCCCTACGGAGGCGGCAATCCCTCAATGAGCGGATGAACCGGATGTGGAGGGGTGAATCGCCGCGGCTGTGCACCACGGAACCATCAACAGCAGTCAGGCTCGTTCAACGCTGCTCGAATATCGACGAAATATGTTCAGGCGCAGGCGGATTCGCTCCCGCCCGGACCGTGGAACAGGCTCCGCAGCGCCTCGCCGAGTGCGGCGGGCCCGTTCACCGGCGACGTGAACTCGAAGCGGACGTCCCGCGTGCGCGTCGGCCCCGTGCAGCGCAGCCGCAGGCCGAAACGGTCGAGGGCGACGGGTGCGACGCGGTCGCCCTTCGCCACCGCGCCGGTCAGCCGGCACAGACGGTGCAGTTCGGCACCGTGCGCGGCGGCGAGGTGCTGAAGGAGTTCGGCCTCGTGGGCGGCCACCGGGTCGGCGGTCGCGGCACCGTACTCGTCCGGTTCGACGTGCTCGGCGCCCCACAGGTCGTCGACGAGGACCTCGCCGGGTTCCAGCCGCACGACGGCGCCCGAGCGCGCCGCACCGGAGGTGAGGAGTGCGGGGTCGTGCGCGGCGGCGGCGAGCCGTGCGGCGGCACGGCCGAGACCGGAGCCCGACGGGGTGCTCAGCCACCCCGCGACCCAGCAGTGGGCGCGCACGCGCTGCGGCACCGCGACGGGGGCCACGTCGACCAGGTGCAGGACGGCGGCCACGTCGTCGCGCGAGGTCAGCACGGCCGCGCCGATCTCCGGCGGGACCAGCATCAGGATCGAGCCGTCGGACTCCACCGACCGGGCGGCCGGGACGACGGGCTCGTCGCCGATGTGGCCGGGGAGTTCGACGAGCGCCGACGCGGCGTACGCGGCCAGGGTGCGGGCGCGGGACGCGGCGTCCGGGTGACTGCCCCGGGAGCGCTGCCGGGCGCATTCGCCGGCGGTCGCCTCAGGGGTGGCGTCGGCGGCGTCGGTGGTCCGGGGCATGCGTCCTCCAGCGTGGTCGTGCGACAGGGCGGTGGCGATCGCGCACCCCGGGGTTTCCCTCGAAGTGCCTTCGACGTTAAGGTTAGGCTTACCTAAATCGGCCGTGGCTGGCAAGTACCACCGACTCGGAGGATCCGTTGAACCAGGCCCGCCCCAAGGTCAAGCGCAGCCGTGCGCTCGGCATCGCTCTGACCCCCAAAGCGCAGAAGTACCTCGAAAACCGGCCTTACCCGCCGGGCGAGCACGGGCGCGGTCGCAAGCAGGCGTCGGACTACAAGGTGCGCCTGATGGAGAAGCAGAAGCTCCGCGCGCAGTACGACATCAACGAGACCCAGATGCGGGCCGCGTTCGACAATGCGCACAAGCACCAGGGCAAGACCGGCGAGGAAATGGTCGTCGCCCTGGAGCGCCGCCTCGACGCCTTCGTCCTCCGCGCCGGATTCGCGCGCACGATCTACCAGGCCCGCCAGATGGTCAGCCACGGCCACTTCGAGGTCAACGGCACCAAGGTCGATCGCCCGTCGTACCGGCTCCGGACCGAGGACATCGTCGGCGTGCGCGAACGCAGCCGCGACAAGCCCCTCTTCCAGGTCGTCCGCGCCGGCGGCTTCGCGGCGGAGAACACCCCGAAGTACATCGAGGTGAACCTCGGGGCCCTCGTCGCCCGCCTCGACCGCCTCCCGCAGCGTCGGGAGATCCCGGTCATCTGCGACGAACAACTCGTCGTCGAGTACTACTCGCGCTGACCCGCGTCACCCGCAGCGTCGTACCGCACGGCGACGGCGTTCGGCGGCGACGTTCGGCAACAACGTTCGAAACGACGCACAGGAAACGACGAAAAAGGGCCCCGCTCCGTATTCGGAGCCGGGCCCTTTTCGCTGCCTCTTGCCTTCGTCTTTGTCCCCTCACGCCCCCGGGACAACCCTCGCACTCGGCGACGAGCCATCCCCAACAGGGCCGCCACCGGTGAGTGCACCGCACCCCGCGCGGCCGGTAGTGTCAGGCGACCGTTCCGCAGCGTCTCCGTCACGTCGCGGTAGGGTCGGGGCTTCCGGAGTCGCCCGTGTGGATGTCTCCCAGGTGACTCCCCCTCAGCTTGTCGTCCGCAGTTGTCTTTCGGCCAATGACGGCCATTGAAGGAGCGCATCAAGGTGTCGGGTGGCGAAGTCGCGCTGATGATCATCGCGACGTTCTGGGCGATTCTCGTCGCCTTTCTCGCGCTGGTGCTGGTGAAGCTGGTCAAGGTGCTGAAGGAGGCGACCCGCCTCGTCTCCGACATCGCCGACCGCACGCCGCCCCTGCTGGACGAGATGACCGACGCCGTCCGCGCGACGAACGCGCAACTGGCCCGCGTCGACCAGATCGCCGGCAACGTGCAGACGATGTCGACCAACGCCACCGCGCTGTCGTCGACCGTCGCCGCCACTCTCGGCGGCCCGCTGGTCAAGACCGCCGCGTTCTCCTACGGGGTGCGCCGCGCACTGTCCGCGCAACAACGCGCCGAACTGGCCAAGCGCGTACGCTCCACGGCCAAGGCCGAGCGCATCGCACGCCAGCGCGCCGCCCGCGGGAGGTCATGACATGGCCAGGCTCTTCTGGATGGCCGTCGGCGCCGGCGCCGGCATGTGGGCCGCGCGGAAAGTCAAGGACAAGGCGCAGAAGTACACCCCCGAGGGCGTTGCCGACAACGTCACCGGAATCGGCGAGGCGATCCGCTACTTCGCCGACGAGGTGCGCGCCGGCATGGCCGAACGCGAAGCCGAGCTCTACCGCGCGATCGGCGCCGACGTCACCGCGGCCGCCGCGCCGCCGGTCATCCAGGCCGGCCGCGAATATCCGATGCTGCCGCCCGCCCGGGGACCGTACCGTGGACGGGACGTATACGGACGTGAGGTGTACGACCCGTACGAACTCGACGCGTACGACCCCCGCGACGCCCACGACCGATACGAAAACCAACAGGGCTTCCGCCTCGGCCTCCCCGGAGCGGCGCCCGCACCGAGACTGCACGACCGCCGTGACGGCGGCGGCAAGTACGACCGGAAGGACCGACGCTGATGGATTCCGCTGAGATCCGTAGCCGCTGGCTGCGCTTCTTCGAAGAGCGCGGACACACCGTCGTGCCGTCGGCCTCGCTCGTCGCGGACGACCCGACGCTTCTGCTCGTCAACGCGGGCATGGTGCCTTTCAAGCCGTACTTCCTCGGCGAGGTCAAGCCGCCTTTCCCCCGCGCCACCAGCGTGCAGAAGTGCGTCCGCACCCTCGACATCGACGAGGTCGGCAAGACAACCCGGCACGGCTCGTTCTTCCAGATGTGCGGCAACTTCTCCTTCGGCGACTACTTCAAAGAGCGCGCCATCACGCTCGCGTGGGAGCTGCTGACCACCCCGATCGCCGGCGGCGGCTACGGCCTCGACCCCGAGAAGCTGTGGATCACCGTCTACCTCGACGACGACGAGGCCGAGACCATCTGGCGGGACAAGATCGGCGTCCCCGCCGAACGCATCCAACGCCTGGGCAAGAAGGACAACTTCTGGTCGATGGGCGTGCCCGGCCCGTGCGGCCCGTGCTCGGAGATCAACTACGACCGCGGCCCCGATTACGGCGAGGAGGGCGGCCCCGCCGTCAACGGCGAGCGCTACCTGGAGATCTGGAACCTCGTCTTCATGCAGTTCATCCGGGGCGAGGGCACGGGCAAGGACGACTACGACATCCTCGGTGACCTCCCCGCCAAGAGCGTCGACACCGGTCTGGGCCTCGAACGCCTCGCATGCATCCTGCAAGGCGTCGACAACCTGTACGAGATCGACACGTCGCGGATGATCCTCGACCGTGCCGCGGCACTGACCGGCCACCGCTACGGCGCCGACCTCAAGTCGGACGTCGCCCTGCGCGTCGTCGCCGACCACGTGCGCACCGCCGTCATGCTCATCGGCGACGGCGTCGTCCCCGGCAACGAAGGCCGCGGCTACGTGCTGCGCCGCATGATGCGCCGCGCGATCCGCAACATGCGCCTGCTCGGCGCCGACGGTCCGACCATCAGCGCGCTGGTTGCCTCGACCATCGACGCGATGGGCCCGCAATACCCCGAACTCGTCGCCGACGCGGGGCGTATCGACTCGATCGCGGTCGCCGAGGAGAACCGCTTCCTCGACAAGATCGTCACCGGCACCTCGATCCTCGACACCGAGATCGGCAAGACCAAGGCGGCCGGCGGCACCACGCTGCCCGGCAGCGCGGCCTTCGCCCTGCACGACACGCACGGCTTCCCGATCGACCTCACCCTCGAAATGGCCGCCGAGCAGGGCCTCGACGTCGACGAGGACGGCTTCCGCCGCCTCATGGCCGAGCAGAAGAAGCGCGCGAAGGAAGACGCCCGCGCCAAGAAGCAGGGCCACGCCGACGTTTCCGCGTACCGCGAGCTCGCCGACACCGCCGGTGCCACCGAGTTCACCGGCTACGTGTTCGACGCGAGTGAGGCCACAGTCGTCGGCATCCTCGTCGACGGCGTCTCCGCGCCCGCCGCGCAGGAGGGCGACGACGTCGAAATCGTCCTGGACCGCACGCCGTTCTACGCGGAAGGCGGCGGCCAGCTCGCCGACAGTGGGCGCATCCGCGTCGAAGGCGGCGGTGTCGTCGAGGTGCGAGACGTCCAGCAGCCCGTGCCCGGCGTGAGCGTGCACCGCGGGACCGTGCAGGTCGGCGAGGTCACCGTCGGCGCGCCGGCGCACGCGACGATCGACACCGAGCGCCGCCGCGCCATCGCGCGCGCACACAGCGCCACCCACCTCACCCACCAGGCGCTGCGCGACGCGCTCGGCCCGACCGCCGCGCAGGCCGGCTCCGAGAACGCCCCCGGCCGCTTCCGCTTCGACTTCGGCGCCCCCTCGGCGGTGCCCGGCGGCGTGCTCACCGACGTCGAGCAAAAGATCAACGAAGTGCTCGCACGGGACCTCGACGTGGTCGCCGAGATCATGAGCATGGACGCCGCCCGCAAGCAGGGCGCGACCGCGATGTTCGGCGAGAAGTACGGCGACGAGGTCCGGGTCGTCACGATCGGCGACTACTCCAAGGAGCTGTGCGGCGGTACACACGTGCACAACACCGCGCAGCTCGGCTTGGTCAAGCTGCTCGGCGAATCGTCGATCGGCGCCGGTGTGCGCCGCGTCGAGGCGCTCGTCGGTGTCGACGCGTACCGCTTCCTCGCCCGCGAGCACACGATCGTCAACCAGCTCACCGACGTCGTGAAGGGCCGTCCCGAGGAGCTTCCCGAGCGCGTGTCCTCGATCGTCGCCAAGCTGCGCGAGGCCGAGAAGGAGATCGACCGGATGCGCGCGGCGCAGGTCCTCCAGGCCTCCGCGAGCCTGGCCGAGAGCGCCTCGGACGTGGGCGGCGTCGCCCTCGTCGCACACCGGGTCGCCGACGGCACCCCGACCGACGACCTGCGCAAGCTCGCGCTCGACGTACGCGGGCGGCTCGGGGCACGCCCCGCGGCCGTCGCCGTTGTCTCCGTGGTGAACAACAAGCCGATGGTGGTCGTCGCGACCAACGACGCGGCTCGCGAACGCGGCGTCAAGGCAGGGGAGTTGGTGCGCATCGCGGCGCAGGCCCTGGGCGGGGGCGGAGGCGGGAAGGACGACGTCGCGCAAGGCGGCGGCGCCAACCCGGCGGCGGTGGACGACGCGCTGGCCGCGGTCACCCGCACCGTCACCCAGAAAACGGCCTGAGGCTTGGGGACTTCGATGGACCGAGGCCGTCCCGCCGACGCACCGGTGCGGTGTCCGTCCTCACCGGCGTGCACGGGGTGGGGCCGGTGAGGAGGGGCATCAGAATCGCGGTCGACGTCGGCGAAGTACGCGTCGGCGTCGCCGCGAGCGATCCTCACGGCCTGGTCGCGACTCCTGTCGAGACCGTGCCCGCGGGACGCGGTGTGCGCCGCGTGGCCGAGTTGGTCGCCGAACGCGAGGCGGTGGAAGTCATCGTCGGGCTGCCGCGATCGCTGTCCGGCCGCGAAGGGCCCGCCGCGGCCAAGGCCCGCACCTTCGCGACCCGGCTCGCGGCGGTGGTCGCGCCGATCGGCGTGCGCCTCGTCGACGAGCGGCTGACCACCGTGACCGCGACACGCGACCTGCGTGCCTCAGGAGTGCGAGGCAAGAAGGCCCGTACTGTCGTCGACCAGGCGGCAGCCGTCGTCATCCTGCAGAACGCGCTGGAAACCGAGCGGACGTCGGGACGCCCGCCCGGTCAGGAGGTCCCGGTGCCACCGGCCCGGGACCCCGACCCACCAGGCCCCGGGG